>NZ_JBCLVB010000010.1:0-660935 GCF_039548455.1 Luteimonas sp. MJ250 | reverse complement strand
CGCCCAGGATTTCGACGACCGCTGGTACCTGACCGGTGGCGCCGGTTTCAACCTGCAGGACAATGACCGCGGTACGCGCGATGCGCCGTTCGCAACGCTTGGCTTCGGCAAGTTCATTTCCCCGGCGTGGTCGCTGGATGCGGAGCTGAACTACCAGAACCCGAACAACGACGCGAACCAGGACCTGAACTGGAGCCAGTACGGCATTTCGCTGGACCTGCGTCGCCACTTCCTGGCCGAAGGCCGCAACTGGGCGCCTTACGTGCTGATGGGCGTGGGCTACCAGCGTTCGGAAGAAGAGTACGACGCGTTCCCGAGCCCGGTTTCGCCGGGTGAGCGCGAAGACGGCAACTTCGCCGCCAAGGTTGGCGTGGGTGCGCAGGGCGGCACGGGTCGGGTCAAGATCCGCACCGAGCTGGCCTACCGTGCCGACTTCGACGACACCAGCGTCAGCGCCCCCAGCGAAGACTGGTTCGGCGACGTGCTGGCTTCGGTTGGCGTCGTGATCCCGCTGGGTCCGGAGCCGACCGCCCCGGTGGCCCCGGCGCCGGTGGCCCCGAGCTGCGCGGACATGGACAGCGACGGTGACGGCGTGAACGATTGCGACGACCGCTGCCCGGATTCGCAGCCTGGCCAGACGATTGGTCCGGACGGCTGCCCGGTGCCGGTGTCGATCGACCTGAAGGGCGTGAACTTCGACTTCGACAAGTCGACCCTGCGTCCGGACGCGGTGTCGATCCTCAACGAGGCGATCGAGATCCTGAAGCGTTACCCGGAGCTGAAGGTCGAAGTGGCTGGCCACACCGACTCGAAGGGCACCGACGCGTACAACCAGTCGCTGTCGGAGCGCCGCGCGACCGCGGTGTACGACTACCTGGCCTCGAACGGCATCGATTCGTCGCGCATGGTGGGTCCGACCGGTTACGGCGAGAGCCGCCCGATCGCGCCGAACACCAATGACGACGGTTCGGACAACCCGGACGGCCGCGCGCGCAACCGCCGCACGGAGCTGAACGTCCAGAACTGAGGACGTCGGCACAGGTGACACCACGAAGCCCGGCCTTGTGCCGGGCTTCGTTTTAATGGATGGTTAACATCTGCCTGAATTGTGTATGATTACGCCGCGACTGGCAGGTTGGGCGGGCCGGTGGCCTGGCCCCGCATGCCCACCGCCTTCCCCCGACTCATTCCTGATTGGTTTAGGAGCAAATTATGAAAATTCGCGTGTTGAGCACTGCCCTTCTGGCAGGTCTGGTTTTCTCGCAGGTGGCTTCCGCCCAGGATTTCGACGACCGCTGGTACCTGACCGGTGGCGCCGGTTTCAACCTGCAGGACAATGACCGCGGTACGCGCGATGCGCCGTTCGCAACGCTTGGCTTCGGCAAGTTCATTTCCCCGGCGTGGTCGCTGGATGCGGAGCTGAACTACCAGAACCCGAACAACGACGCGAACCAGGACCTGAACTGGAGCCAGTACGGCATTTCGCTGGACCTGCGTCGCCACTTCCTGGCCGAAGGCCGCAACTGGGCGCCTTACGTGCTGATGGGCGTGGGCTACCAGCGTTCGGAAGAAGAGTACGACGCGTTCCCGAGCCCGGTTTCGCCGGGTGAGCGCGAAGACGGCAACTTCGCCGCCAAGGTTGGCGTGGGTGCGCAGGGCGGCACGGGTCGGGTCAAGATCCGCACCGAGCTGGCCTACCGTGCCGACTTCGACGACACCAGCGTCAGCGCCCCCAGCGAAGACTGGTTCGGCGACGTGCTGGCTTCGGTTGGCGTCGTGATCCCGCTGGGTCCGGAGCCGACCGCCCCGGTGGCCCCGGCGCCGGTGGCCCCGAGCTGCGCGGACATGGACAGCGACGGTGACGGCGTGAACGATTGCGACGACCGCTGCCCGGATTCGCAGCCTGGCCAGACGATTGGTCCGGACGGCTGCCCGGTGCCGGTGTCGATCGACCTGAAGGGCGTGAACTTCGACTTCGACAAGTCGACCCTGCGTCCGGACGCGGTGTCGATCCTCAACGAGGCGATCGAGATCCTGAAGCGTTACCCGGAGCTGAAGGTCGAAGTGGCTGGCCACACCGACTCGAAGGGCACCGACGCGTACAACCAGTCGCTGTCGGAGCGCCGCGCGACCGCGGTGTACGACTACCTGGCCTCGAACGGCATCGATTCGTCGCGCATGGTGGGTCCGACCGGTTACGGCGAGAGCCGCCCGATCGCGCCGAACACCAATGACGACGGTTCGGACAACCCGGACGGCCGCGCGCGCAACCGCCGCACGGAGCTGAACGTCCAGAACTGAGGACGTCGGCACAGGTGACACCACGAAGCCCGGCCTTGTGCCGGGCTTCGTGCGTCTGGAGGCTGCTAGACTCCCGCCCTGTGCACGAGGAAGCGGGGCAAGAGCGATGAAGCGGTCAGCGTTGATGGGTGTGGCGGCGGTGGGCCTCCTGGTTCCGGGAATGGCCCTGGCGGCGATCGACTGCGGCAGCCTGCCCAGCGCGGGCGTGGCCGCGCAGCGGGTCACGGTGCTTGCGCCACTGGCGGCCGAACTGGTCGCGCCCTCGTACATGCTCGGCGCCAACAGCGGCGTCCTGGGACATGCATACGACGAGTCGCAGACCGTCGACGAAGTGCTGGTGCGCCGGCGCATCGAAGGCTGCCGCAACGTGGCGATCGCAGCGCCCGCCAGCGTGGCGGATCCGAACGATCCCGGCGCCTACAAGCCCAAGACCGAATTCGACAACACGCCCTGGCGTTTCGACATGAACCAGAACGGCCGGCAGATGACCGCCGACGAGTTCGATGCCTGGATGAAGACGCGCGGCGTTCGCATCGCGCGCGGCAGGACTCCGGTCCCGGCTGCTGCTGCGGCCGCTGCCGACGGCACTGTCGCTGCCCCGGCCGGTGAGGTGGTTCTGCCCGTTGAAGGCGTTCCCGCCCAAGCCCCATCCGCCGACAACCCGCCCGCGGAGGCTCCACCTGTCGAAGCTCCGCCCGCCGGGGTCCCTGCAGACGACGGCTCCGAGCCGCGCTGAGTCCTGCCACGGATCGCGACGGCCCGCGGCGCCATTGCGCCGCGGCCTGGGCGCGCTTCAGCCCTTGATGACGCCCAGTTCCTGCCCGATGCGGATAAAGGCGTCGATGGCCCGGTCCAGGTGCTCGCGCGTGTGTGCGGCCGACAGCTGCGTGCGGATGCGCGCCTGGCCCTGCGGTACCACCGGGAAGAAGAACCCGATCGCGTAGATGCCTTCCTCGAGCAGGCGCTCGGCGAAGCGCTGCGCCAGCGGCGCGTCGTACAGCATCACCGGGCTGATCGGATGGGTTCCGGGCTTGATGTCGAAGCCCGCGGCGACCATGCGCTCGCGGAAGTAGGCGGTGTTTTCCCCCAGCCGCTCGCGCAGCTCACCCGCGGCATCCAGCATCTGGAAGGCCTTGGTGCCCGCGGCCACCACGTGTGGCGGCAGCGAGTTCGAGAACAGGTAGGGCCGTGAGCGCTGGCGCAGCAGCTCGATCACTTCCGCCTTCGCCGTGGTGAAGCCGCCCAGCGCACCGCCCATGGCCTTGCCCAGGGTGCCGGTGATGATGTCGATCTTTTCCAGCACTCCCTTGACCTCGGCCGAGCCGCGTCCGGTCGCGCCGATGAAGCCGGTGGCATGGCATTCGTCGATGTGGACCAGCGCGCCGTACTTCTCCGCCAACGCGGTGATCTCGTCCAGCGGCGCGATGAAGCCGTCCATCGAGAACACGCCGTCCGTGGTGATCATGATCGTGCGCGCGCCGTCGGCCTTCGCCTGCTTGAGCTGCGCTTCCAGGTCCGCCATGTCGCAGTTGGCGTAGCGGTAGCGCTTGGCCTTGCACAGGCGCACGCCGTCGATGATCGAGGCGTGGTTGAGCGAATCGCTGATGATCGCGTCCCCTTCGCCCAGCAGCGGCTCGAACAGCCCGCCGTTGGCGTCGAAGCAGGCGGCATAGAGGATGGTGTCCTCCTTGCCGAAGAAGCTGGAGATCGTCTGCTCCAGCTCCTTGTGAAGGTCCTGGGTGCCGCAAATGAAGCGCACCGAGGCCATGCCGAAGCCGTGCGTGTCCAGGGCATCGCGCGCGGCGGCGATGATGTCCGGATGGTCGGCCAGGCCGAGGTAGTTGTTGGCGCAGAAGTTCAGCACCCTGCGGCCGTCGGCCAGTTCAATTTCAGCCGACTGCGGGCTGGTGATGATGCGCTCGGCCTTGAACAGGCCCTGTTCGCGGATTTCGGCCAGGGTCTGGCTGTAGCGTTCGGTCAGGGACACAGGACACCTCAACGATGGGGAAGGCAGGTGGCGCCGTCGAGGCGCGACCTTCGGCGGCATGGATGCCGCCGAGAGCCTACATGGACGTATTCACGGCGTGTCGCGCCTTGGCGGCGCCACCTGCCTTCGCGCGGACCGGCTACCAGCTCAGCACCACCTTGCCCGACTTGCCGCTTTCCATCAGGTCGAAGCCCTTCTGGAATTCGTCCGCCGGCAGCTGGTGGCTCAGCACCTTCTCCAGCGGGAAGCCCGCCAGCACCAGCTGGGTCATCTTGTACCAGGTCTCGTACATGCGGCGGCCGTAGATGCCGTGCAGCACCAGGCCCTTGAAGATCACCCGGTCCCAGTCGATGCCGGCGCCCTTGGGCAGCAGGCCGAGCAGGGCGACCTTGCCGCCGTGGTACATGCAGTCGAGCATGTCGTTGAACGCGGTCGGGTTGCCGCTCATTTCCAGGCCGACGTCGAAGCCGTCCATGTTGAGCTCGGCCATGACCTCCTTCACCGAGGTCTTGCTGACGTTGACCACCCGCGTGGCGCCCATGTCCGCGGCCAGCTTCAGGCGGAAGTCGTTGACGTCGGTGACCACGATGTTGCGGGCACCGATGTGACGGCAGATGCCCGCGGCCATCACGCCGATCGGGCCGGCGCCGGTGATCAGCACGTCCTCGCCGACCACGTCGAACTCCAGCGCGCAGTGCGCGGCGTTGCCGTAGGGATCGAAGAACGCCGCCAGCTCCGACGGAATCGCGTCCGGGATCGGCCACAGGTTGCTGGCCGGCATGACGATGTACTCGGCGAAGGCGCCATTGCGGTTGACGCCGATGCCGACCGTGTTCGGGCAGAGGTGCTGGCGACCGGCACGGCAGTTGCGGCATTGGCCGCAGACGATGTGGCCTTCGGCCGAGACGCGCTGGCCGATGTCGTAGCCGGTCGCGCCCGGACCCAGCTTCACCACGCGGCCCACGAATTCATGGCCGATGGTCAGGCCCTGCGGGATGGTGCGCTGCGCCCACTCGTCCCACAGGTAGATGTGCAGGTCGGTGCCGCAGATCGCGGTCTTCTCGAGGCGGATCAGGACCTCGTTGGGGCCGGGCTCGGGGACCGGGACTTCCTCCATCCAGATGCCGCGGGCAAGCTCGCGCTTGACCAGTGCCTTCATGGTGGCGGGAATGGTGGACTGCTGGGACTGCGACATGGTTGGGCCGGTCGGATGGTCGAAACACCCATTGTACCGCCGCCACGGCGCGCCACCTGGGGCATGACCGCTGACATTTGCACCCGGCCGCCGCCGCGGCCTATGGTCGGGGGCTGTCCAGACCACCGGTAATCCCATGCGCCCGAGCTCCATCGCCACGGCCCTCGCCGCCGCCCTGCTGCTGCCCGCCGCCGTCCTTGCCGACGAAGGCATGTGGCTGCCCTCCCAGCTGCCCGAGATCGAATCGGCGATGCGCGCGTCCGGCTTCCAGGGAGACCCGAAGGACCTGTCCGACCTGTCGAAGCCGCCGATGAGCGCCGTGGTTTCGCTTGGCGGCTGCACGGCGAGCTTCGTCTCGCCTCATGGCCTGGTGGTCACCAACCATCACTGCGCCCACGGCGCGATCCAGCTGAATTCGACGCCGGAAAACAACCTCATCGCCAACGGCTTCAATGCGGCGACGATGGCCGGCGAACTGTCTGCGGGCCCGGGTGCGCGGGTGCTGGTGACCGACCGCTTCGAGCGCATCACCGACCGCATCCTGGCCGATGCCCGCGGCAGGACCGGCCGCGCGTACCACGACGCGGTCGAGGCCGCCTCCAAGGCCGCCGTGGCCGAGTGCGAGGCCGAGGAGCCCGGCTACCGCTGCAGCGTGGTCGACATGTACTACGGCACCGACTTCGATCTGGTGCGCCAGCTCGAAATCCGCGACGTGCGCCTGGCCTACGCGCCGCCGGACGCGATCGGCAGCTACGGCGACGAGATCGACAACTTCATGTGGCCGCGCCACAGCGGCGACTTCACCTTCTACCGCGCCTATGTGGGGCCGGACGGCAAGCCCGCGGCGTATTCCCCGGACAACGTGCCGTTCAAGCCCGCGGCATGGCTGACGGTGTCGACCGAGCCGCTGGCCGAGGGCGACTTCGCGATGCTGGCGGGCTATCCCGGCCGCACCTTCCGCCACCGCACCGCGGCCGAGTTCGCCGACCAGGTCGAGTGGCAGCTGCCTTCGCGCGTGGAGCTGATGACCGCGCTGCTGGACGCGGTCGAGCGCGGCAGCGCGGGCGACGCCGATGCCCAAGTGCGTTATGCCGCCCAGGTCGCGAGCCTCAAGAACACGCTCAAGCGGGCCCGGGGCGAGCTCGACGGCCTGCGCCGCAGCGATGCCGTCGCCGGCCGCCGCGCGGAGGAGGCGGCGATGGCGAAGTGGCTGTCCGGCCAGGCCGATGCCGCCGCGACCCGGGCCGACATCGAAGCCGCGGCCGCGGTGATCGCCTCCGCCCGGGCCACGCGCGAGCGCGACCAGCTGTTCGGCCTGATGCAGGCCCAGACCCAGCTGCTGGGCGGCGCGATGCGGCTGCAGCGCCTGGCGCTGGAGCGCGGCAAGCCCGACGCCGAGCGCGAAAGCGGCTACCAGCTGCGCGACGAAGCCCGGATCGAGGCCGCCCTGCGCCAGACCCAGCGCCGCTACGCGCCGGCGGTCGAGCGCGCGATCCTGGCCGAGCTGCTGGGCCGTCATGCCGCGCTCCCGGCGGAGCAGCGCGTGCCCGAGGTCGATGCCGTCTTCGGCACCGACGCAGCGACGATCGCGTCGCGCCTGGAGCGCCTGTACGCCGGTGCCGCCCTGGCGGACGAAGCCGAGCGCCTGCGCCTGTTCGCCGCCGCCCCGGCCGAGGTCCAGGCCGCCACCGATCCGCTCATGCAGGCCGCCGCGACCCTGCAGCAGGCCGACCTGCGCTTCGAGGGCGAGGCCAAGGCCCGTGCCGGCGAGCTGCTGCGCCTGCGCCCGGCCTATATGCGCGGCATGATCGGCCACGCCCGCAGCGAGGGCAGGGCGGTCTACCCGGATGCCAACTCCACCCTGCGCGTGAGCCACGGCCGCATCCAGGGCCTGCAGCCGCGCGATGCGGTCAGCTGGTCGCCGCTGACCACGGTCGAAGGCATCGTCGAGAAGCACACCGGCGTGGCGCCCTTCGACGCGCCGCAGCCGCTGCTCGATGCCATCGCCCGCCGCGACTTCGGTGCCACCGTCGATCCCGGCCTCGGCACCCAGACCGTGAACCTGCTCACCAACCTCGACACCACCGGCGGCAACTCCGGCTCGCCGGTGATGGACGCCCGCGGCCGCCTGATCGGCCTGAACTTCGACAGCAACTGGGAAGCGGTCAGCGCCAGCTGGAAGTTCGACCCGCGCTACAAGCGCGCGATCCACGTCGATGCCCGCTACATGCGCTGGATCATGGCCCGCGTCTATCCCGCGCCGCAGCTGCTGCGCGAGATGGGCCTGCCGCTCGACGAGGCCGACCGGCAGGCTCCCGCCGCCGCCGCCGGCCGTTAAACTCCGAACCATCCAACCCGTCCAGGACACCGAACCTATGGGCAAGACCCTACTCGCCGCGGCCGTCGCGGCCTTCGCGGCCGCTGCCGCCAGTCCCGCCCACTCCGGCGAAGGCATGTGGGTGCCGCAGCAGCTCCCCGAGATCGCCAAGCCGTTGAAGAAGGCGGGACTCAAGCTCAAGCCCGAACAGCTTGCCGACCTGACCGGGGACCCGCTGGGCGCCGTGGTCTCGCTGGGCGGCTGCACCGCGAGCTTCGTCTCGCCGCAGGGCCTGGTGGCGACCAACCACCACTGCGCCTACGGCGCGATCCAGCTCAACTCCACGCCCGAGAACAACCTCATGCGCGACGGCTTCTACGCCGCGGCGATCGGCGACGAGATCAGCGCCGGACCGAACTCGCGCATCTTCGCGCTGGAGTCGATCGAGGACGTGACCGCCAGGGTGCAGGCCGCCGTGTCCGCGGCGCCCGATGCGATCGGTCGCACCAATGCGCTCGACGCGATCGAGAAGTCGCTGGTCGCCGGCTGCGAGGCCGAGGAAGGCTACCGCTGCCGCCTGTACAGCTTTGCCGGCGGCAACACCTACCGCCTGTTCAAGAACCTCGAGATCAGCGACGTGCGCCTGGTCTACGCGCCGCAGGGCAGCGTCGGCGCCTACGGCGGCGAAACCGACAACTGGATGTGGCCGCGCCACACCGGCGACTTCGCCTTCTACCGCGCCTACGTCGGCAAGGACGGCAAGCCGGCGGCGTTCGCCGAAGACAACGTGCCCTACCAGCCCAAACGCTGGCTCGAGTTCGCAGACAAGCCGCTGGGCGAGGGCGACTTCGTGATGGTCGCCGGCTATCCCGGCCGCACCGCGCGCTACGCGCTGGCCAGCGAGTTCAAGGACACGCAGGACTGGCAGTACCCGACCGTGGTCCGCCACTACAAGGCGCTGCAGAAGATGGTCGCCGCGGCCGGCGAGGCCAATCCGGACATCGAAGTGAAGTACGCCAGCACCATGCGCGGCTGGGAGAACGTCTACAAGAACTACGACAGCCAGCTCGCCGGCTTCGAGCGCACCAAGGCGATGGCCACCAAGGAGCAGCAGGAGGCCGAGGTGCTGGCCTGGGCACGCGGGCAGGGCGAGGCCGGACAGGCCGTGCTCGACGCCTACGCGCGCATCCTCGAGCTCAACGAGGCCAGCCGCGCCACCCGTGAGCGCGACCTGGTGTTCGGCCAGTTCAACGGCACCGGCGTGCTGTCGACCGCGATCCGCGGCTACCGCCTGGCGATCGAGCGCGAGAAGCCCGACGCCGACCGCGAGCAGGGCTACCAGGAGCGCGACCTGCCCACGATCGAGGGGGCCGTGCGCCAGATGGAGCGTCGCTATGTGCCGGAGATGGACCGGGGCCTGCAGCAGTACTGGCTGGCCGAGTACGTCAAGCTGCCGCAGGCCCAGCGCCTCGAGGCCGTGGACGCCTGGCTGGGCGGCAGCGACGACAAGGCGATCGACGGCGTGCTCGATCGCCTCGGGCGCAGCGAGCTGGCCGACAGCACCGAAACCCGCCTGAAGTGGCTGAAGGCCGACCGCGAGGCGTACGAGTCCAGCAAGGATCCCGCGATCCGCTACGCGGTGGCGGTCATGCCCACGCTGCTGGCGCAGGAAGCCGAACGCAAGGCGCGCGCCGGCGACGCCCTGCTGGCGCGGCCGGTCTACCTGCAGGCGGTGGCCGACTACAAGGCCAGCAAGGGCGAGTTCGTCTATCCGGACGCCAACTCCTCACTGCGCATCACCTTCGGCAACGTCAAGCCCTACACCAAGCTCGACGGCACGCCGCAAAAGCCGTTTACCGTGCTTGAAGAGATCCCGGCCAAGGACACCGGCGTCGATCCGTTCGACGCGCCCAAGGCACTGCTCGATGCGGTCGCCGGGAAGCGCTATGGCGGGCTTGCCGATCGTCGCCTGAAGTCGGTGCCGGTCAACTTCCTCGCCGACCTCGACATCACCGGCGGCAACTCCGGCTCGCCGGTGCTCGATGCCCACGGCAAGCTGGTCGGCCTCGCCTTCGACGGCAACTGGGAATCCGTGGCGTCCAACTGGGTGTTCGACCCGGTGATGACGCGCATGATCTCGGTCGACCAGCGCTATATGCGCTGGATCATGCAGGAGGTCTATCCGGCGCCGCGCGTGCTGGCCGAGCTGGGGCTGGAGCCGAAGCGTTGAGGGTCCTGCTCGCGCGACACGGCGAGACCGAGTGGAACCGCGCCGGCCGCTACCAGGGGCAGGAGGACATCCCGCTCTCGGATACCGGCGCCAAGCAGGCGCTGCGCCTGGGCGAGCGCCTGCACGACGTGCGCATCGACTGCGCCGTGGCCTCGCCGCTGTCACGCGCGTACGACACGGCGCGGCTGGCGCTGGGCGAGGCGCGCGCGGACATGCTCGAGGTCGACGCGGGGCTGATGGAAATCGCCCACGGCACGTGGGAAGGCAAGCTGGCCAGCGAGATCGGCGAGTCCGACCCCGAGCGCCTGGCTGCCTGGCGCGATGCGCCTGACAAGGTGCAGATGCCCGGCGGCGAGTCGCTGAAGCAGGTCCTTGAGCGCGCCTGGCCGGCCTTCGCGAAGGCCTGCGAAGGGCTGGGGCCGGAAGACACGCTGCTGGTGGTCTCGCACGATGCCGTGAACCGCGTGTTGCTGTGCCGGGTGCTCGGCCTGCCGCTGTTCCGGCTGTGGACCTTCCGCCAGGCGCCGGCCACCCTGAACCTGCTGGAGGGGCCGGATGTCGGGCACCTGGACGTGGTGCGCATGAACGACTGCGCGCACCACACCCTGCTGTTCGGCGAAGCGGTGCACCGGGCGCTCTGAACCATGGCCGCAACGCGCAGCCTGCAGGACTGGCTCGGTGACATCGAGGGCCGGCATCCGCGCGAGGTCGACCTCGGCCTCGATCGCGTGCGCGACGTGGCGGCACGCATGGGTCTGGGCCGGCCGGCGCGCCTCGTGGCAACCGTCGCCGGCAGCAACGGGAAGGGCTCGACGGTGGCCTTCATCGAGGCGATTGCCGCTGCCTCCGGGCTGCGCGTGGGCGCCTACACCTCGCCGCACCTGCTGGCCTACAACGAGCGCGTGCGCATCGATGGCGAAGACGCGGACGATGCCGGCCTGGTGGCGGCGTTCGGGGCGGTCGAAGCCGCGCGCGGCGCGACCACGCTGACGTATTTCGAATATGGCACGCTCGCCGCGCTGTGGCTGTTCGAACGTGCGGGACTCGATCTCGCCGTGCTCGAGGTCGGTCTGGGCGGGCGCCTGGACGCAGTGAATCTGGTCGATCCCGACGTCGCGGTGATCACCACTGTCGACCTCGACCACCAGGACTGGCTCGGTGCCGACCGCGAGGCCATCGGTACCGAGAAGGTCGGCATCGCGCGGCCGTGGACGCCGCTGGTGCTGGGCGAGGACGACCCGCCGTCGAGCGTGCTCGGCCACGCCTATGCCATCGGCGCCTCCGCGATCCGTGCCGGCAGCGACTACCGCTTCGGCCGCGATGACGCCGGCGACGGCTGGTGGTGGCGCGAGCCCGGGTTCGAACTGGTTCTGCCGCTGCCGGGCATGGCCGCGCCGGCGCAGCTGCGCAATGCCGCCGCCGCGATCGCAGCGCTGCGCGCGCTGGACGTGGAGATCGACGACGCCGCCTGGGCGCGGGGCGTGGCCGCCGCACGGGTGCCCGGGCGCCTGCAACGCTTTGAGCGCGATGGGGTCGAGGTGCTGGTGGACGTCGGCCACAACCCGCAGGCGGCACGCGCGCTGGCCGAGTGGCTGCATGAGGCGCCGGCGATGCGCACCGTGGCCGTGTACGGCGCGCTGGCCGACAAGGACGCCGTTGGCGTGGTCGCCGCGATCGCGCCCTTCGTGGACGCCTGGCACCTTGCCGGCATTGCCGGCGCCGGCGGCCGTGGCCGTGATGCCGATGCACTGGCCGACGCCCTGGCCGGCACAGCGGCCGCAACCGCGCAGCGCCACCGCGACCCCGCCGCGGCGCTGTCGGCGGCACTGGCACAGGCCCATCCGGGCGAACGCGTGATCGCCTTCGGCTCCTTCCACGTCGCCGGCGCGGCGCTCGCGTGGCTCGCTGCCGGGGATTCAGAAGTGGAGCGGGGCGGGGCCGTATAATTCAGCGGCCCCCGTTGCCTCGAGCCTCCATGGACTCCGGACTGAAACAGCGCCTGATCGGCGCCGCGGTACTGATTGCGCTGGCCGTGATCTTCCTGCCGATGCTGGTGCAGGGTCCCGCCCCGGACAGCGGCGTGTCCGATCTTTCACTGCACGTCCCCGACGCGCCTTCGGGCGACTACGTCACCCGCGACCTGCCGCTGGTGGTGCCCAATGCCACGACCAGCGCCGGCCTGCTGGCCGGTGACGGCAGCCTGGCAACCGTGGACACCGCCACCGCAGCGCCGCAGGGCGACGCGCGCCCGGAGGACGCGGCCGACCTCGCATCCGACGTCGACGTGGTCCCGCTGGCGGACGGCGACGCGGCCGGTGTGGAGGCCCCGCTGCCGGTGCAGGAGCGCCCCGTCGCGGACCCCGAGCCTCTCGCGCCACAGCGCCCGGTCGCGGCGGCCGGGCCCGAACCCGAAGCTCCTGCGCCGGCGAGGCCCGAACCTCCGAAGCCCGAGCCCGCGGCAGCTCCCGCGCGCCTGCCTGCGGCCACCGCCGGCGGCGATTACGCGGTGAACTTCGGCGCCTACGGCTCGCGCGCCGACGCCGGGACCGTGGTCAACCGCCTGCGCCAGTCCAACCTTCCGGCCTACGTGGAAGAAACCCGCGTTGGCGATCGCGATGCCTGGCGGGTGCGCATCGGCCCCTACGCTTCGCGCGCCGATGCGGAGTCCGCGCGCGTGCGCGCCGGCAGCATCGGCTCGCGCGCCACGGCCGCGGTGGTCGCGCTGGACGCGGCAGCGTCCGGCAGCAGCGCGGCGGCATCGAGGCCGGCGGCACCGGCGGCCGCACCTCCGGCTGCGGCTCCCACCCCCGCCTCAACGGCTGCAGCCGGAACCGGTTTCGCCGTGCAGCTTGGCGCCTATGGCAACGCCAGCGAGGCCAACGCACTGCGCGACCGGCTGCGCGCCGCCGGCATCGGTGCCTTCACAGAGACTGTGCAGACCGACAAGGGCACGCTGACCCGGGTCAAGGCCGGGCCGGTGGTCACGCGCGGTGAAGCCGACCAGCTCAAGGCACGGGTGAAATCGAGTTTCAACATCGACGGTCTCGTGCGCTCGCATCCATAGCCGCACTCTCGAGGCGGCGCTGCCAGCGCCGTGTTGCCGAAACCGCCTTTCCACTCCAGACACTCGCAGGACCCATCCCCATGTGCGGCATTGTCGGCATCGTCGGAACCACTGAAGTCGCGCCCGCGCTGTACGACGGCCTGACGGTGTTGCAGCACCGCGGACAGGACGCCGCCGGCATCGCCACGGGCTACGGCACGCGGCTGCGCGTGCACAAGGGCAACGGCCTGGTGCGCGATGTGTTCGACGATGCGTCGATGGCGCTGCTCCAGGGCCGCGTCGGCATCGGCCACTGCCGCTATCCCACCGCCGGCAGCGAGGGCCATGACGAAGCGCAGCCGTTCTACGTCAATTCGCCCTATGGCATCGCGCTCGCCCACAACGGCAACCTGATCAACACCGACGCCCTGCGCCGCGAGGTGTTCGAGACCGACCGCCGCAACGTCAACACCGAGTCCGACTCCGAGGTGCTGCTCAATGTGTTCGCGCATGAGCTGGACCGCGAGCGCGCGCTCACGCCGGAAGCGGCGCTGAAGGCGGTCGAAGGCCTGCACCGGCGTGCGCGCGGCGGCTATGCCGGCGTCGCCCTGGTACTGGGCCTGGGGCTGGTCGCATTCCGCGATCCCAACGGCATCCGGCCGCTGGTGCTCGGCAGGCGCGAGGCCGAAGGTGGCACCGAATACGCGGTCGCTTCGGAATCGGTGGCGCTGGACATCCTCGGCTTCGAGCGCGTGCGCGACGTCGAGCCGGGCGAAGGCATCGTCATCACCGCGAACGGCGAGCTGCACGCGCGCCAGTGCGTGGAGGCGGGCGAGCACGCGCCGTGCATCTTCGAGTACGTCTACTTCGCGCGCCCGGACTCGATGATCGAGAACATCTCGGTGCACAAGGCGCGGATGCGCATGGGCGTGACGCTGGGCGAGAAGATCCTGCGCGAGCGGCCCGACCACGACATCGACGTGGTGATCCCGATCCCGGACACCTCGCGCGACTCGGCGATGGAGATCGCCAGCGCGCTCGGGGTGAAGTATCGCGAGGGCTTCGTCAAGAACCGCTACGTCGGCCGCACCTTCATCATGCCGGGGCAGGGTGAGCGCGTGAAATCGGTGAAGCGCAAGCTCAACCCGATTCCGCTGGAGTTCCGCAACCGCGTGGTGCTGCTGGTGGACGATTCCATCGTGCGCGGCACCACCTCGAAGCAGATCGTGCAGATGGCGCGCGACGCCGGTGCGCGAAAGGTCTACCTGGCGTCGGCGGCGCCGCCGGTGCGGCATCCCAATGTCTATGGCATCGACATGCCATCGGTCGACGAGCTGGTGGCCAACGGCCGCAGCGAGAAGGAGATCGAGGCGGTGTTGGGCTGCGACTGGCTGGTCTACCAGGACCTGGCCGACCTCGAGGCCGCGGTGGCCGGGCACAAGTTCCCCGGCAGGAAGTTCGACAGCTCCTGTTTCAGCGGCGAATACGTGACCGGCATCGAGCCGGGCTACCTGGAGGGCCTGCGCACGCTCAGGTCCGACGAGGCGAAGAAGAAGCGCCGCGTCGGCGCCTGATCATGGCGAGGTCGTTGTTCGACGCCGCGCGCGACTGCCTTGCCGCGGCGTCGCCCGAGGACAAGGTCGCGGCCACCCATGCCGCGGCCGCGGCGTTCCGGCGCGGCGAGCTTGTCATCGACGCCGACAGCGGATCCGGCACCGGAGGCGGGACCGATGCCAAGGCGTCCGGGCCGGATCCGATCCGCATGCCCGGCCGGCCGCTGCGTCCGCGCCTGGTGCATCCGCGCGAGCTGCCGCGACGCGGCTTCGGCACCGACGAAGGCCGCGCGGCCTTTATCCACGCCATCGCCCACATCGAGTTCAACGCCATCGACCTCGGCTGGGACGCGGTCTATCGCTTCCGCGGCATGCCGGCGCAGTACTACGCCGACTGGGTGATGGTGGCCGACGACGAGGCCCGGCACTTCACCATGCTGCGCGACCGGCTGCAGGCCATGGGTCGCGACTACGGCGACTTCGACGCGCACAACGGCCTGTGGGAGATGGCCGAGAAGACCGCGGACGACGTGCTCGCGCGCATGGCGCTGGTGCCGCGCGTGCTCGAAGCGCGCGGGCTGGACGTGACGCCGGGGATGATCGTGAAGCTGCGCGCGCTGGGCGACGAAGCCACCGTCGGGATCCTCGAAGTGATCCTGCGCGAGGAAGTCGCCCACGTCGCCGCCGGCAGCCACTGGTTCCGCTGGTGCTGCGAACGCGGGGGTATCGATCCGGAGCCCCGTTTCCGTGAATTGCTGACCGAATACGCGCGCGCCGTGCTGCATGGTCCGTTCAACGTCAAGGCGCGCAGCGCGGCGGGGTTCAGCGAGGACGAGTTGGCGGCGCTGGTGCAGATTTCGGGCTGAGGGCGGCATCGGCTCAAACGCCTGCAGCCGACGCACCCCGGCATCCGCGCCAAGCCTGAAATTGCGTGGGGCAAGTCGGGGATGCGCGGCTTTACAGCGTCGCCAAATGAAGTCCTGTCGCGTCCACGCGCAACACCGATCCCTGCTCGTACCAGTCGCCCAGCACCACCCGCGTGCATGCATGCCCATCGACATCAAGCGCATGCACCGCCGGGCGATGGGTATGTCCGTGGATCAGCAGATGCACGCCGTGCGCACGGAGCGCTGCTTCGACCGCAGTGGGCGCCACGTCGGTGATCGTTTCCATCTTGCCGGCGTCGCGCAGTTCGCCCTGCCGCGCCTGGCTGGCCGCGCGTGCCTGCTGCGCGAACGCCTGCCGTGCCGCCAGTGGTTGCGCCAGGAATTGCCGCTGCCACGCGGGATCCCGGGTCTGCGCCCGGAACTGCTGGTAGGCCACGTCGTCGGTGCACAGGGTGTCGCCATGCATGAGCAGCGCACGCCGCCCGTACAGGTCGACCTCGGTCGGATCGTCCAGCAGCGCCATGCCGGCCCGCTGCGCGTAGTCCGCGCCCAGGAGGAAGTCGCGGTTGCCGTGCATGAAGTACACCGGTCCCCCGGCGGCCGACAGCGCCGCCAGCCGCTCCGCCACGAAGGTGGCGGTCTCCGACGGGTCGTCATCGCCGACCCAGGCCTCGAACAGATCGCCGAGGATGTAGAGCGCGTCGGCGGCGCGTGCCTCGCCATCGAGGAACTCGCCAAACAGGCGGGTGATGTCCGGCCGTTCCGGATCGAGGTGCAGATCGGAAATGAAGAGCGTCGTCATGCCTGGAGTGTAAATGCACGGCATCGCGGCCATGGGTGCTTCGACAACGGCGCTTTACGGGCGGCGCTGGAGCGGCGATCGCGCCATGCCCGCTCCCAGGGCAGTTCCGGTGCCGGCGAAGGGCTAAAATCACTGCTCACCCGAGCCAGTCCCAGACGCCATGACCTGCCGCACCCGCTTCGCCCCCAGTCCCACCGGCTACCTGCACATCGGCGGCGCCCGCACCGCCCTGTACTGCTGGCTGGAGGCGCGCCGCCGCGGCGGCAGCTTCATCCTGCGCATCGAGGACACCGACCGCGAGCGCAGCACCCAGGGTGCGATCGACGCGATCCTCGAAGCCATGGCATGGCTGGGCCTCGACTACGACGAGGGCCCGATCTACCAGACCGCCCGCGTCGAGCGCTATCGCGAGGTCGCCGAACAGCTGGTCGCGGCCGGGCAGGCTTACTACGCCTATGAGTCGAAGGCCGAACTCGACGCCATGCGCGAGGCCGCCATGGCCGCCGGTACCAAGCCCCGCTACAACGGCGCCTACCGCGAGCAGGGCGCGCCCTACCGCGACGACCCGAATCGCGTCATCCGCCTGAAGACCCCGCTCGACGGCACCGTGGCCTGGGACGACAAGGTCAAGGGCCGCATCGAGATCGCCAACGCCGAACTCGACGACCTCGTCATCTTCCGCCCCGACGGCTACCCGACCTACAACTTCGCGGTGGTCGTCGACGACCTCGACATGGGCATCACCGATGTCGTCCGCGGCGACGACCACGTCAACAACACCCCGCGCCAGATCAACATCTACCGCGCGCTGGGCGCCGAGGTTCCGGCGTTCTCGCACCTGCCGATGATCCTCGACGAGCAGGGCGCCAAGCTCTCCAAGCGCACCGGCGCCGCCGACGTCATGCAGTACCGCGACGCCGGCTACCTGCCGCACGCGCTGCTCAACTACCTGGTGCGCCTGGGCTGGTCGCACGGTGACCAGGAGATCTTCTCGATCGATGAGATGAAGTCGCTGTTCGACCTCAAGGGCGTCAATGCCAAGGCCGCGCGCCTGGACATGGCCAAGCTCGGCTGGCTGAACCAGCAGTACCTGAAGGACGACGCGCCGGCGGACGTCGCGAAGCACCTCGAGTGGCAGCTGCGCGAGGCCGGTTACGACCTCGCCGCCGGCCCCGCCCCGGCCGACGTCGTACTCGCCCTGCGCGACCGCGTGCAGACGCTGAAGGACATGGCCGAGCGCGCCGCCGTCTGGTACCGGCCGCTCACCGATTACGACGACAAGGCCGTGGCCAAGCACCTGAAGCCCGAGGCGAAGGCGCCGCTGGCCGAAGCGCGCCATCGCCTGGATGCGCTACCGGCCTGGACGGTCGAGGCCATTGCCGAAGCCCTGCAGGTCACCGCGGAAACGCTGGGGCTGGGCATGGGCAAGGTCGCGCAGCCGCTGCGGGTGGCGATCACCGGCACGCAGGTGAGCCCGGACATCGCGCACACGGTGTATCTGGCCGGGCGCGATGAAGCCCTGGAGCGCATCAACGCCGCGATCGCGCTCATTCCCGCCTGACCCCTTGTGGGAGCAGCCATGGCCGCGAGAAACCCTTTCGCCGCTATAGCGGCTCCAACACCTGCTGATGGCAGTGGGCCTGCCGGCTTGAGTCATCGCAGGTTCGGCACCATCATCACGGCATGCCCGCGCATGCCTGCACCGATCCCAAGCACCACGTCCACGACGCCCCGGCCTTCGTGTCAGCGGTCGAGCGCGCCTGCCGCGAGCGCGGCCTGCGGCTGACGCCGATCCGCGCCCACGTGCTCGGCCTGATCGCGGAGACCGAACAGCCGATCAAGGCCTACGACCTGCTTGATCGCGTTCGCGAGGGCAACGGGCCCGGGGCCGCAGGGCCGCCCACGGTGTACCGCGCGCTCGACTTCCTGCTCGCCAACGGCTTCATCCACAAGCTGCAGTCGGTCAACGCCTTCGTTGCCTGCCACCATCCGAGTACCGCGCAGCACTCGGTGCCGTTCCTGATCTGCGACAGCTGCCATTCGGCGGTCGAACTCGAGGACAGCCAGATCGTGGCGGCGCTGGACGAACGCGCGCGCGGACTCGGCTTCCGTCCGCGTGCGCAGACGCTCGAAGTGCACGGCACCTGCGCCGAATGCGTCGGTAAACAGTAGGCCGCCGGGGCGCCGCCGCGCGATCGCAGGCGACGCCGCGGGCCGATCCGGCTGCTAGAACAGCACGCGCACGCCGGCGCTCGCGCCACGGCCGGCCATCGGCGCCAGGTCCTTGAGGAACGAGGTGTGCACGCGCACCTCCCTGTCGAGCAGGTTGTTGCCGTTCACGAACAGCTCGACCGCGTTGCCGCTGGCGGTGTCCATGTGCCAGGCCAGGTTCGCGTGCACCAGCGTGTGCCCTGGCGTTGCGTGCTCGAATCCGGCCACGTCGTCCTGCCGCGCGTAGCGCACCGCGCCGATGCCGGCGCGCCAATGGTTGCTGGTCCAGCGCAGGTCGGCGCCGATGCGCGCGGGCGCGATCCGGGGCAGGTTGCCGTCCAGTGCCAACTCGGCCGCGTAGTCATGCGCGTGGTCACCGTGGGGCACGGACACATCGATCGTGCGCGTCCCTTGCCCGGCAAGCCGTCCGCGCACCACGTCGGCAAAGGCGCCCACGGTCCATGCGCCGCTGTCGTTGTCGACGAAGGTCCATTCCACGTCCAGCTCACCGCCGCTGAAGCGCGCGTCGGCCTGGGTCCAGGCCCGCACCGGCAGGCCACCGTCGACGATCCCGGTATCGGCCAGGTAGATGAAGTCGTCGTAGCGCACGTGGTAGATCGCCGCGCCCACGCGCAGCGGGCCGCGGTGCCAATGCAGGCCGACCTCCGCGCGGTTGGCGGTTTCGACGTCAAGCCCCGGATCGCCGAATTCGTGGCTCTGCGTCGCCACGTGGATGCCGCTGGAATGCAGCTCCTCGGCGGTGGGCGAGCGCTGCGCGCGGTCGAGGCCGAAGGATAGGTGCACGTCCGGCCTCAGGTCCCAGCGCGACGCCAGCGACAGGCTGGTGGTGCTGAAGTCCCGCGACGGCCCGGCGTCTGCGGCGATGTCGATGCCGTTGCGGTCGTGGCGCAGTCCGAGTTCGAGGCTGGCCGGGCCGAAGTCGCGTTCGCCGATCCAGAACAGGCCGGCGTCACGCGATTCGGAATCGGGCACGAAGGCTTCGGCGCCCGCCGCGGCGAAGTCGCGCTGCGACCACTGCAGGCCGAAGGCGCCTTCCCAGCCGCCGAGCGGCCGGTGCGCGAGCTCAAGCCGGCCCTCGATGGTTTCGTTGTCGAACACGGTGCCGACCTCGTCGCCCTCGTATTCGGTGTGGGTGTAGTCGGTGTGTGCGATCCGCGCGCGCAGGCTCTGGAAGGGGCCGATGTCGTCGAGTCCGCCGCGGAGCTCGGTGCGGCGCTGGTCCATCTCGATGTGGACGCCGCCATGGCCTTCGGCGTCGTGGTCGCGATCCCCATCTCCGCCGTGCCCGTGGCCATGCTCGTCCTGCTGCTCGTCCCCGGCATGGACATGGCCGGGTACGCCGTAGCGCGTGTTGAACAGGCTCTGGCCGACGCCGATGAAACCGCGGTTGCCGACCCAGGACAGGCCCAGGGCGCCGCTGTCCGTGCGCACGAAGCTGTTGGGCAGCGTGCCGCGCGCGTCGTCGTCGTGGTCATCATGGTCGTTGTCGTTGTGCTCATGTTCTGCGCGCAGGGCCGCGCTTTCGGCGTAGCCGGGAATCTCGACGTCACCGGTCTCGCGATGCAGCGCGTCGATATGGAACACCAGCCGTCCCGAGGCCGCGGTGCCGTCCAGGCGGAGCATACCGGTGCGCTCGTCGTTGACGCTGCCGGCGCGCAGCTCGGCGCGGCCCTCGAGCGGCCGCGACGTGGCCGCTTCCGGGATGCGGCCATCGACCACGTTGACCGCGCCGCCGATGGCGCCGTTGCCGTACAGCAGGCTGGCCGGACCCTTCAGCACTTCGATCTGGTTGGCGAGGAAGGGTTCGATGCTCACCGCATGGTCGACGCTGACGGTCGACACGTCGCCGGCGGACAGGCCGTCGCTGAGCACCTGGACGCGCGCGCCTTCCATGCCGCGGATGATCGGGCGGCCGACGCCGGCACCGAAGAAGGAGGATTGGACGCCGGGCAGGCGCGCGACCGTTTCGCCGATGGAGTTCGCCTTTGCATCGTCAAGGCGCTCGCCGGCAAGGACGGCTACGGGCCTGGCGAGGTCGTCGGCGGTGCGGGCGATGGGATTGGCGCGGACCCTGAGCGTGTCGAGGTCGGTCACGCCGTGCTCGTGGCCGGCGTCGTCGGGAACCGCGTCCTGGGCCGATGCAGGGACGGCCAGGGCCAGCAGGATCGCGCTCGCGAGCGTGGCGAGGCTGGTGAATGCCGTGGGGCGCGGGAGGGTGCGGGAAACACGTCGTCTGGTGGTCATGGGGGCCGGTGTGGTGATGTCGATTGAAATGTTATACTGTTTCAATTCCGACGCCACCCCAACCAACGTCATGGCCACTTCATGCAACCTCAATCGAGCCGACCGGGTCGGTTTCGCGGCGTCGTTCCTGTGTGCGCTGCACTGCGCGCTGCTGCCGCTGGCGCTGGCCGTGCTGCCCACGTTCGGGCTGTCGGTGGGCGGCTGGGTGGACATCGACCAGGCGGTCACCGTGTTCGCCACGCTGCTGGGCGCCACCACGCTGGCCATCGGCTTCCGCCGCCACCGCGCGTTCCGGGCCTGGGCGCTGCTGCTGCCGGGCCTGGCGCTGGTCTGGCTGGGGGCGTTCAGCCCGCTGCATGACCACGGCATGGTGCACGCGGCGGTGATGACCCTCGGCGGCCTGATGATCGCCGGCGCGCACCTGCTGAACCTGCGCCTCACCCACGCTGCCGCGGCGGCCCGCGCGACGCCCTGAACCGGCGCGCGTGCTAGGATGCGCGCCCTGTGGCGTGCAAAGGCGCGCCCCACCGAACGAACTCCAGGAGCGACAGATGGGCAAGGGCGATCGCAAGACGGCCAAGGGCAAGCGCTACAACTCCAGCTACGGCAACGCCCGCAGCCACGTGACCGCGAAGGCGACCGGCGCTGCCGCCGCACCGGTTGCGAAGAAGGCCGGCGCGAAGACCGTGGCCAAGGCTCCGGCAAAGAAGGTCGTGGCCAAGAAGACCGTGGCCAAGGACTGAAGTCCCGCGCCAGCGCTGACGTACGAAGCCCCGCCAGAAGCGGGGCTTCGTCGTTTGGGGCCGGACGCCGCCGCGGGTCAGGGCGTGCCGGCGCCCGCCTCGATCACCGCCCACACCCGCAGCAGGTTGCCGCCCAGGATCTTGCGGATGTCGTCGTCCGAATGCCCGCGCGCCTGCAGCCCGGTGATGAAGTTGGGGAAGTCGGCCACGGTACGCAGGCCTTCGGGCAGCTCGCCGTCGACGCCGTCGAAGTCGGAGCCGATGCCGACGTGGTCGACGCCGATCAGCTTGACCGCGTAGTCGATCTGGTCCAGCACGTCGCTGATCGGGGCCTCGACCCTGGGATGGTCCAGCTCCCACTGCGCTTCGAAGGCCTTGCGGTCCAGCGCCGGCTCGCCGGCGGCCACGCCCGCGGCGCTGCGACGGTCGAACGCGAGCGACTCGCGGAACCAGTCGCGGGTATTGGCCGCGGCGGTCGGATTGACGAACGCGGTGCCGAACGGAATCTGCACGACGCCGCCCTTCGCCGCGATGGCCTTGGCCAGCTCGTCGCTGAGGTTGCGCTCGAAGTCCGGGGTGAAGTGGCGCAGCGCGGAATGGCTGGCGATCACCGGCACGCTGCTGAGTTCGATGGATTGGCGCACGGCGTCGTCGGACAGGTGCGAAACGTCGACCATGATCCCGAGCCGGTTCATCTCCCGCACCACTTCGCGGCCGAAGGGGCTCAGGCCGTTCCAGCGCTTCTCCACCGTGTAGGAGGAGTCGGCGATGCGGTTGTTGCCGCTGTGCGCCAGGGTGATGTAGCTGACGCCGCGGTCGCGGAAGAAGGTGAGTTGGGCAAGGTCGTCGCCGATAGGCCCGCCGTTCTCGAGTCCCAGCGGCAGCAGCACGCGGCCGCCGGTGCGCAGGCGCTCGACGTCGCCCGGGGAGGTCAGCAGGGCGAAGCGGTCCGGATGGCGCGCGACCAGGGCCTCCATCGCGTCGATCTGGATGTTGGCCGCCTGCCAGGCGCTGCCGGATTCGTCCTGGCGCGCGGAGGTGTAGATCGACATGAAGGCGACGTCCAGGCCGCCTTCGCGCGCGCGCGGGTAGTCGAACTCGCGGTCGGGCGCGGCCTCGCCGAGGTCGGCCCAGCTGGAGACCAGCACTCCGGGCGCATCGATATGGGTGTCGACGATGATCGCGTCGGCGGCCAGGGCGCGCGCGGCGTCGGTGGCCTGGGCCAGCGCGGCGGCGGGCAGGGCCAGTGCGAGTGTCAGTGCGAGTGCATGGCGGCGTGGGCTTTGAGGCATCGGGAGGCTCCTTAGTCGGGCGGAAGGGTCTTTCGCGGCTGTAGCCGCTCCCACATGGGCGTGCGTCATCCATGGGCGGCATTTCGTAGCGGCAGTTGTGGGAGCGGCTACAGCCGCGACGCCTTTCCTGCCGGCGACACGTTTCGTGGTTTCTTGATCAGGCCACCCTGCGTCCCCCGGAATGGACGGAGACTGCAAGCTCCCCGCCCAGCCAGTAACACAGCGCCGCCGGCTCGCGCACGCGCCAGCGCACGAAGTCCGCCCGCATGCCGGCGCGCAGCATGCCGCGGTCGTCGAGTCCGAGCGCGCGCGCGGCGTGCACTGTCGCGCCGCGCAGTGCTTCGGCAGGGGTCAGGCGGAAATGGGTGCAGGCCAGCTGCATGGCCTGGCGCAGCGACAGCAGCGGCGAGGTTCCGGGATTGCAGTCGGTGGCCACCGCCATCGGCACGCCGTGCGCGCGGAAGGCGTCGATCGGCGGCAGGGTGGTCTCGCGCAGCACGTGGAAGGCGCCCGGCAGCAGCACCGCCACGGTGCCGGCGGCCGCCATCGCGCGCACGCCTGCATCGGAGGTGTGTTCGACGTGGTCGGCGGACAGGCCGCCGAATTCCGCCACCAGCGCCGCCCCTTCGCCATCGCTGAGCTGGTCGGCATGCAATTTCACCGGCAGGTCGAGCGCGCGCGCGGTGTCGAATACGCGGCGGGTCTGCGCGTGGCTGAAGCCGATGCGCTCGCAGAAGGCATCCACGGCGTCGACCAGGCCTTCGGCATGCAGCCGCGGCAGCCAGTCGCAGACGGCGTCGATGTAGCCGTCGGGGTCACCGGCGTACTCGGGTGGCAGCGCGTGTGCGCCGAGGAAGGTGGTGCGCACGCCGATGCCCAGCGCATCGCCGAGCTCGCGCGCGGCGCGCAGCATCTTGCGCTCGTTGTCGAAGTCCAGGCCGTAGCCGGACTTCACTTCCAGCGTGGTCACGCCGTCAGCGACCAGGGCGCGGGCGCGCGGCAGGGTTTGCGCCAGCAGGGCCTGCGCGTCGGCGGAACGGGTGGCGCGCACGCTGGAGACGATGCCGCCGCCGGCGCGCGCGATGTCTTCATAGCTGGCGCCCGTCAGGCGCTGCTCGAACTCGGCGGCGCGATCGCCGGCGAACACGATGTGGGTGTGGCAATCGACCAGGCCCGGAGTGACCAGGTCGCCTCCGCCGTCGATCACGACGTCGGCAAGCTCCTCCGGACGGCCGCGCAATGCATCGGCCGCGCCGGCAAACACGATGCGGCCGTCGCGCCAGCCCAGTGCGGCGTTTTCGACCATGCCGTAAGAATCGGGGCCATTCCCGTGCCTGCGGCCGTTTGATGAGCAACCGTCGGCTGCGTCGCCTGCATCGGGTGCGCCGGGCGCACCATCGCGGTGCGAATCCCCGTCAAGCGTGGCCAGGCGCGCGTTGACCAGCAGGCCATCCAAGCGCTCAGCGGCCATCGGCATGCGCCCTGGCTGGGGTGGTGGCTGCAGTGCACGGCATGTCAGGACCTCGGATCGCGTCGACGCGGTAGCCTATCGCACCCTGCCGCCGGAGCGCGCCGACATGTCTGCGAACCAAGTACCCGGAGCGCCCGATGCGCGCGATGCAGGCGCCATGCCGGTCGCACCCGATGCCCCGCATGCCGCCGTCGCCCGCCAGGTAGCGGGCGGATGGCAGCTGCCGGCGATCGCCAACCTGCATTCGCACGCCTTCCAGCGCGCCATGGCCGGGCTCGCAGAACGGCAGACGCATCCGGAAGACTCGTTCTGGACCTGGCGCGAGACCATGTACCGCATGGCCGCGCGCTTCGATCCCGATTCGCTGTACGCGGTCGCACGCCAGCTCTACGTCGAGATGCTGGAAGCCGGCTATGGCAGCGTCTGCGAATTCCACTACCTGCACCATGCGCCCGACGGTCGGCCCTACGCCGATCCGGCGGCGATGTCGCAGGCGTTGATCGCCGCCGCGCGCGACACCGGCATCCGCCTGACCCTGCTGCCGGTGCTGTACATGACCGGTGGCTTCGACGGCCGCGCGCTGGGCGAGCGCCAGAAGCGCTTCGGCCACGACGTCGACGGCTACCTGCGCCTGTTCGAGACGCTGCACGCGCAAACCGGCGACATGCTGCGCGTCGGCTGCGCCCTGCACAGCCTGCGCGCGGTGCCGCCGGATGCGATGCGCGCGGTGCTGGCGGCGCTGCCCGCCGATGCGCGCATCCATATCCACATCGCCGAGCAGGTGGGCGAGGTGCAGGACTGCCTCGCCATCCGCGACCTGCGCCCGGTGGAATGGCTGCTGCAGAACGCCGATGTCGATGCGCGCTGGACGCTGGTGCACGCCACCCACCTCAACGACTGGGAAGTGGCAGGCATCGCGAAGAGCGGCGCGACCGTCGCCATCTGCCCGACCACCGAGGCCAACCTCGGCGACGGCCTGTTCCGCCTTCGCGAGTACCTCGATGCCGGCGGCGCCTGGGGCATCGGCTCGGACTCGCATATCTCGGTGTCACCGGTGGAGGAGCTGCGCTGGCTGGAGTACGGACAGCGGCTGGTGAAGCGGCGCCGCAACATCGCCGTGGGCGATGCATCGACCAGCGTCGGCGAGACCCTGCTGCACGGCGCGTACGCGAGCGCGAAGAACGCCACCGGCTTTGACGCCGGCGGTGACACCCTGGTGCTTGATGCGGAGGCGCCGCTGCTTGCCGCAGCGACCGCCGGTGACGTCGCCGATCGCTGGCTCTTCAGCGGAAACCGGCCTTGCGTCAAGGACGTGCACATCGCCGGCCGGCGTGTGGTGGCCGACGGCCGCCATGCGGACGGCGCTGCCGTTCTTGCGCACTATCGGACTGCGCTGGCGAAGCTCTCGGGAATGTAGACGAGCTGCCGCAGCTGGCAGCTCTGGTCCGGCGTCAGTACGGCGTCAGTACGGCGCTTCCATGCGACGCGGCTGTGCGGTCATCGCGGGCTTCAGATGATGGGCGGCGCGACGATTCGCCACGCATTCGCGATGACCGAGGTCAGCGCCGAATAGACGTCCTGCAATGCGCGCTCCAGCGGGTCGGTGGTTTCGATCCGATACGACGCTCCCTGCTCGATCGCCGCCTTCACCGGCCCGATGTAGTGGTTGCTGCCGATGTTTTGCAGGCCTGCCGGATCATCGAACTGGAAGTGGGTGCCCAGCGGGTTGGGCAGCATGTCGAGGACCGGGACCTGGCGCTGCACGCCGGTCGCCCAGTCGCCGTCGATGCTGTAGTGGCGCATCTGGCCGTTTTCGGCGCCATGGCGGACGGCCCCGGCATCAAGGCCATGCTGGCGCAGTGTGTTGTCGTGGATGCCCTGAGCGTTGAACGTGACCGCGGTGCTGCCGGTCGCCGCCGCTGCCATGGACGCGAGGCCGCCGCCCAGCGAGTGCCCGGTATAGACCACGTTGTCGCCGCCGAAGGCGTTCTCGGCCTGGTGCGCGAGCGTGACCGCGGTGTCGTACTGGCGGGTCTGGAAGCCCGCCGACTGCGCGATCACCGTGCCCACGTCCGCCACGCCGCCGGTGTCGTTGCCGGCATAGGCCACCACGTAGTTGCCTATACCGTCGGTGTAGATGCCCGCCTCCATGCCGTTGCTGTACTGCAGGTTCGGATCGATCCCGGCTGCGGCCAGTTCGCCGTCGCCCATCCGCTGCCAGCCGTCCGCGTCCTGGCGCAGGTAGACGGCCTCCGCGACGCCCGCCATCGAACTGTCGAACGCCTGGTCCATCCCGGTGCCGCCCACGGCCTGATCGAAGCCGCCGTCGCGCCCAGGCACGTTTCCCCCGTTCGGATTCAGGGCCTCGTGGACCTGGCGGAAGAAGAGGTCGGCCGCGTGCAAGGTGTTGTTGATGATGGACTGGAACATGTCGGGACGAACCTCCACGGGGGTCAGGGATGCGGGATGCGCCGAGTCTCGTCGCGGGTCCCTGTGCCGACAACCTGGGGCTGACTGCAGGTATCGCCGACCAGCGTCACGTTGCAGCGCAGCACTGCCGCCGCATGGGGCTGGCCCCACTGCCGCCGCCGCGACGGATGTGGCCAGCTGTCGGCCAGGGGGATGGACCACATGACCGGAAGGGAGAGTCAGATGAGGAAGAAGGTGATGTTGTCGGCCGCAGCGATGCTGCTGGCCGCGCTGGCGGCGCCAGTCGCCGCAACGGACCGGCTCGAGCTGGCGGAGGCGATGGAGGCCACCGAAGTCGAACGCCAGTCGGCGATAACGGTGCTCGCGCGGCAGCGCGCGGATTACCCGGCGTATTTCCAGCGTGCCTACGCGCGCTATCCTGCGGTTCCGCGCGGCGTGCTGGAGGCGATCGCCTACGTCGAGACCCGCTGGGTCCACGTCGACCCCGACGCCGGCAAGGCGGGGCACCACCATATGCCCGCCTCGTACGGCGTGATGGGCCTCTATCGCGGCGGTGGATTCGACAACCAGGTGGGGGAGGGCGCGAAGCTCCTTGGTGTCAGCGAACGCCTGGTCCTGGTGGATCCGGAGACCAATATCCTCGCCGCCGCGGCGCTGTTGGACCGCGCGCTGGAGAAGGATGGTGCGAACAGCCGGGGCGGCGGCGGCGTGGAAGCCACGGCCGGCGCGCTCGCACGCTACGCCGGCTATGGCAGCGGCGACGGCAACATCCAGGGCTTTGCACGGCAGAGCTTCGCCTACGAGGTGCTGCAGACGTTGGCGCGTGGAGTGGACGAGAAGGGCATCCGCATCGCCGCCATGCCCATCGAAATGGAACTCGCCTTTCCCGCCGATCGCCTCCGGCTGCTCGGCGCCCCGGCACTCAGGCTGGACTACGGCAGCGACACCATCGGTGCCACGGACGAGCTGGTGGAAGAGCACCCGGCGCGTTCAGCAGGGCGCGTGGAAGCGCAGGCCTTTGACGTCGGCATCGCCATGGACTTCGGCGAGGCGCTCTGGAACCCCGCGCACTCCAGCAACTACAGCACGGCCGGCAACGGCCGCTCCGCCGTGATCATGCATACGATCGAGGGCAGCTACGCCGGCGGAATCTCCTGGTTCAAGAACCCCGCATCGAACGTCTCGGCGCACTACGTGATCCGCAGGTCCGATGGCCAGATCACGCAGATGGTGCGCGAGCACCACCAGGCCTGGCATGCGGCGTATCACAACTACTACACCATCGGCATCGAACACGATGGGCGCGCGGGCGACGCCGGTAACTGGACGTCGGCGATGATCAACGCTTCGGCGCGCCTGACCCGGAGCATCTGCGCGCGCCAGCCGGTCAACTGCGCGTCGGCATGGCAGGGTCCCGGCTACGACTACTGGCACGTGGTCCCTGACAGCGTTCGCATCAAGGGCCACGGCATGCTGACCAGCAACCAGAACCGCTACGACCCGGGCCGGTACTTCCCCTGGGCAAGCTTCTACAACCTGATCAACAACGGCGCACCGCCGCCGGCCACGGCACCGACCTACTGGGTCGACACCTACGCCAGCGCGCCCGGCTTTCCGTCGCCGACCGGTGGCTCGCAGAGCGGCAGCCTGCACGCCGGCACCAACTATGTGTACTGCAAGGCCTGGGGCCGCGAGATCCGCAGCGGCGCGACGTTCAACCGCTGGTGGCTCAAGACCGACCTCGACGTGGGGCCGGCGGGGCAGTGGGTGTCGGCCTATTACCTCTCGCGCTGGGGCAATGACGAAGCGCGCGACAACGACGGCTACGACCTGCCGCGCTGCGATGTCCTGCCCCATGGCGAGATCGGCAGGAAGTACTACGCCATGGGCGGCGTACGCAGCCACCTTGGCGTGCCCGATCTGGCCGAAATGGCAGCGCAGGCGGGCGGTCGCTACCAGCAGTTCAGGAACGGCATGATCCTGTGGCATTCGCGCACCGGTGCGTTCGCGGTTGCCGGCAAGATCCTGGAGCACTATCGGGCCACCGGTTCGGAAACACGCTGGGGCTTTGCGATGATCGACGAACTGAACGCCGCCGTGTCCCCGGTGTCGGGGCAGCGGGGCAAGTTCCAGTATTTCGAGGACGGCCTGTTCCTGTGGACGCCGGCCACCGGCGCGCACGCGGTGCACGGCGCGATCCTGGTGCACTTCGAGAACAACGGACGCGAAGCGGCGCTCGGCTATCCGAAAACCGACGAACAGGCGCACGGCAGCAACGGCCGCAAGCAGCAGTTCGAGCGCACGACGCTGTACTGGACGCCCGAGCGCGGGGTGTGGGCGCAGTGAGCCCGATCGCGTGATCCGCGGCGGCCGGCATTCGCGTGCCGGCCGCCTTCCATGTGCACCATGTTCCGGTCGCGTTGCGCGACCGATGAAAATTTCCGTCGGCCGCTGCGACCAATACTTCAAGACCCAGGCAGCAGGCATCTTTGCGGGATGGAAATCGAAAGAGCGTTCACCGCCATGGTCCAGGACAACCGCGGGGCGCTGGTGCGCCTGGCGCGGCGCTATGCCGGTCCCGAGGACTGGCAGGACCTGCTGCAGGAGATGCAGCTCCAGCTCTGGCGCAGCTTCGGCAGCTTCGACGGCCGCGCGCAGCGTTCCACCTGGCTTTACCGGGTGGCGCTGAACACCGCACTGAGCCACGTGCGCAAGCCGCGTCGCGACCACCGTTCGCTGGACGACGTGCCCGAGCAGGGCGACGCCGGCCACGCGGTCGATCCGATGGATGTGCTCGACGAGTTCCTCGCGATGCTCGACCCGCTGCAGCGCAGCGTCATCCTGCTTGACCTGGAAGGCTTGCCGCGGGAGCAGGTCGCCGACGTGCTGGGCCTCAGCGTCAACGCAGTGGCGGTGCGCATGACGCGCCTGCGCCAATTGTTCGAACAGCGCTTCCTGGAGGACTGAGCATGGACTGGGACAAGATGAGGGACGCGTGGCGCGGCGACACGCCGACTGTGCACCTGTTGCCAATCGACGAGCTTCAAAAGCGCGACCAGGCGCTGTGGAAGAAGGTGCGCCGGCGCGACCTGATCGAGACGATTGCAGCGGTGCTCGTGGCCGTCTTCTTCGCCCTGATCACGCTGGCGGCGCTCATCGACGGCGAGTGGCTGCAGGCCGGCTTCGCCCTCCTGATCACAGCCTGGGGCGTGGCGCTGCCGTTCCGGCTGCGCTGCTCCAGGCGGCTGGCACCGGAGCCCGACCACGATGCTCCACTGCTGGCCTACCTGCAGCGGCAGCGCGACGCCACGCTGGCGCAGGCGCGCATGCTCGAACAGGTCTGGCTCTGGTACCTGACTCCTCCAGCGATCGGGCTGGCCGGGCTGACCCTGGCACGCGACGGTGCGACCGCCGGCACGCTTCGCTATCTTGCGGTGATGCTGGTGCTGTACGCGGCCCTGGCCTGGATCAACCGCCGCGTGGCGCGGACGCAGTTTCGTGCCCACGCCGAAACGCTGCAACGCCAGATAGACGCTCTGGCTGCGAGCGATGCATGACCGGACAGCGTCATTCCAGGAACACCGTCCAAGTCCGTAAACACCACCCATGCCAAGGAGAGCTCCATGCCAACCCGCCCTGTTTCCTTCTTTCCGGTCCTTGCCGGACTCGCGCTGGCCGTGAGCGGAAGCGCTCATGCCATGGACGCCGCCGCGCTTGCGACGCTCGTCGACCAGCGACTGGCCGGTGACCGCACCGGCGCCTGCATGGCGGTGGCGGTGATCGACAAGGGTGAGGTCGCGCGCGCGTTCCGCTGCGCCGACCCGACAGTCGTCGCGCGCATCGGCCCCGACAGCGCGTTCGAGATCGGTTCGGTCACCAAGACCATGACCTCCACGCTGCTGGCCGATCTGATCGTGCAGGGCAAGGCCTCGCTGGACGATCCGCTGGCCGCGTATCTGCCCGGAGGCACGGCGGTGCCGCAGTTCGAAGGTGCGCCGATCCTGCTGCGCCACGTGGTCACGCACACCAGCGGGCTGCCGGCGCTGCCTGCACGGATGGCGGTCACCAATCCCGCCGATCCGTACGCCGCGCTCACGGTGGATGACCTGCTCGCCTCGCTTGGTGACGTGACGTTGGCGCGGGCGCCCGGCACGCAGTTCGAGTACTCCAATTTCGCCTCGATGGTGCTGTCCTATGCGGTGGCGCGCCGCGCGGGCAGCGACTTCGAAACACTGCTCAGACAGGGGCTGCTCGCACCGCTGGGAATGGACACGGCTTACATCGGTCAGCGGCCCGAGGGCGTGCGCTCGGCGGGCGGGCACACGCCAAACGGCCTGCCAGCGGCGGCCTGGACCTTCCCGGTGGACCTTGCCGGCGTCGGCGGCGTACGCGCCACGCTGGATGACATGGTCCGCTATGTGCAGGCCAATCTCGACCCCTCCGGGACGCCATTGGAAGCCGCGGTCGAACTCGCACAAACGCAAATCAACCAACAGCCGCCCATGGCGATGAACTGGATGATCATGCCAATGGCCGACCGCAGCGTGCTGGCGCACGAGGGCGGAACCGGGGGCTTCTCGTCGTTCGTGTCGTTGGACAAGACCCGGCGGCGCGGCGTCGTCATCCTGTCCGACACCAACTGGAATTCCATCGGCGGCCTGGGCAGCCTCGGCCTGCATCTGGTCGACGCATCGTTCCCGCTGGGCGAGCCGCGCGTTCTGGTGGCCCCGTCGCAGGCGCTTCTCGACGGGCTCGTCGGCGAGTACCAGCTGCAGGGCATGATGAAGATGAGCCTGCGCCAGCGCGACGGCAAGCTGTTCGCCCAGGCCGAGGGCCAGGGTGAGTTCGAACTGTTCCACGACAGCGCCGGGGATTTCTTCCCGACAGTCGTGGATGCCGTGCTGCGGCCGCGGAAGGAGGCGGACGGCGGGTATGCGTTCACCTGGATGCAGGGAGGGGGCGCGATTCCGGCGAAGCGTATCGAGGCGGCGGGCGAAGATGCCAAGCTTGCGCAGCAGCCCACAGCTTCGGATGGGGACCTCGCGGCGTATGCCGGCGAATACACCCTGATGCCGGATTTCGTCCTGACGGTGCGTGGGCGCGACGGCACGCTGCATGCCCAGGCCACGGGACAGGGCGAATTCCCGCTCCAGGCGCGCGGCAATGACACGTTTGAAGCGCCGGCGTTCGGGGTCGAGATCGTGTTCAAGCGCGGCGCCGGCGGCAGCGTGGAATCGCTCGAGCTGCACCAGGGCGGACAGGTGCTTCCCGGCAAGCGGAACTGAGCGCGCCCGGTGCCAGGCAAGACCGGTGCCAGTGATGACCTGAAAGAGCCTGCGGGAACGGCCATGGCCGCGATATCTCCAATCGCGGCTATAGCCGCTCCCACACTGGCGGCCCGACATTCATGGCCATGGCTGCTCCCACGCACGATGGCCGATCGAGGGTTGTGCCAAAGGCTTCTCAGCCAAACAGGTCGTAGCCGGCCGGCAGCGCGCCCTCCAGCTTCAGCAGGAACTGCTTGGTCGGCAGGCCGCCGCCGAAGCCGGTCAGCGATCCATCCGCGCCAATGACGCGGTGACAGGGCAGCACGATCGGCAGCGGGTTCCGGCCGTTGGCGGCGCCGACGGCGCGGGTCGCGGTTGGCCTGCCGATCCTGTGCGCGAGATCGCGATAGCTCCAGGTCCCGCCGTACGGAATTTCCGCAAGCGTGGTCCAGACCGCGCGCTGGAAGTCGGTGCCGTGCGGCGACAGCGGCAGGTCGAAGTGCATGCGCTTGCCCGCGAAGTATTCGCCAAGCTGCCGCTGCGCTTGGATCAGTACGTCGTTGCTGCCTTTCTGCCAGCCGTTGCCCGGTAGAGGGCCATGCGGTGGCGGGAAGTCGATGCGGCGCAGCCCGTTGTTATCGGCAGCCAAAGTCAGCACGCCGATGGGCGTGTCCGTCTGCAGGAAGATGATGGTCATGGGCTTGCCTCGTCGGTTGCGGGTCGCGCGCGAACGCGTGGCGTTGTGGCGCACACCCGTGTCGTGGGGAGTGCGGTGCCGGCGCGCTCCATCGCGTCCTTCCACAGATGGATCACGGCATACGCGCGCCACGGCCGCCAGGCCTCGGCGCGTGCACCCGATGCCTTGGCCGTGAGTCGCGAGCCGTCCGTCGGCAGCGCCTTCTGCAGCACCAGGTCTTCGGCCGGGAACGCATCCGGGTGGCCGAGCGCGCGCATCGCGATGTACTGCGCCGTCCACGGGCCAATGCCGGGAAGCGCCAGCCAGCGCGCGGCGAACTCATCAAGCGTGCGCTCCGGGTGGAAGTCGACCCGGCCCTCGAGCAACGCCCGCGCCACGCCGCGCACCGTTTCCGCGCGCGCACGGGTGAGTCCGATGCTGCCGAGGTCGGCCTCGGCAAGCGCGTCGGGCGTCGGGAACAGATGGTCGAGGCCTTCGTCGAACGGTTCCGGCAGCACCTCGCCGAAACGCTGCACCAGGCGCGTGGCCAAGGTGCGCGCCGCGGCCACGCTGACCTGCTGGCCAAGCACCGCGCGCACCGCGACCTCGAAGCCGTCCCAGCCGCTGGGCAGGCGCAGGCCGGGGCGCGCATGCAGCAGCGGTCGCAGCCGGTCGTCTACTGACAACGTGGCGGCGATCACCTGCGGATCGGCATCCAGGTCGAACATGCGCCGCAGCCGCTGCACGATGTCGAGCAGGCGCGCCGCCTGCGCTGCGTGCAGTTCCAGCCGCAGCGCATGCGCGTCACCGGGCCAAGCCGAGACCCGCAGCCACGCGTGAGGCGCGCCATCGATGCCGGCGATCACGCGTGCGTAGTGCGCATCGCCCACCGACTCCACGCCCGGCAGCGCGCGACCGCGCAGGAACGCCAGCATCGCCGCGAAATCGTAGGGCGGGCGGTAGCCCAGACGAAGCACCAGCGCCTCGCCCGGTGCCTGGCGTGCCGCACCCGGCTGCCGGCGCAGGTCGCGCGGCGCCATCCGATACGCATCCTTGAAGCTGGTGTTGAAGCGCCGGAGGCTGCCGAAGCCGGCCGCAAGCGCGACCTCGGTGACGGGCAGCGCGGTCTCGGTCAGCAGCTGCCTGGCAAACAGCAGGCGGCGCGTGCCGTGCACGGCGACCGGCGGCGCGCCGACGCGCTCCACGAACAGGCGACGCAGCTGGCGCTCGCCCATGCCGATGCGCCCGGCCAGCGCCGACAGCGGCGCATCGGCCAGTGCGCCCTGATCGATCAGCACCAGCGCGCGCGCGACCGCCGCGTCACCGCGCCGCCAGGCACCATCCGACGGCGACAGTTCCGGACGGCAGCGCAGGCACGGGCGGAAGCCCGCGCCCTCGGCAGCCGCCGCGCTGGCGTAATAGGTCACCCGCTTCGCGAACGGCGCCGGGCACACAGGGCGGCAGTAGATCCGCGTGCTGTGGACGCCGGTGAAAAACAGGCCGTCGAAGCGCGGATCGCGACTGCGTCGGGCCTGGTCGCAGACCGCGGCGTCGGGGAGCGGGGAGGTGGCCATGGACGCAGGCTAGCACCGCGGCCGCGGCCAGACTCGCCGCTTTCGGACATCAGGGCGGAAGGCCTCCGGGACACTCCCGACAGGCTCCGCTCAGTGCGCGGGGTCGCCCTCCAGCGCCGGCAGCAGCGCCGCGGGATCGCCGTCATGGTCGGCCGCGGGAATGCCCAGCAGTCGCACCAGCAGCGGATAGACATCGACGTTGTCGATCGGTTCGATCACCGCGCCGCTGCGGAACGCGGGGCCGGACGCGATGAACACCGCACGCATCGACGGCAGCGCCGGATCATAGCCGTGCGAGCCGCGCACGCCGGCCGCCGCGCCCGCGCGAAGGTCGAGGATGCGCTGCGGCAGCGCGTCCCAGCCCTCGTCCATCTGGCAGACGATGGCCGGGATGCGCGGATGCGTGCCGTAGTGCCAGCGCGCCGGCAGCTCGTCGCGGCGCCAGCATTCGTACCGGTCCTTGCGGCCGAGCAGGCGCGCTTCCACCGCGGCCTCGTGGCCCGGGTTGGGCTGCACCGTCACCACCTGGCCGATGCTGGGCAGCCGGGCCTGTTCCGGGCTGACCATGTCTTCCACCGCCACTGCGTTGCCGGTTGGCACCGGCGCCATGCCGTGGTCGGACACCAGCACGATATTCGTGCGCTGCAGCCGGCCGCCGCGCTCGAGCGCGGTCAGCAGCTCGCCGATGGCGACGTCGATGCCGGCAAGCGCGTCGCGCGCCTCATCCGAGTCCGGCCCGTGGCCGTGGGCCTGGCTGTCGACCGCCTCGAAATAGAGCGTGGCCAGCGCCGGGCGCGTGGCCGCCGGTTCCAGCAGCCAGCCGGCAACGGTGGCCGCGCGCTGGCTGGCGGGCACGTCGCCGTCGTAGACGTTCCAGCGCGTGGGGCGCACGCCGGCGATCTCGGCCTCGGTCCCTGGCCAGAACATGGTGGCGGTGGCCAGCCCGGCTTTCTCGGCGCCGACCCAGATCGGCTCGCCGCCCCACCATGCGCTGGTGCTGACCGCATCGCGATCGGACAGGCGGAACGCGCCCAGCGCTTCGTCGGACATCGAGTTGTGGACGATGCCGTGGCGGTCGGGCCGCAGGCCGGTGGCGATGGTGTAGTGGTTGGGGAAGGTGAGCGTGGGGTAGGACGGGGTCATCCAGCGCGCCTGCACGCCGCCGGCGGCGAGGCGGGCGATGTTGGGTGAGTCGGTGGCGTTGATGCGGTCGGGGTGCAGGCCGTCGATGGAGATGAGCAGCAGTTGGTTGGCGCTCGCGCCGAAGGCCGTGTCGGTTCTGGCATTGGCGTCAGCTGGCGTGGCCGTCACGGTGGGCACGCCGGGACTGCTGCAGGCACCGAGCATGAACAGGGTGGCGAGGGTGGCGGCGAGCTGCGCCGCAGGTCGGATATGTAATGGCATCCGCGAATGATACGGCGCAAGGATGACGCTGGTAATCGCGACCGGAATCCTTAAAACGCACTCGGAGTTTTCTCTTCTCTGGACGCGGTCACATATCCATTGGCAAACGCTATTGAACCGCGACATGCAGGCAGGTAGCGTTCAGCCATGGCGCGCGGGGAGCAGTGCCGCGGCGGCCGCTACGCAACAAGGCGGCATCCAAAGGAGTTCCACGGCCGAGGACAAGGATCGTTCCGGCCTCTTTCATTCTATATGTCCGAAGTACGGCCAGGGAGGGTGGCATGGACATGCGGTATCGCAGTCTTTCATGCGTCGCAGTCGCCGCAGTAGCGTTCATGGCCACTGCCTGCGCGGGGCGCGATGCGCGTGACTTTGCCGGTCGATGGACACCGGTCAACACGTACGCAGACAGCACCGAGGCGATTCCGCTGCACAGCGCCTATCTGTTCCAGGCATCGCCCATGGACGGCACGCTGCGCAACCTGCTCGTACGCTGGGCGCGCGACAGCGGCAGCGAACTCGACTACCGCCACCCTTCCGACTTCACCCTGTACCAGCCGGTGCAGGAGATACGCGCCCGCTCGCTTGCCGATGCGGTAGCGCAGCTCGGCGCCGCGTTCGATGGCCAGGGCGTCGTGCTGCGCGTTGAAGGCAGCCGGGTCGTGGTCACCGAACGAAGCGGAGGACGTTGAGCCGACTCCTCGCAGCACCCTCACCGACTTTGCATGGATTGCAGAATGTTCGACAAGAAGCGGCCGGGGCCGGCGACCATGGAGACGGTCGTCCGCGCGGTCAACTACGAAACCAGCATCGCCGATCTCGCACGCCGCAGTGAACGCCGGGCGTGGTGGGTGGCGAGCGCCGCGGCGGCCACGGCCCTGCTGCTTGCCGCGGGCTATTTCCGCGTCATGCCGCTCAAGGAGCGCGTGCCGTTCCTTGTCATGGCTGACGCCTACAGCGGCAACGCCACGGTGGCCAGGCTCGACGCCGATTTCCGCCATCGCAGCCTCACTGCCAGCGAGGCGATTGCCCGCGCCAACGTTGCCAGCTTCGTCGGCCTGCGCGAGTCCTACGACGTGGCGATGATGAACCTGCGTGACTGGCGCGCGGTGCACGGCATGTCCGCGCCTGAGGTGGGTCGCGAGTACGCATCGCTGCATGCGGCCAACAATCCGCGCAGTCCGTTCAACACGTACGGACGGAGTCGTGCGATCCGGGTGCGGATCCTGAGCATCCAGCTCATCGACGGCCCCGATGGCAGCCCGAACGGCGCCACCGTGCGTTTCCAGCGCAGCGTCTATGACAAGTCCAGTGGCGCGACGCGACCGCTCGACAGCCGCATCGCGACGCTCGGCTTCTCCTACAACCTTGCGCTGAAGCTTGAGGAGCCGGATCGGCTCGAAAACCCGCTCGGATTCCAGGTCACCAGCTATCGCGCGGACAACGACTACGCGCCCCTGCCGCCGGCCGAGTCGGAGCCGGCGCATTACGAGGACGCGATCGTCGCGGACGCCCGGCAGCCCGGCACCGACGCGGACGCTTTCAATGAAGGCACGGATTTGCAGGAAGCAGCGCCATGAGCAGCATGAGCAGCCTCGCCGTCTGGATCGTTCTTGCCGCCGGATTCGCGTTGACGCCGGTGGCCAACGCCCGGCCGGTCGAGGGCACCCCGCAGATCGAGGTTTACGAGTATGTGCCCGACGGCGTCTATCCGGTGCGCACGGCGCTGGGCATCACCACCCAGCTTGAACTGGACCCGGCCGAGGACATTCTCGACTTCAGCACCGGCTTCAGCACCGGCTGGGACCTCACCCGTCGCGGGAACGTGTTCTACCTGCGGCCGCGTGGCGCCGATGTCGACACCAATATGCTGGTGCGCACGCAGTCGCATTCCTACATCTTCGAACTGAAGGTGGTGGCCAGCGACTGGACCTCGCTGGAACAGGCCCGGCGGGCCGGCGTGCAGTACAGGATCGCCTTCAGCTATCCCGCCGATGCCAGCTTCGCGCCGCCGAAGGAAGAGGTCGCGGACCTCGGCCAGAAGGCCGTGCTCGACAAAGCGCGCAACTACCATTTCGACTATGACGTTTCGGCGCGGCGCGCATCACCCTGGTTGGTGCCGATGAACGTGTATGACGACGGTCGTTTCACCTATCTGCGCATGGGGACACAGGCGTCGCTGCCGACGGGCAGTTTTCCGGCGGTCTTCGCGCGCAGGCAGCGCGACGGCGAAGACTTCGTGGTCAACACCACCGTCGAGGGCGACGTGCTGGTGGTGCACGGCACCTATCCGTACCTGGTCGTGCGACACGGCCGTGACGTGGTCGGGCTGAGGAGGAACGGGCGATGAGCGGAGCAGGAGCGGGTCATGACCAGGGCCAGGGCGGGGGCCAGGGCCACTACGCGGCGCGGCAGGCCGCGCCGGACCTCGATGCCGCGGCGCCGGTACTGCGCGCCGAGGACGTGCAGCGGCTCAATCGCAAGGCGCTGGGCTTCCTGGTGGCGATCGTCGTGCTGCTGGTGCTGGCGATGTTCGGGATGATGCGCGCGCTGGGCGGTGGAGACGACGCTGAGCCGGTGCCGCGCGAGCAGGCCGTGGTCATCCCCGAGTTGCCGCGGATTGCGGCCCCGCCCGGGCACTCCGTGCCGGACCTGCCGTCTGCGCCGGTGGCAGAGCCGTTGCCGGTGCAGCCCACCGCCGTGCCGCTGCGTTCCCCGGCTCGCGACTTCTCCCTGCCGCTGCCCGCGCGGGTTCCGGACCTCGTGGATCGACGCAGCGCCGGTGGCGAGGCTCCGTCGTCGAGTGATCCGTATATGCAGGCCATGCTCGCGGGGCTTCCGGGAACCGAGGCCGCGCCGTCAAACGTCGCCACGCAGGCCACGACGGCGGCGCGGCCGATCACGCGTCCGGAATCGCTGCTGGTCCGTGGCACCTACATCCGCTGCGTGCTGGAAACACGGATCGTCACCGATGTGCCCGGCTATACGTCCTGCATCGTCACCGAGCCGGTGTATTCGATCAACGGACGCCGGCTGCTGCTGCCGAAGGGCTCCAAGGTGCTGGGTCGCTACGATTCCGAGCCGCGCGGCCCGCGCGTGGCCGTGGTCTGGGACCGCATCACCACGCCAACGGGCATCGACATCAGCATGGCCAGCCCGGGCGTGGACGGCCTTGGCGGGGCCGGGCATCCGGGCCATTACAGCGCCCACTGGGGCTCGCGGATCGGCTCCGCATTGCTGGTCAGCCTGATCAGCGACGCCTTCAAGTACGCGGCGGCGGAGGAGGGCCCGGCGGCGGCGATGATTGGTGAGGGTGGGGTGGTCGTGCAGTCGCCGTATGAAAGCGCGACCGCGAGGACCCTTGAGCGACTGGCGAACCAGGCCTTGGATGCACGTCGCCCGCCGACGGTCACCATCCAGCACGGCACCCTGCTGAATGTCTATGTGGCCCGCGACGTGGATTTTTCCGCGGTGGTGGCGCAGCTGTGATGTCCGGGGCCGCGAGCATGATGGATCAGGGCCATTCATTGCCGGTGGGGCAGGACTTCCTGGACTACCAGTACCAGGTGCTCGGGATCCTTGAGCACATGGATTCGCCCGACGTCACCGAAATCTGCATCAATCGCCCGGGCGAGGTCTGGTTGGAGACGCGTGACGGCTGGCGCCGGGAAGAGGTCCCCGGACTGAGCTTCGAGCGCGCGCGGCAGTTCTGCAATGCAGTGGTCAACGGAAGCAATACCGGGCAGCGGATCACCGACGCCGAGCCGGTGGTTTCGCTCACCTTCCCGACCGGGCAGCGGGCGCAGTTCGTCATTCCGCCGGCCTGTGAAGCCGGGACGGTGTCGATCACGATCAGGCTGCCATCGCGCGGGGTGCGTCGCCTGGACGACTATGAGGCCGAGGGGTTTTTCGCCGCCCTCGGCGTCGAACGCCGCGGAGATGACGCAGATCGCGAACTCAAGGCCCTCCGTGCAGAGGGGCGCCACGCCGAGTTCTTCCGGCGTGCGGTGCAGCTGCGGCGCAACATGGTTGTTTCGGGTGCCACCGGAAGCGGCAAGACGACCTTCATGAAGGCGCTGGTGGAACACATCCCGGCGAGCGAGCGCCTGGTGACGATCGAGGATGCGCGCGAGCTGTTCATCAGCCAGCCCAACGTCGTCCACCTGCTGTATTCCAAAGGTGGCCAGGGCTCGGCCAAGGTCAGCGCCAAGTCCTGCATGGAGGCCTGCCTGCGGATGAAGCCGGACCGGATCATCCTCGCCGAGCTCCGTGGCGACGAAGCCTTCTACTTCGTCCGCAACTGCGCCTCCGGCCATCCGGGCTCGATCACCAGCTGCCATGCAGGCAGCACCTCGCAGACCTGGGACCAGCTGGCGTTGATGGTCAAGGCGTCCGAAGAAGGATCCGGCCTTGAATTCGCGACCATCCGCAGGCTCCTGGCCATGACCATCGACATCGTGGTCCATATCAGTGCCGGCGGTGGACGGCGGCACATCAGCGGAATCGAGTTCGGTGGTGCCAGCGCCATCGCCGCTGCGTCGGAGCCGTCGGCATGATCCCGGGCCTGGAGCTGATGGCCTGCCAGGAGCTGGCGGTGCCTTTGCAGGTGATGGAGCACGTGGTGCACGTGGAATCATCCTTCAATCCATATGCCATCGGCGTGGTTGGTGCACGCCTGGCGCGCCAGCCGCGCAGCCTGCATGAAGCGCTCGCCACCGTCGCCCGGCTCGAGCGTGACGGCTACAACTTCTCGGTGGGGCTCGCACAGGTCAATCGCCACAACCTCGCCGCGCAAGGGCTCGTGACCTACGAGGAAGCCTTCGCCACGTGTCCCAACCTGGCAGCCGGCGCACGCATTCTCGCCGATTGCCATGCGCGTTCCGGCGGTGACTGGGACAAGGCGTTCAGCTGCTACTACTCGGGCAATTTCACCCGCGGCTTCCGCGACGGCTACGTCCAGAAAGTGCGCCGCTCGATGGCCGCGGCGGGCCTGGACACGGTCGTCGACGCGCTGGCGGCGATTCCGGTGCTGGTCAACGGCGAAACGCCCGGGCCGGCACGCCCAGCCGCCGACCTCGGTGCCCGGCGATCCGCATCGGCGGCGCCGGCGGCCGCGTCGCCCGTGCCTGGCCGCCTGGGTGGAGCTGGCGCGGTCGATGCACCGTTGTCGGGGATGGCGGTGGACGCAGCCGGGTCCGCCACCACGACGGGGTCGCCGTTCGTGCCACAGGTATCCGGGCCGCGCGGGCCACCTCCCGCAGCCGGGCCGGCGGCTCGCAGCGAAGATTCCGCTTTCGTGTTCTAGGCGCGGCCGGATGCCGCGCACCCAATCAACCCAACGCAAGGACGCACCATGGACGCACGTACCCACAGCATTCGCTTTCTCCGCCACGCCGCACGCGTTCGCACCGCGGGCCCGAAGGCGGTCGCCCTCCTGGCCATTGCCCCGGCCGTCGCGCTGGCACAGGGCTTCGGTGGCGCCGACGCCAAGGTCTGCGGCTTCTTCGACAACGTCAACGGGCTGTTGAACATGGCGTCGATCGCCGTGGTCACGATCGCGATGATTTTCGCCGGCTACCAGATCGCGTTCGCGCACAAACGCATTTCCGACGTGGCCCCGATCCTCGTCGGCGGGCTGTTGATCGGTGCGGCGGCGCAGATTGCGCGGATGCTGCTCGGGCCGGAAGCGGGGGAGTGCACGGCGATGCTGGGCACGGCGCTGCCGGTGTTCCATGCGTAAGGACGCGCTTTTCCGCGGCTGCACGCGACCCGCGATGTTCCTGGGCGTGCCCTACGTCCCGTTCTTCGTGGGTGCCGGCACATGCCTCCTGCTGGCCGTGTACATCAACCTGCTCCTGCTGGTGACGATGCCGCTGGTGATCCTTGCCATGCGCCAGATGGCACGTCGGGACGAGATGGTCTTCCGCCTTCTCGGCTTGCGATGGCAGCTCCGTGCCAAGGTACGCAACCGCGCGCTCCGCGGCGGCGACTGGTCGTTTGCGCCGCTGTCCGGGCGCGCACAGGGGGGCTCGCGGTGAGCGCGGTCGCGGCTGACGCGGCGGTGGGCGGGTTCGTGCCGCTTTCCAGCCACGTTGCCGCGGACGTGGTCAAGACCACGGGCGGTGACTACCTGCTGGCCTGGAGGCTGGGCGGGCTGCCGTTCGTGGGCCGCGAGGAGTGGGACCTCGAACATCGGCACGCCACGTTCAACCGGATGCTGCAGACGCTGCGGGCACCCGACTTCGCGAACGTCGCGTTCTGGACCCACGACATCCGCAGGCGCAAGCGCATCGATGGCGGCGGACGCTTCGCAGGCATGTTCAACCAGACGCTCTCGGATGCCTATTTCGCCTCGCTCTCGGAAAAGGAATCGCTGCAGAACGACCTCTACCTGACCATGCTCTATCGCCCCGTCGTGGCCGGACGGCGGCTGGTCGAGCGCTCGGCCGACCCGCGCCGGCTTGCCGCCGCCGAGCAACAGGCCGTCGATCGCGTCCATGAGCTGGCGGGCAGCGTCGAGGCCGTGCTCAAGGACTATTCGCCCGAGCGCCTGTGCATCTACGAGGGCGACAACGGCGTCGCCTTTTCGCGCCTGTTGGAGTTGTATGCCTATGTGCTCAACCGCGTGTCCGAGCCGGTGCCGGTGCTGTCGGCACCCATCGCCGACTACCTTCCGGTCAGTCGCGTCACGTTCTCGGCCCGGACCGGCGACTTCGTGGTGGCGACGCCATCGGGAAAGCACCACTACGGTGCCATCCTCAACATCAAGGAATACACCGGTGCCACCTGGCCGGGGATCCTCAACGGCCTGAAGTACCTGGGATTCGAGTACGTACTCACGCAGTCCTTCAGTCCGATGGGGCGGCAGGACGCGCTGCGCATACTCGACCGCACCAAGGGCATGATGGTTTCGTCGGGTGACAGGGCCGTCAGCCAGATCGTCGAGCTCGACCAGGCGATGGACGAGCTTGCCTCCGGCAACTTCGTATTGGGCGAGTACCACTTCTCGCTTGCGGTTCACGCCGAGAACCAGGCGCTGCTGTCGCGGCACCTGGCCGACGCCCGCGCCGAGCTGTCGAATGCCGGCTTCGTGTCCGCCAAGGAGGATCTCGCCGTGGCCTCGGCGTTCTATGCCCAGCTGCCGGGCAACTGGCGCTACCGGACGCGGCTGGCGAACGTCAGCTCGCTCAACTTCCTCGGCTTGTCGCCACTGCACAATTTCGCCGCCGGCAAGCAGCATCGCAACCCGTGGGGCGACTGCGTCACCACGCTGCAGGCGAGCAACGGGCAGCCCTACCATTTCAACTTCCACGCCACCCATCCCGTCGAGGACTCCTTCGGCGAAAAGGCGCTGGGCAATACGCTTGTGATCGGAAAGTCGGGCACCGGAAAGACTGCGCTGGTCAACTTCCTGCTGAGCCAGACACAGAAGCTCGATCCTGCCCCGACCGTGTTCTTCTTCGACAAGGACCGCGGTGCCGAGATCTTCGTGCGTGCCTGCGGTGGCAACTACCTTGCGCTCGAGAACGGCCGCCCCACCGGCTTCAACCCGCTCCAGTGCGAGCGCACCGAAGCCAACGTGCAGTTCCTGGGGGAGCTGGTGAAGATGCTCGCGGGGAAGCACGCCTACACCGCACGCGAGGACGAAGACGTGTTCCGGGCAGTGGAAGGCATCCTCGACACGCCCATGCAGCTGCGCAGCATGGCGAACCTGCAGAAAAGCCTGCCGAACATGGGCGACGACGGGCTTTATGCGCGCCTGCGCAAGTGGACGGCGGGCAACAGCCTGGGCTGGGTCTTCGACAATCCCGTGGATACCGTCGATCTTTCACGCGCGAACATCATCGGTTTCGACTACACCGACATCCTCGAGAATCCGGAGGTCCGGATGCCCGTGGTCCGGTACCTGTTGCACCGGCTGGAAGGAATCATCGATGGTCGGCGCCTGGTTTACGTGATGGACGAATTCTGGAAGATCCTGGAGGGCGGCGGCGCGCTCAAGGACTTCGCGCGCAACAAGCAGAAGACCATCCGCAAGCAGAACGGCCTGGGCATCTTTGCCACCCAGAGTCCGGAAGACGCACTGGCGAGCGATATCGCCGCCGCCCTGGTCGAGCAGACCGCAACCCTGGTCCTGCTGCCAAACCCTAATGCCAGCCGCAAGGACTACGTCGACGGCCTCAAGCTGACCGACGCCGAGTACCGGGTCGTGGTTTCGCTGGACGAGCGCTCCCGGTGCTTCCTGGTCAAGCAGGGCCATGCTTCGGCAGTGTGCCGGCTCGATCTCGATGGGCTGGATGACGTGCTGGCGGTGATCTCGGCGTCGACCGACAACATCGAGGTCATGCACACGGTGATCGGGGACAACGCCGCTGCGCTGGGCGTGCGGGAGGACGCACTGCGCCCGGAGCAATGGCTTGCAGGGTTCCAGGCGCGGCGCAAGGGCAGGCGCAGCGGCTGACCCGGCAGGAATCGATACATGCCTTCAACCCAAGGAGTGGGACATGGACGACAGGGAAGTCGCAGGGCCGCGGATGCGGCGCAGATGGGTCAGGGGAGGGGCGCTGCTTCTGGCCGGCCTGCTTTCAACCGGGCCGGCGGCCGCGCAGTGGGCGGTGGTGGACGTGCCGCACACGGTGAAGACGGCACTCGGCTGGGTGGCGCAATACCAGCAGACAGTCGATGACCTGCAGAAGCAGGCGGAGCAGCTGCGGACGCTGGACAAGCAATACGAACAGGCGCTGGTGACCGGCGACGCATACTCGGGCACCACGGGCCACCGCGAAAACTTCCAGGCGCGCGATGACGATGCCGGCCTGGTCGAGCGCTGTGGTGCCAACCCGGCGCGCCACAGCAAGGGATCCGAGCAGCGCGCGTACTGCATCTCGATCGTGCGCACGGAAAACCGACGCTTCAATGCCCTGGTGGCCATGCTTGAAGACGTCGCGGAGCGCGACGCTGAACTCCGCGCTGCCTACGCCGAGCGCGACGGGATCCGTCCGGAGGAGGAAGGAAAGCTTGCCTCCAACACCAATCGGATCCTGTCCATACAGGGCCAGCTCCAGAACGACGTGCAAAGCGGAGAGAGGCTGATGTCCGCCTACGACACTGCGCTGCGCGCGCTGCGTGAGAACCACGTGCGGGTGGCCAACGAGGCGCTCTCGGACTCGGGGCCGGGAACCGTGGTCGCGGGGCTCGCGCTGACGGTTGCCCTGCGGGCCGCGCGCGAGCGCGACCGCTAGGAGCGTCTCATGGCGATCGACGGCGCAGCAGCCCTCGCGATGATGGCCATGGACTGGGCGCAGCCCCAGTCCCTGCCGAACATGATGTTCTTCCGCGAGATCAACAGCTTCCTCGATGACGAGATCAGCGAGTTCGCGGGCAACCTGCTGGGGCGCGTGGTGGCCGTGGCCGGGACCGCGGCGCTCAGCCTGCTCACGCTGTGGATCCTGGTGCAGGGCTACCGGATCGCCACCGGGCTGTCGCGCGAGCCGATGATGGCGCTGGTCGGCGATGCGCTGAAGGCGGTGCTGGTGATCGGCATCCCCACCGGTGCCGCCGCCGGCTCGGGCTCGACCTATCGCATCCTGACCGATGGACTTGGCGAGGTGGTGGCCGAAGTCGTGACCGGCCGCGACGACGGCGGCCCCTATGAGGACATCGACCGCACCCTGGCCATCATGCAGGTCGCGCTTCAGGTCATCGACTCAATCGACGAGGGTGGCGACCTGCTCACCGAGCAGCGCAAGTCGCGGGCGATGTGGTTCACCGGGGTGGGCCTCGGCGGGCCGGCGATCATCGCCTCGAGCATGCTGCTGCTCAACAAGGTGGCGATCGCGCTGTTCGTCGGACTGGGGCCCATCTTCATCCTCTGCCTGCTGTTCCGCGCAACCCGCCAGCTGTTCAGCAAATGGCTGTACCACGGCCTGGGGACCCTGTTCTCGCTGGCGCTGCTGACGGTGATGGTGACCCTGGCGATGGACATGCTGATCGCGGTCGGCCTCGCGTTCTGGGTCGCCGACCTGGTCCCCGGCGGAGGGACTCAGGAAAGCATGTCGTCGATGGCCATGCAGCAGGGCGGCATGGGCCTGATCCTGACCATGCTGATCGTCAGCGCGCCGCCGATGGCGGCGATGTTTTTCAACGGCGTGCTCGGCCAGTTCTCGCCCTACAACGCGGTTGGGGTGGCGACCGGTGGCGGCCAGGCGCCACCGCCGGGCTCGGGCCTTCCCCCCGGCGTGGCAGGGCGGGGCGGTTGACCCGTGCGCGGCGCCGGCGGGCGCGCCGCACGCGGCCGGCAATGGGCTAGAATCGAGGGCGACACCGTTTCCGGACAGGTGGCCCGCGCCAACGCGCCGGCCGAGCGTGTGACATGAGCACTACCATCGCCCACTGCTGATCCTTGCCCGCGGCCGATCCGGAAGGCGCCCGCGTGGCGCCTTTTTCATGCCCGCGGGGCCACCCGCCAGACCAGAACGCCAGCCCACATGATCACGATCACGCTCCCCGACGGCAGCCGCCGCGAGTTCGACGCCCCCGTCACCGTCATGCAGGTCGCCGAGTCCATCGGCCCGGGCCTGGCCAAGGCCACCGTCGCCGGCAAGGTCGACGGTCGCCAGGTCGACGCCTCCGACCTCATCGACCACGACGCCAGCCTGCAGATCCTGACCCCCAAGGACGCCGAGGGCCTCGAGATCATCCGCCACTCCAGCGCACACCTTGTCGGGCACGCGGTGAAGCAGCTCTATCCGGACGCCAAGATGGTGATCGGCCCGGTGATCGACGAGGGCTTCTACTACGACATCTGGCGCGAACAGCCGTTCACCCCCGAAGACATGGCCGCCATCGAGCAGCGCATGCGCCAGCTGATCGACACCGAGTACGACGTCATCAAGCGCATGACCCCGCGCGACGAGGTGATCGAAACCTTCAAGGCCCGCGGCGAGGACTACAAGCTGCGCCTGATCGACGACATGGGGCCCGAGGTCACGGCCATGGGCCTGTACCACCACCAGGAATACGTCGACATGTGCCGCGGCCCGCACGTGCCGAACACGCGCTTCCTGAAGGCCTTCAAGCTGCTGCGCACCTCGGGCGCGTACTGGCGCGGCGACGCGAAGAACGAGCAGCTGCAGCGCATCTACGGCACCGCCTGGGCCGACGCGAAGCAGCTCAAGGCCTACATCCTGCGCATCGAAGAGGCCGAGAAGCGCGACCACCGCCGCATCGGCAAGGCCCAGGAGCTGTTCCACCTGCAGGAAGAAGCCCCGGGCCTGGTGTTCTGGCATCCAAAGGGCTGGGCGCTGTGGCAGGTGGTGGAGCAGTACATGCGCGGCGTGTACCGCACGAGCGGCTACGGCGAGGTGCGCTGCCCGCAGATCCTGGACGTGAGCCTGTGGCAGAAGTCCGGCCACTGGGACAACTACAAGGAAAACATGTTCTTCACCGAGTCCGAGAAGCGGACCTACGCGCTGAAGCCCATGAACTGCCCCGGCCACGTGCAGGTGTTCAACCAGGGCCTGCACAGCTACCGCGACCTGCCGATCCGCTACGGCGAGTTCGGCAGCTGCCATCGCAACGAGCCCTCGGGCGCGCTGCACGGCATCCTGCGCGTGCGTGGCTTCACCCAGGACGACGGCCACGTGTTCTGCACCGAATCGCAGATCGAGTCCGAGGTCACCGACTTCCACGCCCAGGCGATGAAGGTCTACCGGGACTTCGGCTTCACGGAAGTGCAGGTGAAACTGGCCCTGCGGCCCGAGTCGCGCCTGGGCGACGACGCCACCTGGGACAAGGCCGAGGCCGCGCTGCGCAATGCGCTGTCCGCCGCCGGCGTCGAGTGGCAGGAGCTGCCGGGCGAGGGCGCCTTCTACGGCCCCAAGATCGAGTACCACCTGAAGGACGCCATCGGCCGCACCTGGCAGCTGGGCACCATGCAGGTCGACTTCATGATGCCGGGCCGCCTTGGCGCGGAATACGTCGACGAGGCCAGCCAGAAGCGCACGCCGGTCATGCTGCATCGCGCCATCGTGGGCTCGATGGAGCGCTTCATCGGCATCCTGATCGAGAACCACGCCGGGGCCTTCCCGGCCTGGCTGGCCCCGGTGCAGGCGGTGGTGATGAACATTACCGACGCCCAGGGCGACTGGGCTGACGAGGTCCGGAAAACCCTTGCAGATCAAGGCGTCCGGGTGGAATCGGATTTGCGGAACGAGAAGATCGGCTATAAGATCCGCGAGCACACGCTGCAGCGCGTGCCGTACCTGCTCGTGGTGGGGGACCGCGAAAAGGAACAGGGCGCAGTCGCCGTCCGCACGCGTGCAGGGGAGGACCTGGGTTCGATGCCGCTGGCCGATTTCACGGCCAGGATGCACGCGGAGCAGGGTCCCTGAGTATCATGTAGCCCGGTGCCTGCCCATGTGGCGGGCACAGTGGGTCCCGGAGCACGGGGCCTTGCCAGAAGTGCCACCCACGGAGATCGCAATATCAGTACCCCGGACAAGCAGAACCGCAGGAACCTCGACATCCGCGTACCCCGCGTACGCGTGATCGGCTCGGATGGCGAGATGATCGGCGTGCTTTCGCGCGACGAAGCCCTCGCCATGGCCGTTGAAGAGGGCCTGGACCTCGTCGAGATCCAGCCCAACGCCGATCCGCCGGTCTGCAAGATCATGGACTTCGGCAAGTTCAGGTTCGAAGCGCAGAAAAAGGCGAACGAAGCCAAGAAGAAGACCCGCCAGGTCGAGATCAAGGAAGTCAAGTTCCGTCCGGTGACCGACGAGGGCGACTACCAGATCAAGCTGCGCAAGATGCGCGCCTTCCTCGAGGAAGGCGACAAGATCAAGGTCAACATCCGCTTCCGTGGCCGCGAGATGAGCCACCAGGAGCTGGGTCGCGGCATGGCCTCCCGCATCGAGGCCGACCTGGGTGAAGATATCGTCGTCGAGTCCAGGCCCCGCCTTGAGGGCCGGCAGATGGTGATGATGATCGCGCCGAAGAAGAAATGATGTCGCGCGCCGTTGGCGCGTGACCTTCCCGCCCCCGTGTTCGCGGGGAAGGTGATTTGCCACATGGACCCGCCTCCGTGCATAATGCGCGGCTCGGTTCGCCCGCATTGCGGGTGGGCCGGTTGGACCCGCCTCGGCTGCCTTCGGCACCCGGGGCCATCAAGCAGGCAAGGGCAGGACGGAAAGCGTGGCGCCAGCCACCGCCCGGGCCAGTAGAAGAGCTACCAACAAGGACATCGCAATGCCCAAGATCAAGACGCATCGGGGCGCGGCCAAGCGCTTCCGGAAGACTGCTTCCGGCAAGTACAAGGCGGGCCACGCCAACCGCAGCCATATCCTCACGAAGAAGGCGACGAAGCGGAAGCGCAATCTCCGCCAGACGAACCATATCCCGGCGTGCGACAGCGGTCGCCTCGACCGCATGCTGCCGTATCTCTGAGGAGGACTGAACAATGGCACGAGTCAAACGTGGTGTGCAGGCACGCCGCCGTCACAAGAAGGTCCTCAAGCAGGCCAAGGGTTACTACAACGCGCGCCGCAAGGTGTTCCGCGTTGCCAAGCAGGCGGTCACCAAGGCCCTGCAGTACGCCTACATCGGTCGCAAGCAGAAGAAGCGCAATTTCCGCTCGCTGTGGATCACCCGCATCAACGCCGCGGCCCGCATCAATGGCCTGAGCTACAGCCGTTTCATGAACGGCATGCTGAAGGCCGGCATCACCCTCGACCGCAAGGTGCTGGCGGACATCGCCGTGCACGACGCGGCGGGTTTTGCCGCGCTGGCCGAGAAGGCGAAGGGCGCGCTCGCAGCCTGAGTCCGCCCGGCGTCGTCCCGCCCTGCTGCAGGGGCCGCTCCGGCGGCGCACCGGGCATGACGACATCGCCGCTATAGCGGCTCCCACGTGGGGAAGGGCGCAAGTCCTTCCCCATGTTTCGTTTTGGCTTTCGATGGTGCCCCGATGATCCTGATCGAACAGATCCGCGAGCAGGCGCTTGCCGATATCGCCGCCGCAGCCACGCCGGATGCCGTCGAGGCATTGCGCGTCGCCCTGCTTGGCAAGAATGGCAGCGTGACCGCGCAACTGAAGTCGCTGGGCGGACTGCCCGCCGACCAGCGCAAGGCCGCAGGCGAGGCCATCAACCGCGCCCGTGACGCCCTTGGCACGGCCCTGGGTGCGAGGAAGTCCGCGCTCGACGCCGCCGCGCTCGACGCCCGCCTGGCCAACGAGACCATCGACGTGACCCTGCCGGGCCGCGATGCCGCCACCGGCGGCCTGCACCCGGTCAGCCGCACCATGGAGCGCATTGCCGACATCTTCGGCCGCCTGGGCTACGAGCTTGCCGACGGCCCGGAGATCGAGGACGACTGGCACAACTTCGAGGCCCTCAATTTCCCGCCGCACCATCCGGCGCGGGCGATGCACGACACCTTCTACACTGCCCACGACGGCAGCGCCCAGGACGGCAGCGGGGAGCGCCACGTGCTGCGCACCCACACCTCGGGCGTGCAGGTGCGATACATGCAGGACCTGTTGGCTGAGGGCGGCCAGCCGCCGCTGCGCATGATCGCGCTGGGCAAGGTCTACCGCAGCGACTCCGACCAGACCCACACGCCGATGTTCCACCAGTGCGAGGGGCTGCTGGTGGACGAGCACGCGAGCTTCGCCGACCTCAAGGGCACGCTGGCCGAATTCGTGCGCGCGTTCTTCGAGCGCGACTTCGAGATGCGCTTCCGCCCCAGCTATTTCCCTTTCACCGAGCCCTCGGCCGAGGTCGACATCGCCTGGACCCAGGCCGACGGCAGCACGCGCTGGCTCGAGGTGCTGGGCTGCGGCATGGTGCATCCGAAGGTGCTGGCCAACGTCGGCATCGATCCGGAGCGCTACACCGGTTTCGCCTTCGGCATGGGCGTGGAGCGCTTCGCGATGCTGCGCTACGGCGTCGACGACCTGCGCAGCTTCTTCGACAACGACCTCCGCTTCCTGCGCCAGTTCGCGTGAGCGCGCGCGGCGCGCCTCAGGCCCACGACCCTGCCATCCGGGTGCTTCGATGAAATTCTCCGAGAACTGGCTCCGCCAGCATGTCCCCACCGACGCCACGCGCGAGGCGCTGGCCGAGACCCTGACAGCCATCGGCCTTGAGGTCGAAGACGTCACGCCGCTGGGCGAGGCGCTGCAGGGTGTCGTGGTCGCGCGCATCGTGTCGGCGGAAAAGCATCCCGAGGCCGACCGCCTGCAGGTCTGCCAGGTCGATGCGGGCGCGGTGGGCATGCTGCAGATCGTCTGCGGCGCGCCCAACGCGCGCGTGGGCCTGGTCGCGCCGCTGGCGACCGTGGGCACACAGGTCGGCGAGCTGCTGATCAAGCCTGCGAAGCTTCGCGGCGTGGAGTCCAACGGCATGCTGTGTTCGGCGAAGGAACTGGGCCTGGACGCCGACGCCTCGGGCCTGCTCGAGCTTCCGGCCGACGCCCCCGTGGGCACCCCGCTGGCCGGGTTCCTGGGTCTGCCTGACGCCAGTTTCGAACTCAAGCTCACGCCCAACCGCGCCGATTGCTTCAGCGTGCGCGGCATTGCCTATGACGTCGCCGCGGCCTGTGGCGGCACGGTCGTGGAGCTTGATGCCGCGGCGGTGCCGGCCGCCAGCGACGCTGCGGTCGAGCTGAGGCTGGAAGCCGGTGGCGATGCGCCGCGCTACCTCGGCCGGGTCATCGAAGGCATCGACGCCACCCGGGCCACGCCGGTGTGGATGGCCGAACGCCTGCGCCGCAGCGACATCCGACCGGTATCGCTGCTGGTCGACATCACCCAGTACGTGATGCTGGAGCTGGGCCAGCCGATGCACGCCTACGACCGTGCCCTGCTGAAGGGTCCGGTCGGCGTTCGCCGCGCCCGCGCCGGCGAATCGCTGGTCCTGCTCGACGGTCGCGAGGCCGCCCTCGACGACGGCTTCCTGGCGGTCACCGACGCCGACCGCCCCGTGGGCCTGGCCGGCGTGATGGGCGGATTCGACACCCGCGTCACCGACGCCACGCGCACGGTGTTCCTCGAGGCCGCGCACTTCGCGCCGGCCGCGATCATCGGCCGTGGCCGGCGCCTTGGCCTGCACACCGAAGCCGGGCACCGCTTCGAGCGCGGCGTCGATCCGGAGCTGCCGCGCACCGCGATCGAACGCGCAACGCGCCTGGTCCTGGATATCGCCGGTGGCGTGCCAGGGCCGGTCTGCGAAGCCGTGATCGCCGACGCGCTGCCGCGTCCGGGCACGATCACGCTGCGCCGTGCGCGCCTGGCGCGGGTTCTGGGCGTGGCCATCGCCGATGCCGAGGTCGAGCGCATCCTGCGCGCGCTGGGGCTGGGCGTGGCGGCCGCCGGCGAAGGCTGGACGATCACCGCTCCGACCCGCCGCTTCGACCTCGCGATCGAAGAAGACCTGATCGAAGAACTCGCACGGATCCACGGCTACGATGCCGTGCCGACCACGCTTCCCGGCGGCTCGACGCGCCTGGTGGCGGCGTCGGAAGGCCGGGTGCCTGAGCACGACCTGCGCCGGCTGCTCGCGGGCCGGGATTACCTTGAAGCCATCAACTACGCCTTCGTGGATGCCGCGCTGCTTGGGCGCTGGCAGGCCGATGAGCCACTGGTCAGGCTGGCCAACCCACTCAGCGCCGAGCTTGGAGTGATGCGCCCGCGGCTGCTGCCCGGGCTGGTGGATGCCCTGGCGCGGAACGCCGCGCGCCAGCAGGACCGCGTGCGCCTGTTCGAGCTGGGCAAGGTGTTCGTCGCGACCGCCGCCGGCGAGGCGCCGCGCGAGATCCCCCGCATCGCCGCGGTCGCCAGTGGCAACGCCGCCGCCGAGCAGTGGGGCGTACCCGCCCGCCGCGTCGACTTCCATGACATCAAGGGCGACCTGGAAGCGCTGGCGACGCTGTCCGGCACGCGGCTGGAGTTCCGTTCCGCAACGCCGGCATGGGCCCATCCCGGACGCGCGGCAGAAGTGCTGCGCGATGGCGCGGTGGTCGGCGTCATCGCCGAGCTGCATCCGCGCCTGCAGCAGGCGCTGGATCTCGACCACCCGGCGGTGGCGTTTGAACTCGATCTGGGCGCGCTGCTGGCCCGTGAGCTGCCGCGCGCGCGCGCGCTGTCGAAGTTCCCTTCGGTGCGCCGCGACCTTGCATTCATCGTTGCCGACGGCATCGCCTGGAGCGAGCTCCAGGCCACCGCGGTGGCCGCCGCGGGACCCTTCCTGCGTAGCCTGGAACTGTTCGACGTCTATGCCGGCAAGGGCGTGGAAACAGGATTCAGGAGTGTCGGCATGGGCTTGATTCTGCAGGATGATTCGCGCACGCTGACCGACCGCGATGTGGATGCGGTGGTGGCTTCGGTGACCGCTGCGGCTGCCGGGGCGCACGGCGCAAGGATCAGGAATTGACCAGGGGGCTGGCATGGCGTTGACGAAGGCTGAAATGGCTGAGCGGCTCTACGAAGAAGTGGGTTTGAACAAGCGCGAGGCGAAGGAATTCGTCGATGCCTTCTTCACCGCGCTGCGCGAAGCCCTGCAGGGCGGCCGCCAGGTCAAGCTTTCGGGCTTCGGCAACTTCGACCTGCGTCGCAAGAACCAGCGCCCGGGCCGCAACCCCAAGACCGGCGAGGAGATCCCGATCTCCGCGCGCACCGTAGTCACCTTCCGCCCCGGCCAGAAGCTCAAGGAGCGGGTCGAGGCCTACGCTGGAGGCAGCCATGCTTGATCCGGGCAGCAATCGCGAACTGCCGCCGATTCCGGCCAAGCGCTACTTCACCATCGGCGAGGTCAGCGAGCTCTGCGACGTCAAGCCGCACGTGCTGCGCTACTGGGAAACGGAGTTCCCCAGCCTCAGCCCGGTCAAGCGCCGCGGCAACCGCCGCTACTACCAGCGCCACGACGTGCTGATGGTCCGCCAGATCCGCGGCCTGCTGTACGAGCAGGGCTACACCATCGGTGGCGCGCGCCTGCGGCTCGAGGGCGACGATGCAAAGCAGGAGTCCGCGCTCAGCAGCCAGATCATCCGCCAGGTGCGGATGGAGCTGGAGGACGTGCTGCAGCTGCTGCGGCGCTGAGCACATCCGAAGTTTCGATGCCCGGCGGCTCCCATCGCGGCGCCGCGGCGGCTATAATTCTCCGACCGGGGTATAGCGCAGCCTGGTAGCGCACTTGTCTGGGGGACAAGTGGTCGTCGGTTCGAATCCGGCTACCCCGACCATCTCGAATACGAAGCCCGCCTCGCGCGGGCTTCGTGCTTTCCGGATCCGGGAACCTTCCGTGCGCGCCATGTTCCAACCGCGTCAACGCCAAAGGGGAGAGAGCGGCATGCGTGGGAAGCAGACAGGGATCCTGGTCGTCCTGGCGATGTCCATCGCCATGGCCGCGGTGGGTGCACGGGCGCAAGCCCAGGACAGGGAGCCGGTCACCAGCATCGCGCCGCCGCAGGCGATGGACCCCATCGCCACCCCGGCGGGCGTGGATCAGGCCGGGACTGCCGCCGACGACGACGTCGTCGACCTCGACACCATGGTCGTCTCCGGCGCGCAGCCGGGTCCGGGCATGTGGACGGTTCGCAGCGGTGACCACGTGCTGCATATCCTGGGCACGGTGTCGCCGCTGCCACGGCGGATGGAGTGGAGCTCCGGCAAGGTCGAAGCCGTCATTGCCGGCTCGCAGGTGGTCATCGGCGCGCCGTCGATCGCGGTCGATGCCGATGTCGGCCTCTTCCGTGGCATGGCGCTGCTGCCGGCGATGCTGCGCGCCCGCAACAACCCGGGCAAGCGGCCGCTCAGCGAAGTGGTGTCGCCGTCGGAGTACGCGCGCTGGCAGGTGCTGAAGGCGCGCTACATGGGCCGCGACCGCGGCGTCGAGAAGCGCCGCCCGCTGCTGGCGGCGCAGGCGCTGTACGAGGCGGCGCTGGACAAGTCGGGACTGCGCACGGGCGGCATTGTGGCCCCGGTGGTCCGCAGGGCGCGCAAGGCCGGCGATGTTCCGCTGGTCGAGACCACGGTGCAGCTGACGGTGCAGGATCCCAAGGCCGTGCTCAAGGAGTTGAACGAGAGTGACCTTGCCGACCGCGAGTGCTTCGCCGGCACCATGGACCGGATCGAGACCGATCTCGACAACATGCGCGCCCGCGCCAATGCCTGGGCTGTCGGCGACATCGATGGGCTGCGTGCGCTGCCCTACGAGAACCACTATGTGAGCTGTCAGGAAGCGCTGACCGGCAGCGCGCTGGCGCAGCGGCTGGGCGTCGCCGACATGCCGCGGCGAGCCGGCGAGGCCTGGCTGGACAACGTGGACCGGGCGCTGGCCGAGCACGACTCGAGCTTTGCGATGTTGCCGATGCACTACCTGCTCAAGGCCGACGGCATGCTGGAGAAGCTCGCGGCGCGCGGCTACGTCATCGAAGCGCCGTAGCGGCGCGGGCGGGCTCAGCCGTTCGCGTCCTCGGCCTCGCCGGGCGCCAGCACCAGGCGGTTGCGACCGCTGCGCTTGGCCTCGTACAGCGCCGCATCGGCGGCGGCGATCCAGTGCTCGATGCGCGAGTGGTTCGCGCGCGCCTGCGCGATGCCGATGCTCACGGAATACACGTGGCCGGGCGCTTCGGCCAGCGCGATGCGTTCGACGGCGGCGCGGTAGGTCTCTGCCAGCCGCGCGGCCTCGTCCAGAACTGTCGCAGGGCAGACCACCGCGAATTCGTCGCCGCCATAGCGGCCGGCGATGTCGCCGGGGCGCAGCAGCGTGCGCAGCGCGGCGCCGGCCGCGCGCAGCAGGGCATCGCCGGCGACGTGGCCGCTGTCGTCGTTGACGCGCTTGAAGCCGTCGACGTCGATCAGCAGCAGGGCCGCGGGCCGGGCGTGGGCGTGGACGTCATGCAGCGCGGCCGCGGCGTCGCGCTCCCAATGCCCGCGCAGTGCCAGCCCGGTGACCCGGTCGATGCGACCGAGCACGTCGAGTTCCCGGTTCTTCTGCAGGATCTTGCGCACCAGGTGCTGCCGGCCGAGGCTGACCATGCCGGTGTGGATCAGCAACATGGGCAGGCAGGCGAGGATCACCGCGGTGCTGGACGCCGGCTCGAAGGCGAAGCCGGTCGCCAGGCCGCCCAGCAGCAGCGCGGCAAGCGAGATCGGCAGCGTGCGCCGGAAGATGCCGGGCACGTCGGAATTGACCTTGTCCGCCGCCGACAGCGCAACCAGCAGCACGCTTGGCAGCAGGTTGAAATGCATCAGCGGCACCCAGAGTGCGGCGATCGCGGAATCCACCAGCAGGTTGCGCTGCTCGGCCACGAAGGGGTCGGCGCTGCGCTTGGCCAGCAGATAGGCGAGGTGCGGCCAGGCCAGGCCGGTGAGCGCGCACAGCCCCCAGCGTGCCGGTCCTGCCTGGAGTTCCCACAGCACCATCGCCATCGCCACGGCGCCCAGGCCCATGCCCAGCATGCGATAGCGGTAGACGCGCCTGGGCAGCGCCGCGCGTGCGCGAGGCGAGCTGAACACCGATGCGCGCTCGACCTCTCCGCTCGCTGGTCCCGTAACCATTGGCCCTCCCCCGGTCGACCGCCCGCTTCGACGCGTTTGCTGCCCGGAGTATAGGCCTTGGAGCTTGCGTTCAGCCGTTGGCGCTGCGCGCGGCGCCGGCCCCGGCCTGGCCGATTTGCGGCCAGCGCTTCAGCACCGCGGCGCGGATGCCCGCGGCGTCGATGCCGGCTTCGGCCAGCAGGTCATCGCGACTGGCGTGGTGCTGGAAGGCATCCGGCAGGCCCAGGTGCAGCACCGGCTGCAACACGTTTTCGGCGGCCAGCAGCTCGGACACACCCGAGCCGGCGCCGCCCATCACCACGTTGTCCTCGATGGTCACGAAGCCTTCGTGCGTGCGCGCCAGCGCCAGCACGAGCTCGCGGTCCAGCGGCTTCACGAAGCGCATGTTGACCACCGTGAGGCCGAATTCGACACCCACCGCTTCGGCGGCGGGCACCGTTGCGCCGAAGGCGAGCAGGGCGATGGGCCCACCCTCGCGGCGCAGCTGCGCCTTGCCGATCGGCAGCGTGTCCAGGCCCGGTTCGATCGCAACGCCGGGGCCGCTGCCGCGCGGATAGCGCACTGCGGCCGGGCCGTTGAAGCGGAAGCCGGTGGACAGCATCTTCCGGCACTCGTCCTCGTCGGCGGGAGCCATGACCACCATATTGGGCACGCAGCGCAGGTAGCTGAGATCGAGGTTGCCGGCGTGAGTGGCGCCGTCGGGACCGACCACGCCGCCGCGGTCGATCGCGAACAGCACGTCCAGCTCCTGCAGGGCCACGTCGTGCACCAGCTGGTCGTAGCCGCGCTGCAGGAACGTGGAGTAGATCGCCACCACCGGCTTGGCGCCTTCGCAGGCCATGCCGGCGGCAAGCGTGACCGCGTGCTGCTCGGCGATCGCGACGTCGAAATAGCGCTCCGGGAACTCCCGGCTGTAGCGCACCAGGCCGGAGCCTTCGCGCATCGCCGGGGTGATCCCCATGAGCGTGGGATCAGCGGCGGCCATGTCACACAGCCAGTCGCCGAAGATGTCGGTATAGGTCGGCTTCTTCACCGCGCCGGGCCTGGCCACCAGGCCCTGGTCGGGATCGAAGGGCGATACCGCGTGGTAGCCGATCTGGTCGCCTTCGGCGCGCTCGTAGCCCTTGCCCTTGGTAGTGATGACGTGCAGCAGCTGCGGCCCCTTCAGGGTCCGGAGCAGCTTCAGCGCCGAGGCCAGGGCCTTGATGTCGTTGCCGTCGATGGGGCCGGTGTAGTGGAAGCCCATCTCCTCGAACAGCGTGGACGGCACGAACATGCCCTTCCAGTGCTCTTCCCAGCGGCGCACGAAGCGCGCGGGCGGCTTGTTCTTGTCGCCCAGGAGCTTCTTGCCGCCCTCGCGCAGGGCGTTGAGGGTGTGGCTGCCGGTGGCGCGGCCGAGCATCTTGGTCAGGCCGCCGACGTTCTCGCTGATCGACATGCGGTTGTCGTTGAGCACCACCAGGATGTCGGGTTCGGGCTCCATGCCGCCGGCGTGGTTGAGGGCCTCGAAGGCCATGCCGGCGGTCATCGCGCCGTCGCCGATCACCGCGACCACCCTGCGGTCGTCGCCGGCGCGTGCGGCGGCGATGGCCATGCCTAGCGCGGCCGAGATGCTGGTGGAGGAGTGGCCGACGCCGAAGGTGTCGTACTCGCTTTCTTCGCGCTTGGGGAACGGCGCCACGCCGTCCTTCTGCTTCACCGTGTGGATGGTGTCGCGGCGGCCGGTCAGGATCTTGTGCGGGTAGGCCTGGTGGCCGACATCCCAGACAATGCGGTCGCGCGGGGTGTCGTAGAGGTAGTGCAGGGCGGTGGTCAGTTCCACCACGCCCAGGCCGGCGCCGAAATGGCCGCCGCTCTTGCCGACGGATTCAATGAGGTAGGCGCGCAGCTCGTCGGCGATCGCGGGCAGTTCCGCTTCGTCGAACTCACGCAGGCGGGCCGGGCTGTCGATGCGCGCAAGGCGCGGATGGCGGCTGGAGTCGATCATCCACGCATTGTAGGACGCCGTGGCGTACTGCGGCGCATCGAAGGGCCGAGGTCCGCCCCCAGGGCCCGTTCAGCGGTTGCGGAGGCGGCCGAAGAGCCCGCCGCGCGGTTTTGCCGGCTCTTCCACGACCACGGGCTCGTCGCGCACCGGCGCGGCGAAGCCGGTGGCCAGGTTGGCGTTGACGAAGTCGGCGACATCGGCTTCCGGAACGCCGCTGGCGGCGGCGAGCCCGGCCACGGTGGCCGGGCCCTTCATCATCTGGGTGGCAATGCGGAAGTGGCGCGGGTATTCACGTTCGGTCTGCGGCCATTTGTTGAGCTGGAACAGGCCCATCGGGTCCAGGCCCGGCAGCAGCGCACCGCCACCGGCAAGCAGGCCGTCGAACCAGCGCAGCCGCGACAGCGGCTGGGCGGCGCCGGCCGATGCCGTCTCGCGCGCCCACTCCTCCGCGCCCAGGGGCTCGAAGTCCGAAGCCTCGATGCCGCGTTCGAAGCAGGCAGCCAGGGGCTTGAGCTGGGCCGGGCCGAACCAGATGTCGTTCGACGCATCGATCAACAGGACGGGGTGTCCGTCCTGGCGGTAGCGCACTTTGCCCGTGAGGGCGCCGGGCTGCAGCCACGCGGCCAGTGAGTCCGGTACGGGCAGGGCTGCGGCGGCCGCGGGATTGTCGGCGGATGCCGATGCCGGCGGAACGGCTGCAGCAGCCGGGGCGGCCTCCGCCACGGGAGCCGGCTCGGCTTCGGCTTCGGGAGTTGGGCGCAGCAACGTGGAGACGAGGGGCGCAGGTGCCGGTGCTGGAGCCGGAGCCGGAGCCGGAGCTGGAGCCGCAGTTGGTGCTGGAGCCGCAGCCGATGCGTGCGCGGGAGCCGCCGTATCGGCAGCGTCCGAAGCCGGGGCGGCGTCCGCAGCGGCGGCTTTGGCGTCGGGCGACCCTGTGGCGGCGGGAGTTGCCGGGGGCTTCGCGGCGCTTTCACCCGCCTGCGGCAATTCGATGCCCATCCCGCGCGCGACATCGACCAGCAGCTCCACGAGCTGCGCGGTATCGAACGGACGCCCGAGCCGGTAGTCGGTCTGGGTGCGCGGTGCGGAGGTCAGCCCGATCACCTTGCGGCCGGAGGCGTGCAGGCGCAGCCAGCTCATCGGCCCGTACATGCTGTCCATGTCGACGACGATGTGCCCGGCGTCGGCGTCCGGCACCAGCGACCAGCACTCGCCCAGCTGTGTGTTCGCCTCGATGAAGGCGGCCTTGAGTGCGGTTTCGGTGGCGGGGTCCATCCCGGTCAGGCCGAGGGTCAGCGACATTGCGCAGCATTCCTGACGTTGAATTGCCCGAAGTGTTGCGGAGCGGGTGACGGCCGTCAACGCGCACAGGGCGGCACTTGCGGCTGCGGTGCGTCACTTCGTCCCGTGTTTGGTGACGCCGGTCGCGTTGAGCCTGCGACGTGCGGCGCGCGACGGGGCCGGGATCGTCAGCAGCGCCGGCGCTTGGGCAGCTGACTGGAGAGAAAGGCCATCTGGTCGGCGAGGATGTTTCGGTTGGAGAGGATCAGGTGCTCGATCCAGCTTGGCCGGTACGGGATGGCGAGCAGCGGCATCGACGCCTGGGCCGGATTGCGGCCGCCCTTGCGCGAATTGCAGGCGAAGCAAGCGGCGACCACGTTCTCCCAGGTGTCCACCCCGCCGCGCGACACCGGCTGGACGTGGTCGCGGGTGAGCTTCTGGCGCGGGAACGCATGCCCGCAGTACATGCACAGGTGCTGGTCGCGGGCGAAGAGTGCGCTGTTGGTGAGCGCGGGGGTCGGATCCAGCGCCCGCGCGCTGGCATGGCCGCGGGCGGCCACGATGGGGTGGAGTTCGACCACGCTGCGCGCCCCGGTGGCGCGGCTGGTGCCGCCGCGGACCGCAAGGCAGGGCTCGCCCAGGGTCCAGGCGACTGCGCCGCGCACGTACAGGCAGGTAGCCTCCTGCCAGCTCATCCAGTCAAGCGCGCGGCCGTGGGCATCCAGGGCCAGCAGGCGCACGCGACCCAGGGCCGGGACCCCCATGCCCGCGGACTGCGGGGTCGCCGGCGGTGCCGGGGGTTCCATGCCGTTGACAAGGCGAAGTCGCGCTCTGCCGGGTTCCATGGGAACAGCAGTTTATACGCTCCCCATGACGGCTTGTGTAGGGGCCGGCTCAGGCACCGAAGTGATCGGCCTCGAGCGCCATCAGCGACCCGGCGCCGGCGCGGATCGCGGCGGCGTGGGCCAGGGTGCGTGGCAGGATGCGGGCGAAGTAGAAGCGGGCGGTTTCGCGCTTCGCCTCCTTGAACGCGGCCGGCCGCGACGAATCGCGTGCCGCCACGGCCGCGCGCAGCCACCAGTACGCCAGGACCACGTAGCCCGAATAGAACAGGTAGTCCCAGGCGGCCGCGCCGAGCTCGTCGGGGTTGCCGGCCGCACGGCCCAGCACGCCGGTGGTCAGTTCGCCCCATTCCGCGCACCTGGCGCGCAGGGTGGCGATGTCGTCGGCGAGTTCATCGTCGCCGGCCAGGGCCGCGCAGAACGCCTCCACGTCGGCCAGGAACAGCTTCAGCCCCGCGCCCTGCGACGAGGCCGTCTTGCGCCCGATCAGGTCCATGGCCTGGATCCCGGTCGTGCCCTCGTAGAGCGTGGTGATGCGGGCGTCTCGCGCCAGCTGCTCCATGCCGTGTTCGGCGATGTAGCCGTGGCCACCGAAGCACTGCAGCGCGTTGTAGGTGTTCTCGATGCCCCACTCGGTCTGGCAGGCCTTGGAAATCGGGGTCAGGAACCCGACCAGGGTCTCGGCGCGCTCGCGCGCGGCCGGGTCGCTGGCATGGGCGGCTTCGTCAAGCAGGCTGCCGGCGTGCATCGCCAGCATCCGGCTGCCTTCGGTCAGGGCCTTGACCGACAGCAGCATGCGGCGCACGTCGGGGTGCACGATGATGGGGTCGGCCGGCTTTTCGGGGAACTTCGGCCCGGTCAGCGCACGCGACTGCAGGCGCTCGCGCGAGTAGCGCAGCGCGTTCTGGTAGGCGCGCTCCGACAGGCCCAGCCCCTGCAGGCCCACGCCCAGGCGCGCGGAGTTCATCATGGTGAACATCGCCTTGAGCCCACCGTGCTTCTCGCCCACCAGGTAGCCTTGGGCGCCGTCGAAGTTCATCACGCAGGTCGCCGAACCCTTGATGCCCATCTTGTGTTCGATCGAACCGCAGCGCACCGCGTTGCGCTCGCCGACGATGCCGTCGCGGGAAACCTTGAACTTGGGCGCGACGAACAGCGAGATGCCCTTCGCCCCCGGCGGCGCATCCGGCAGCTTGGCCAGGACCAGGTGGATGATGTTGTCGGTGAAGTCGTGCTCGCCGGCGGTGATGAAGATCTTGGTCCCGGTGATCGAATACGCACCGTCCTCGACGGGCTCGGCGCGGGTGCGCAACAGGCCCAGGTCGGTGCCGCAGTGCGGCTCGGTCAGGCACATGGTGCCGGTCCAGCTGCCTTCAAGCAGCGGCTTCAGGAAGACCTCGCGCTGCCAGTCCTCGCCATGCTGGCGCAGCGCTTCGACCGCGCCGTGCGAAAGCAGCGGGAAGTTGCCCCAGGCAAGGTTGGCGGAGTTGATCATCTCGCTCACCAGCGTGCCCACCAGGTGCGGCAGGCCCTGGCCGCCGTGTTCCGGCGCCGCGGTCAGGCCCGGCCAGCCGCCTTCGACGTACTGCGCATAGGCGGCCTTGAATCCGTCGGGCGTGGTCACCTCGCCAGTGGCGGGGTCATGGTGGCAACCCTGCTGGTCGCCAACGGCGTTGAGCGGCGCGAGTACGCTGGCGCTGAAGCGCGCGGCCTCCTCGAGCACCGCATCGATGACGTCGGGCGTGGCATCGGCGTGGCCGAGGCGGGCGAACTGCGTCGGTGCGTCGAGCACCTCGTTGAGGATGAAGCGGATGTCGTCGAGCGGAGCGGTGTACTGGCTCATATCCGGGGACGTGTCCTTGCGATCGGTCGGGATGGAGTGGCGGGATTCAGCGCAGGACGCCCGGCAGGCCCGGTGCGGGGCTGAGCGCGCTGTCGCGTTTCACCTTGTAGCCGCGGGCGGACCCCTTGTCAGCCGGTGCGGCCTGGATGTTGCCTTCGAGGACGTAGTCGACGCTGCGGCCCGCGGCAAGCGCATCGGCCAGCACCATGCGCGCGCTGGACGCCGGCACCATCGCGACCGGGATCACGTCCGCCGACTCGGGGCCGATCTCGAGCGCCGGAGCATGCTGCAGCGTGCCGGCGTCCTGGTTGCCGACGGTGACCTTCAAATCCACCGAGTCGAAGCGCATCGGGATGCTGCTGTAGTTCTGCAGCCGCAGATTGACCGACCAGCTGCCGTCGGCCTGCACGGTCAGCTGCTGGATGCTTGCCGCAGGCTCGGAGATGCGGCGCACCGGGCCGCTGGAACAGGCGGTCGCAAGCAGCACGACCAGCGACGTGAACGCGAGGATTCGACGACCCATTGCTGCCTCCTGAACGGTGGACCCGAGCATAGCATCGCTCGATACGGTGGCGGATGGTCCTGCCCGGTGTCGGGAAACGCCGCCGTTTAGCGTTTACAGTGAGTCGAGGACATAACGGAGCTGCAGCAGAGATGAGTGCCGATCACACCCGCAACGGTTTCAAAGAGCGCCTGCCATGGACCATCGCCGCCATCGCCGTGGTCGCGCTGGTGGCAAGCCTGGTCTGGGACCGTCCGGACAAGGCGGACGCGGACGCGACCCTGGCGCAGCTGACCGAACGCCTGGACGCACTGGAAAACACGCCGTCACCGCCTGCGCGCCGCGCGCCGGCAGGCAGCCGGGCCCAGCCTGTCGATGGCATCGATGGCATTGCAGGCGACGGTGACTCCAGGTTTGGAGCAGGGGAGCCGCAGACGCCGGAAGAGATCGCCGCGGCCCGCGACCGGCAGCTGAAGGCGCTTGAAGCCGGTTTCGCCAGCGATGTCGCCGACCCCGTCACCGGCCCCGCGACCGAGAACATCCTGGTCGAGACCATCTCGGGCGAAACCATGGCCGGCACCGGGCTGCGCCCGAGCAACGTCGACATCGCCTGCAAGCAGTCGAGCTGCCGCATCGTGGGCAGCTTCGACAAAATGGGCGACGCGCAGGACTGGGGCCTGTTCTACATCACCGCAGCCGGTGGCAACGTGCTGTCGCAGACGCAGATGGTGTTCGTGCCCAAGCCCGGTGGCAAGACCGAAGTGCGCATCTATTCTGAGCGCGCGAAGGGCTGAGCGGATTGCCCGCCAGCTCGTCTCCCACGCGGCCGGTGCGTGCCAGGTTGCTCTGCCCGCCTTTCGTCACCTGCTCATTCATCTCGCACGGTACGGCGGCGGGATCGGATTCGACGGATCCGAAGAGCGTGCGCTCTTCAGAAAGAGGTCGGCGCGCCCTGACGCCCGGGCCGGTGGTCATACCGTCCCGGTCGCGCGCTGGCTGAAGCGGAGCGCGATGCCCAGGGCGGCGGTTTCCGCAGGCTCGCCCGCAAGGTCGGCCTGCAGCAACGGCCGCTCTTCGAGGTAGCGCGCTGGCAGCTGCAGTTCCAGCGCGTCGTCGCGGGCCGCGGCGTCCAGCCCCGGGATGTCCGGGCTCTCATGGCCGCGGTGCAGGAGCACCGCGAGCCGGAGCAGGGCCGACAGCCTGCGCGCAGCCGGCAGCAGGCGGTCGGGCACGGCTTCGAACACGGCCTTCGGCACCTTGCGCCGGTGCGCGCGCACCAGGGCCGCGAGGAACTGCTGCTCCTGGCGCGAGAATCCGGCGATGTCGGACTGCGCCAGGATGTAGGCGCCGTGCACCTGGTAGTGGCTGTGCGCGATGGTCAGTCCCAGTTCGTGCAGCTGCGCCGCCCAGGACAGCATGACCCGGTCGTCGGGCGTGAGTGCCCACGCGGTCGCGACCTGGTCGAACAGCCTGCCCGCGGTGGCTTCGACCCGGAGCGCCTGCGCGCGGTCCATGCCATAGCGCTGCACCAGTGCATCGACCGAAGCGTCGCGCGGGTCCTGGTCGCCGGCACGGCCGAGCATGTCGTAGAGCACGCCTTCGCGCAGTGCGGCCTTGCTCACTGCCATCCGCTCAAGGTCCAGGCTGCCGAAGGCCGCCTCGAGCACCAGCAGTCCGCCGGCGATGATCGGCCGGCGGTCGGCGGACAGTCCGGGCAGCTTGATGTCATCGATATGGCCGGCGCGCAGCAGTTGGTCACGGACCACGGGCAGCGCGGCGGCGGTGACCGCGCCCTTGGTGAGCTTCATCGCCGCGCAGATCTCGCCGATGGCCTTGTTGGTGCCCGACGCACCGATGGCCTCCTGCCAACCGAGGCTGCGGTAGGTGGCCGCGAACTGCTGGAACTCCACCGAGGCTTCGATCAGCGCATCGCGCCACTTCCGCCGCGACAGCCGGCCGCTGCCGAAGTAGCGCATCGTGCTGGCCACCGCGCCAAGCTGCATGCTTTCGCGCTCCAGCGATTCAAAGCCGCGGCCGATGATGCACTCCGTCGAGCCGCCGCCGATGTCGATCACCAAGCGGCGGTGCCCCGCCTTGGGCGGCTGCGCGTGCGCGACCCCCAGGTACACCAGGCGCGCCTCCTCGCGTCCGGCCACGACCTCGATGGCGTGGCCGAGTGCGGTTTCAGCGGGCATCAGGAAGGCCTGCGGCGCGGCCAGCCTGCGCACGCTGTTGGTGGCGACCGCGCGCACGCGATGCGGCGGGATGTCGCGGATGCGCTGGCCGAAGCGCGCCAGGCACTGCAGTGCACGCTGGCGGACCTCGGTGACGAGGCCGCCGCGGGCGTCCAGGCCTTCGGCCATGCGCACGGTTTCGCGCAGGCGGTCGACGATGCGCAGCTGGCCCAGCGTGTAGCGGGCCACGACCATGTGGTAGCTGTTGGAGCCCAAGTCGATTGCGGCGAGCATGTCGCCGTCGACCAGCGGCTGGCTCTGCGAAGCCGGAGGCGCCGTCACCGGGCTCATCCGCAGATGTCCGCAAGCAGCGACGCCTGGGCGGAATGCGCGGCTTCGCCCTCGGCGGGCGCGAGCTCGCGATAAGTGCCGTCCGGCTGCAGCTCCCAGGCGTTGGTGTTGTCGGCTAGATAGGTTTCGAGCGTCTCGCGGCGAACGCGCGCGGCGACCACCGGATCCAGGATAGGGAAGCAGGTCTCGACCCTGCGCAGCAGGTTTCGCTCCAGCCAGTCGGCGCTGGCGCACCAGGTTTCCGGCGCGCCATCGTTGCCGAACCAGTACACCCGGCTGTGTTCCAGGAAGCGGCCGACGATGGAGCGCACGCGGATGTTGTCGGAGACGCCGGGCACGCCCGGGCGCAGGGTGCAGGCACCGCGCACGATGAGGTCGATCTGCACCCCCGCCTGCGAGGCGGCGTACAGGGCGCGCACCACCTGCGGCTCGTTGAGTGCGTTCATCTTGGCGACGATCCGCGCCGGGCGGCCGGCGGCGGCGAACCTGGCCTCGCGCCTGATCGAGGCCAGCACCGCCGCGTGCAGGGTGAACGGCGATTGCAGCAGGCGCTTGAGCTGGATTGCCGGCGCCAGCCCCGAGATCTGCTGGAAGATCTGGTGCACGTCGCTGCCGATATCGACATCGGCGGTCAGCAGGCCGATGTCGGTGTACGCGCGCGCGGTTCCGCTGTGGTAGTTGCCGGTGCCCATGTGCACGTAGCGGCGCAGGCGGCGGCCCTCGCGTCGCACCACCAGAAGCATTTTGGCGTGGGTCTTGTAGCCGACCACGCCGTAGACGACCTGCACGCCGGCATCCTGAAGCCGGTCGGCAAGGCCGAGGTTGGCTTCTTCGTCGAAGCGCGCGCGCAGCTCGACCACCACGGTCACGTCCTTGCCGTTGCGCGCGGCCTGCACCAGGTGCTCGACGATCGGCGAGTCGCGCCCGGTGCGGTACAGCGTCTGCTTGATCGCCAGCACGCCGGGATCGGTAGCCGCCTGCTTGAGCAGCTCGAGCACCGGGCTGAAGGCGTCGAAGGGATGGTGGAGCAGAATGTCGCCCTCGGCGATGCGTTCGAACATCGCGTCGCCGCCGGGGAGGTGGCGTGGCTGGAAGGGCGGGAACTTGAGCTCGGGGCGATCGACGTCGTTGTAGACGTGGATCACCCGGTTGAGGTTCACCGGCCCGTTGATGCGATAGACGGCGTTGTCGGGCAGGTCGAAGTTCCGCAGCAGGTCCTGGACGATCGTCGCCGGGCAGTCGGCGGCGATCTCCAGCCGCATCGCGCGCAGGTAGCCGCGCCCCAGCAGTTCGTCGCGCAGCGCCAGCGCCAGGTTCTCGACTTCGTCCTCGTCGAGGATCAGTTCGGAATTGCGGGTGACCCGGAACTGGTACGCGCCCTGGACCTTCATGCCCGGGAACAGGTCTTCGACGAATTCCGACAGCATCGCCGAGAGGAACACGAAGTCATGGTCGCCGCCGGACACGCGCGGCGGCAGGCGGATGATCCGCGCCAGCGAACGCGGTGCGCGGACGATGGCGAGGTGCCCGCTGCGGCCGAACGCGTCCTTGCCCTTGAGCACCACCACCAGGTTGAGCGACTTGTTGAGGATCTTCGGGAAGGGGTGCGACGGGTCCAGGCCCAGCGGCGACAGGACGGGCAGGATCTCCTCGCGGAAATACGCGCGCAGCCAGCGGCGCTGGCGCATGTTCCAGGTTTCGCGAGCGAGCACGCGTACGCCGGCATCGGCGAGCGCCGGGCGTAGCACGTCGTTCCAGCACGCGTACTGTGCGGCCACCAGTTCGGCGGTGCGTTCGTGGATCCTGCGCAGCACGGTGCCGGGTGAAAGCCCGTCGGCCGGCAGCGGCACGTCGAAATCCTGCGCGTGGCGCACGGTGGCCGCGCGGATCTCGAAGAACTCGTCGAGGTTGGTGCAGGAAATGCACAGGAAGCGCAGCCGCTCGAGCAGCGGCATGGTGGCGTCCTGCGCCTGCGCGAGCACGCGGAAGTTGAAGTCGAGCTGCGACAGCTCGCGGTTGAGGTACAGCGAGGGGTCGCGGAGTGAATCCGCGGCGGGATCCGCGGCCGCGGCATTTGCCCTGGCCGTGGCTGCCTGCGCGTGCGCGGCAAGGGTGCGCGCGGCGCGGGCGTCAGGCGGGCTGGCCGGTGCTGGTCTGGTCATGGGGTTCTTCATGGTGGTCCGGCGTTCGCGCCAGGACGCGCTCGGCGCCGAAATGGCAGGAGAAGGTGCTGCCGCGCCCGACTTCGCTGCTGATCTCCAGCCCCGCCTGGTGGAGCTGCAGCACGTGCTTGACGATCGCCAGGCCCAGACCGGTGCCGCCGGTTTCGCGGGTGCGGCTGCTGGAAACGCGGTAGAAGCGCTCGGTCAGGCGCGGCAGGTGTGCCTCGGGGATGCCGTAGCCGCTGTCCTCCACGGACAGCGAAACGCCGCCGTGCGTGGCGGGCTGCAGGCGGACCGATATCGTGCCGCCGCTGGGCGTGTAGCGCACCGCGTTGGCGACGAGGTTGGAGAACGCGCTGTGCAGCTGGCGCGTGGAGCCGCGCAGATCGACGCCGGCGAAGTCGTCGACGTTGACCTGGTGGCGGCCCTGGCTGATCGCTTCCGCCTCGCGGTGCAGGGTGGCGAGCATCGGCGCCATCGCGACTTCGTCGTCATCGGTGGTCTCCTGTGCCTCCAGCCTGGACAGCATCAGCAGGTCTTCCACCAGCTGGGTCATGCGCTGCGACTGGCGCCGCATCTCGCCGATGATCGGCTCCCACTCGGCGGTTTCGGTGGCCTCGGCCGGATCCAGCATGTCCAGGTAGCCGTGGATCACCGTCAGCGGCGTGCGCAGCTCGTGGGAGACGTTGGCCACGAAGTCGCGGCGCATCTTCTCCAGGCGCATCAGCTTGCCGACGTCGCGGGCGACCAGCAGCCACAGCGCATCGGAATAGGGGATCAGGCGCAGGCTGATGCGGATTGCCGGATCCGCGGGCGACGCGGCGTCGACGATCGGCTCGGCGTGGCGGCCGGCGCTCAGCCAGTGCGCGATCGGCAGCGGCTGCAGCCGTTCGCAGAGGCTGGCGCCGCGGTCCTGCGGGTAGCCCAGGCCCAGCAGCCTGCCGGAGGCGGCGTTGCACCAGATCACCCGCTGGGTATTGCGGTCGACGACCACCAGCGCATCGGGCAGGGCGGTGGCGACCGCGCGATAGGCGCGCATCATCTCCACCAGCCGGCGCTCGCGGGCGCGGACCTCATGGCGGGCGCGATGCAGCAGCCGTTCCACGGCCGACCAGGCACCCCCGCGCGCGCTGGGGGGCGGCAGGCGCATGCGTGCGTCCAGGTGGCCCATGATCCGGTGCAGGCGCAACAGGTGCGCGGCCAGCAGCGCGAGCGCAGCCAGCGCCACGGCGGGCCACGGCTGGCCCACCGCCAGTCCGATCAGCAGGGCGGCAACCAGGACCCCTGCCAGCGTCGCCAGGGTCCGCTGCCACGAAGTCTTGAGGGTCGGCGGCATGCCGCCAGTCTAGACCGAGGCGGAGAATCGGTAACCCGCGCCCCGCACCGTCTGCACCATGCCGTCGAGCGCGAAGGGCTCCAGGGTCTTGCGCAGGCGGCGGATATGCACGTCGACCGTGCGTTCCTCGACGTATACGCTGCCGCCCCAGACGTGGTCCAGCAGCTGCGAACGCGAGTACACCCGGTCGGGATGGGTCATGAAGAAATGCAGCAGGCGGTATTCGGTGGGTCCGATCGACACCGGTTCCTCGCCCGCGAACACCCGGTGCGCGGCGCCGTCGATGCGCAGGCCGCCAACGACCACGCTGCCGTCCTCGTCGTCCTCGCGGGAGCGGCGCATGACCGCGCGGATGCGGGCCAGGAGCTCGCGCGACGAGAAGGGCTTGACCACGTAGTCGTCGACTCCGGCCTCGAGGCCGCCGACGCGGTCGTTTTCCTCGCCGCGGGCGGTCAGCATGATGATCGGGATCTCGCGGGTCAGCGCTTCGCGGCGCCAGCGCCGTGCGAGTTCGATGCCGCTGGTGCCGGGCAGCATCCAGTCCAGCAGGATCAGGTCGGGCACGCGGTCGGCGATTGCCTCCTGCGCCTGCTGGGCATCGCCCGCGTGGACCGGCTCGTAGTCGCCCTTGCGCACGGCGAAAGCCACCATGTCGCGGATGGCGGGTTCATCGTCGACGATCAGGATGCGCTTCTGCACGCTGCTACCGCTCGCTTCTGGTCATGACGGCCATTAGACGACGGTTTGGTGACTGTTTGGTGACAGCGCCGCGCGCTGACGCACGTCTCAGCGGCGGTGCAGGTCGGGGTCGCGGATGCCCTGGCGGCGCAGCTCAAGCACGGTCGGCGTGATCGCAGCGATGCGCGCATCGATCCGGGCGCGTGCGTAATAGTCGAGGTCGTCGCGCTTGCGCAGGGTGTTGAGCTGGAGCAGGGCCTGCTCGGCGCGGCCGTTGAGGAAGGCGTGTTCCGCCCAGGCCTCGCCGGCGCGGATCGGGTCGCCGGCGCTGTCGCTGGCACGGGCGAAGATGTGGTGGAAGACGGGATCTTCGCCGGAGGCGGCCATCAGCGGCCGCAGGATGTCCTGGGCACGGCGTCCGGACTCGGCGTTGTTGCGCTCGACCAGGGTCTCGGCATAGCCCAGCACCACCGCGCGGTTGCGCGGCATGCGCCGCACCAGGTCTTCGTAGCGGGCATCGGCGGCGGCGTGCAGGCCCTGGCGGGACTCGGCCCGGGCCAGGCCCAACAGCAGCCAGGTGTCGCCGGGACTCGAGGCCAGCAGCGCTTCGAAGCCGCGTGCGGCTTCGGCCCCTTGGCCCGCCAGCAGCTGCGCCACGGCCAATCCGTAGCGCTGGGGGGCGGTGAGCTCGCCGCTGCGCGAAAGCCGGCCGTACTCGGCGATGGCGCGTGCCGGAGTCTCCGCGCTCAGCGCACGAAGGCGCTCACGGGCCCAGCCGAACTGGTTGCCGCTGGCGGCGCCGGGTGCGCCCGGGCGCAACAGCGGCGGCAGCAGAGGATTGTTGCCGGCGAGGCCGACGGTTGAAAAGTTGCCTCTGTGCTCGTCGGCGTGCTGCTCGGCCAACTGCCGGGCCTCGCTGATCCGGACGGTGGTGACGGGGTGGGTGCGGAGGTAATCCGGCATGCGCTCGCGCTCGCCGCCCTGGTTGGTGCGTGACAGCGCCTGCATGTGTTCGAACATTCTTGCCATTGCAGTGGTGTCGTAGCCGCTGCGGGCAAGCGTGCGCATGCCCACGCGGTCGGCTTCGGACTCGTTGGAGCGGGTGTAGTCGATCCGGCGCTGGAGCATCAGGCCCTGGGCACCGGCAACCGCCGCGACCGCGGCGTTTCCCGCCGAGTCGCTGCTGGTCTGGGACGCCACGGCCATGGCACCCAGCATCGCCAGCAGGATCGGAATGCTGTCGCGCTGGGCGCGCTCGGCGCCGCGCAGGACATGGGCCTGGGTCACGTGCGCGACTTCGTGGGCGAGCACGCCGGCGACCTCGTCCTCGCTGTCGGCGATCAGGACCAGGCCGGCGTTGGTGCCGATGTACCCGCCCAGTGTGGCGAACGCGTTGACCGACCGGTCCTTGATCATGAAGAAAGTGAACGGCTGCCCGGGCTGGTCGCTGGCCTCGGCCAGCCGGTTGCCCATGTGGCGCAGCCACGAATCGATCAAGGGGTCATCGAGGATGTAGTCGTAGTGGCGCAGCTGGGCCAGCAGCATCTGCCCGTACTCGCGCTGCTGTGCGGGCCCGAGCATGGTGTCCGCGGACGAACCGATGTCGGGCAGCCGCTGCTGCGCGGGTGCCGCGGAGACAGCCACTGCGAGGACGAGGGCGATGGTGGCGGGAAGCAGGCGCATGCGGGATCGGATGGGCGGGGACCGGGGCAGGGTGTCTGACAGGATGGGGGCGACGCGGACGGCAGGCGTGAACACCCCGTTAATCCGCGCCGTCGTCGCGGGTCGTTGCGGCGCGTGCACGACGCGCCGTGCAGGATCGGCGAAAATGGCAATCGACCGCTGCGGCGCCACGAGCTTCCGGAGATCATCTTGAACCAAAACGCTTCCACCGAAATCACCCTCTACACCAGCGCGGTGTGCGCCTACTGCGTGGCCGCCAAGAACTTCCTGCGCAGCAAGGGCCTGGAATGGACCGAGGTGCGGATCGACCTCGACCCCGCCGAGCGTGCGCGGATGGTGTCGCGCGCCGGCCGGACATCGGTGCCGCAGATCTTCGTCGGCGACGCCCACGTCGGCGGCTATGACGACATGATGGCGCTGCACCGGTCTGGCGGCTTCGAGCCCCTGGTGACGGGCAAGGGCGCCTAGGGCCCAGGACGGCTGGCCCACGGCAGCCGCCCCGCGGGCATCACTGCGTTCAGCGGCCGCCGCGGGCAGTGTCGGGCGGCTTGCGGCATAATCGGGAACTGCATTTCGCTCCCCCGGACGCCTGCGCACGCGCGCGGCGTCCCCCTGCATGGACCCCCCACACAATGACCCAGACAATCACGGTCATCCGCGGCGATGGCATCGGCCCGGAGATCATGGACGCCACCCTGCACGTGCTCGACGCCATGGGCCTCGACCTTGCGTATGAAGAAGCCGACGCCGGCCTGGTGGCGCTCGAGAAGCATGGCGAGCTGCTTCCCCAGGCCACGCTGGACTCGATCAGCCGCAACAGGGTCGCGCTCAAGAGCCCCCTGACCACGCCGGTCGGCGACGGGTTCTCGTCGATCAACGTCCAGCTGCGCCGCCATTTCGACCTCTACGCGAACGTGCGTCCGGCGACTTCGTTCCCGAACACCCGCTCGCGCTTCAGCGAGGGCGTGGACATCATCACCGTGCGCGAGAACACCGAGGGCGCCTACAGCGCCGAAGGCCAGGAAACCGCGCCCGACGGCAGCTGGGCGGTGTCGGTCACCCGCAACACCCGCAAGGGCTCGGAGCGCATCGTGCGCTATGCCTTCGAGCTTGCGCGGCGCGTCGGCCGCAAGAAGGTCACGGTGGTGCACAAGGCCAACATCCTGAAATCGACCTCGGGCATCTTCCTCAACGCCGCGCGCGACGTGGCCAGGGAGTACCCGGACATCGAGTGCAACGAGATGATCGTCGACAACACCTGCATGCAGCTGGTGATGCGCCCGGAGCAGTTCGACGTCATCGTGACCACCAATCTGTTCGGCGACATCATCTCCGACCTCTGCGCCGGCCTGATCGGTGGCCTGGGCCTGATCCCGGGGGCGAACATCGGCAAGGACGCGGCGATTTTCGAGGCCGTGCACGGCTCCGCACCGGACATTGCCGGCAAGGGCGTCGCCAACCCCTGCGCGCTGCTGCTGGGCGCGGTGCAGATGCTCGAGCACATCGGCATGGTCGAGCAGGCCGGCAGGCTGCGCGCGGCGATCGTGGCCACGCTGGAAGCCAAGGACTCGCTCACCCCCGACCTGGGTGGCACCGGCACCACCATGGGCTTCGCCCGGGCGATCGCCGCTCGCGCCGCGGCCTGAGGCAAGCCCGCTGCCGCGGGGGCGGGACGGATGGCAACGCAGACGGGCGCTTCGGCGCCCGTTTCGTTTCTGGAACACCGTTGTTCCGACGCTTGCCTCGACAGTGCGGGTCGTGCGCCCCACAATCGCAAATCCTTTCATGCGGATAAAGCGATGGATACCCGTCCCAGCGCCCTGGCGCTGACCCCGCTGCTGCTGTTCCTGGCGCTGTTCTTTGGATCCGGGCTTTATTTCACGCTGCAGGGCGAAGCGATGGGCTTCTACCAGCTGCGGGCCCCGGTTGCGATCCTTCCGGCGCTCGCACTGGCCGCCTGGATCGCCCACCGCCGCGGAGTGAAGGCGGGCGAGGTGCTGCTGCGCGGCATGGGCGACCCGAACATCATGACCATGTGCCTGATCTTCCTGCTCGCAGGCGCCTTCGCCTACGTCTCGCAGGCGATCGGGGCGGTCGATGCGGTGGTTGCCCTGGGGGTCGGCGCGGTGCCGTCGGCGCTGCTGCTGCCCGGGCTGTTTGTGGTCGCGGCCCTGATCTCCCTGGCCATCGGCACGTCGATGGGCACGATCGCGGCCGTGGTGCCGATAGCGCTCGGCGTGGCGGACGCGTCGGGCCTGGATCGCGCGCTGGTCGTGGGCGCGGTGATCAGCGGCGCGATGTTCGGCGACAACCTGTCGGTGATCTCGGACACCACCATCGTCGCCACCCGCAGCCAGGGCGCGGAGATGCGCGACAAGTTCCGCGAGAATTTCAGGATCGCGCTGCCGGCGGCACTGGTGACCATGGCGCTGCTCGCCTTCCTCGGCGATCCGGCGCCGGTGACCACCGAACAGCCGGCGTCGGCCTGGCTGGTGCTGCCCTATGTGCTGGTGCTGGCCCTGGCGCTCAGCGGCCTGGACGTGATCCTGGTGCTCGGTATCGGTCTTGCGCTGGCCGGCGCGTTCGGGCTGGCACTGGGCCCGGACTACGACCTGGTGCAGTACGCCGGTGATATCTGGACCGGCTTCGAGGGCATGACGGAGATCCTGCTGCTGTCGCTGCTGATCGGCGGAGTGGGCGCGCTCATGAAGGCCGCCGGCGGCCTGGATTGGCTGGCGCGTGCGATCGCCCGCTTCGCGCGCGGCCACCAGGGGCGGCGCACGGGCGAGTTCAGCATCGCCGCGCTCTCGGCGACGGCTGACGTGTTCACCGCCAACAACACGGTGGCGATCCTCGTCAGCGGTGAGGTCGCGCGCGACATCGCCCGGCGCCACGGCATCAGCGCCCGCCGCGCTGCCAGCCTTCTTGATGTCTTCGCCTGCGTGCCCCAGGGCCTGCTGCCCTATGGCGCCCAGATCCTGCTTGCCGCGGGCCTGGCCTCGGTGTCGCCGCTGTCGCTCGCGGCCAACGTTTTCTACTGCTGGCTCCTGGCCCTGGCGGCGATCGGCTTCATGGCCTGGCCGCGGCGCGAACCCGCGCTTGCGGCGGGTGCGCCGGGGCCAGGTGCTACCTAGCCGGGAAGAGCCAAGGGCTCTTTTGCCACGGAGTTACGCCAACGCGGATGGAACGGTCAGTTGCGCGACTGCAGCTTCGACAGCAGGCGCAGGAACTCGATGTACAGCCACACCAGGGTGACCATCAGGCCGAAGGCGCCGTACCACTCCATATACTTCGGCGCGCCCTGCTCGGCGCCGGTTTCGATGAAGTCGAAGTCCAGCACGAGGTTCAGCGCGGCGATCACGATCACGACCAGGCTGAAGCCGATGCCGACGATGCCGTTGCCGTGGATCATCGGGATGTTCACGCCGAAGAAGCCCAGCACGATCGTTGCCAGGTACACGAGGAAGATGCCGCCGGTGGCCGCGACCACGCCGAGCTTGAAGTTTTCGGTGGCCTTGATGAGGCCGGAGCGGTAGGCGAACAGCAGCGCGAACAGGGTGCCGAAGGTCAGCATCACCGCCTGGATCACGATGCCTTCGTACATGTGGCTGTACAGCGCCGAGATCGCGCCGAGGAAAAAGCCCTCGACCAGCGCATACAGCGGCGCGGTGACCGGTGCCCATGTCTTCTTGAACACAGTGACCATGGCCAGGATGAAGCCGCCGATCAGGCCACCCCACATGTACACGGAGAAGCCCGGTGCGATCTCGCCGCCCGGCGTGAACGCCTGGCTCCACGCGAACGCTGCGGTCAGGACGGTCAGCAACAGCAGGAACGCGGTCTTGTTGACCGTGCCGTTGATGGTCATCGTGCCGGCGCCATCGCGGGTGACGACGGTACCGCTGCCAAGATCGAGGAAGGTGGAGTCGGAAAGGACAGGGTTGCCGCTGCGCATGGATTCCCCCAGGGGTTCAGTGTGCGTTTGCCTGCGCGGAAGGATACACGGGCGGGCCGGGAGGCCGCCCGCGCGCGGCGCGGCCACCGGGGTGGTGCGAAAGGGGGGACTCGAACCCCCACGCCTTGCGGCACTGGTACCTAAAACCAGGGCGTCTACCAATTCCGCCACTTTCGCATCGTGCTGGGCCGGCCACTCCGCCGGAGCGCCCCGCAAACAAAAAACGCCCGGCGGGGCCGGGCGCTTCGGGTCTTGGTGGGCCGTCAAGGATTCGAACCTTGGACCTATTGATTAAGAGTCAACTGCTCTACCAACTGAGCTAACGGCCCCGATCGGGAAATCTTAGCAAAACGATGGCCGGCAGATCAACACTGCAGGCCATCGGCGAAAGCTGGGGTGGAAGACGGGATTTGAACCCGCGACCCCCGGAATCACAATCCGGTGCTCTAACCAACTGAGCTACATCCACCATCGGGCCCCGCGTCGAACCGGCGGGGCCGCGCATTGTAGCGCGGTCGGAACTGAAGTGCGACGGGTCGCAGGCATCGGAAGGATCTGGCGCGCCCGGCAGGACTCGAACCTGCAACCCCCGGCTTAGAAGGCCGGTGCTCTATCCGGTTGAGCTACGGGCGCAGAAGAATGGTCGGGGTAGAGGGATTCGAACCCCCGACATCCTGCTCCCAAAGCAGGCGCGCTACCAGACTGCGCTATACCCCGACGAATACGGACAGCCGGTGCCGCCGCGGCTGGTCCGGGGCATTGTCGGGAGGCCTCCAGGCGGTGTCAACGCGTGGTGCTGGCGGCAGCGCCCGGATTCCGCCAAAATGTTCCGTTCCGTCGCCGGATCCGGGCCAGCCCGCGAATCGGCCAACCAGACTATCAACGCCCGCGGCCCTGGTCGCGGTGGCAGGAGTGGGTATGCAAGTTTCAGTCGAGACCGTCGGCAACCTCGGGCGCAGGATGACCTTCAGCCTGCCGGCCGAGCGCCTGCAGGACCAGGTGGGTGGCCGCCTGCGCGAGATCGCGCGCACGGCGCGCATCAAGGGTTTCCGCCCCGGCAAGGTGCCGGCGAAGGTGATCGAGCAGCGCTTCGGCGCGCAGGTCCGCAGCGAGGTCCTGGACGGCCTGCTGCGCGAGGGTTTCGACAGCGCCGTGCGTGACAACGCGCTGCGCATCGCCGGCCAGCCCAGCATCGAACGCGAAGACGACGCCAACGACCTGTCCTACGTGGCCACCTTCGAAGTAGTGCCGGACTTCGGCGAGATCGACGTCTCCGGCCTGAAGGTCGATCGCGCGGTGGCCGAGGTCACCGAGGAAGACATCGACCGCATGATCGGCAACCTGCGCCAGCAGCGCCGCAGTTGGACCGCCGTGACCCGCCCCGCGAAGCAGGGCGATGCGGTCGACGTGGAGACCTGGTCCGAGGTCGACGGCGAGCGCATGCCCGCCGAAGGCGTCGAGCGCGGCGTGTCGGTGATCGGTTCGGGCGCGATGCTCCCCGAGATCGAAGCGGCGCTGGTGGGCATGTCCACCGGTGACGAGAAGGACATCGAAGTGACCTTCCCCGAGGGCTGGAGGGTGCCGCAGCTGGCTGGCAAGTCCGCCAGCGTCCACCTGCGCGCCGAGCAGGTCTCCGAAGAGGTCCTGCCGGAAGCCGACGCCGCGTTCATCCGCAGCTTCGGCGTCAAGAGTGGCGAGATGGACCAGTTCCGCCTGGACATCCGCACCAATCTCGAGCGCGAGCTCAAGCACGCGCTGATGAACCGCCTGCGCCGCGCCGTCGGTGAACAGCTGGTCGCCGCCTATGCCGACGTCGAGCTGCCGCCGAACCTGATCGAGCGGGAGGCGCGTGCGCTGGTCGCCCAGGTGGCCGATCAGGCCCGCCGCGAGGGCCGTCCCTCCGAGCCGCCGGCCAATGCCCACGAGAACTTCATGGAGCCCGCGCGCAAGCGCGTGCTGGTGGGCCTGCTGGTGGGCGAGGTCGCCCGCAAGCACCAGCTGATCCTGGACCGCAAGCGCCTGGACGAAAGCCTGCGCCTGATCGCCTCGACCTACGAGGAGCCGCAGCAGGTCATTGACTTGTACCGCAACGATCCCCAGCTTATGGGTGGACTGCAGAACCGGGTGATGGAGGAGCAGGTGATCGACTGGATCGCCGAGCGCGCCGAGCACACCGACACGCAGCTGACCTTCCAGGAAGCGATCGCGCCGCAGGCGTGAGCGCCTCCGCCTGACACGGGAATTTCATGAGCATCCAGACCAAGGCACTCAACCTCGTACCGATGGTGGTCGAACAGACCAGCCGCGGCGAGCGCGCGTACGACATCTATTCGCGCCTGCTGAAGGAGCGGGTGATCTTCCTGGTCGGCGGCATCGACGACCACGTCGCCAACGTGATCGTGGCGCAGATGCTGTTCCTCGAGGCCGAGAACCCCGAGAAGGACATCAACCTGTACATCAACTCGCCCGGCGGCATCGTCACCGCCGGCATGGCGATCTACGACACCATGCAGTTCATCAAGCCCGACGTCAGCACGATCTGCGTCGGCCAGGCGGCCAGCATGGGCGCGCTGCTGCTGGCGTCCGGCGCGGCGGGCAAGCGCTATGCGCTGCCGAACTCGCGGGTGATGATCCACCAGCCCCTGGGCGGCTTCCAGGGCCAGGCGACCGACATCGAGATCCATGCGCGCGAAATCCTCTCGATGAAGCAGAACCTGAACGCCATCCTGGCGCGCCACACCGGACAGTCGATCGAGACCGTCGCCCACGACACCGAGCGCGACAACTTCAAGAGTGCCGAAGCCGCGCGCGAGTACGGCCTTGTGGACGAAGTGCTCGAGCGGCGTCCCGAAGAGTCCATCCAGCCCGCCTGAACAGGCAGGCCAGCCACTGACCCACGCGATGGCCCCGGCCATTGCAGCCCGGGCCCCGCCGCGCTTGCGGCCCGGGGCCCGGGTGCTATTCTCGACCCCGACCCCCCGAAACACCGATTGGCGAACGCATGACCGAAGATAGACAAGGCCGTTCCGGCGACAGCAGCAAGATCCTCTACTGCTCGTTCTGCGGGAAGAGCCAGCATGAGGTCCGCAAGCTGATCGCGGGCCCGAGCGTGTTCATCTGCGATGAATGCGTCGAGCTGTGCAACGACATCATCCGCGAAGAACTCGAGGAGAAGGCCCAGAGCGCGCGCAGTTCGCTGCCCAAGCCGAAGGAGATCCTCGAGGTTCTCGACCAGTATGTGATCGGCCAGCAGAGGGCGAAGAAGACGCTCGCGGTGGCGGTCTACAACCATTACAAGCGCATCGAGAGCCGGCAGAAAAACGACGAGGTCGAGCTGGCCAAGTCGAACATCCTGCTCGTGGGTCCGACAGGCTCCGGCAAGACCCTGCTGGCCGAGACCCTTGCGCGCATGTTGAACGTGCCGTTCACCATGGCCGATGCCACGACGCTGACCGAGGCCGGCTATGTCGGCGAGGACGTCGAGAACATCATCCAGAAGCTGCTGCAGAAGTGCGACTACGACGTCGAGAAGGCGCAGCAGGGCATCGTCTACATCGACGAGATCGACAAGATCTCGCGCAAGAGCGAGAACCCGTCGATCACCCGCGACGTGTCCGGCGAGGGCGTGCAGCAGGCGCTGCTGAAGCTGATCGAAGGCACGGTCGCCAGCGTGCCGCCGCAGGGCGGGCGCAAGCATCCGCAGCAGGAATTCCTCCAGGTCGATACCCGCAACATCCTGTTCATCGTCGGCGGCGCGTTTGCGGGGCTGGACAAGGTCATCCAGCAGCGCAGCACCGATGCCAGCGGCATCGGCTTCGGCGCCAAGCTCAAGAGCTCCGAGCGCAAGGCCGAAGTCGGCAAAGTGCTGGCCGCGGTCGAGCCCGAGGACCTGATCAAGTTCGGCCTGATCCCCGAGTTCGTTGGCCGCCTGCCGGTGGTCGCGACGCTCGAGGAGCTGGACGAGGCCGCCCTGGTCAGGATCCTGTCGGAGCCGAAGAACGCCATCACCAAGCAGTTCAGGAAACTGTTCGAGATGGAGGGCGTCGAACTGGAGTTCCGTCCCGATGCGCTGGCGGCCATCGCCCGCAAGGCGCTCAAGCGCAAGACCGGTGCCCGCGGCCTGCGGACCATCGTCGAATCGGTGCTTCTGGACACGATGTACGACCTGCCCTCGCAGGAAAACGTGAGCAAGGTCGTGGTGGACGAATCGGTGATCGAACACAAGTCCGAGCCCTACCTGATTTACGAAACCCCCGCCGCGCCGCCGGCGAAGGCCGCCTCGGGCGACTGAACGCGGCCTCCGGGTGGGGCCGCCCCGTGGCGGCAGCCGGGACTGGCGTCCGCCTTTGTCGAGTCCAGCTCTTTGCGGGAGCGGCCATGGCCGCGATATCGCCCGCGCCCGCATCGCGGCCATGGTCGCTCACACGCCCGCACGACCGCCCGTCTTGCGGCCGTGGTCGTTTCCACACAGCCGGGGATCGCGTCACGGCCGCTCCCGGAAGCGTCGCTTCGTCGCCCCGCCTGCGGCTCCCTGTCCGCCGCTGCCTGCTGGTCCAAGAGCGGGTTCCGCGCCGTGCGCCAGGGCGTTCAGCGCGGACCGGCTCGCAGCGCTTGCATCCACTTCCGCCGGGCCCCATAACCAGAACCATGCGGCAGCCGGCCGCCCGTATTCCAGGAGTCCAGATGAGCACCCAGGCCACCACTTTTGACCTGCCGGTCCTGCCGCTGCGCGACGTGGTGGTGTTCCCGCACATGGTCATCCCGCTGTTCGTCGGCCGCGACAAGTCCATTCGCGCGCTTGACGTGGCAATGGAGGGCGACAAGCAGGTATTGCTGGTCGCGCAGAAGTCCGCCGAGACCGACGATCCGGGCGCCGACGACCTGCACCCGGTCGGTACGCTGGCGCAGGTGCTGCAGCTGTTGAAGCTTCCTGATGGCACGATCAAGGTGCTTGTCGAGGGTGTCCAGCGCGTTTCGGTCGCCGCAGTGCGCGAGGTCGACGGCGCGCTGGTCGGCACCGGCACCGCGATGGATCCGGTCGAGGACCGCGAACCGCGCGAGATCGAAGCCATCGCACGCTCGCTGATGGGACTGTTCGAGCAATACGTCAAGACCAACCGCAAGCTGCCGCCGGAGCTGCTGCAGACCCTGGCCGGCATCGACGAGCCTTCGCGCCTGGCCGACACGGTCGCGGCACACCTGGGCGTGCGCCTGGGCGAGAAGCAGCGCCTGCTTGAAACCTTCGGCACCGCCGAGAGGCTCGAAATGCTGGTCGGCCTGGTCGACGGTGAAATCGACGTCCAGCAGATGGAGAAGCGCATCCGCGGCCGGGTGAAGGGCCAGATGGAGAAGTCGCAGCGCGAGTACTACCTCAACGAGCAGATGAAGGCGATCCAGAAAGAGCTGGGCGACATGGACGACGCGCCCAACGACCTGGAGGAGCTGGCGCGCAAGATCGCCGCCGCCGGCATGCCCAAGCCCGTGGAAACCAAGGCGAAGTCCGAGCTCAACAAGCTCAAGCAGATGTCGCCTATGGCGGCGGAAGCCGCGGTGGTGCGCAACTACCTGGAGTGGCTGCTCGGGGTGCCTTGGAAGAAGCGCAGCAAGGTGCGCAAGGACCTCAACGCGGCGCAGGAAGTGCTTGACGCGGACCATTACGGACTGGAGAAGGTCAAGGAACGCATCCTCGAGTACCTCGCGGTGCAGACCCGCGTGAAGCAGATGAAGGGCGCGATCCTGTGCCTGGTCGGCCCGCCCGGCGTGGGCAAGACCTCGCTTGGACAGTCGATCGCGAAGGCCACCAACCGCAAGTTCGTGCGCATGTCGCTGGGCGGCGTGCGCGACGAGGCCGAGATCCGCGGCCATCGCCGCACCTACGTCGGCTCGATGCCGGGACGCATCGTCCAGAACCTCAACAAGGCCGGCGTCAAGAACCCGCTCTTCATGCTCGACGAAATCGACAAGATGTCGATGGACTTCCGTGGCGATCCGTCCTCGGCGCTGCTGGAAGTGCTGGATCCCGAGCAGAACAATGCATTCAACGACCACTATCTCGAAGTCGACCTCGACCTGTCGGAAGTGATGTTCGTCGCGACCTCGAACTCGCTCAACATCCCCGGCCCGCTGCTGGACCGCATGGAGGTGATCCGCCTTCCCGGCTACACCGAGGAGGAGAAGATCCACATCGCCATGCGCTACCTGCTGCCCAAGCAGATCAAGGCCAACGGCCTGCGCGATGACGAGATCAGGATCGCAGAGGGCGCGGTGCAGGACATCGTGCGCTACTACACGCGCGAGTCCGGCGTGCGCAACCTGGAGCGCGAGATCGCCAAGATCTGCCGGAAGGTGGTGAAGGAGATCGCGCTTGCCGGGCCGCAGAAGAAGAAGCCGCGCGCGCTGAGCATCACTCCGAAGAACCTCGACAAGTACCTGGGCGTGCGCCGGCATGATTTCGGCCGCGCCGAGCAGGACAACGAAATCGGCCTGGTCACCGGCCTCGCCTGGACCGAGGTCGGCGGCGACCTGCTGCAGATCGAGTCCACCCTGGTCCCGGGCAAGGGTGGCCAGCTCACGCTGACCGGCCAGCTGGGCGACGTGATGAAGGAGTCGGCTTCGGCGGCGCTGTCGGTGGTGCGCGCGCGCGCCGAACGATTCGGCCTCGAGCCCGACTTCCTGCAAAAGCGTGACATCCACGTGCACGTGCCCGATGGCGCCACGCCCAAGGACGGCCCGAGCGCGGGCATCGCGATGGCGACCTCGCTGGTGTCGACGCTGACCCGGATCCCGGTGCGCGCCGACGTGGCGATGACCGGCGAGATCACGCTGCGCGGCAAGGTCACCGCCATCGGCGGACTGAAGGAGAAGCTGCTGGCGGCGCTGCGCGGCGGCATCACCACGGTGATCATCCCGGAAGAGAACCGCAAGGATCTCGCCGACATCCCGAAGAACGTCACCCAGGGCATGAAGATCGTGCCGGTGAAGTGGATCGACGAGGTGCTCGACCTTGCGCTGGAACGGCCGCTGCCCGCGTTGCCGTCCCCCGCGCCGGTCGGACCGGTGGCGCGCGCGCCGCGCAAAACGTCGCCCAGGGCTGATGTCAAGCATTGAGCAGGCCGTCTTTTTGTTGCGCGGCACAAGGCGCACTGGTATAAATTCCCGCTCGCTGCGCGACTTGTAGCCGCCAGCGATTCCGGAGCCGCGGCGGCCAGGCCGCCCGCAGGCCCGTCACCAATTCGAGCGACCCTTGGTCGCGCAGGAGCACCGAATACATGAACAAGAACGATCTGGTCCAGGCCGTTGCCGACGAGGCCAACCTGTCCAAGGCCGATGCCGCGCGTGCTGTCGACGCCGTGCTGTCCTCGGTGGGCGAGGCCCTGAAGCAGGGTGACACCGTTGCCCTGATCGGCTTTGGCACCTTCCAGGTCAAGGATCGCGCTGCCCGCACCGGCCGCAATCCGCGCACCGGCGAAGAGATCGCGATCGCTGCGTCGAAAAATCCGGTCTTCAAGGCTGGCAAGGCGCTGAAGGATGCTGTAAACTAAGCGGCCCGCTTGGGTGCTTAGCTCAGCGGTAGAGCGTCTCCTTTACACGGAGAGGGTCGGGGGTTCGATCCCCTCAGCACCCACCAGTCAGGGCTGACGTTCGCAAGAGGTTCGACAACGCGGAGTGGTAGTTCAGTTGGTTAGAATGCTGGCCTGTCACGCCGGAGGTCGCGGGTTCGAGTCCCGTCCACTCCGCCAGTCACACCAGGAAGGCGCCCGCAAGGGCGCCTTTCTTTTTTCTTGCAACGCCGGACCTGGCGTTGCCCGCGTTTCAAGGTCGCCCGGCCGGGCGGAGCCGCTGCGGCAAGCCATGCGCTAAACTGCGCGGCTACGTCCAACGCGCGACCCCCGACATGCTGCAAGCACTTCGAGAAAAAACCTCCGGCTGGATCGCCCTCGTGATCGTGATGCTGCTGGCAATCCCGTTCGCGTTCTTCGGCATGGAGCAGTACCTGTTCCAGAACTCCGCGAACTACGCGGCGAAGGTCGAGGCGCCGCCGTCCTGGTGGCGTTCGGCGCCGGATATCTGGCCCGTGCGCAAGGCGTTCTGGGTGTCGCGCGAGGTGTCCCCGGACGAGTTCCGCAACGAATTCGAGGCTGCCCGCCAGCAGGCGCGCGCCACCGAGGGCGAAGCCTACGATGCGCGCGCGTTCGAGCAGATGGACAACAAGCTGCGCGTGCTCGACCAGCTGGTCGACCGCGCCGTGCTGGCGCTGACGGCGCAGAAGGCAGGGGTCGCGGTCGGCAACGCCCGCGTCGCCGAAGTCGTGTCGACGATGCCCGAGTTCCAGGTGGAAGGCCGCTTCGATCCACAGCGCTACCAGATGCTGCTGCAGTCGCGCGTCCCCGCGCAGACGCCGCGCCAGCACCAGGAAGAGATCCGGGAGCGCCTGCAGATGGTGCTGCTGCCTGCTGGAGTTGCCAGCACGGCCTTCGTGAGCCCGGGGCAGGTCGACCGTACGATGCAGCTGCTCGGCCAGCAGCGCGATGTCGCCATGGCGGTGATTCCCGCGCCTGCGCCGGACACCGGTGCGATTGCCGCCACCGACATCCAGGCCTGGTATGACGGCCACCGCGGCGACTACCGTGCGCCGGAACAGGTGTCGATCGAATACGTCGAGATCACCGCCGACACCGTGCCGGAACCCGAGCCGGCCGACGAGGCCACGCTGCGCTCGCGCTACGAACTTGAAAAGAGCCGCTTCGTCGAGCCCGAACAGCGCCTTGTATCGCACATCCTGGTGCGCGTGCCCGAGGGCGCCGACGCTGCGGCGCGCGAAGCCGCTCGGGCGGAGGCGAACGAGCTCGCTGCCAAGGCACGGGCGGAAGGCGCCGACTTCGCCGCCATTGCGCGCGCGGAATCCGATGACGAAGGCTCGAAGGGCGCAGGCGGCGACCTCGGCTGGCTCGAGCGCGGTATCATGGGCGAGAGTTTCGACAATGCCGTGCATGCGGCCGCGCCCGGCGTCGCCACCGAGCCGGTGCTGACCGACTTCGGCTGGCACGTGCTGCTGGTGCGCGAGGTGCGTGAAGGCAAGGAAGTCCCCTTCGAGGTCGCGCGTGTCGAACTCGCCGCGGCGCAGGCCATCTCCGACCGGGAGCGTGCGTTCAACGACCTGATCGGCCGCCTGGTGGACCAGATCTATCGCAACCCGAGCTCGCTGGCCCCCGCCGCGCGCGAGGCCGGCCTGCCGGTGCTGAAGACCGGGCCGTTCGTCCGCGGTGGCGGCGAAGGCATCGCCGCCAACCCGGCCGTGCAGCGCGCCGCGTTTTCCGATGCCCTGGTCCAGGATGGCACCGTCAGTGATCCGATCGAACTCGGCAGCAACCACAGCGTGCTGATCCGTGTGACCGGGCACGAGCCCGAGCGCGAGCGTGCGCTGGCCGAGGTGCGGGACCAGGTGGTGACGGCCATCCGCGCCGATCGCGCGCGCCTGGCCGTGCTCGCCGAGGCGGATGCCGCAGTGGCCGAGGTGACGGCAGGCAAGGCGCTGGCCGACGTCGCCGACGCCAAGGGCTGGCAGCATCTTGCGCTGCCGGACATGCGTCGCGGCATGCCGATGCCATCGGCCGAGGCCAACAAGGCCATCTTTGCCGCTCCGCAGCCGGTCGAAGGCGGCGTGTCCGCCGGGCGCGTGCTGCAGGACGACGGCAGCATCGTGGTGTATGCGGTCAACAAGGTCGTGCCCGGCGATACCGCGGCAGCCGCCAATGCAGAAGAGCGCGGGATGATCGTGAGCCAGCTCACGCGCATGGCGGGCGATGAAGACGCCATGTCGCTGCTGCGAGCCCTGCGCGAAGGGGTGCGGGTGACCACGGTCGAGGCGCGCCTCTAGGTCCACGAAAAAGCCCGGCATTGCCGGGCTTTTTCCATTGCGCGCTGCTCGCGGCCTTGCCGCCGCGCCGGCGGATCGCTCAGTCAGCGTCGGCCGCGGGCTCTTCCAGGCCGGTCATGCTGACGATGTTGTAGCCGGCGTCGACATAGGTCACTTCGCCGGTGATGCCCGCGGCCAGGTCCGAACACAGGAACGCCGCCACGTTGCCGACATCGTCGATGCTCACCGTGCGCCGCAGCGGCGCATGTGTCTCGACGTGGCCGAGGATCTTGCGGAAGCCGCCGATGCCCGCTGCCGCCAGGGTCTTGATGGGGCCGGCCGAAATCGCATTGACGCGCGTGCCTTCGGGCCCGAGGTTGTAGGCCAGGTAGCGCATCGTGGCTTCAAGGCTGGCCTTGGCCACGCCCATCACGTTGTAGCTGGGCAGGGTGCGCACGGCGCCGAGGTAGCTCAGCGTCAGCACCGCGCCGTTGCGCCCCTTCATCAGCGGGCGCGCGCCCTTGGCCAGCGCCGCCAGCGAATAGGCCGAGATGTCCTGCGCGACCGAGAATGCGTCGCGGGTCAGGCCATCCAGGAACTGGCCGGCGATCGCTTCGCGCGGGGCAAAGGCGATTGCGTGGATGAGGATGTCGAAACCATCGTCCCAGTGCTTGCCAAGGTCGGCGAACAGGGCTTCGATCTGCGCGTCGTCGCTGACGTCGAGGGGGAACACCGGCCCGCCGCCCAGGCGCGAGGCAACGTCCTCGACCCGCGACTTGAGCTTTTCGTTCTGATAGGTGAAGGCCAGTTCTGCGCCTTCGCGGTGCATCGCCTCGGCGATGCCGTTGGCGATGGAGCGCTGGCTGGCGATGCCGGTGATCAACGCGCGCTTGCCCTGCAGGAATCCCATGGTGGTGTTCGACTCGATGGACGGGAGCTGGCTAGTTTGCCATGGGCGCCGCCGGTGGGGTCGACCCGGCAGCGGCCACCGGCACGAGAATCTGGCGGCCGGCGGGCCGTGCACCGGCCTGCGCGGGGTTGAGGCGGCGCAGGCGGGCGGCATCCAGGCCGTTGCGCCGGGCGTAGCCGTCCAACCCCCCGGGCTCGCCGGCCAGGTCGATCGCGACCAGCCGTGGCACCGGCCGCTCCAGCGATGTGCGCCACGCCTGGTCGGCGCCCGCTTCGACCATCAGGCATGACAGCGCGTGCAGCTTGCGCACATAGGCGCGGGTGATCCCAGAGAGACTGTCCAGGGACTGCGGGTCGGCGGTGGCGGCGCGCTGGTCGTGGCGCCGCAGCGCGCCAAGCACGCGGTATTCGCCGGCGTTGAAGGCCATCACCGCCAGCCGCCAGTCGCCGGCGAACATGCCGTGCAGGGTCTTGAGGTAGCGGACCGCCGCGCGGGTGGCGTCGACCGGAGAGAGGCGGCCGTCATAACCGCCGCGGATCGGGATGTCGTGGTTGCGCGCGGTGACCGCGACGAATTGCCACAGGCCGGCCGGGCCGCTGCTGCTGCGCGCACCGGGGCGGTAGCCGCTTTCGACGAACGGGATCAGCGCGTATTCGGTGGGGAGGTGGGCGTTGCGCAATGCTTCGACCACATAGCCGAACAGCGGCAGGAGCTCGCCTTCTGCAGATGCCAGTTGCCCCGGCACGTGCGCGTAGTGCGCGCGCCAGCGCGGGCTGGCGTCGTCGCAGCCGGGCTGCGCCAGGCCATCGACGAAGCGCTGGTAGATGCCTGCGCCATTTGCCATCCGATCCTGCCCGGCGGGGGCGAGCACCGGCGACGCGGGCTCGGCGGCGGGCGCGTCCGCGGCGGCTGGCGCCACCTCGTTGCCCGCGTTTTCGGCGCCGGTTGGCGCGGCGCCGACAGCGGCATGCGCCGGCCCGGCGGCGAATGCCAGCAGCAGCGCCAGCGTCGCACCCGCGCCAACCGTCATGCGCGAAACCCGTCCTTCCAGCGCCGCATGGCGGCGAACGTGTCGACGCGCGACAGGCCGTCGGTGCCGGACCATGCAGCTACCGACGCCCGCACGCCGGGCGTGTCCACGCGCAGGAACGGATTGCAGGCGAGCTCATCGGCCAGCGTGGATGGAAGCGTGGGCAGGGAGTTCTCGCGCATGGTGGTCACCTCTTCGCTGCGGCGGGCAAGCGCCGGATTGTCCGGGTCGACCGCCCGTGCAAAGGCGGCATTCGACTGCGTGTATTCGTGCCCGCAGCACACCAGGGTGTCGCCAGGCAGGGCCGCCAGCCGGTCCAGGGAGCCCAGCATCCGCGCCGGCGTATCTTCGAACATGCGACCGCAGCCGAGACTGAACAGGGTATCGCCGCAAAACAAGAGGCCGTGGCCGTGGAATGCGATGTGGCTCACGGTATGGCCGGGTACGGCGATGACCTCGAAGGCGTAGCCGGCGGCTTCGATCCGGGCACCGTCGCCGACCCGGCGGGTGGCGAACGGGATCCGGCGGTCGTCTGGTGCGAACACCTCGAGGTCCGGCCAGTGCGCGAGAAGCGCGCCGACGCCGCCGATATGGTCGTCGTGGTGGTGGGTGAGCAACACCGCGTCGGGGCGCCGGCCACCGACAGCGGCGGCGGCCAGCACCGGTGCGGCGTCGCCCGGATCGACCAGCAGCGTGCCGCGGCCGTCGCCGGCCGGCAGCATCCAGATGTAGTTGTCGGCGAAGGCCGGGAGCGCAACAGCGTGCATGGGCAGGGACGTAGCGGGGCGGGCCGTCTAGAATGGCGACCATGCCCCTCCGTTCCCGCCCCGGTCAACCCGACGCAGTCCAGGCCTGGTTCGCGTCCAGCGAGGGCGCGGCGCTGCTGGCCAGCGAACACGATGTGATCGAAGACGCCCTTGCCGAGCGACCGGCGCAGCCCTGGCTGTGGCTGGCGCCTTTGCCGCAACCGCGCCGCCCCGCCGATGGCCGCGGGCTGGCCCTGTACCAGCGCGGCAGCCGGTTCGCCGGCGACGTGGCCTGCGGGCTGCCGCTGCCGCTGCCCAGCGAGGCCTTCGGCACCGTGGTGCTGCAGCACGCGGTGGTGTCGGATTCGCGCGGCGTCGCGCTGCTGGATGAAGTCGTGCGCCTGCTGGTCCCAGGCGGGCGGGTGCTGCTGTTCGGGCTCAATCCGCTGTCTCCATATCGCTGGCGCTGGCGCGGGCAGGGGCTGCGCGCGGTCGAGCCGCTGTCCTGCCGCCGGATGCTGCGCAGGGCGGGTCTCGAGCCCGATGTGGTCTCTGAAGGACTGGGCCCGCGCTGGGAGCCGGAGGTCGATGCCCGCCGCCAGCGTGGCGTGGGCCTGCGCGCCGCCTACCTGGTGCGTGCGGACCGGCGCAGCCTGCCGATGACGCCGATGCCGATGCGCCCGCGCCGCCTGCTGGTGCCGCAAGGGGCCGCCACGGCATGAAGGCGATCGAAGTGCACACCGACGGGGCCTGTCTCGGCAACCCCGGCCCCGGCGGCTGGGCGGCACTGCTGCGCTACGGCGCGCAGGAACGCGAACTGGTCGGCGGCGAGCTGCTCTCGACCAACAACCGCATGGAGCTGATGGCGGCCATCGTCGCCCTGGAAACGCTGACCGAGGCCTGCGAGGTCACCCTGCACACCGACTCGCAGTACGTCCGCCAGGGCATCACCCTGTGGATGCCCAACTGGGTCCGGCGCGGCTGGAAAACCTCCGGCGGCGATGCCGTCAAGAACCGCGACCTCTGGGAGCGCCTGCACGCCGCGGCCGGCCGCCACGTGATCGACTGGCGCTGGGTGAAGGGGCACTCGGGCGATCCCGACAACGAGCGCGTCGATGACCTTGCGCGCAACGAGGCCATGCGGTTCAAAGCCGCCGCGCGCTGAGCGCAGCGTCCGCTCCATCCTTCCATACAAGCCAGGTCCGACTCCCGCATATGCGCCAGATCGTCCTCGACACCGAAACCACCGGCCTGGAATGGCGCAAGGGCAACCGCGTCGTCGAGATCGGCTGCGTCGAGCTGGTCGAACGGCGCCCCACCGGCCGAACCTGGCAGCGCTACATCCATCCCGGGCGCGAGTTCGAGCCGGGCGCGCAGGAGGTCACCGGCCTCACGCTGGACTTCCTTGCCGACAAGCCGAAGTTCGCCGCGATCGCCGACGAGTTCCTGGAATTCATCGACGGGGCCGAGCTGGTGATCCACAACGCCGCCTTCGACGTCGGCTTCCTCGACTACGAGCTGTCGCTCCTGGATGGCGGTGGCCGTGGCCGCATCGCCGAGCGCGCCGCCGTGCTCGACTCGCTGGAGCTGGCGCGCCAGCGCTTCCCCGGGCAGCGGAATTCGCTCGACGCGCTCTGCCGGCGCTTGGGCGTGGACAACACGCACCGCCAGCTGCACGGTGCGCTGCTCGATGCGCAGCTGCTGGTCGAGGTCTATCTCGCGCTGACCTCGGGGCAGACCGAGCTGGGCCTGGCCGGTCCGTCACTGACCGGAACCGAAGCGATCGCCGTCCAGCTGCCGCGTGCCGCGGCCCTGGCGCCGCGGCCGCCGGTGGTGGTGGACGCGGCCGACATGGAGGCGCACCGCGGTCGCGTCGACGCGATCAGGGCGCGCGCGGGGCAGGCGCTGTGGGACGCGGTGGGCGAGGCTGCCGGAGTCGCCGAGCCGGCCTGATCGCTCTCTGCGGCACCGGCGTCGCTGGCGCAGCGGGCCGTGCCGCGATCAGTGGCGGCGTACCAGCAGCACGGTGACGTTGTCGGAGCCGCCGCCATCCAGCGCGGCGGCGACGAGTCCATCCACGCACTCCTGGGCGCTGCATTCGCTGTGGGCCAGCACGCGTGCGATGTCCCTGTCGTCGACCTCTTCGGTCAGCCCGTCGCTGCACAGCAGCAGCTGCATGCCCGGCGCGAGCTCGCCGGACATGGTCTCGACGTTGAGGGTCTGCGGATCGGTCACGCCCAGCGCCTGGGTCACCACGTTGCGGTGCGGATGGCTGCGCGCCTGGTCGATGCTGATCGCGCCCTGGGTGATCAGCTCCTGCACGTAGCTGTGGTCCTGCGACAGCTGCGCCAGCTTGCCGTCGCGCCACAGATAGACGCGGCTGTCGCCGACCCAGGCGACTTCGAAGCGGTTGCCGTTGATCCGCGCCGCGACCACGGTGGTGCCCATGGGCAGGGCGTCCTGGCGCTTGCGCGAGGCGCCGATGATCTCTTCGTCGGCAATGCGGATGGCCTGTGCCAGCGACGTGCCCTGGCGCGTCTCGCGCACGATCGCTTCCCGCGCCAGCGCGCTGGCGACCTCGCCGTACTCGTGGCCGCCCATGCCGTCGGCAACCAGCCACAGCCCGAGTTCGCTGTCGCCGTAATAGGTGTCTTCGTTCAGCTCGCGCCGCAAGCCGACATGGGTGAGGTGGCCGAATTCGATCATGCGAGGGCCGCGGCGGTTCCCTTGGAGGCTGAATGGGATAACGGCGACGGGCGGTCGGAGAGGTCAGCAGGCATGCAGTCGCGGCGAATGTTGGTGTGACGGAATGATGGCACACGGACTTGTGAGCGGCGCGCGTAAAGGCCCTTCCGGTTCCCGGTCCGCCAGATACGCAAAAACCCCCTTGCGGGGGCTTCTGCGTATCTGGCGGAGAGGGGGGGATTCGAACCCCCGAGGCGCTATTAACGCCTGCCTGATTTCGAGTCAGGTACATTCAACCGCTCTGCCACCTCTCCGGTGCCCGGCCAACGAAGGCCGGGGGCGCAATGATACGGGGCGCCGGCAGGCCCGACAAGACGAGGCGCTACACTGGCCGGCCTCCATGCCCGGTAGAAGCGATGTCCGAGATCACCGTCCCCGTGTCCTTCGGCGAGCTGCTCGACAAGATCGCCATCCTCCAGATCAAGTCCGAGCGCATGACCGACGCCGCGAAGCTGGCCAACGTCCGCAACGAACTCTCTGCGCTGGAAAAGACCTGGATGGCGCACCCCGTGGCCGGGCAGGACATCGTCCGCCTGCGCGCCGGGCTCAAGGCCGTCAACGAGCGGCTGTGGGTGATCGAGGACGACATCCGGCTGAAGGAGAAGGCGCAGGCCTTCGACGAGGAGTTCGTGCGCCTGGCGCGCAGCGTGTACGTGCAGAACGACGAGCGCGCGCGGATCAAGAAAGAGATCAACCTCGCGCTCGGCTCCAGCTACGTCGAAGAGAAGTCCTACCAGGACTACGGCGCCGGCCCGGGGGCCTGAGGCGGGGAACGGCCATGGCCGCGATCGCCGGCCTGGCGGCTGCTATGGATGGTCGGCGCGGTAGCGTTCGAAGGCCGCGACCGCGTCTTCCACGCTGATCAGGTCCATCACCCCCTCGCGCTCGATCTTCGTGCCCCAGCGCAGGCTGGACGCCGGCTTGCCGAGGAAGCGTCGCGCCGCATCGTCATACCTGTCCACGCAATAGCGCCGGTCCGACCAGGGCCCGCTGCGCGCGGGGTCGGTCGCCGCATGCAGGCCCAGCACCCTGGTGCCCATGGCGTTGGCGATGTGGGTCGGGCCGGAGTCGGGGGTCATCACCAGGTCGGCGCGCTCCAGCAGCGCGGGCAGCTGTTTCAGCGTGTCCTTGCCCACCAGGTCCAGCAGGGGGACGCCGGCCTTGGCGATGATGGCGTCGGCCGTGGCGCGCTCCAGCTCGCTGCGGCCACCGCAGAGCACCACGCGCCAGCCCTGGGCCACGGCGTGCGCGGCCACTGCCGCGTTGCGCCCGGCGCTCCAGTTGCGCAGCGCGTGGCTGGAGCAGGGCGAGACCACAAGGGTCGGCCGGCCGTCGTCGGGCCACTGCGCCCGTGCCCATGCGCGGGCGTCGTCGGGTACTGGAAGCGCCCATTCGACGCGCTCCTGGCGCAGCCCGAGCGGACGCGCGAACGCGCCAAGCACGTCCAGCACGTGCGGGCCGGCATCGGCCGGAATGCGTTCGTTCACGAACATCCCGTGCAGCTCCTTCGAGCGTGCGCGGTCGTAGCCGATCCGCCGCCGCGCGCGCACCGCGCGTGACAGCAGGTTGGCGCGCAGCGCGAGCTGCATCAGCAGCAGGGCGTCGAATTCGCGGCCGGCCAGCTCCCGGCGCAGCGCCCTCGCGCCCTCGCGCCCGGTCTTCTTGTCGTAGACCATGAACTCCACCCCCGGCAGGCCCTCGAGCAGGCGATGCTCGCCCTTGCCGATGATCCAGGTCAGCGCAACGCCGGGCCAGGCCCGCTGCAGCGTGTGCACCAGGGGCAGGACATGGGTCACGTCGCCCAGCGCCGACAGGCGCAGCAGGCAGATCGAACGTGGTGAAGCGGTATCAGGCTGCGACAAGCTTGTTAGACTCGGAAGGATGGCAATTTTCGACGCCGCAGAGAGCCTGACGCCGTTCCGCGCCGGACCCGGTGCGAGCGGGTTCGGCTCGATTCTGTTCGACCAGACGCAGCTGCGGCAAGCGGATCCGCGCTGGTTCGATCCCGAGGCCTGGGGACCGCGTGCCATCCCGGTGTCGGGCAGCGGCCGCGGCGGGGCCTGGTTCATCGATGACACCAGCAACGGACCCTGCGTGCTGCGGCACTATCTGCGCGGCGGGCTGGTTGCCGGCTTCAACCGTGATCGCCATCTCTGGCGCGGCGCCGACCGCGTCCGCAGCTTCGCCGAGTTCCGGCTGCTGCGCGAACTGCGCAAGCGCGGACTGCCGGTGCCGGAGCCGATCGCGGCCTCGTACGTGCGCAGCGGCGCCACCTATCGCGCGGCGATCCTGATGCAGCGGCTGATGGACGTGCGTTCGCTGGCGGAGTGGGCAGGCGGCGATCCGGCAACGACGCCGTGGGAGGAGACCGGGCGCCTGCTGGCTCGCTTCCATCGCGAAGGCTTCGATCACGCCGACCTCAACGCCCACAACATCCTTTATGACGCCACCGGCCAGGGGTGGCTGATCGATCTCGACCGCGGCCGCATGCATATTCCGGCCACCGGCTGGCGCATGGGCAACCTGGCGCGGCTGGAGCGTTCGCTGCTGAAGCTGCGCGGCGCGCGCAGCGAGGCCGAAGTCCGCGAAGACTTCGCGCGCCTGCGCCGCAGCTACGACAAGCGCTGGGATCGGGGCACCTGAGCATGGCCTGGACGCTGAGGTTCCAGGGCGTGGGCAGCGCCTCGGCGGTGGCCCTGGGCTCACCGATGGCGACCATCGAACGCGATGGCGCGCCGTGGCTCGCCATCGACTGCGGCGCCGAAGGCCTGACCAGCTACCTTGCGCACTACGGCGCACCACCGCCGGCGCTGTTCGTCACCCACGTGCACCTGGACCATGTCGCCGGCTTCGAGCGGCTGTTCGTGGCGAATTATTTCGATCCCGCGCGGCGCGGGCGTATGCCCCTGTACGTCCCGGTGGACGTGCTTCCGCTGCTGCACCGGCGCGTGGCCGATTACCCGAACGCGCTGGCCGAGGGCGGCGCGAATTTCTGGGACGCGTTCCGCGTGGTCCCGGTGGGCGACGCGTTCTGGCACGACGGCGTGCGCCTGGAAGTGTTCGAATCCCGCCATCACTGGCCGCGAACCGCTTTCGGACTGCGCCTGCGTGGCAGCCTGGTCTGGACCGGCGACACGCGGCCGATCCCCGGGGTGCTGGCCGCGTTCGCCAGCGCCGGCGAACTCATCGCCCACGACTGCGGACTGTCGGGCAACCCTTCGCACAGCGGCATCGATGACCTGGAGCGCGAATACGCGCCGGAGCTTCTGGCCCGCTGCGTGCTTTACCACTACGCAAGCGAGGCCGATGGCGAGGCCATCCGCGCGCGCGGCCACCGCGTGGCGGGCCCCGGCGAGGCGATCGCGCTGGCCGATCCGGTGCCGCATCCGGCATTGGCGCCCTGAATGGAGGCGGCCCCGCCAACTTGCCTCGGCACCCGCGTCGATCAATACCGTTGCTGCCTTCCGGCCCTGGCGGAGTTTTCGATCTAGCGTCGCGAGGGGCCGACGGGGCCACCATGGAAACCTGCGAGCGCGCCCGATGCGCGGCGCGCCTGGAACTGGCGGAGAGAGGGGGATTCGAACCCCCGAAGCGCGGTTTAGACGCTTACACACTTTCCAGGCGTGCTCCTTCAACCACTCGGACACCTCTCCGCACCTGCCCCTGCGTCTTGCCTGCCTTGGCGCGGCCGCACGGGACCCGCAATTCTAGCCTTCCTCGGGTTGTGTCGACAAGGAACATCGGCGTGTCGGCGAAGGTTCGGGATCGGGGGGCGCGGACGTGACAGGGCGTGGCACGGCGCGCGATACGGCGGATCGCCTTGCAGCGCCTTCCCGCAGCCCGCCCTCCGCCCTCAGGCACGTAGACCGCCTCCCCCCGCATGGCAGAATGGCGCCATGTCCTACCTCGTCCTCGCCCGCAAGTGGCGCCCGAAGCGTTTCGCCGAACTCGTGGGCCAGGAACACGTGGTCCGCGCCCTGGTCAACGCGCTCGATTCCGGCCGCGTCCACCACGCCTTCCTGTTCACCGGCACCCGCGGCGTGGGCAAGACCACGATCGCGCGCATCTTCGCCAAGAGCCTCAACTGCGAGCGTGGCGCGTCCAGCGACCCCTGCGGCGAGTGCGAGACCTGCCAGGCGATCGATGCCGGCCGCTACATCGACCTGCTGGAGATCGACGCCGCCTCGAACACCGGCGTCGACAACGTCCGCGACCTGATCGACAACGCGCAGTACATGCCCTCGCGCGGGCGCTACAAGGTGTACCTGATCGACGAGGTGCACATGCTGTCGAAGCAGGCGTTCAACGCGCTGCTGAAGACGCTCGAGGAGCCGCCGGAGCACGTCAAGTTCCTGTTCGCGACCACCGACCCGCAGAAGCTGCTGGTGACGGTGCTGTCGCGCTGCCTGCAGTTCAACCTCAAGCGCCTGGACGAGGAGCAGATCGGCGGCCAGATCACGAAGATCCTTGCCGCCGAAGGCATCGACGCCGAGCCCGGCGCGGTGCGCCAGATGGCGAAGGCCGCCGATGGCAGCCTGCGTGACGGGCTGTCGCTGCTCGACCAGGCGATCGCCTACTGCGGCGCCGGCGAAGGCGTTGCGCTGACCGACCGGGCCGTGGCGACGATGCTCGGTTCGGTCGACCGGACCCAGGTGGCGGGGCTGCTCGCGTCGCTGGCCGACGACGATGGCGCCGCGCTGATGGCGACGATCGACGTCCTGGCGGGCTTCTCGCCCGACTGGGCGGGCGTGCTCGACGCGATGGCCGAGGCCCTGCATCGCATCCAGGTCAGGCAGCTCGTGCCCGGCAGCGAAGGCGAGGCCGATGGTGTCGACGTCGACGCGCTGGCCTCGACGCTGCGCCCCGAGCTGGTCCAGCTCTGGTACCAGATGGCGGTCGGTGGCCGTCGCGATATCGACCTCGCGCCGAGTGCGCGCGTGGGCTTTGAAATGAGCCTGCTGCGCATGCTGGCGTTCCGGCCCGGGGAGGGCGGCGCGGCATCCGGCGCTGGCACCGCTGGCCACACGGGTACGGCCGCGCCGGGCGCGGGGCGGTCGGCCGCGGCCGCGGCGCGCGCGGCGCTGCAGGGGGCTGCGGTGGTGCCGGCCGCCAGTGACGCCAGGGCGACGGCCGCAGACGTGGCGCCCGCAGCCGCATCGGCTCCGACACCGGCATCCAGGCCCGTGCCGAGCGCGTCGACCCGGGCTCCGGCTCCGGCTCCGCGGCAGGCAAAAGCACCGGTGATGCCTGTTGACGCCCCGCCGTGGCCGGAAGCGCCATCGGTGGCGCCATCCCCGGCTACGTCCGTCGTCCCAGCCGCGGCTCCCGCAGCCATTCCGGTGGCCGCACCCCGGACAAGCGTGTCGCCGGCCGCGGTCGACGCTGCGTCATGGCCCGACTTCGTCGCCGGGCTCGGACTGCGCGGCCCGGCGCGTGAACTTGCGGCCAGCTCCGCCTTCGTGGGCATGGGCGACGGCGTGCTGCGCCTGTCGCTGCCCGCGGCCGACGACCATCTCCGCGCCCCGCTCCTGGTGCAGCAGCTCGCCGACGCCCTGGCTCCCACCTGGGGCGCTGCGCCGCAGATCCGCTTCGAGTCCGCCGCCGCCGCCGGCGAAACCCTGCACGCGCGCAACGAACGCGCGCGCGACGAGCGCCAGGGCGCCGCGGAATCGACCTTCCTCAATGATCCGGACGTGCAGCGCCTGATGGAGCGCCAGGGCGCACGCGTGGTCCCGGACTCGATCCGTCCCATACAAGAACAGGAGCACTGACATGCGCAGGAACATCGCCCAGCTGATGCAGCAGGCACAGAAGATGCAGGAGAACCTGCAGAAGGCCCAGGCCGAACTGGCCAATATCGAAGTCACCGGCAGCGCCGGCGGCGGCATGGTCACGGTCACGCTGACCGGCCGCAAGGAGTGCCGGAAGGTGCGCATCGACCCCAGCGTGCTGGCCGATCCGGAGATGGCCGAGGACCTGGTGGCCGCTGCGTTCAACGACGCCAGCAACAAGGTCGACAGCGAATCGCAGGCGAAGATGGGCGCCGCCACCGCCGGCATGCCGCTGCCCCCCGGCATGCAGATGCCGTTCTGAACCGGCGCGCCGCGACATCGTGAGCGTGCCCCTGATCGAGCAGCTGGTCGAGGCCTTCCGGGTGCTGCCCGGCGTGGGCCAGAAGACCGCGCAGCGCATGGCCTACCACGTGCTTGAACGCGGGCGCGACGGCGGCAGGCGGCTGGCCGGGGTGCTGGCCGAAGCGGTGGAGAAGATCGGCCACTGCGAGCGCTGCCGCGACTTCAGCGAGACGCCGCTGTGCGCGACCTGCGCCAGCGCGTCGCGCGACGGCCAGCTGCTGTGCGCGGTGGAGTCGCCCGCCGACCGCCTTGCGATCGAGCAGGCCACCGGCTATCGCGGCCTGTACTTCGTGCTGCAGGGGCGGTTGAGCCCGCTCGATGGAATCGGCCCGCGCGAGCTGGGCCTGCACGTGCTGGGCGAGCGCCTCGCGCAGGGCGAGGTGCAGGAGTTGATCATCGCCACCAATCCCACCGTCGAAGGCGAGGCCACCGCGCATTACCTGGCGCAGCTCGCGCGCCAGCACGGCGTGCGCCCGAGTCGCCCCGCCCACGGCCTGCCGCTGGGCGGTGAACTCGAGTACGTCGATCGTGGCACGCTGTCCCACGCCTTCGGCAGCCGCGGCGAGATGGCCTAGGAGCCCCCATGACCATTTTCCACAAGATCATCAAGCGCGAGATCCCCGTCGACGTCGTCTACGAGGATGAACACCTCATCGCCTTCCGCGACATCGCGCCGCAGGCACCGGTGCACGTGCTGTTCGTGCCCAAGGTCGACGTCGCCACGCTCAACGACCTGCAGGCCGACCAGGCCGCGGTCGTAGGCCGGCTGGCGCTGGCCGCGGCGGCGTATGCCAAGCGGGAGGGGTTCGATGAGGACGGCTATCGCGTCGTCATGAACTGCAACGAAGACGGCGGGCAGACCGTGTTCCAGATCCACCTGCACCTGCTGGCCGGCGCCCCCCTCGGCCGTTTCGGTACGCCCGAATAGGGTTCTTCTCCCGATTGCGTGGCTTTCGGTTGATTGCTTCGGGAGGTGCGGGCTGCCTGCCGTGGCTGATCTTCGTCCCGAAGCAGGAAAACGCCACCGAGCCTCGACAAGAACCCGAACAAGCCCCTACCAGTAACCCCACCACGGCCACGGCGCGGGTCGCGTGACCAGGTTGCGCGGCCGCTCGGGCCAGAGGTAGACCACGTCGGCCTCGACCAGCGGGAAGCGGTAGCTATAGCCGCCGATGCTGCGGCTCTCGTGCCCGGCCAGCCGTCCGGTGAATGTGACTTCGCGGTTGCGTTCGAATACCGCCGGGTCATAGAAGCCGGAGCGGCAGGCGATGAAGCGGCCGCCGGTGTCGTCGTCGGCCCAGTACGGACGGCCGTAGTGGTCCAGGCGGGTCGAGACCATTTCAAAGCAGGTGCTGTCGGCGCGCGGCTCCACCTGGACGATGCGCCCGCCCCAGCGCACCAGGCTGCCGGTGGCGTCGGATTCGGCGGCGACGCGCGGGGTGAGCGGGGTGTACTCCCCCTGCAGCGGCTTGGGCTGTGAGGCACAGGCGGCCATCAGCGCCGTTGAAGCCAGTGCGATAAGGATGTGCTTGCGCATGGATGTCTCCGGAATGTCGGCGTGCGCCGGGCGTCAGGGGCGGTGCGCGCGCAGGTCGCGCAGCAGGGCGCGGTGTTCGCCCTCCTGCCCGGGAGCGTAGCGCCAATTGTCGAAACGCGTGCCGAGGGTGAGGAGCGCGGCCGACTGCGGGCGGGTCGCCACCACGCGCGCCGCCCAGTCGTTCGCGGTCTCATGCCGGTGCCGCCCCAGGCCCATCCGCGCGTAGCGCGCGGCCAGCCGGTGCCAGGCGCGCAGGACCGGGTCGCGTTCGCGTTCGCCGCGCGCCACCAGCCAGAGCATCGCCGCAAGCGCCAGTCCTGCCATCAGCGCGAACAGCAGCGCCAGCTGGCCGGCACCGAGGTCACGTCCGCCAAGCGCATGCAGGATGCGCTGCTGTCGCTCGGCGTCGAAACCGAGCACGAGATCGTTCCAGCCGCGCCGCATCCAGTCGCCCACGTCCAGCATCGGGCCCAGGGCCTGCAGGCCGCCGGGGCTGCGCGAGGCGCGGTCGGCGATAGTGTCGTAGATGCGTTCGGGCGCGACCGCCGCGGTCGGGTCGACGCGCACCCAGCCGCGCCCTGGCAGCCAGGCTTCGGCCCAGGCGTGGGCATCGGAGTTGCGCACGATCCAGTAGTCGCCCACGGGATTGCGGTAGCCGCCGACATAGCCGGTGACCACGCGCGCCGGGATGCCGGACGCGCGCATCAGCACCACGAAGGCCTGGCTGAAGTGCTCGCAGAAGCCCGCCTTCTGTTCGAAGAGGAATTCATCGACGGCGTGGCGGCCGGGCAGGGGCGTGCTCAGGGTGTAGCCGAATTCGGCGCGGATCCAGGACAGCGCGCGGTTGACGATGGCCGCATCGGCGGCAGCGCCTTCGCCGGCTTCGGCGCGCCACTGCTGCGCCAGGGCGTGGGTGCGCGGGTTGAAGCCATCGGGCAGGCGCAGCGCGGCGCTGTGCAACAGCGGCCGGAGTTCGGGCTCGAACGTGGTGGGTGCGGCCGATGTCATCCGCCAGCGCGTCACCGACGTCAGCGGGCGGCGCGTGGCCAGGGTGTGGTCGTATGCCCGCTGCACGCCCTCGGGCGTCGCCACCGGAAGCTCCAGCGCGACCAGCGTCCGGCGCTCCGTGGGCTCGACGTCGACCTGGTAGCTGTAGCGCGTCGCGCCGTGTTCGATGGCGGCCGGCGGCAGCGCGCTGAACCAGCGCGACGCGGTCCATTCGCGGCCGTCGTAGTTCCACAGCACCGGTCCGCGCCAGTACATCTCCGACGTCGGCGGCGTGGCACCGTCGAAGGTGACGCGCAGCGCGGGGCTGTCGTCGACCAGCATGTCGATCCATTCGCCGGGCGACATGCTGTCCGACAGCCCGGTGCGCGCGATCGTGCGTTCCGGCACGCCCCACAGCGGCGTGGCCATGCGCGGGAACAGCCAGAAGGCGGCCAGCGCCAGCGGCAGGCCGATGGCGATCATGCCGCCGACCCGTCGCAGGCGTTCGCGCGGCGGCATGCCGGCGCCATCCCCGCTCTCGAATTCCGCCAGGCGCAGCATGGACGCGAGTGCCAGCAGCGCTGCGCCGAGCCCGAGCAGCAGGCTCAGCGGCCCCTGGTCGAGGAGGAAGGTCGCGAACGGGGCGAACAGGGCGAAGCCGAGCAGGCTGCGCGCATCGCGCAGGGTCACCAGCTCCATCGGTTTGAGCGCGAGCATGGCAGCCAGCAGCGCGCAGCCGGTGTCGCGGCCAAAGTGGAAGCCGGAGTTGGCAAGCACCAGCGCCACCAGCGCCACCGACAGCAGCAGGCGCAGCGCGGCCGGCAGCCGGCGGCGCCACGACAGTGCGCTGACCACGGCGGCGACCGCGGCCAGTCCGGCGGCGAGCGGCCCGGGCAGCTGCAACAGCAGCGGCAGCAGGCACGCGGCCGCGGCGACCAGGGTCCAGGCCCGCGCCTGGGGATCAAGCACCTGGCCGCGGCGGCGCGCCTCAGCCACGGCGGCCACCGGATTCGACGGTGGACGACGGCAGCAGGGCCAGCGCGCGCAGGCAGGCGTGCCGGTGTACCGCGCCGCGGCCCGGGCCGATCGCCTGCTGTGGCAGCTGCAGCTGGTAGCGACGGCCTTCGCGCTCGGCCTCGTCCACCCAGCGCGCCAGGCGCTGGATGCGGTCCTCATAGGCGAGCGGCACCAGCGACCAGTCCAGCACCACGTCCGCGCCCTGCGCCTGCTCGTACTCGCGCACCAGCAGCGATCCGCGCCGCGCCGACGGCTTCCACGCGATCGCCCGCCGCGAATCGCCGCGGCGATAGGCGCGCAGGTGGTGGACGTCGTCGCCGGCCGGATGCAGCCGCGCCTGCGGCGCGTCGCCGGCACCGTGTGGAAGCGGCGGCCCATCGGCTTCCGGGCGCGGATAGACCAGCAGCGGTTCCGCCGGCCAGGCATAGGCCCAGGCGCGGGCGATGCCGAGCGGTCGCGTGGTCGATATCGTGATGCGTTCCGGATGCAGCCAGCCCCGGCGCTCAGTCGGCAGCACCAGGCGCGCCTCGCCGGCGCCGTCGACCAGCGAGCTGGTGGCTTCGGCGCCGCCCGCGCGCAGGCGCAGGCCGCGACGCGGGCGCGCGGCGTCGGCGCGCAGGTGGACGCGCAGCGTGATCGGCGCACCGGCCGGCACGGGTTCGGCATCGACCGCCGCCACCCGCAGCCCGGAAAGCTGCAGGTGCGCCGCAAACAGGCTGGCATTGCCGGCGCCCGCCAGCAGCAGTGCCAGCAGCAGGGCGGGATTGTTGTTGTAGTTCAGGGCGCCGAGCAGCATCACCGCCAGCAGGGCGGCGAAGAATGCACCGAAGGCGGTCGGCAGGACATAGATGCGGCGGCGGTTGAAGATGACCGGCAAGGGCTCCGGCCGCCGCGGCCGCGCCAGCAGCCCGAAGCGTGCGCGCAGGCTGGACAGGCGGCCGCCCGCCACGCTCAGTCGACCGCGACGGCGTGCAGGATCGCCTGCGCCAGCGCGGCAGCGTCGCCGGCGTCGGCGTCGGCCACCAGCCGATGCGCGGCCACCGCCGCGAACAGCGCCTGGATGTCGTCCGGCAGGACGTGTCCGCGCCCGAGCAGCAGGGCGTGCGCGCGTGAGGCGCGCAGCAGCGCGATACCCGCGCGCGGCGACAGCCCCACGCGGACCCCGGCGTGGTGGCGGCTGCGTTCAAGCAGCGCCTGCACGTAGCGCACCAGGGCGTCACTGGCGTGCACCGACAGCACCGCCTCGCGCAGGCGCAGCACATCGTCGCCGCCGAGCATCGGCATGGCCCGGGCGATCAGGTGGCGCCGGTCGCTGCCGGCCAGCAGCGCGCGCTCGGCCTCGGCGTCCGGATAGCCCAGCTGAAGCCGCAGCAGGAAGCGGTCCAGCTGCGAATCCGGCAGCGGATAGGTGCCGGCGAGGTCGACCGGGTTCTGGGTGGCGATCACGAAGAACGGGTCGGGCAGCAGGTGCGTGCTGCCGTCGACGGTGACCTGGTGCTCGGCCATGGCTTCGAGCAGGGCGCTCTGCGTGCGCGGCGGCGCGCGGTTGATCTCGTCGGCCAGCAGCACGTGCGCGAACACCGGCCCGGGGTGGAAAGTGAAGCTCGCGGCCTGCGCGTCGTACACCGACACGCCGACGATGTCCGAGGGCAGCAGGTCGGAGGTGAACTGCACCCGCTGGAAGCCGAGGCCCAGCGTTGCCGCGAGTGCATGCGCCAGCGTGGTCTTGCCGAGGCCGGGCAGGTCCTCGATCAGCAGGTGGCCATCGGAGAGCAGCGCGGTGAGCGCGAAGCGGACCGCCTGCGCCTTGCCCAGTACCAGTGAGTTCACCTGCGCTTCGGCATCATGCAGCGACTTGCGCAGGGCGTCGGGTAGCATGTCCTGTTTTGCGGACTGGGCCGTCATGCCGGGCTCCGTAAAAGTCCATTGAAGTGTAACGAGGTCGTTGCCGCATGCGGGAAAAGATCGACGCACGTGCGACCTTCGTCGCCCTGTGGTGTGCGCTGCTGCTGCTCAAGGCGGCGGTGGCTGCACGCCTGCCGCTGTTCGTGGACGAGGCCTTCTATTGGCAGGAGAGCCGGCACCTTGCATGGGCCTACTCGGACCTGCCGGGGCTGACCGCGTGGCTGATTCGCATCGGCACCGCGGTGTTCGGCGAAGGCACGCTGGCGCTGCGCATGCCATTCCTGCTGCTGGCATCGCTGGTGCCGTGGCTGGTGGTGCGGATCACCGCGCGCGAGTTCGGCGAAAGGCAGGGCTGGGTGGCCGGCATCGCCGCGCTGCTGCTTCCGCTGTCGGGCACCCTGGGCCTGATGGCGCTGCCGGACGCGGCCATGGTGGTCGCCACGCTGCTGTGCCTGGATGCAGGCACGCGACTGCTGCGGGGGGTCGGCTACGGCGCCGCGCTGCAGCTGGCCGTGGGCCTGGCGATCGGAGCGCTGAGCCATTACCGCTTCGCCGCGGTGATCGGCGTCGGCGTGGTGGCGCTGCTTGCACTGCCGCAGGGCCGCCAGGCGCTGCGCGACCCGCGCTTGTGGATCGCGATCGCCTTCGGCGCGGCTGCCTGGACACCGCTCCTGGCCTGGAACTTCGAGAACGCCGAAGCCGGCCTGCGCTTCCAGCTGGTCGATCGCCACCCGTGGGCGTGGCATCCGGAGGGCAGCTGGTTCATCGCCATCCAGACGCTGTTGGCAACGCCGCTGCTGTTCGCGGCGCTGCTGTGGGCGGGTTGGCGCGGCGCGCGCGCGCCCAGCGAGCCGGTGCGCTTCATCGCGCTGTCGGGCGGCCTGGTGGTGCTCGGGTTCTTCGTGCTCGGCTTTTTCGCCGATACCGAGCGGGTGAGCTTCCACTGGCCGCTGCCGGGCCTGGTGGCGCTGCTGCCGCTGCTGCCGGCGCTGCTCGTGCGATGGCCGCGCTGGTTGCGCGTGCTGACATGGGCGAGCGCAGGCGTCGGGTTGGCCGCGGTCCTGGGTTACCACGCACTGGTATCGGTGCCGGAGCTGCGCGCGCGGACGGCTTCGCTGAAATGGTATCCGTCCAACTTCGCCGGCTGGGACGTGCTTTCAGATGCCGTGCGCGAGCTGCGCGAAGACATGCCCGAAGGCACGCGGCTGGTGGCGGACAACTTCAAGATAGGCGCCGAGCTCGGTTTTGCGCTCGGCGACGCTTCGATCGAGGTGCTCGAGCATCCGGCCAATCGCCAGCACGGGCGTGCGCCGCAGCTGCGCCTGTGGGGCCTGGAGGCGACCGGTGCGACCGACCCCGGCGGCCCCGTATTGCTGGTGATCGCGGCCAGCGAGGTGGAATACAAGCATCTGCTGCTGCGCTACCAGGCACTGTGCCGGCGCTTCGGCGCGCTGCCGCCGCCACGCGTGCTCAACGTCGACCACGGGCGCACGCGCTTCCTGCTGTTTGCGATCGAGGAGCGGAGCGTGGACGCGGACTGCACGCTTCCGGCCATGGCCTGGATCGACACGCCCGCCGCCGATGCACGGGTCGGCACCGCGTTCGATATCCGCGGCTGGGCCTTCAAGGATGGCGTCGGCATCGAGCGGGTCGAAGTGCTGCTGGACGGCACGCTGGTGGCCGAGGCCGACTACGGCATCGACAGTCCGGGCGTGGCGACGTATTGGGGCATCTCGACCGATGCCAGCCACCCTGCAGTCGGCTTCTCCGCCCGCGTCGAGCTGCCGGTCGGCAGCTCCGGGGTGCATTGGCTCGGCCTGCGGCTCCATGGCCGGGACGGCAGCGTCGAGGACTGGTCGGAACAACGCATCATCGTGGATGCGGCCGCGGGCGAGGCCGCCGCCGTCGGAGCGGTTCCGGTGGACGCCGGACGCTGAGGCTTCAGGGCAGGACGAGTCCCGACTCGCGCAGCAGGCGCAGGGTGTCCAGCAGCGGCAGCCCGACCAGGGCCGTGGGATCGCGGGTTTCGATGGCCTCGAACAGGGTGATGCCGAGGCCCTCGGACTTGAAGCTGCCGGCGCAGTCGAAGGGCTGCTCGCGGTCGATGTAGCGTTCGATCTCGCCGCGGCCAAGCTGGCGGAAGCGCACCACGGTGGTGTCGAGCGCCGTGGCCAGCGTGCCGCTGCTGGCGACTGCCACGGCGGTGCGGAAGGCGACCGCGCGTCCCGACATCCCCTGCAGCTGGGCGATCGCCGCCTCGCGGCCACCGGGTTTGCCCAGGGCGACGCCGTCGAAGTCCGCGACCTGGTCCGAACCGATTACGCGCGCGCCAGGACGAAGCGTGGCCACGGCCCGGGCCTTGGCCTCGGCAAGGCGCAGCGCCAGTGCGGACGGGGTCTCGCCCGCACGTGGCGCCTCGTCCACTTCGGGCCTGACGGTATCGAACGGCAGCTGCAGCCTGGCGAGCAGTTCGCGGCGGTAGGGCGAGGTCGAGGCCAGGACCAGAGGCGCGTCGCCGCTCACGGCTGCGGCGCCCTGGCGCGCTCGATGTGCAGGAGCTGCTGGTCGATGCGCGCGCGCGCGTCGTTGATCGAGACGCGGACGGCGTCGAGCTGGTCTGGCGAAGCCGCCGAACCATGCTGCTGCAGCCACAGGCGCTGGCGCAGCATTTCCTGCAGCGCCGCGCGCACCGGATCATCGCCTTCGCCCGCCACGGCCTCGATTTCACTGCGCGCGGTGCGCAGTCTGGTCTCCAGGGCATCGGCGGCATCCAGGACTCCGGCCATCGCCACTCGATGCCGGCGCTGGCCCGCGCGATGGCGCAACAGCAGCCCGGCCACCAGGGCCGGCAGCGCCAGGATTGCGATCCACAGCAGTGTTGGCGTCAAGTCCGGGACCTCGCGTGCGGGGCCGCAGTCTGCCGGGGAACCGGAGCCGGTGGCAAACTGTCGCCGCGCGCGGGCCGCGGCACGGAATTCCCGGACGGCCCGGTTTGACACGGGCGGGCCTGAGGCCTAACATTTTGCGGCTTATGTCCGCAGACGTGCCCGAAGTAGTGGACGCTTGGCGCATGGTTGCGGCCCGGCGGGAGTTCGTGGACCGCTTGCCGCTGTCCGCGTTCCCGCGCCTGCGCGAGGTGCTGGCAGACGACGAGGGCGAGGTGGCGTACACCGTCTCCTTCGACCGCGACGCGCTGCAGGTGCCCTACGTCGAGCTGGGCATCGAGGCACGCCTGCCGCTGCTTTGCCAACGCACGCTGCAGCGCTTCGTGTTCCCGGTGTCGCTGGTGCAGCGGCTGGGGCTGCTGCGTTCGGGGGACGATGAAGGCGAGGCTGCCGAAGCCGCGCTGCCGCCGGGGTATGAAGCCCTGGTCGTGGCCGACGACGGCGCCATCCGTCCCGTCGACCTGGTCGAGGACGAGCTGATCCTGGCGGTACCGGTGGTTCCGGTGTCGCCCGGTTCGGAAAGCGTCGAACGCGACTGGCCGGTCGCCGCCGACGAAGAGGCGCAGATCAACCCGTTCGCGGCGTTGTCGGCGCTGAAGAAAAAAGAGTGATCAAGCTGATCCGATCGACCCTGGTCGGATCAGCCCTGGTTTCCGATTGACCCTGGATCCTGATTGACCGGGATCCTGAATGACTATTCCTGCTGCTGGAGCACTCCCATGGCTGTACAGAAATCCCGCGTTTCCCCCTCGCGCCGCGGCATGCGCCGCGCCCACGACGCGCTGAGCGCCAAGCAGCTGGCGACCGACCCGGTGTCGGGCGAGACCCACCTGCGCCACCACATGACCGCCGACGGCTTCTACCGCGGCCGCCAGGTGATCGTGCCCAAGACCCGCGTGGCCGAGGAAGACTGATCCTCAGCGCGCCCGCGTCCATCGCGGGCGATGCCCTGGCCGTGGCGCCTCCGTGCGCCACGCAGCCGCCGGCGCCATTCGTGGCGCCCAGCAACACGCGAGGTCCGTCTTCGTAATGAGTGAGTCCGCCGCACCGCGCACCTACGCGCGCATTGCAGGGACCGGCAGCTACCTGCCGGCCAAGGTCCTGACCAACGACGACCTCGCGAAGTTCGTCGACACGTCCGACGAATGGATCGCGGCGCGCACCGGCATCCGCCAGCGCCACATCGCCGCCGAGGGCGAGACCACCGGGGACCTGGCCTTCCATGCCGCCGTGCGCGCGCTGGAAGCCGCGGGTATCGAAGCCTCCGAGGTCGAGCTGATCATCGTCGGCACGACCACGCCCGATCTCATCTTCCCGTCCACCGCCTGCCTGGTTCAGGCGCGCCTGGGGGTGGCCGGCTGCCCGGCCTTCGACGTCAACGCCGCCTGTTCGGGCTTCATTTTCGCGCTCAGCGTGGCCGAGAAGTTCATCGCGTCGGGCTCGGTCAAGACCGCGCTGGTGATCGGCTCTGAAACGCTGACCCGCATGATCGACTGGAGTGATCGCACCACCAGCGTGCTGTTCGGCGATGGTGCCGGCGCGGTGGTGCTCAAGGCCGATACGGAAGCCGGCATCCTCAGCACCCATCTGCACGCCGACGGCGCCAAGAAGGAGCTGCTGTGGAACCCGGTCGGGGTCTCGGTCGGCTTCAAGGAAAACGAAAAGAACGCCGGCGTGCGCATCCAGATGGCGGGCAGCGATGTCTTCAAGCACGCCGTCAAGGCGCTCGACAGCATCGTCGAGGAGACGCTCGAGGCCAACGGCATCGACCGCAGCGAGATCGACTGGCTGATCCCGCACCAGGCCAACCTGCGCATCATCGAAGCCACGGCCAAACGCCTGGAAATGCCGATGGAACGCGTGATCGTTACCGTCGACAAGCACGGCAACACCTCGTCCGGCTCGGTGCCGCTGGCGCTGGACGAAGCGGTGCGTTCGGGCAAGGTCGAGCGCGGCCAGCTGCTGCTGCTCGAAGCCTTCGGCGGCGGCTTCACCTGGGGCTCGGCGCTGCTGCGCTACTGAGTCACGGCAACCGCATGTCGCATGACGAAAGGGTCGCGGGAAACCGCGGCCCTTTTGCTTTTGCGGGGCTCCTCGAAGAGCTTTTTTGCCACGGATTTACGCGGATATACGCGAATTTACGCGGATAAAGCGAGAGCAACAGGTGGCCGCGGCGCCCTCCAGATTCTGCTCTATCCGTGTAAACCCGCTCTTATCCGCGTAAATCCGTGGCAAAAAGCTTTTGTTCGACTTGCCGGCCAGCGTCAATACGGGCGGGTACAGACGAAGCAGGTGGTTCGGGCTTATCATCGCCCGGCTTTTTTGATCTGGACCATCACTTGACCGCTTCGCAGCTCGCATTCGTGTTTCCGGGCCAGGGCTCGCAGTCGTCGGGCATGCTTGCCGACCTCGCCGCGCGCGGCGACGTGGTGCGCGACACCTTCGTCGAAGCCTCCGAGGGCGCAGGGGTCGACCTCTGGGCGCTGTCGCAGGATGCCGACCACGCGCAGCTCAACCGCACCGAGTTCACCCAGCCGGCGCTGCTGGCCGCGGGCGTGGCCGTGTGGCGCGCCTGGCAGGCCGCGGGCGGGCCGGTGCCGTCGCTGCTGGCGGGGCACAGCCTGGGCGAGTATTCGGCGCTGGTCGCGGCCGGCGCGCTGCCGCTCGCCGATGCCGCGCGCCTGGTGCGCCTGCGCGGCCAGCTGATGCAGGCCGCTGCCCCGGCCGGTACGGGAGCCATGGCCGCTGTCATCGGTGCCGAGGACGCGCTGGTGCGCGAGACCTGCACCGAGGCGTCGGGTGACGAGGTGGTGGTTCCCGCCAACTTCAACTCGCCGGGCCAGGTGGTGATCGGTGGCCACGCGGCGGCGGTCGACCGTGCGCTGGAACTGCTTGCCGCCAGGGGCGTGCGCAAGACGGTGAAGCTCGCCGTCAGCGTGCCCTCGCACACGCCGCTGATGCGCGAAGCTGCCAACCGCCTGTCCGAAGCGATGGCGGGGCTGGCGTGGAGCGAGCCTTCGCTGCCGGTGGTGCAGAACGTTGATGCCGAAGTCCACGACGGTGTGCAGGCCATCCGCGACGCCCTGGTGCGCCAGCTCTACCTCCCGGTGCAATGGACCGACTGCGTGCAGGCCCTCGCCGCCCGCGGCGTCACCCGCATCGGCGAATGCGGCCCCGGCAAGGTCCTCACCGGCCTGGCCCGCCGCATCGACAAGTCCCTCGACGCCCGCGCCCTTGGTACGGTCGCAGACTTCGACGCGGCTTTGGCAGAATGGAACAGCTGATTTTTGCCACGGATTTACGCGGATAAGGGCGGATCTACGCGGATAGGGCAAGTGCAGATGAAAAGGCACAAGCGAGGGCCGCTGCGGCCCATTCCTGTTTTATCCGTGTAAATCCGTGAACAATCCGCGTAAATCCGTGGCAAAAGCTCTTACTGATACAGGCAGAAGCAGAATGACCCAGGAACTGAAAGGCGAGATCGTGCTGGTGACCGGCGCAAGCCGTGGCATCGGGGCGGCGATCGCGGACGAACTGGCCGCGCGTGGCGCGACGGTCGTCGGCACGGCCACCAGCGAGGGCGGCGCCGCGGCGATCGGCGAGCGGCTTGCGGCGCGGAGCGGCCATGGCCGCGTGCTCGACGTGACCACGCCTGGTGCGATCGAGGCCCTGGTCGATTCGATTGCGAAGGACATCGGCCCGATCTCGATCCTGGTCAACAACGCCGGCATCACCCGCGACAACCTGCTGATGCGCATGAAGGATGAGGACTGGCAGGCCATCCTCGACACCAACCTGACCAGCGTCTACCGCGCCTCCAAGGCGGTCATGCGCGGCATGATGAAGGCCCGCCGCGGCCGCATCGTCAGCATCGCTTCGGTGATCGGCGTGATGGGCAACGCCGGCCAGGCCAACTACGCCGCCGCCAAGGCCGGCATCATCGCCTTCTCGAAGTCGCTGGCGAAGGAGATCGGCAGCCGCGGGGTGACCGTGAACGTGGTCGCGCCGGGCTTCATCACTACCGACATGACCCGGGACCTGCCCGAGGACGCCAAGACGGCCATGGCGGCGCAGATCGCACTGGGCCGCCTGGGCGAGCCCGCTGACATCGCCCGCGCCGTCGCCTTCCTGGCCGGCCCGGACGCCGGCTACATCACCGGCGAAACCCTGCACGTCAACGGCGGCATGTACATGCCGTGACGGAAGCGGCCGCCACGCCCCTGAACGGAAGGGGGCGGAACCGGCCGGTACCACCTCCACCCGAATCCCTTACACTACCCACCGCAACAGCCTCCACCGGAGCCGGATACCTATGAGCAGCATCGAAGAGCGCGTCAAGAAGATCGTCGTCGAACAACTGGGCGTCAAGGAAGACGAGGTCAGCGCCAGCGCCTCCTTCGTCGACGACCTGGGTGCGGATTCCCTCGACACCGTCGAGCTGGTGATGGCACTCGAAGAAGAATTCGAGTGCGAGATCCCCGACGAAGAAGCCGAAAAGATCACTTCGGTGCAGCAGGCGATCGACTACGTCAAGACGCACGTCAAGGCCTGACTCGCCAGGCGGCGCACCGCGCCGCAACGAGTACAAAACCCGGGGCCGCTGATGCGGCCTCGGGCGTTTCCGGCACGCCGCTCGGCGGCGTGCACAACCGTCCAGGAGCTCCCATGTCCAAGCGTCGCGTCGTCATCTCCGGCCTCGGCATCCTGTCGCCGCTTGGCAATGACCTGGCCTCGTCATGGCAGGGCATCGTGGACGGTCGTTCGGGCATCGGCCCGATCACCAATTTCGACGCTTCGGCCTTCGCCACCCGCATTTCGGGCGAGGTGAAGGGCTTCGATCCCACGCAGTGGATCGCGCCGAAGGACGTCAAGAAGATGGACCCCTTCGTGCACTACGGCGTCGCCGCCGCGATGATGGCGCTGGCCGACGCCGGGCTGGACGTCGCGGCCGACGATCCCGAGCGCATCGGCGTCGCCATCGGCGCCGGCATCGGCGGCCTGAAGGGCATCGAGGAAACCACCATCAGGTTCCACGAGGGCGGCCCGCGCAAGATTTCGCCGTTCTACGTGCCGAGCACCATCATCAACATGATCGCCGGCCAGGTCTCGATGATGACCGGCGCCAAGGGGCCGAACATCGCAGCGGTTACCGCCTGCACCACGGCCACGCACAACATTGGCCTGGCGATGCGCATGATCCAGTACGGCGACGCCGACGCGATGATCGCCGGCGGCGCCGAGTTCGCCACCACCCCGACTTCGCTGGGCGGCTTCTGCGCGATGAAGGCGCTGTCGACCCGCAACGACGACCCGCAGCGCGCCTCGCGCCCCTGGGACGAGGGCCGCGACGGCTTCGTCATGGGCGACGGCGCCGGCGTGCTGGTGATCGAAGAATATGAGCGCGCGAAGGCGCGTGGCGCGCGCATCTACGCCGAACTCGCCGGCTTCGGCATGAGCGGCGATGCGTACCACATGACCGCGCCCAGCGAGAACGGCGAGGGTGGCGCGCGCTGCATGGTGGCCGCGATCCGTGATGCCGGCATCGACCCGTCCGCGGTCGGCTACATCAACGCCCACGGCACCTCCACGCCGGCCGGCGATCTGGCCGAAACCATGGGCATCAAGAGCGTGCTCGGCGCGCACGCGCGCAAGGTGATGGTCAGCTCGACCAAGTCGATGACCGGCCACCTCCTGGGCGCCGCTGGCGGCGTGGAGGCGGTGTTCTCGGCGATGGCGCTGCATACCGGCGTGATCCCGCCGACCATCAACCTCGACAATCCGTCCGAAGGCTGCGACCTCGACTACGTGCCGCACACCGCGCGCGAGCAGCAGGTCGAGGTGGCGATGTCGAATTCGTTCGGCTTCGGCGGCACCAACGGCAGCCTCGTCTTCCGCCGCATCTGAGCACTGTGCCGCCGCAGGGCGGCGGAACCCGCATATGACCAACGTCCTCGCGCTGGCGCACGGCCTCGACCTGCTCGCGCTGCAGCGCCGTGCGCCCGCACGCTATCCGCTGCTGCTCGAATCAGTGGCTTCGGGCACCGCACTCGGGCGCTGGGACATGCTGCTCGTGGCCGACGGCGCGCGCATCACGCTCGGTCGCGACGGCATCACGCGGCGCAGCAACGGCATGTCTGCTGAGGACGTGCCTGCTGACGTAACGCTCGCAGGCGGCACGCCCGCGGGCGATGACTTCCTGCGTACCCTCGACGCCGACTGGGGCGCATCGCGCCGGCCGCGCGCGCCTTCGCCGTGGCCCTTCCAGGGCGGCTGGGCGCTGCTGCTCGGCTATGAGCTTGGCGCGCAGGTCGAGCCCGTGCTGCGCCTGCCATCCGCGGCGGGCGCGCTGCCCGTGGCCGTGGCCTGCCGCTGCCCGGCGGCGGTGCTTCGCGACCGGGTCAGCGGCGACACCGTGCTGCTGGCGGAAGCCGGCGCGGAGGCGCTGCTGGAGGACGTGCTGGCCGACATCGCGGTGGCCCCGCATCCACTCGCACCGCAGGCCGGCGCCACCTCCACCGCGCTGCACTGGCCCGCGCTGCTCGAGTGCCGCGAAGACCCCGACGCCGACTACCTCGCCGCCGTCGCCCGCGCGCTCGAATACATCCGCGCCGGCGACGTGTTCCAGGTGAACCTCTCGCGGGGCTGGCTGGCGCGTTTCGACGCGCCGCTGGCACCCGCCGCGCTGTACGAGCGCCTGCGCCGCGCCAACCCGGCGCCGTTCGCCGGCCTGTTCGATCTCGGCGACGACGGCGCGGTGGTCAGCGCCTCGCCCGAGCGACTGGTGTCGGTGCGCGGCGACCTGGTCGAGACCCGGCCGATCGCCGGCACCCGGCCGCGGCTTCCGGGTGACGACGAGGTCGAGCGCATCCGCGAGATGGTCGGCCATGCCAAGGAGCGCGCCGAGCACGTGATGCTGGTCGACCTCGAGCGCAACGACCTCGGCCGCGTCAGCCGCGCCGGCAGCGTCGAGGTCGACGAGCTGATGGTGGTGGAGAGTTACGCCCACGTGCACCACATCGTGAGCAACGTACGCGGCCGCCTGCGCGCCGATGCCACGCCCGGGGAGGTGCTGCGCGCGGTGTTTCCCGGTGGCACGATCACCGGCGCGCCGAAAGTGCGCTGCATGGAGATCATCGCCGGGCTGGAGGGCGTCGGCCGCGGCGCCTATACCGGCGCCATGGGCTGGCTCGACCGCAGCGGCGACATGGACCTCAACATCCTGATCCGCAGCGCCGAGGTCAGCGGCCATGCGCTGCGCTTCCGCACCGGCGCCGGGATCGTCGCCGATTCCGATCCGGTGCACGAACTCGAAGAGACCCGCGCCAAGGCGCGCGGCATGCTGCAGGCCATCGGTGCCTGACCGGCGCCGCGGCGGGCACGGTATCCTTCGGCGCATGCATTCCGACCGCCATCGCCACACCGCCGGGCGCGCGCCATGAAGGCGTTCAAGCGCATCGTCCTTGTCCTGTTCCTGCTCTCGGCCATCGTCGCCGGCGCGGTCGGCTACCAGGCCTGGAGCAGCTACCAGCGCTTCGCCACCGGAGCGCTGCCGGGCGTTGCCGCGGGCGACAACCTGATGGTCGAGCGCGGCGACACGCTGCGCAGCGTGGTCACGCGCCTGCGCGCGCAGGGCATCGACGCCGGCCGCGACCTCGAGTGGCGCCTGCTGGCGCGGCAGCTCGGCACCGACGGCCATATCCAGGTGGGCGAGTACGCGCTGGAGCCCGGCATCACCGCCAGGCAGCTGCTCGAGCACATGCGCGACGGCAAGGTGGTGCATCACCGCTTCACCATCGTCGAGGGCTGGAACATCCGCGAGCTGCGCGCCGCGCTCGCCCGCGCCACGCCGCTGGTGCAGACCTTGCACGAGGTCGATGACGCCGCGCTGATGGCGACGCTGGGTCGCGAGGGCGTGCATCCCGAGGGCCGGTTCCTGCCGGAAACCTATGCCTATGACCGCGGCGACAGCGATGTCGACCTGCTGCGCCGCGCCGCCGCCGACCTCGACCGCGCGCTCGATGCCGCCTGGCAGGCGCGCGCCGACGACCTGCCGATCCATACCCCGGAGGAGGCGCTGGTGCTGGCCTCGATCGTGGAGAAGGAAACCGGCATCGCCGAAGAGCGGCCGATGATCGCCGGCGTGTTCACCCGCCGGCTTCGCATCGGCATGCGCATGCAGACCGACCCGACCGTGATCTACGGCATGGGCAGCGGCTACGACGGCAACATCCGTCGCCGCGACCTGCTTGCCGACACGCCCTACAACACCTATACCCGCGACGGCCTGCCGCCGACGCCGATCGCGATGGTCGGCGCCGCCGCGCTGCGTGCGGCCACCCGGCCGGAGGAGACCGACGCGCTGTACTTCGTCGCCATCGGCGACGGCAGCGGCCGCCACGTGTTCTCGCCCACGCTCGAGGCGCACAACGCCGCCGTGCGCCAGTACGTGCGCCGCTACCGCGAACAGCACGGGCCGCGATGAGCGGGCTGTCGATGAGCGGACTGTCGATGCGCGCGCTGCCCATGCATCCGCGCCTGGTGTCGCTGGAAGGCGGCGAGGGCGCCGGCAAGACCACGGTGCTGGCCGCGCTGCGTGACGCGCTCATGGCCGACGGCGGCGAAGTGGTGGTCACGCGCGAACCCGGCGGCACGCCGCTGGCGGAAAAGATCCGCAGCCTGCTGCTGCATCCCGGTGACGAGGCCGTGGCCGCGGAGACCGAGCTGCTGCTGATGTTCGCCGCGCGCGCGCAGCACGTGCGCGCCACCGTGCAGCCGGCGCTTGCGCGCGGTGCCTGGGTGCTGTGCGACCGTTTCACCGATTCCAGCTATGCCTACCAGGGCGGCGGTCGCGGCCTGGATCCGGACTTCATCGCCGACCTCGAACGCCGCGTGGTCGGCGTCCGCCCCGGACTGACGCTGCTGCTCGATATCGACGTGGCCCAGGGTCGCGCGCGCATCCGCAACCGTGACCCGCAGCCCGACCGCATCGAGCGCGAGCGTGACGCGTTCTTCGAGCGCGTGCGCGCGACCTTCCTCGCGCGCGCCGCGGCCGAGCCCCGGCGTTTCCGCGTGGTCGACGCTTCGCGCCCGGTGGACGACGTGGTCGCGGCGGCGCTTGCCGCGCTGCGCGCATCGCGGAGCGGGGCATGAGCTTCGACGCGCCGCTCGCGCCCTGGCAGCAGCGGGTGTACGACCACGCCGCCGCCGCGCTCGATGGCGGACGCATGGGCCACGCGCTGCTGTTCACCGGTCCGGCCATGCTCGGCAAGCGCGCGGTCGCCGAACGCCTCGCCGCGCGCGTGCTGTGCCAGGCGACGGATGGCACGGCGCGGCCCTGCGGCCAGTGCCGCCCCTGCGTGCTGTACCGCTCGCGCTCGCAGAAGGATCCGCTGGAGCACCGTCCCGACGGCTCGCTGTCGCAGCCCTGGGGGCACCCGGGGCACCCTGATGCGATCTTCGTCGGCCACGCCTGGCGCCACACGCCGTCGCCGCCGCGGCAGATGGCGGTGATCCCGGTCGACCAGGTGCGCGAGCTCTCGGTGCGCCTGAACACCACGCCGCAGTACGGCAGTGCGAAGGTCGCCATCATCGATCCCGCCGACGACATGAACGGCGCCGCTGCCAACGCCCTGCTCAAGACCCTGGAAGAGCCGGTACCCGGGCGCTACCTGTGGCTGCTGAGCGCCAACCCGGCGCGCCTGCCGGCGACCATCCGCAGCCGCTGCCAGCGGCTCCAGTTCCGCCTGCCGCCGGTCGACGAGGCCGCGGCCTGGCTGCAGGCGCAGGGCCATGCGCCTGCAGTCGCGACCGAAGCCCTTGGCGCGGCGCGCGGCCATCCCGGCCTGGCCGACGCCTGGCTGCGTGACGGCGGCATGGCGCTGCGTCGCGAGGTCGCCGCGGACCTGGCCAAGGTCGCATCCAACACGGCCTCGCCGCTGGAGGTCGCCAAAGCCTGGACCACGGACGAATCTGCGATGCAGCGGCTGCTGCACGCCGCCGACCTGTCGCGCGACCACGCCGCCGGCTTGACCGATCCCGCGGGAATCCGGAAGCTGGCGGCCTGGTTCGACGCCGCCAATCGCACCCGCGAACTGCTGCGCAGCACGGTCCGCGCCGATCTCGCGGTGGTGGACCTGCTGCTCGCATGGCGCGACGCGGCGGGCGACAAGGCAAGGGGAGTTACGCGATGAGTGCAACCGGCGGCGGCGCGCGGCAGGGCATCCTGTCACTGGCAGTCAAGGACAAGGCCCAGCTGTACGCGGCCTACATGCCCTATCTCAAGCACGGCGGCATCTTCGTGCCGACCACGCGGCGCTATTTCATCGGCGACGAGGTCTTCGTGCTGCTGACCCTGCCGGAATCCAGCGAGCGCCTGCCGGCCGCGGGCAAGGTGGTCTGGGTGACTCCGCCCGGCGCCCAGGGCAACCGCACCGCCGGCATCGGCGTGCAGTTCGCCGACACCGCCGAAGGCGAGAACGTGAAGGGCAAGATCGAAACCCTGCTCGCCGGCAGCCTCACCGCCGAGAAGCCCACGCACACCATGTAGGCGCAGCGACAGCTGCTCCTACAAAAACGGTCGTTGCTGTCAGCGCCTCAGGGCCGGCGAATCCCAGCCCGGCCGCGGCGCGAACCGGTTGCCGTGCGCCGCCTGCAGCGCCTTCAACCGCAGCAGCAGCGCGTCGGCACCGGATTCGCGCACGTACTGGATCGGGCCGCCGCGGAAGGGTGCGAAGCCGGTGCCGAATATCACGCCCGCATCCAGCAGGTCGCCATCGGCCACCACGCCATCGTGCAGGGCCGCCACCGCTTCGTTGACCAGCGGCAGGATCAGGCGATCCTCAAGGTCGGCCGGCACCTTGTAGTCCTTCGGCACGTCCGGCTTCTTCGCCTTGCCGTTTTCCCAGGCATACAGGCCCTGGCCGTCCTTCTTGCCGCGCTTGCCCATCCCGGGCGGCGTCGCCAGCGATGCCGGGATCGGCAGGCCGAGGAAGGGCGCGAGCTCCGCGCCGACGCCGGCGGCCACGTCCAGGCCCACGGTGTCGATCAGTTCGATCGGACCCATCGGCATGCCGAACTTCACCGCCGCCCTGTCGATCACCGCGCCCGGGATGCCTTCCGAATATGCGGTTGCAGCCTCGAGCATGTACGGGAACAGCAGGCGGTTGACCAGGAAGCCCGGCGTGCCGGCCACCGGTACCGGCAGCTTGTCGATCGCCTTGCAGAAGGCGGCCAGGCGGCGCTCGGTGTCGGCGTCCATCGCATCGTGGCGCACGATCTCCACCAGCGGCATCAGCGCCACCGGGTTGAAGTAGTGCAGGCCCGCGAAATGCGCCGGGCGCGCGAGACCGGTGCGCAGTTCGTCCAGCTGGATCGACGAGGTGTTGGTGGTGAGCAGGGCGTCGGCCTTGAGCTTCGGCTCCACGCCCGCGTACAGCGCGCGCTTGGCCTCCGGCTGTTCGATGATCGCCTCGATCACCAGATCCGCGCCGGCCACGCCGTCGCCCGCCAGGTCGGACTTCAGTCGCGCCGCGACCTCCGGCCGCTTCGCATCGACCTTGACCTTCTTCGCGAACAGCTCCTGCGCACGCGCCAGCGCCGTATCGATATAGCCCTGCTCGCGATCCTGCAGCGTGACATCGAAGCCTTTCAGCGCCGCCCACGCGGCGATGTCGCCGCCCATCACGCCGGCGCCGACCACGTGCACGCGCTGGATGCCGCTGTCCTTTCCGCCAAGCGCCTTCAACCGCTCCTGCAGGAAGAACACCCGCGTCAGGTTGCGCGCGGTCGGCGTGCCCGCCAGTTTCACCACCGATTTGCGCTCGGCGGCCAAACGGTTCTGGATGCCGCCGCCCGTGCGCCGCCAGGTCTCGATCAGCGCGTAGGGCGCGGGGTAGTGTTCCTTGCGGGCCTTGCCAGCGACCTGCTTGACCAGCATCGGCGCCATCAGCTGCCGCACCGGTCCGAGGTTGGTCAGCCAGCCGGTGAAGCGCTGCTTGAGCGGGCGCACCACGCCCTTGAGCGCGAGCTCGGCCGCGGCGTCCACCAGCTGCGCCGGCTCCACCACCTGGTCGACCAGGCCGATGTTCTTCGCCGCCGATGCCGACAGCGTGCGTCCGGTCAGCATCATGTCCATCGCAGCCGGCGTGCCCACCAGGCGCGGCAGGCGCACGCTGCCGCCCCAGCCGGGATAGATGCCCAGCTTCACTTCGGGCAGGCCGATGCGCGTGGAAGGGTCGTTGCTGGCCACGCGGTAGCGGCAGGCCAGCGCGATCTCGGTACCGCCGCCCATGCAGAAGCCGTGGATCGCGGCCACGGTGGGGCAGGGCAGTTCGGCCAGGCGCTGGAAGGCCTGCTGGCCGCGACGGATGGAATCGCCGATGGTGCCCTTGGCGTCGAACTCGGCGAACTCGCGGATGTCCGCCCCGGCGATGAAGCCCTTCGCCTTCCCCGAGCGCAGCACCAGTGCTTTCGGCGGGTCGAGCGCCAGCCGCTCGAGCAGGGCGTCGAGTTCGACCAGGACATCCTGGGCGAAGGTGTTCACCGACTCGCCCAAACGGTCGAACGTGAGCAGGACAACGCCGTCTGTGCGCTGCTCCGCCTGCCAGTGGCTGAAGCGCAGACCATCGAGGCCAGGAATCATGCGGAACCATCCGTGCGGGTACGGGGGAATTGCCTATGATCCAGAGTCTGTTTCACCGGCGTCAAATGGCCCGCGTCGGGGCATCCGGCTTGCACGCGGCTGAACGCGACCCCAGATGATCCTGCAGCAGGGAACTTTTGCCCTGCGTGAAGGTCATATCCGGTCCCCAGGGCCGGTCCCGAGGAGAGCACCGGCCGATGGCTGAAATCGACAATCCGCAGCTCGACCAGGACCTTGTCCGCCGCGTCCAGGACGGCGACATGGCGGCGTTCGACCTGCTGGTGCGCAAGTACCAGCATCGCGTGGCCGCCGTGGTGGGGCGTTACGTGCGCGACTGGAGCGAGTGCCAGGACATCGCACAGGAAACCTTCATCCGCGCCTATCGCGCGATCGGCAGCTTTCGCGGCGACTCGCAGTTCTCTACCTGGCTGCACCGGATCGCGGTCAACACCGCCAAGAACCACCTGGTCGCGCACAGTCGCCGTCCGCCGACCGATGACATCGAGGTTGGCGACGCCGAGCACTTCGACTCCGCCACCGCCCTGCGCGACAACGACACGCCGGAGCGCGAGCTGATGCGCCAGCAGATGGAACAAACGGTGCTGCGCGCGGTCCAAGCACTGCCCGAGGAGTTGCGCACGGCGATTACCCTGCGCGAAGTCGAAGGCCTGAGCTATGAAGAGATCGCCACGCGGATGGATTGCCCCATCGGTACCGTCCGCTCCCGCATCTTCCGCGCCCGCGAGGCGATCGACATCGAGCTCGAACCCCTGATGGATACCGGATCCGCGCCCGCACGCGCGGCGCGATGAGCACACTGATGACCCACGACTACGACAACATCGATTTCGAACCGGCGCCGCCGGACAAGCTCTATGCCCACAACCGCCGGCAGCTGTCGGCGATGCTGGACGGCGAGCTGTCACCCGACCAGGCGCGCTTCATGCTGCGCCGCCTCCAGCACGACGGCGAGCTGGCCGCGTGCTGGGAGCGCTGGCAGGTCAGCGGCGACGTACTGCGCGGCCGCGGCCACGCCCTGCTGCCGGCGGATTTCTCCAAGCGGGTGGCGGCTGCCATTGCCGCGCCCGCGGCTGCAGTGGCTGCGCCCGCGGCCGCGAACGCGCGGCCGCGCCCGCCGCGCCTGCTGCGCTGGGGCGGCGGCGCGCTGGCCGCTTCGGTCGCGCTGGTGGCCTTGTTCATGGCCCGGCAGATGCCCGACACCCAGGTACCGGAGCTGGCCACGGCCTCCAGTACGTCGATGTCCGCGCCGTCGCTTGTCGAAAACATCGGCGCAGCGGCTCCGCTCGCGCAGACCGCGGAAGCCGGCGGTGTCGTCGAGGATCCCGCGCAGCCCGCATCCGCGACGGATGGCGCATCGGGCCTGCTGGCTGCCGCCGCGCCGCTGGCGGTCGCCGTGGCCGAGGTTCCCCGTCGTGCCGGCGAGCGCGGGAGCACCCGCAGCCAGGCGCAGCGCGCCGCGATGCGCCGCTCGCAGGCTGCCGCCGGCGCCCCGGTCCGGGCGGTGGCAACGGCACCACGGCTGCCCGTGGCGCCGCTGGCACCCGCGCTGGAGGTCCGACAGGCACCGCAGCCGGCCGTGGATGCCGGGCTGCCTGTGCTGGCCGCAGTGCCTTCGACCACTCCGAGTGGCGACGCCCTGTTTGGCGCCCTGCCTGCCGCGGCCACGCGGCCCTGGCCTCGGGCCACGCTGCCCGGTCTGTCGGCCATGCAGCCGTTCGCGGCCGGCTACGGGCTTCAGCAGGCCGACAATTTCGCGCCGTTCCAGCCGCGGCTGGAGACGCCGCCTGCTTCAGGCGTTCAACTTCCCGATCACCAAGTCGAGGCCGATCCCCGATGAAAACCCCTGTCTATGCCCTGGCCCTGGTCGCCCTGACCGCCGCCGGTACCGCCGCGGTCGTGATCCCGGCCGCCACCGCGCAGTCACAGGGCCAGGCTCCGGCTCCGGCTGCAGTGTCCGCGCCGCCATCGGCGCCGCTGGTCACCGGCCTGCCGGATTTCACCCGCCTGGTCGACCGCGTCGCCCCGGCGGTGGTCAACATCGAAGTCACCATCGATGCCCGCGGCAGCCGCCAGGCGCAGGCGATGCCCGATGACATGCCGGAGTTCTTCCGCCGTTTCTTCGGTCCCGGCACGCCGTTCCCGGGCGCACCGCAGGATCCCGGCGCCGGCCGTGGCGGCGTGTCGATGGGCAGCGGCTTCCTGATCTCCGGCGACGGCTATGTGATCACCAACCACCACGTGGTCGATGGCGCGAGCGATGTCCGGGTGACGCTGCCCGACCGCCGCGGATTCAGCGCCGAGGTGGTCGGCAGCGACGAGCAGTCCGACGTTGCCGTGCTGAAAATCGACGCCAAGGACCTGCCCTTCCTGCGCGCCGGTGACGCCAACAGCGTCAAGCCGGGGCAGTGGGCGGTGGCGATCGGTTCGCCGTTCGGCTTCGACCAGTCGGTCACCGCCGGCATCGTCAGCGCCGTCGGCCGCGCCAACCGCTATTCCAACCAGCGCTACGTGCCTTTCATCCAGACCGACGTCGCGATCAACCGCGGCAATTCCGGCGGCCCGCTGCTCAATACCAGCGGCGAGGTGATCGGCATCAACTCGCAGATCTTCTCCAACTCCGGCGGCTACATGGGCGTCAGCTTCGCGATCCCGATCGACGTGGTGATGAACGTGGCCGAGCAGCTCAAGGACACCGGCCTGGTGCGCCGCGGCCAGATGGGCGTGCAGGTGCAGGAGATCCGGCCCGACGACGCCAAGGGCCTCGACCTGCCCGACATCCGCGGCGCGCTGGTCGCCGACGTGATCCAGGGCGGCGCGGCCGAGAAGGCCGGCATCGAGCGCGGCGACGTGATCCGCGAGGTCGACGGCGTCCCCGTCAACCAGTCGAGCGACGTGCCGCCGATGATCGGCGCCAAGCCACCGGGCAGCAAGGTCCGGGTCAAGATCTGGCGCGAAGGGCGCACCCGCGACATCACCGTGACCCTGGGCGAGCTTGACGAAGGCATCGCGGGGGCGGGTTCCCGTCCGGCGGCGCGGCCGCCGGCGGCGCAGCAGAGCAATCCCCTGGGCCTGGTCGGCAGCGAACTGAACGCCGAGCAGCGCCGCCGGCTGGACCTCAAGCCGGACGAGGGCGTGGCCGTGGCCCGCGTCGAAGGACTCGCTGCGCGCAGCGCCGGCATCCAGCCGGGTGACGTGATCCTGCAGGTCGGCCGCGTGAACGTGGCCACCCCGGCCGCGCTCGACCGCGAGCTGGGCAAGGTCAAGGCCGGAGAAACCGTCATGCTGCTGGTCCGCAACCGCAGCGGCGGGACGCAGTTCATCGCGGTGACGCCCCGCGAGAGCGCGGGCTAAGGGTCGCCACGACTCCCGTGGGAGCGGCCATGGCCGCGATGCTTTGCCGCCATGGTCGCAAACCCATCGCCGGTATAGCGGCTCCCACGGGGGCGGAACCCGGCCACTGTGGAGGGCGCATGGCCGCAATGTCATCGCCCCCCGCGGGAGCGGCCACCGCCACATCGTGGGAGCGGCCATAGCCGCGATTGCAGCTTCCGGGGATCCCCATGGCAGTGCTCGCGGCTATGGCGTGCCCTGCACGGGCCGCGGTGGCTCGCAGCGGCTGTGCGACAATATCCCGTTCGACGATCCGGCCCGACGTGGGCCACCAGACTGCCGCCCATGCCCCCCGATCCGATGCGGAACATCCGCAACTTCTCCATCATCGCCCACGTCGACCACGGCAAGTCGACGCTGGCCGACCGCATCATCCAGCTCTGCGGTGGCCTCACCGCGCGCGAGATGGAAGCGCAGGTGCTCGACAACAACCCGATCGAGCGCGAGCGCGGGATCACCATCAAGGCGCAGTCGGTGTCGGTGCCGTACACGGCCCGCAACGGCGAGACCTACCACCTCAACTTCATCGACACCCCCGGCCACGTCGACTTCAGCTATGAAGTCAGCCGCTCGCTGGCCGCCTGCGAGGGCGCGCTGCTGGTGGTCGATGCCGCCCAGGGCGTCGAGGCGCAGTCGGTCGCCAACTGCTACACCGCGGTCGAGCAGGGCCTGGAAGTGATCCCGGTGCTCAACAAAATCGACCTGCCCACTGCCGACATCGAGCGCGCCAAGGCCGAGATCGAAGCGGTCATCGGCATTGACGCCACCGACGCGGTGGCGGTCAGCGCCAAGACCGGCTTGAACGTGGAGGAGGTGCTGGAAGCGATCGTCCACCGCATCCCGCCGCCCGTGCCGCGCGACACCGAAAAGCTGCAGGCGCTGATCATCGACTCCTGGTTCGACAACTACCTGGGCGTGGTCTCGCTGGTGCGGGTGATGCAGGGCGAGATCAAGGCCGGCGCCAAGATGCTGGTCATGTCCACAGGCCGCACCCACCAGGTCGACAAGGTCGGGGTGTTCACCCCCAAGCGCAAGGAAACCGCGGCGCTTCGCGCGGGCGAGGTGGGCTGGATCAACGCGTCGATCAAGGACGTGCACGGCGCGCCGGTCGGCGACACGCTCACGCTCGCCAACGATCCGGCGCCGCACCCGCTGCCCGGCTTTCAGGAGATGCAGCCGCGGGTGTTCTCCGGCCTGTTCCCGGTCGACGCCGACGACTATCCCGACCTGCGCGAGGCGCTGGAGAAGCTGCGCCTCAACGACGCCGCGCTGCGCTTCGAACCGGAGAGTTCCGAGGCCATGGGCTTCGGCTTCCGCTGCGGCTTCCTCGGCATGCTGCACATGGAGATCGTGCAGGAGCGGCTCGAGCGCGAGTACGACCTCAACCTCATCAGCACCGCGCCGACCGTGGTCTACGAAGTGCTGATGACCGACGGCGAGGTCATGTCGCTCGACAATCCGGCCAAGCTGCCGCCGTCCAACAAGATCGAGGAAGTGCGCGAGCCGATCATCCGCGCCAACATCCTCACGCCGCCGGATTACGTCGGCAACGTGATCACCCTGTGCGAAGAGAAGCGCGGCAGCCAGGTCGGCATCAACTACCTCGGCAGCCAGGTGCAGATCAGCTACGAGCTGCCGATGGCGGAAGTGGTGCTGGATTTCTTCGACCGCCTGAAGTCGGTCAGCCGCGGCTACGCTTCGCTGGATTACCACTTCGTGCGCTTCGACGCCGGCCCCTTCGTGCGCGTGGACACGCTGATCAACGGCGACAAGGTCGACGCGCTGTCGATCATCGTCCACCGCAGCCACGCCGACCGCCGCGGCCGCGACCTGACCGACCGCATGAAGGACCTGATCCCGCGGCAGCAGTTCGACGTCGCGATCCAGGCCGCCATCGGCTCGCAGATCATCGCCCGCAGCTCGGTCAAGGCGCTGCGCAAGAACGTGCTGGCCAAATGCTACGGTGGCGATATCAGCCGCAAGAAGAAGCTCCTGGAAAAGCAGAAGGAAGGCAAGAAGCGCATGAAGCAGGTCGGGCGCGTCGAGATCCCGCAGGAAGCCTTCCTCGCGGTGCTCCAGGTGGACAACAAGTGATGGCGGCCAACGGGCGTGCCACGGGCGAGGTGCGCGCATGATGAAATGGTTCGAACTCGGGCTGGTCATCCTGACCTTCGCCTCCGGCATCATCTGGCTGCTTGACCGGCTGTTGTTCGCCAAGGCGCGCAACGCGCGTGCAGGCCTTCTGGACGAGGGCAAGGAACCGGTGGTCGTCGACTACGCGCGCGCCTTTTTCCCGATCCTGCTGGTGGTGCTGGTGCTGCGCAGCTTCATCGCCGAGCCGTTCCGCATTCCTTCCAGCTCGATGATGCCGACGCTGCTGATCGGCGACTTCATCCTGGTCAACAAGTTCGCCTACGGCCTGCGCCTGCCGGTCAACAACAAAAAGGTGGTCGAGATCGGCCTGCCCGAGCGCGGCGACGTGGTCGTGTTCCGCCCGCCTGCGCACCCGGACCAGGACTGGATCAAGCGCGTGGTCGGCCTGCCCGGTGACCGGATCGCGTATACCGACAACGTCCTGTACGTGAACGGCGAGCCGGCGGCCTACCAGCCGGTTGGCGAGTACGTCGGCAAGGGCCGGGGCGAGGAAATGACCGGCGCGACCCTGCTGGTCGAGGACCTGGGCACCGGTCCGCACGAAGTGCTGGAGATCGAGAGCCCGATGTTCGCCAACCATGGCGTGGGGGAATGGACCGTGCCCGCGGGCGAATATTTCGTGATGGGCGACAATCGTGATAGAAGCGACGACAGCCGCTTCTGGGGCACGTTGCCGGAGGCGCAGCTGCGCGGCAAGGCGTTCCTGGTATGGATGAACTTCGACAGCGCCGCCGGTGGCGTCGACTTCAAGCGCATCGGCACCCGCCTGTGACCACGGCGGCACCGGCCGGCGCGACAATCAAGGCATCGCGGACCAAGGGGAGAGGGGCAATGAGGAATTCACAACGCGGCATCACCCTGCTCGGATTCATCATCGTGCTGGCGGTCGTGGGCCTGTTCGCCTACGTCGGCATGAAGCTGTTCCCGATGTATTCGGAATACTACAGCGTGCGCTCGGCGATGAAGGGCCTGGCCAACGAGCCGGGCATCGCCAATACCGACCCGCGCAAGATCCAGGACCTGTTCTTCCGCCGGCTGTACATCAGCTACTCGGAGAACGTGAAGCCGGAGCACGTCAAGCTCAAGCGCGTGGGCGCCGGCTGGCAGATGGACGTCAAGTACGAGGTCCGCAAGGAGCTGATCGGAAACCTGGACGTGGTCGGCAAGTTCGAGTCCACGCAGATGCTGACCAGGGCCGGTGCGGTCGATTGATGCCCCCGCGCGCATCGCGGGACACGTGTTCCGCGATCCCGCGCTCCTGGCGCAGGCGCTGACCCACCGCAGCGCCGGCGCACCGCATAACGAACGCCTGGAGTTCCTCGGCGACGCCCTGGTCGGGTTGATCGTGGCCGAGGCGCTGTACCTGCGCTGGCCCAGGGCCGACGAAGGCGCGATGACGCGCGCCCGCGCCGAGATGGTGCGCGAGTCGTCGCTGGCGCGGATCGCGCGCACGCTTGAACTCGGCGGCCGCATCACGCTGGGCCCGGGCGAGATGAAGTCTGGCGGGCATCGCCGCGACTCGATCCTCTCCGACGCGCTCGAAGCCGTGGTCGGCGCGATCTACCTCGACGCCGGCTTCGACGCCTGCTGCGCCGCCGTGCTGCCCTGGTTCGAACCCGAGATCGACGGCCTCCCGGCCGGCGGCATCGGCAAGGACCCCAAGACCCGGCTGCAGGAATGGCTGCAGGCGCGGCAACGTCCGTTGCCGAGCTATGAACTGCTGACGGAAGGTGGCGAGGAGCACGCGCGGATCTTCCTGGTCCGCTGCCAGCTCAGCGATCCCCCGACCGGCGCCGAAGGCAGCGGCAGCTCCCGCCGCGCCGCAGAACAGGAGGCCGCGTCCGCGGTGCTCGCCCAATTGGAACCAGCAAAGCCATGAACACCCAAGCCCCCAGCCGCAGCGGCGCGATCGCCATCGTCGGCCGGCCCAATGTCGGCAAGTCGACCCTGGTCAACGCGCTGGTGGGCGCCAAGGTCAGCATCGTCTCCAACCGCCCGCAGACCACGCGCCACCGGCTGCTCGGCATCGCCACGTTCCCCGGCGGCCAGCTGCAGCTGGTCGATACACCCGGCATCCACCGCGGCGAGCGCAGGCAGTCGGCGACAGCCATGCACCGGATGATGAACCGTGCCGCGCGCGGCGCCGTGGAAGGCGTGGACGCGGCCGTGCTGGTGGTCGAGGCCGGCCGCTGGGACGATGAAGACGGCCTGGCCTACGAGGCCCTGCGCGAGGCCAACGTGCCGGTGGTGCTGGTGGTCAACCAGGTCGACCGCATCAAGGACAAGGCCAGCCTGCTGCCCTACCTGCAGAAGGCCACCGAGGGCCGCGAATTCGCCGGCGTGCATCCGGTGTCCGCGCTGAAGCGCACCGGCCTGGATGTGCTGGTGGCCGAGCTGTTGAAGCTGGTGCCCGAAGGCGAGCCCGCCTACGAGGAGGATGCGATCACCGACAAGAGCCAGCGCTTCCTGGCCGGCGAACTGCTGCGTGAGCAGCTGATGCGCCAGCTTGGCGCCGAGCTCCCGTATTCGACCACGGTCGAGATCGAGTCCTTCACCGAGGAGACCTCGAAGTCGGGCCCGCTGGTCCGCATTGGCGCCGTCATCTGGGTGGAGCGCGACGGCCAGAAGGCCATCGTGATCGGCAAGGGCGGCATGCGCCTGCGCGAAATCGGCACCAAGGCGCGGCTGTCGATGGAGCGCCTGTTCGATTCCAAGGTCTTCCTCGAGACCTTCGTCCGCGTACGCGCCGGCTGGTCCGACGACGAAGCCGCCCTGCGCACCCTGGGCTACGGCGACTAGCCACTCCCGCCCCTGTAGGTGCAGCTATGGCTGCTCCCACAAAGGCCGGAACCTACAATGGCGGGATGCGAATCCTTGGTGAGCCCGCCTATGTCCTCCACGCCAGGTCCTGGCGGGAAACCAGCCTGCTGGTCGAGGTCCTGTGCGCGGAGCACGGGCGCATCGGACTGGTCGCGCGCGGCGTGCGTGGGCCGAAGCGTCAGGCGCTGCGCGCGGCGCTGCAGCCGATGCAGCACATCCGCTTCGACGCGCTTCTCCGCGGCGAACTCGCCCAGCTGACCACGGCCGAGGCGCTGGACGCCGCGCCGCGGCTGCAGGGCGACGCGATGCTGTCCGGCTTCTACGCCAACGAACTGATCCTGCGCCTGGCCCCGCGCCAGGACCCCCAGCCCGAGCTCTACGCCACCTACGGCGAGCTGCGCGCACGCCTGGGCGCCGGCGAGCCCTTGGCCTGGACCCTGCGCCGCTTCGAACGCGACCTGCTGGATGCGCTCGGCGTTGGCATGGACTACGCGCACGAGGGCGACGGCAGCCGGGTGGATCCGGCCGCGCGCTATCGGCTGGACGCGGAGCAGGGACCGCTGCGGATGCATGGCGATCGCGGCGGCGGCGATCGCGCGCGTAGCGCCACCGGACGCGCACTGCTGGCGCTGGCCGCCGACAGCGCGCCGCCGGCAGAGGACCTGGGCGGCCTGCGCCGGGTGATGCGCGAAGTGCTGCAGTCGCATCTCGGCGGACGGCCCCTGTCCTCGTGGCAGTTGCTGGGGGAACTCGGCCGGATGACCGCGACGCCCCTGCGTCAGGGCGGCGGTGAGAGTTCCTGAGCCGCGGCGTCGAAGTGCGCGAGCGCCCCGGCCGAGGTCGGCTCGCGCTGGAGTGCGATCACCGCCTGCTCCAGCCGCGCCGCGCCGACGAATCCGCAGCTCGCGCGCAGGCGATGCAGGGCGTCCTGCATCTTCGCCTGGCCGCCGGACTGCCCCGCGGCCATGACCAGGCGATGGACGGTCGGCAGTTCGGCCAGGAACAGCTGGCGCAGGGCATCGACGTGCGCACGTTCGCCGTTGAGTGCGCGCAGCGCCGCGGCGTCGTCCCATGCCGATTCCGCGGGACCATGTGCGGCCGCGTGTTCCGCGACCCCGGGTGCGGGCTCGGCGATGCGCGACGGCGTCCGGCCCGCCAGGGTTCCGGCAATCGCGGCGCGCAGCGCGGCCGCGGCCAGGGGCTTGACCAGCACCGCATCGAATCCCGCCTGGTGCAGGTACTGGTGGACATCGCCTTCGCGCGCGGCGGTGTGTGCGATCGCGGGCGTAGCCAGGCCCAGCGCCCGCAGGTCGGCCAGAAGGCTGGCTCCATCGCCGTCGGGCAGGTGGGCATCTACCAGCCAGAGCGCGTAGGCGATGTTGCTGGCCTGGGCGCGGGCGGCCGCGCGGGTTGCGACGATATCCACGCTGGCGGGCAGCGCTTCCGTGGCGGCCGCCAGGAAGGCGGCGGTGGTGGGGTCGTCCTCGACCAGCAGGATGCGGGGCTTCATCAAGGCGTGCACTCCTGTCGCTAATCTGACAGCCATGTCAGCCTGGATCTTACCCCTGCTTGGATTGTTCGCGCTCCTGCACGCCGGCGGCGCCGAGGCGCGCACGCTGACCGCGCGCGTGGCCGAGGTGTCGACGCCGGTCGCGACCCTGCACGACGTGGAAGTGCGGCTGGACTGGCCGGCGGGGGCGGACAGCGGCGACCTGCGCATCAGCGCCGGGCGCGCTGTGGCCCCCGATCTCGGCTATCGCTTCCACGCGCTGTCCTGGCGCTGCCCGCTGCGCCGCGATGGCGACGAAGGCTGGCGCTGCGAGGGCGAAGTCCGCCAGGGACGGGGCGCGCCGCTGCGACTGGCGCTGGCACTGCCGCGTGGCGATATCCAGGCCGCGCTCTCCGGTGCCGGCGGCGCACGCCTGGCGCTGCTGCGCACGGAGGCGGAACCCGACCTGTTCGCCATCGACCTTGCGCGTGTTCCGGTGGCATGGGCACAGGCACTGGCGGCGCAGGCGTGGAGCGAGGTCCATCTTGGCGAGGGCCGCATCGACGGCAGCCTGCAGCTGCGCGTTCCCGACGCGGGGCCGCTGCGGCTGCAGGGTCGGCTGGCGCTTGCCGACGCCGCCTTCGACAGCACTGGCGGCCGCGTTGCCGGTGCCGGGCTTGCCGCCGGCCTCGACTTCGACTGGCTGGCGCTCGATGATGGCCCGCTGCTGGCGCTCGATGGTGAACTGCGCGGTGGCGAGCTGCTGCTGGGCAGCGGGTATTTCGTGCTCCCCGGCGCACCGTTGCCGCTGCACGCGCGTTTGCAGGGCGCACGCGACGGCTGGGCGCTGACGGAATTTTCTGCCAGTGACCCGGGAGTGCTCGAGGTCGGCGGCAGTGCGTTCCTGGGCGAAGGCGGCCTGCGCGATCTTGCGCTGTCGCTGCGCAGCGCCGACGTCTCGCTGCTGCCGGAGCGCTATCTCTCGGGCTGGCTTGGCGTCGCCGGCCTCGGCGGGCTGGCGATGTCGGGTGCCCTGGATATCGACCTGGCGCTGCGCGACAGCGTGCTGTCGACCTTCGACCTGCGGCCGCGTGCACTCGGCCTTGCCGCGCCCGCTGATCGCTTCCGCTTCGACGGCCTCGATGGTCGCGTCCACCTGGTATCCGAGGGCAGCGCGCAGAGCGAGCTGCAGTGGCGAAGCGGCGCACTCGGTGCGATCGCGCTCGGCGCGGCGCGGTTGCCGTGGCGGAGCAGCGGCGGAGAACTGCATCTGAGCGAGGCTGCCGACATCCCGCTGCTCGACGGGCGGCTCTCGGTGTCGGCGCTGCGCGTGCGCCCGCCCGGGCCGCGCGGACCGTTGTTGATCGAAGGAGCACTCTCGGTCGAAACCCTGGACATGGCGCGGCTGATGCCGGCCCTCGGCCTGCCGGCGTTCCCGGGCACGCTGTCGGGCAGCATTCCGGGCGTGCGCTATGTCGGCGAGCGCCTGGATTTCGATGGCGGCCTGGTCATGCATGCGTTCGACGGTGAAGTGCGGGTGTCTTCGCTGGCGATGGAGCGGCCCTTCGGCGTCGCGCCCACACTGCTGGCCGACATCGGCTTCGACGGCCTGGACCTGCAGGCGCTGACCGGCGTGTTCGAAGTCGGCGGCATCAGCGGGCGGCTGCACGGCCAGGTCGAGGGCCTGCGCCTGGTCGACTGGGAGCCGGTGGCCTTCGATGCCGAGCTGCACACCGAGCCGCGCCGCGGCGTCCGCCAGCGGATCAGCCAGCGCGCGGTGCAGGACATCTCCAGCGTCGGCGATGCCTCGTTCACCGCCAGCCTGCAGGGCCAGCTCCTGGCGCTGTTCGACGACTTCGGCTACCGCCGCATCGGCCTGTCGTGCCGGCTGGTGAACGGCGTCTGCACGATGGCCGGCCTGCAGCCGCGCGGCAGCGGGTTTGTTATCGTCGAAGGGTCCGGGCTGCCGCGGCTGGACATCGTTGGCTTCAACCGGAGCGTCGACTGGGAAACCCTGGTCGAACGCCTGGCCGCAGCAGGTTCCGGCGAGGTCTCGCCGGTGTTCGATTGACCCGTCCCAGGAGGACTGCATGCGTTCGTACACTTTGCCAATCGCCGCTGCGCTGGTGCTCACCGCCTGCGTCACCATCAACGTGTATTTTCCCGCGGCCGAGGCGCGCGAAGCCGCGCGCGAGTTCGTGGAGAAGGTGATCGGGGACGAAGGCGCGACGCCGGCCGTTCCGGAGAGCGAGGGCCCCGCGAACGACGCTTCGGGCAATGACGTTCCCGGAGACGGCGCGGGCGGCATGGCCCTGCTTCCGGCCGACGGGCCGCGCCGGGTGGCCTTCGACCCGTGGATGCTGCTGGGCATCGCGCCGGCGCACGCACAGGCGCCGGACATCAGCATCCGCACCCCGGCGATCCAGGCGATCCAGCAGCGGATGGAATCGCGCTTCACATCGACCCTGCGCCCGCACTTCGACAGCGGCGCGCTCGGCTTCGGCAGCGACGGCCTGCTGGTGGTGCGTGACGCGGCCAGGCTGCCGCTCAAGGACCGCGTGGCGGTGAACGCCGCGGTGGCCGACGACAACCGCGACCGCAACGCTGTCTATCGCGAGATCGCCGTGGCCAACGGCCATCCCGAATGGGAGTCGCAGATCCGCGATGTGTTCGCGAAGCAGTGGGTAGCGAGCGCGCGCTCTGGCTGGTGGTATCAGCAGGGCGGCTCCTGGCGCCAGAAGTAGCCGCTCCCACAACAGCGGTCGCGGCTCCAGCCGCGCCTGCAGGGTCAGAATGGCGGTTCGATAAACTGTTCCGGGTATTTTTCATTGGCACGCATTGACAGGACTCCGTTCGAGGCCGACATCCTCGAACTTGGCGCCGACGGCCGCGGCATTGCCCGCCGGCCCGAAGGACATCCGCACGCCGGCAAGCCCGTGCATATCGCCGGCACGCTGGCCGGCGAGCGGGTGCTGGCGGTGCAGACGCGTCGCGCGCGACGCTTCGACGAGGCCGAAGTCGTGGAGGTGCTGCTGGCCGCGCCCGAACGCGTGGAGCCGCAATGCCCGCACTTCGGCACCTGCGGCGCCTGCAGCCTTCAGCACATGGCCGGGGACCAGCAGATCGCCACCAAGGCGCGGATGCTGGCCGCGGACTTCGAGCACATCGGGCAGGTGCGGCCTGAGACGACGCTGCCGCCGCTCACCGCGAGCCCCTGGGGCTATCGCCGGAAGGGGCGGTTCTCGGTGCGGCGCGTGGAGAAGAAGGACAGGACCCTGGTCGGCTTCCGCGAGCGCGATGCGCGCTTTGTCGCCGAACTGAGCGAATGCCACACCCTGGTTCCGCAGCTCGGCAGCCGCCTCGGTGCGCTCGCCGCCCTGGTCGACGGCATGGACGCGCGCAGCGCGATCCCGCAGATCGAGTTCGCGGCCGGCGACGGGGCCACCGCGCTGGTGTTCCGCCACCTTGAGCCGCTCGGCGAGCGTGACCGTTCGGCGCTGGCGGCGTTTGCGCAGGAACATGATTTCGCCGTGTACCTGCAGCCGGGCGGGCTCGACACCGTGGTGCCGCTGTGGCCGGAAAATCCGAGGCTGTCGTTCCGTCTCGCCCCGTGGGACGTCGAGCTCGACTTCCAGCCGCTGGACTTCGTCCAGGTCAACGCCGCGCTCAACGAGTCGATGATCGCGCATGCGCTCGAACTGCTCGACGTGCAGCCGGGCGAGCGCGTGCTCGACCTGTTCTGCGGGCTGGGCAACTTCAGCCTGCCGCTGGGGCGGGTCGCCGACGAGGTCGTGGGCGTGGAGGGCGACGCCGGGCTGGTCGAGCGCGCGCGCGGCAATGCAGCGCGCAACGGCATGGCGCACGTGCATTTCCACATGGCCGACCTGACCACCGACCTGCGGGAGCAGCCCTGGATGAAGGCCGGCTTCGACAGGCTGCTGCTCGACCCGGCCCGCGCCGGCGCGCTGGAAGTGCTGCAGCAGCTGCCGCTGGAGGGCCTGAAGCGGATCGTATACGTCAGCTGCCATCCCGGATCGCTGGCACGCGACGCCGGTTACCTCGTCAACGAACGCGGCTGGCAGCTGCGCGCCGCCGGCGTCATGGACATGTTCCCGCACACCGCCCACGTCGAATCCATCGCCGTCTTCGACCCGCCAGCTCGCGCCCACCCCCTACAGGAGCAGCTATAGCTGCGAACAGCCTCGCCCCCACCTGCGGGAACGGCCATAGCCGCGATAATTCCTCACCTTCACCTGTGGGAGCGGCTATAGCCGCGATAAGCTGTCTGGCCGCGATCGCAGCGATAGCTGCTCCTGCAAAGGCAGGTCGCGGCAATGGCTGCTCCTACAGAAGGTTGTGAAGGTTCATGGGCATCGAGATCGAACGGAAATTCATGGTGACCGGTGAGGGTTGGCGCGATGCGGCTCACGCGGTGATACCCATGGCCCAGGGTTACCTCAACGACCAGTCGTCGATGGACGAAGGGCGGCAGCGCGCTTCGGTGCGCGTGCGGCTCGAGGGCGATGGAGCATTCCTCAACATCAAGTCGCGGGAGCTCGGCCACTCCCGGCAGGAGTTCGAATACCCGCTGCCCGTGAGCGAAGCCCGCGAGCTGCTCGCGCTGTGCGTCGGTGGCCTGGTGGAGAAGCACCGCCACCTGGTGCGCCACGGCGACCATCTGTGGGAAGTCGACGAGTTTCTCGGTGACAACGCCGGCCTGGTCGTGGCCGAGATCGAACTCGAATCCGCCGGCGAGGCCTTCGAACACCCGCCGTGGCTTGGCGTCGAGGCCACCGACTGCCCCCGCTACTACAATCTGGCACTGGCCGCGCGGCCGTACTCGCTGTGGAGCGATGCGGAACGCGCGGGGCCGGCCGCCTGAGGAGAACCACCATGCTTGTCATCGGCATCGCCGGTACCGGATTGACCGCGCAGGAGCACGACTGGCTGCAGCACGATGCCTGCGCCGGCGTGATCCTGTTCACCCGCAACTTCGCCTCGCGCGCGCAGGTGGCCGAACTCTCCGCCGCAATCCGCGAGGCCGCGCCGCGGCCGCAGCTCATCTGCGTCGACCAGGAAGGCGGCCGGGTGCAGCGCTTCCGCGAGGGCTACAGCGCGCTGCCGCCGCTGGATACCTTCGGCCGCGACTACGCACGCGACCCCGTGGCCGCGCTGCAGCGCGCCCGCGAACACGCCTGGCTGATGGCCAGCGAAATCCGTGCCTCGGGCGTGGACCTCAGCTTCGCCCCGGTGGTCGATCTCGGGCGCGGCAACCTCGCCATCGGCGACCGTGCCTTCTCCGACGATCCGCAGGTGGTTGCCGCCTTTACCCGTGCCTACGTCGAAGGCATGCACGAGGCCGGCATGGCCGCCACGCTCAAGCACTTCCCCGGCCACGGCTCGGTGCGCGAGGACACCCACTTCGACGACGCCGTCGACGACCGCCCGCTGGACGTGATCCGCGCCCACGACCTGGTGCCCTTCGTCGCCGGGATCGACGCCGGTGCCGACGCGGTGATGCTTGCGCACGTGGTCTATCCGCAGGTGGCGCCGGAGCCCGCCGGCTACTCGCCGCTGTGGATCAACGACATCCTGCGCCGCGAAATGGGCTTCCGCGGCGTGGTTTTCTCCGACGACATCGGCATGGCCGCGGCGCACGGCGTCGGCGGCATCAAGTCGCGCGTCGACGCGCACCTGGACGCCGGCTGCGACGTGGTGCTGGTCTGCCATCCGGAACTGGTGGAGGAATCGCTGGCTGCGGTCGAAGGCCGCAGCCTCAACACGATGGCGCTTGCCGGTCTTGTCGGCCGCGGCGCCTTGGGCTGGGACGGCCTGCTGGCGGACTCGCGCCATGGCAGCGCAGCCGCGCGCCAGGGCGGCGGGGTGGCGGCATGAACGCGCCGGGACTGGCCGAGGTCATGCTGGACGCCGAGCTGATCCACGATCGCGACGTGCTCGAGGACGCCATCGAGGACATGGCCGATGCCATCGGGACCGAGTACGCCGATGACGAGCGCCCGCCGCTGTTCGTGACCATCATGAACGGCGGCATGCCGTTCGCGACGCAGCTGGCGTTCGCCCTGGGTGAGCGCGGCCTGGACCTCGAATTCGACTACCTGCACGCCACGCGCTATCGCGGCAGCACCAGCGGCTCGCGCCTGGCCTGGCTGCACCGTCCGGCAACGCCGATGCGTGGCCGCCGCGTGATCCTGGTCGACGACATCCTCGACGAAGGCCACACCCTGAAGTCGGTGACCCGCTGGTGCGAGGACGAAGGCGCCGCCGACATCCGCGTCGCGGTGCTCGCCACCAAGGTCCACGACCGCTGCGTCGACGGCGTCTGCGCCGACTGGTCGGGAGTGGAGGTCCCGGACCGGTATGTCTTCGGCTACGGCATGGATTACAACGAGCAGGGCCGCAACCTGCCCGCCATCTACGCGCTGGCCGACTGAGCGCGCACCAGCAGGAGACGGACATGTCGCCCGAAGCCAACGCGCCGGAATTCGCCGATGAGCCGATCGCCCTGGCCGTGATCGGCGGCACCGGGCTGTACCGGCTCGCCGGCCTCGAAGACGTGGAATCGCACCAGCCGCCCACCCGCTACGGCGCGCTGTCGGGACCGGTGCGGATCGGCCGCATCGCAGGCCACCAGGTCGCGTTCCTGGCCCGCCACGGCGAGGGCCATTCCGTGCCCCCGCACCAGGTCAACTACCGCGCCAACCTCTCCGCGCTGCATGCGCTGGGCGCGCACCGGGTGCTGGCGCTCAACACCGTGGGCGGCATCACCGAGGCCTTCGGCCCGCGCGTGCTCGCCTGTCCCGACCAGCTGATCGACTACACCTGGGGTCGCATCTCGACCTTCTGCGAGGAGCCCGGCACCGAGGTGCTGCACGTGGACATGGGCGATCCCTATACGCCATCGCTGCGGCGCGACGTGCTGGCCGCTGCCGCACGTGCCGGTGTCGCGCTGGTCGATGGCGGGTGCTACGGCGCCACCCAGGGGCCGCGCCTGGAGACCCGCGCCGAGATCACGCGCATGCGTCGCGACGGCTGCGACCTGGTCGGCATGACCGGCATGCCCGAGGCCGGGCTGGCGCGCGAACTGGGCCTGGAGTACGCGAGCCTGGCCATCGTTGCCAACTGGGCGGCGGGTGCGGGACCGCAGATGGACGAGGTGATCACGCTTGATGACGTTCTTGCCAACGTCACCGCGGCGTCCTCGGGACTGCCAGCACTGGTCGAGGCGCTGCTCGCGGGCTGATTTGCACCGCGGCGCCGGGCTTTGCATACTCGGGACGCGCGTGTCCGGTCCCTTGCAGGTGGGCATGCGCAATCGCAACCAGACAAGGTAGGACGAGTCATGCAATACGGCACAGTGAAGTGGTTCAACGACGCCAAGGGTTTCGGCTTCATCGCTCCCGAAGACGGCAGCTCGGACGTGTTCGTGCACTATTCGGCGATCTCTTCCGAAGGCTTCCGCAGCCTGCAGGAAGGCCAGCGCGTCAGCTATGAAGTCACCCAGGGCCCGAAGGGCGCACAGGCGGCAGGGGTGGCGCCTGTCGCATAAGAGGCATCGCGACAGTATTTTCCTGTTCCAGGGCCCCGGAGTGTTTTCCGGGGCCCTTTTTTCATGCCGGGCAAGTCCCGCGACTGCGACCCGAGCAACTCCAGCGCAGCGCCGAGCCGGGCGGGACCTCCCGGAGCGCGCCTGCCGCGCCGCGGTTCACGCGTCCGCGCGCCCGTCGCCCCGCCTACGCCAAGCCGCCAGGCCGCACTTCGATCCCCAGCGCCGGCGCGATAGCCCGCATCGCTTCGTCGTCGCGGCTCAGCGCGATCCACCCCGCGGTGGTTTCGGTCCCCGTCTCCCACACCCACAGCGTGTAGCCGTAGGCACGCAGCGCGTCGTAGGCCACGTGCAGCAGGTCCGGGACGTTGGCGCTGGCCAGGAATTCGGCATCGCTCGCGTCCTCCACGTCCCAGTCCAGCTGCAGGTTCCAGCGCGCCACCAGCTCGTTGATGCTTTCCACGAAGGCGGCGGCATCGTCGTCGTGCACCTGGAAGCCCGACTTCCAGTCGATGATGTCCTTCAGCACCCAGGCCGGCTCGAATTCGTCCTCGCCGGCGTCGGCGGTGGCGTCCTGCCAGGCCCCGAACTGCTGCAGGGCGGTTTCTTCGTCGTCCGGGTTGATGAGCAGCAGCAGCTGCCAGACCAGCACCTCGGTACCGGCGTCCTCATCGACCTCCATGTCGGGTGCGAAGCCGCTGGCGTAGTTGTCGTCGGGGTCGAATTCGCTGTCGGGAATGTGCATGGCGGTGGTCCGGTATGGGGCGCACAGGATAGTCGCAGGCCCGCAGTGGCGCCGTGTGCCGCCCAGCCCGCAAACTATGCGCATGACCACGAACCCCACGGGCGCTTCTGACGCCCGCCCGCAGCTGCCCGCCGATTCCATCGAGGCGCGGCTGAAGCTGGCCACCGACACCCTTGAAACCGTCGCCGCGGACCATGCGCTGCTCGACGCGCTGGACGATGCCACCCGCGAGCGCCTGCACCGCGCGGTCGCCGCGCTCGGCGCGCCGGTGGATGCCGTGGCGCGCCGCCAGCGCCGCAAACAGGCCAAACGCAGCCGGGTGGAAGCCAAGAACGCCCACGACGACGCCCTGCTCGATGCCACCGGCATCCGCGCCCTGCGCCGCCAGCCGGTGTTCACGACGCCCAACTATTTCCCGCCGGCGGACTTCACCCCGCGCGATCTCGATGCCGACGTGCCGCCGCACCACGAGACCCTTGAGCCGCAGCACTGCTACGTCTGCAAGCAGAAGTATTCGCGCATCCACCATTTCTACGACCAGCTGTGCCCGGAGTGCGCCGACTTCAACTTCGCCAAGCGCACCGAGCTCACGGACCTGACCGGCCGGGTGGCGCTGCTGACCGGCGGCCGGGTCAAGATCGGCTACCAGGCAGGGCTGAAGCTGCTGCGCTGCGGCGCGCGGCTGATCGTGACCACGCGCTTTCCGCGCGATTCCGCGGCGCGCTACGCGGAGGAGCCGGACTTCGCCGACTGGCACGACCGCCTCGAGATCTTCGGGCTGGACCTGCGCCACACGCCCAGCGTGGAGGCCTTCTGCAGCGAGCTGCTGGCGACCCACGACCGCCTCGATTTCATCATCAACAACGCCTGCCAGACCGTGCGCCGCCCGCCGGGCTTCTACACCCACATGATGGCCGCCGAGACCGCGGCGCTGCACGAGGCACCCGGGCATCTGCGCAAGCTGCTTGGCCGCTACGAAGGCCTGCGCGCCGACGCGCTGCTGCCCGAGGGGGCTGCCACGGCGCTGGCCGGCCGCGACCTGCGCCACGAGGCCGCCGCCGGCCTGACCCGCGCCGCCGAGCTGTCCCAGGTGCCGCTGCTGGCCGAGGAACTGCTGGGCCAGTCGCACCTGTTCCCCGAAGGCCGCCTGGACCAGGACCTGCAGCAGGTCGACCTGCGCGGGCGCAACTCATGGCGCCTGCAGATGGACGAGGTGCCGTCGGTGGAGCTGCTGGAAGTGCAGCTGGTCAACGCCATCGCGCCGTTCCTGATCAACGCGCGCCTGAAGCCGCTGATGCTGCGCACGCCGGATGGTTCGCCGCCCACGCGCGACCGCCACATCGTCAACGTCTCGGCGGTGGAGGGGCAGTTCTACCGCAACTTCAAGACCACCCGGCACCCGCACACCAACATGGCCAAGGCCGCGCTCAACATGATGACGCGCACCTCGGCCGCCGATTACCACGGCGACGGCATCCACATGAACTCGGTCGACACCGGCTGGGTGACCGACGAGGATCCGGTGGAGATCGCGGCACGCAAGACCATCGAGGAGCGCTTCCACCCGCCGCTGGACATCGTCGATGGTGCCGCCCGCATCGTCGACCCGATCATCGCCGGCCTCAACACCGGTGAACACGTCTGGGGCCAGTTCCTGAAGGATTACCGGCCGACGGACTGGTAGCGCCGCAGCGTCGCAGATCCCACAGGGTGCTACCGTTCGCGATGGACCCGCCGGGAGCCAGGCGATGAAGCCATTCCAGACGCACACGGTCGTCAACCAGCCGCCGGCGTTCGCGTCGCGCGACCTTTGGCAGGATGATGCCGCACTGCGCGAGGCGCTGGCCCGCGAAGGTGGCCAGGCGTTCACCGATGAGGTTGCCACTTACGGCGCGCTCGCCGGCGGCGAGCTGCTGGCGCTGTCGCACGACGCCCATCGCGACCGCCCGCGCCTGCGCATGCACGACGCCACCGGGCACCGCATCGACCGCGTCGAGTTCCACCCCTCGTACCACCGCGTGATGGAGACCGCGATCGCGCACGGCGTCGCCGGTCTGTCCTGGGCGCGGCCGGAACCCGGCGCACACGTCGCGCGCGCGGCGCTGACCTACCTGCACTACCAGGCCGAACCCGGCAGCAGCTGTCCGTTGACGATGACCCACGCCGCGATGCCGGTGCTGCGCCAGGCACCCGCGCTGCGCGAGTGGGCGGACAAGGTCGCCGCCTGCCGCTACGACGCCCGCGACGTGGCGATCGGCGACAAACCCGGTGTCACGCTTGGCATGGGCATGACCGAGAAGCAGGGCGGCAGCGACGTGCGCGCCAACGCAACCACCGCCACCCGCGCCGGCGGCGATGCCTACACCCTGGTCGGCCACAAATGGTTCATGTCGGCGCCGATGTCCGACGGCTTCCTGGTGCTGGCGCAGGCGCCCGGCGGCCTGAGCTGCCTGCTGATGCCGCGCCGGCTGCCCGATGGCGACCGCAACGCCTTCACCCTGATGCGCCTGAAGGACAAGCTCGGCGACTGGTCGAATGCCTCCAGCGAAGTCGAGTTCCAGGGCGCGCTGGCCTGGCGGGTCGGCGACGAGGGCCGCGGCGTGGCGACCATCCTGCAGATGGTGATGCTGACGCGGCTGGACTGCATGCTGGGCTCGGCCGGCTGCATGCGCATGGCGCTGGCGCAGGCACTGCACCACTGCCACCATCGCAGCGCGTTCGGCAAGCGGCTCGCCGACCAGCCGCTGATGCGCAACGTGCTGGCCGACATCGCGATCGAAGCGGAAGCGGCGCTGGCGCTGTCGATGCGCGTGGCGCGCGCGGTCGACGCCGCCGCGCACGATCCCGCCGAAGCTGCGTTCGCCCGCATCGCCACCGCCATCGGCAAGTACTGGATCTGCCGCCGCGCGCCCGCGGTGGTGAACGAGGCGCAGGAGTGCCTGGGCGGCGCGGGCTACGTCGAGGAATCGCTGCTGCCACGGCTGTACCGGCAGGCGCCGCTGAACTCCATCTGGGAAGGCAGCGGCAATATCCAGTGTCTCGATGTTCTGCGCGCGCTGGGCCGGGAGCCGGAGACTGCGGCTGCGCTGCGCGCCGAGATCGCAGCCGCGCGCGGGATGCATCCCGCGCTCGACGCCGTGGCCGCGAATCTGGAAGACCTGCTCTCGGCCGCGGATGAAGCGGGATCAAGGATGCTGGTCGAACGCCTTGCGCTGGCGCTGCAGGCCTCCGTGCTGCTGCGCGCCGGTAGCCCGGTGGCTGAAACATTCTGCCGCAGCCGCTTGGATGGCGTGCATGGTCTGGCCTTGGGAACGCTGCCGGTCGGCATTGACCATGGCGAGGTCATTGCGCGGGCCTTGCCTGGCTGAACAGCTTTTTGGCCACGAATTTTGCCCGGATCAGAACGGATCAGAGCGGAATTACGCCGATAGAGCGGAAAATTCGATGACAAAGCTGAAGCAGCCGGGAAGATTCGGCTGTTGCAGAAGCAGCCATGGCAGCGATGTCCTGGTACGGATCGCGGCTATCGCCGGTCCCACGGGGGAGGCTTGGGCTTCCCTTGAAGCATCCGTCGCTACGGCGCGGAAGCAGGCGCGGCGTCGAGGAACTGCAGCCGCGCGAGTTCGGCATACAGCCCGCCCTGCGCCAGCAGTTCGGCGTGCGTGCCTTCGGCGACGATGCGGCCGTGGTCCATCACCACGATGCGGTTGGCGCGAAGCACGGTTGCCAGGCGGTGGGCGACCACGATCGTGGTGCGACCTTCCATCAGGCGCTCCAGGGCGTGCTGCACCGCGCGCTCGCTCTGCGCGTCGAGCGCCGATGTGGCCTCGTCCAGCAGCAGCACCGGCGCGTCGCGCAGCAGGGCGCGGGCGATGGCCACGCGCTGCTGCTGGCCGCCGGACAGGCGCGCACCGCGCTCGCCCAGCTCGGAGGCATAGCCTCCCGGCAGTGCGGCGATGAACTCGTGCGCCTCGGCGGCACGCGCGGCCGCCTCGACTTCGGCGTCGGTCGCGTCCAGGCGGCCATAGCGGATGTTGTCGGCGGCGCTGGCGGCGAAGATCGTCGGCCGCTGCGGCACCAGGGCCATGGCCCCACGCAGGGCGCCGGGGTCGAGCTCACGCAGGTCGATGCCGTCCAGCGAGACGCAGCCCGACTGCGGGTCGCGGAAACGCAGCAGCAGCGAGAACACGGTGCTCTTGCCCGCGCCCGAGGGGCCGACCAGGGCCACGGTTTCTCCGGGTGCGACGTCGAGCGTGAAGCCCTCCAGCGCGGGCGCGTCGGGGCGGGTGGGGTAGTGGAAGACGACGTCGCGCATCGCCACCGCACCGCGCGCCGGCTGCGACAGGGTTTTCGGCGCGGCGGGCGCGACCACGGTCGCCTGTTCGTCCAGCAGCTCGCCGATCCGGCCCATGCCGCCTGCCGCCTTCTGCAGTTCGTTCCAGACTTCTGCCAGCGCGCCCACCGAGCCCGCGCCAAACATCGCATACAGCACGAACTGCCCCAGCGTACCCGCACTCATGCGGCCGTCGGCGACGTCGTGCGCGCCCAGCCACAGCACCAGGGTGATGGCGCCGAAAATCACCGAGATCGCGACCGCGGTCACCAGCGCCTGCACGCCGATGCGCTTGCGCGCCACCGCAACCGCGGTCGCCACGGCCGTGCCGAAGCGGCCGCGCTCATGGTTTTCACGGGCATGCGACTGCACGGTGTCGACTGCGCCCAGGGTCTCGGTGGCAAGGGCGTTGGCGTCGGCCACGCGATCCTGGCTCTGCCGCGAGATCTTCTGCAGCCGGCGCCCGCCGAGCACCAGCGGCAGCACCGCCAGCGGGATCCCGACCAGGGTCCAGGCTGCCAGCCGGGGGCTGGTCACCATCAGCATCGCCACGCTGCCCAGCACCATCACCACGCTGCGCAATGCGACCGACATGCTGGTCGCGACCACCCCGCGCAGCAGCTCGGTATCGGCGGTCAGGCGCGAGACGAGTTCGCCGGTGCGGCTGCGCTCGTAGAAGGACTGGTCGAGGCCCATCAGGTGGCTGAAGAGTTGCGTGCGCAGGTCGGCGACCACGCGCTCGCCCAGCAGCGAAACGAAGAAGAAGCGCGCCGCGGTGGCGATGGCCAGCGCCAGCGTCACCACGAACAGCAGCACGAACGCGGCATCGATGCCGGCGCCGCTGGCGAAGCCATCGTCGATCATGCGCCGCACCGCCAGCGGCAGGCTCAGGGTCGCGGTGCTGGATGCCAGCAGCGCGAGCAGCCAGGCCGCCAGCAGGGCCTTGTGTCGGGCGAGGAACGGCCAGAGCGGCCGCAGGGTCGACAACGGGACCCTGGTCTTGCCGGAGGAATCGTCTTCGCGCGCGTCTGGCGCAGGGGGCGGTGCGGGAGTGTTCGCGAACTGGGCCATCCGGCCATTGTCGCCGATGCTCCCGCCCTATGGGTCGCTTACGCGTGCGCGATCGCGCGTGGCGTCGCGCAGGTGGCCGACCAGCTCCGCCAGGCGGACCGCGGGCAGGCGCAGGTGGAAATGGACGCCGTCGACGGCGAAGTCCTCGCCCAGCTTCTCCGCATCGAAGGCCGGCAGCGCGGCGTGCACCGAGGCGAGGTCGGCGAAGGGGCAGGTGACCTCGATCTCGGCCATCTCCACCACCTCGCGTCGTTCGGCGGTGCGCAGGCACTCGGCGGCGGTGCCTCCGTAGGCGCGCACCAGGCCGCCTGCGCCGAGCTTGATGCCGCCGTACCAGCGCGTGACCACGACCGCCACGCCGTCCAGGCCCTGGCCGTCGATCGCGGCCAGGATCGGCCGGCCGGCGGTGCCGGCGGGTTCGCCGTCGTCGCTGGAGCGGTAGGCGCCGCCAAGGCGCCACGCCCAGCAGTTGTGGGTCGCGTCGGGCACCGAGACGCGGGCGATGAAGGCCGCGGCGGCGTCGACATCCTCCACCGGCATCGCGTTGGCCAGGAAGCGGCTGTGCTTGACCACGAGTTCGTGCGCGGCGGCCGCGGCCAGCGTGGTGCTCATTCTTCCAGCAGGGTGCGCAGCCCGTCCGGCAGCGGGGCGTCCGGGTGGCGGCGGCGGAACTCGGCGAAGCTCTCGCGTGCCTCGTCATAGCGCTCGGCAGCGACCAGTTCGCGGATCCTGGCCAGCCAGGCTTCGCGTACGGCCGGCGAGTCCACCGAGGCGGGTGGCGTGTCGTCCAGCGGCTGGTCGAACCAGTCTTCAGCGTGATCGTGGTGCCCAGCCGCGTCCGCGGACTGCGTGGCGGCGGCCTCTGGACGGGCTGCGGAACCGGCCGGGCGTGGCAGCGCGCGCATCGACGCGGGGGGGTGCGGCGAAGGCGGCGGTGGCGCCGGTGGCGCAGGCGGCGCAGGCGGCGGAGCGGCTGCCGGCGTGTCCATGGGCGAGGGGGCGTCGAAGACCACGGGTGCTGCTTCGCGGCGCTCGGGCCGTGCCTTGCGCGCTTCGGATGATGCGGCGTCGGCGCGGGAAGATGCCGCTGCGCGGCGCGCTTGTCCTGCGGCAGCGGCATCGCGGGCGTCGACCGCGGCCGATGTCGTTTCGACTCCGTGGGGAACGGCAGGGCGCGGGGCGGCCGCGGGTTCGAGTGGAGGCGCCGCCGGCTCCGGGGCCGGCATCGCCTGGCTGGCCGCATCCTGCGCGGCCGTGCGCGCTCGTGCAGGCTCCGCCGGTGGCGGGGCGGCTTCCGGCAGCGAGCGGACCGACGCTGCGGGTGCTTCGGTCTCAATCGTCATCACGGGCGGCTCCAGCGATGACCTCATCTGCCATGCCACGCCGACCGCGATCACCAGGGTCGCGGCCAGCGCGCCACCGCGCAGCCAGGCAGGACTGCGCCGGCGGCGGTGATGCCCCGCGCCGGACGTCGACGCCGTTGCCGTTGCTGGCGCAGCCGCGACCGGGGTTCCGGACCGCGCGGCTCCTGCGGCGGCATCCGCTGCCTGCGCAGCCGGGCGCTCGCCCGCAGCCTCGCGCGCGGCCGCCAGGATGGTCGCGTCCAGGTCCGGCGCCGGACCTCGCGTCGGCGCGGTCTGCGCCAGCGCATCGGCCAGCTCGCGCTCGGTCGGCTGCAGCGGGTCGCGGCGGGACGGACGCGTCATCGTCCTTCCTCCTGCGCAGTGGCAGCGGCCGGCGGGGCCAGGGCCGCGCGCAGCTTGTCCATGGCGTAACGCAGGCGCGACTTCACCGTTTCACGGCCCACGCCGGTGATTTCACCGATCTCCTCAAGGCTGAGTTCCTGTTCCAGGCGCAGGAGCACCACCTCGCGCTGCTCGTCGGGCAGGGTGTCGAGCGCCTTCTGCAGATCGCGGCGGCGCTCGAAGCCCGCCATCTGCAGCTCCGGGCTGTCGGGGTCTTCGAGCCGCAGCGTGCGCTCCTCGGCGTCGGCGGGCGCCGGTGGCCGGTACTGCCGGGCGCGCCAGTGATCGGCCACCAGGTTGCGCGCGATCCGGTACAGCCAGGACACGAACGCGGTCTCCGGTCGCCAGTCGGGGCCGGCCGCCACCACCCGCTGCCAGGTGTCCTGGAAGACCTCGTCGGCCAGGCCGGGGTCGCGCAGCTGGCGCCGCAGGAAGCGGTACAGGCGCTCGCGGTGGCGCGCATACAGGGCTTCGAACGCGCCGATGTCGCCCCGGGTCCAGGCAAGCATCAGCACATCGTCGCCGGCCGCGTCGCTGTCATCGACGTGGCCATGTCCCCGTGAGGCGTCCATCGGCATGAGGTTAAGCCCTGGGCGACAGCGCGGGAAGTCCGTGCGCGGGCCGGGTGCAGCGGGCATGATGGCAGCCGTGCCCGTGGGGGGTGGGCTCGCGGTCTTGCCGTCGCCCGGCATGTTCGCCGTTTTCCCCATGGTGCTTGACTGGAGAAGAGGGCGTCGCAGGTGCAGGTCATGCTGGACATAGCGCTCACATCGCCGCCGCGCGAGGTCGACCTGGCCGCGCTTGCGGGCATGCTTGCGCAATCGCTTCCCACCGGCTCCTGCGTGGTGGTGTGCTGGGACGACGAGCGGCTGGGGAAGGGTTCCTCCGAGGTCGAGGGCGTGCCCGGGCAGCTCAGGACCCATGCCGCCGCCCTCATGGCCGGCAAGCCCGCCACGGGCGGGTCCCGGGGCGCGATGATCGATGAATGCTGGAACGAAGGCGAGGCGCGCGTCGCCATTGCCGCACGCCTGCCGGAGCCGCTGACGCCGTCCTCGCGCGATGCCTGGCGCGCGCTGGCGCGGCGGCTGGTCTCGGCCACCATCGCCTCGGCCCAGGCCGAGGCCCGGATCGAGTCCCTGCGCAAGTCGGAACGGCTGCAGCAGAGCCTGTACGAGATCGCCGACCTCGCCGGATCGGGCCTCGAGATGGCCGAGGTGCTCAAGCGCATCCACGGCATCGTCGGCGGGCTGATGTCGGCCGCGAATTTCTACATCGTCCTGTATGACGATGTGCGCGACACCATGCGTTTCCTGTATTTCGCCGACAGGCTGGATCCCTGGCGTGCGGATGCCAGCATCGAGACGCCGATCGCGACCATGCCCAACAGCCTGACCGTGGCCCTGCTGCGCCACGGACACCCGCTGCGTGGGGCCACGGAGCTCATCCGCAAGCAGCTGGCCGTCGATCTCGACCTGGCCCACGGCCCGGATGCCGCGGACTGGCTGGGCGTGCCGATGCGCCGCGAGGGCCGGGTCAGCGGGGCGATCGTGGTCCAGAGCTACGACCAGCCGGACTGCTACACGGACGAAGACCGCGCGCTGTTGGAGTTCGTGGCCCAGCACATCCTGACCGCGCTGGACCGCAAGCACGCCCAGGCCGAGCTGGAGCGCCGGGTGCATGCGCGCACGCGTGAACTGCAGCAGGCCAACCAGGTGCTGCAGGCCGAAATCATCGAACGCCAGCGCGCCGAGCGCCTGCAGCGCGCGCTGTTCCGGATCAGCGAACTGTCGTTCACCGCCGAAAGCATGGAAGGCTTCTATGGCGACCTGCACGCGGTGGTCGGCGAGCTGCTCTACGCGCGCAACTTCTACATCGCGATGGTGTCCGGCGATGGTGGCCAGATCGAGTTCCCGTACTCGGTGGACGAGCGCGACATCGTGCGCCGGCCGCGGAGGATGATCCACGGGCTGAGCGAGTACGTGATCAACAGCGGGCGCGCGCTGCTCGCCGACCGCGAGGTGATCACGCGGCTGGAATCCTCCGGCGAACTGCGCCACCACGGCACGCTGGCGCACTGCTGGCTGGGCGTGCCGCTGCTGCGTGACGGCATCGCGGTCGGCGTGATCGCGGTGCAGAGCTACTCGCGGGATATCGACTTCACGGTGCAGGACCAGAAGCTCCTGACCTTCGTCGCCCATCACATCGGCGGCGCGCTGGCGCGCAAGCGTTCGCAGGACCACCTCAAGGCGGCCCACGCCGAACTCGAGCACCGGGTCGATGCGCGCACGCGCGAGCTGGAGGACACCAACCGCGAGCTGCGCGCGCAGGTGTCCGAGCGCATGCGCGCCGAAGAGCGCCTGATCCACCAGGCACGCCACGACCACCTCACCGGGCTGCCCAACCGCATCCACCTGCTCGACCGGCTCGACGCCGCCATCGCTGAAACCCGCAGGCAGGCGCGCGGACCGTTCGCGGTGCTGTTCCTCGACCTTGACCGCTTCAAGCTGGTCAACGACAGCGTCGGCCACGCGGCCGGTGACGAAATGCTGGTCGAAGTGGGGCGCAGGATCGCGCGCGTGCTGCGCGAGGGCGACGTGGTTGCGCGCCTTGGCGGCGACGAATTCGCGGTCATGCTTGGCCACGCCGGTGATGACGTGGCGGCGCAGGCGGTGGCTGCGCGCATCCTTGCGGAACTGGGCCGGCCGATGTGGGTCGCCGGGCGCGAGCTGTTCCCCTCGGCCTCGGTGGGCATCGCCATGTGGCAGCCGCGCTACCAGCACGGCGAGGACCTGCTGCGCGACGCCGACGCCGCGATGTACCGCGCCAAGGCCCGCGGGCGCGACCGCAGCGAACTCTTCGACGAGGAGATGCGCGCCGAGGCCACGCGGCTGCTGGACCTCGAGGCCGACCTCAGGCGCGCGATCCTTGCCGATGCCTTCGAGCCCTGGTTCCAGCCGATCATCGACCTCGCCACCGGCAGGGTGGTCGGCCACGAGGCACTGCTGCGCTGGAACCACGAGGTGCACGGCGCGCTGTCGCCCGGTGACTTCATCGGCGTGGGCGAGGACAGCGGGCTGATCGAACAGGTCGACTGGCTGGTCTACCGGCGCGCATTCGCGTGGATGGCGCGGCACCGCGAGGGCTATGTGTCGATCAACGTGTCGCCGCGGCACTTCCACTCCGACAACTTCGCCGAGCGCCTGCTGCAGATGCTCGAGGACAGCGGCGCGGAGCCGTCGCGGCTGCGCATCGAAATCACCGAAGTAGCGCTGCTGGACGACGCCCCGCGCGCGCTGCGCATGCTCGAGACCCTGCGCGCGCGCGGCATCCTGGCGCTGCTGGACGACTTCGGCACCGGCTTCTCGGCGCTGTCCTACCTGCACCGGTTCCCGATCCACGCGCTGAAGATCGACCAGAGCTTCGTCGCCGGCCTGGACGACGCGCGGCACCCGGAAAGCCTGGCGCTGGTGCGCGCGATCCTGGCCCTGGCCAGCACGCTCGGCATCGATACCATCGGTGAGGGCGTGGAGACCGAGGGCCAGGCGGCGGTCCTGCGCCAGCTGGGCTGCACCATGGGCCAGGGCTTCCTGTTCGGGCACCCGAAGCCCGCGGCCGCCGCCGAGAGCCGCGGCGCGGCCTGAGCGGGGGCGGGGCGCGGGCATCGATCAGCGGCCGGTGTGGCCGCGGCTGTCGCGGCCTTCGTCGCGGCCGCCGTCATCGCGGCCATGTTCGCGATCACTGTCGCCGCGGGTGACGGTGCGCCCGGCCTCGACCAGTTCGGCGAATTCCGCGCGCAGGCCCCAGCGGTCGTCGCCGCGGCTGCCGCGTGCGCTGGCCGAGATCGCGTCCCAGTCCCAGGTGCCGAGGTTGTGGCCGCCGCGCAGCGCATCGGCGAAGGCGGCGACGGTGGCGGCAAAGCGCAGTGAGGGGCCGGCCTGGGCGCGGATGTCCTCGCGGCGCAGCGGCACCTCGATCAGGCGGCTGGTGTCGCTGTCGGGCTGCTTGTAGCGCAGGCGCAGGTGGGCCAGCTCGCCCGTACGGGCCTTGGCCTGCGAGTCGCTTGCGCCGTAGCGCAGCGGCGGCAGGCGTTCGGCGCCGGAGCCGGCAAGCGCGATCTCGTACAGCGCGGTCACCTCGTGCCCGGCGCCGATGTCGCCGGCGTCAACGCGGTCGTTGGCGAAGTCCTCTTCGCGCAGCATGCGGTTTGCGTAGCCGACCAACCGGTATTCGGCGACCACGGCCGGGTTGAACTCTATCTGTACCTTGACGTCGCGGGCGATGGTCAAGAGCGTCGACGACATCTCTTCCACCAGCACCTTGCGCGCTTCCAGCAGCGTGTCGATGTAGGCGTGGTTGCCGTCGCCGGCATCGGCCAGGCGCTCGGCCATGGCGTCGTTGTAGTTGCCGGTGCCGAAGCCGAGCGTGGTCAGGGCGATGCCGGACTTGCGCTGGTCGGCGACCAGGGCTTCAAGCGTGCCGCGCTCGACGGTGCCGACGTTGAAGTCGCCGTCGGTGGCCAGGATCACGCGGTTGGCGCCGCCTTCGACGTAGCCCTGGCGCGCCATCGCATACGCCAGCGTGATGCCGGCGCCGCCGTTGGTGCTGCCGCCGGCCTGCAGGCGCTCTAGCGCGGCCAGGATCTCGCCCTTGCGGTCGCCCGGGGTCGGCGGCAGCACCAGGCCCGCGGAGCCGGCATAGGCCACGATCGAGACCTTGTCCTGCGCGCGCAGCTGGTCGGTGAGCGCGGCAAAGGCCTGGCGCAGCAGCGGCAGCTTGTCGGGCGAATGCATCGAGCCCGAGGTGTCGACCAGGAACACCAGGTTGGCCGGCGGCAGCTCGGCTTTCGGCACGTCGTAGCCCTTGATGCCGACCATCAGCAGGTGCCGCGCCGGATCCCAGGGCGCGGGCGCGATTTCGGTGGTGACGCGGAAGGGGACCTCGCGCGTGGCGGGTGCCGGATGGCCATGGCTGAAGTAGTTGATGAACTCCTCCGCGCGCACCGAATCCGGCGGCGGGCGCACGCCCATGCGCAGCATGCGGCGCACGTTGCTGTAGCTGCCGGTATCGACGTCGACGGAGAAGGTCGACACCGGATGCTCGGAAGCGCGGCGCACGGGGTTGTCCTCGACCTCGGCGTATTCCTCGCTGTTGGCGGGGTCGGCCGGCCAGGGACGCGGCGGGGGAATGACCTGATGGCCTGGGCGGAACGGCGAGGCGGCGTGGAGCTTGCGTCCCTGCGCGCCGGAGGCGCGATCCGCCTGGATGGCCATGGCGGTGGTCTCAAGGGCCATCGTGGTGGAGGGCGCGGGCGGTGCGGGCGGTGGCGCGTGCGGCGTGGACGGATCCGGCGCGCGGGCGTCGGTGGTCCTGTCCGCGCTGGAGTGCGGTGTCTGACAGGCGGCGAGCAGCAGGCTCGCCGCAAGTGCGGCAGTGAAGGCGAGGCGGTTCATGGCGGACTCCGTCGTTGGGCAGGAGCGACAACGCCCGACGGTGCGGATCGGGGTTCTCGCGGCCCCAAGCCCCACCCCAAACCCGTAGGAGCAGCTACAGCGGCGCGGGGTGGTCGCGGATGACGAGCAGGCGCGGTTCGGTCATGTCTTCGATGGCGCTCTTCACGCCTTCGCGGCCGAGGCCGGAGTCGCGCACGCCGCCGTAGGGCATATTGTCGACGCGGAAGCTGGGGATGTCGCCGACCACCACGCCGCCGACGTCCAGCCGGTCCCAGGCGCGCATCGCGTGCGAGAGGCTGGCGGTGAACACGCCGGCCTGCAGGCCGAAGTCGCTGTCGTTGGCGCGCGCCAGGGCGTCGTCGAAATCGTCGAAGGGCTCCATGCAAGCCACCGGCCCGAACGCCTCCTTGCGGTAGAGGGCGGCATCGCGCGGCACGCCTTCCAGCAGCGCCGCGGGATGCATATTGCCCTTGCGCTCGCCACCGGCCAGCAGTTTGGCGCCCGCCTTGCGCGCATCGCGGATCCACTGCTCGACGCGCTCGGCCGCCGCTTCGTCGATCATCGGGCCGATGAAGGTGCGCTCGTCGCGCGGGTCGCCCATGGTCAGCTTCCCGACCGCTGCCTTGAGCTTGCGGCGCAGGGCGGGATAGATGTCGGCGTGGGCGATGATGCGCTGCACGCTGATGCAGCTCTGCCCGGACTGGTAGTAGGCGCCGGACACCAGGCGCTCGACGACGTGGTCGAGGTCGGCGCCGGGATCGGCGTCGATGATGCATGCCGCATTGCCGCCGAGTTCCAGGGTGACTTTCTTCTTGCCGGCACGCGCCTTGAGTTCCCAGCCGATCAGGCCGCCGGTGAAACTCAGCAGCGCCAGGCGCTCGTCCTCGACCAGCTGCGCGGCGTCATCGTTGCTGCAGGGCAGGACCGAGAACGCGCCCTTTGGCAGGTCGGTTTCGGCCAGGACCCCGGCGATGATCAGCGCGCCGACCGGCGTCTTGGCGGCAGGCTTGAGCACGAAGGGACAGCCCGCCGCGATTGCCGGCGCGACCTTGTGCGCCACAAGGTTCAGCGGGAAGTTGAACGGCGTGATGAAGCCGCAGGCGCCGATCGGCACGCGCTTGACCATGCCGCGGTAGCCGCGCGTGCGTTCGGACAGCTGCAGCTCGATCACGTCGCCGCCGATGCGCGTGGCCTCGCCGGCGGCGATGCGGAAGGTGTCGATCAACCGTTCGACTTCGCCGCGGGCATCACTGATCGGCTTGCCGGCCTCGATGCACAGGGCCAGCGCCAGCTCGTCGGCGCGCTCGCCGAAGCGGCGTACGCAGTGTTCGAGCACGTCGCGGCGGGCGTCGGGCGGGAACGCGGCCATCGCCGGCCTGGCCTTGTGCGCGGCCACGATCGCCTTGCGCACGGCGCCGGCGTCGGCGAACGCCACCCGCGTGGCCGGCTTTCCGCTGTATTTGTCCAGCACTTCCAGGTCGGTATTGGCCGCGACCGCGCGGTTGGCCAGGTAGTAGGGATAGCTGGCGGCAAGTCGGTCACGCCTGCCGGATGCGCCGGACTTGCCGGGCGTGGCAGTTCCGCCGGCTTTGCCCGCCTTGTCGGACCTGTTGGTCTTGCCGGGCGTTCCCGACGGGCCGGTTGTACCGGCTGCCGGGCTTCCTGCGTTCGTCTTTTTCTGCCTGGGCATGGTTGCTGTCCTCCTCGAATCCTTGGGCCGGCCGCTCAATCCACCGCTGCGCTGAGCTGCGGGATCTCCTCGTTCAACAGCCAGTCGTCGCCGCTGTAATCGATCGGCACGTCGATCAGGTCGATGCCGGGACTGGCCAGCGCCTTCTGCAGCAGCGGCAGGAATTCATCGGCCGATGCAGGGCGGTGGCCCCGCGCGCCGTAGCTCTCCGCGTACTTCACGAAATCCGGATTGCCGAGGTCCATGCCGAAGTTCGGATAGTCCTCGTGCGCCTGCTTCCACTTGATCATGCCGTAGGCGTCGTCGCGCAGCAGCAGCACCACCAGGTCCAGTCCCAGACGCACCGCGGTCTCCAGCTCCTGCGAGTTCATCATGAAGCCGCCGTCGCCGCACACCGCCACGACCTTGCGCCCGGGATGCACGATGCCGGCTGCGATCGCCGACGGCAGGCCCGCGCCCATGGTGGCCAGCGCGTTGTCGAGCAGCAGCGTGTTCGGCCGCCGGCAGCGGTGGTTGCGCGCGAACCAGAGCTTGTACAGGCCGTTGTCGAGGCAGGTGATGTCGTCGGGGCCCAGCGCCTGCGCCAGGTCGGCGACGATGCGCTGGCTGATCATGGGGAAGCGCGCGTCGTCGCGGCGCTGCTCCAGCTGCGTGCACAGCGCCGTGCGCACGCGATCGAAAAAGGCGAAGTCCCAGTGGGCCTGCGGGTCGACGGCCTCGGACAGGCGCCAGACCGCATCGGCGATGTCGCCGACCACCTCCACCTGCGGGAAGTACACGGCATCGACCGCGGCGCCGTCGTAGTTGACGTGGATCACCGTGCGCTTGCCCTCGCGCATGAAGAACGGCGGCTTCTCGATCACGTCGTGGCCGATGTTGACGATGCAGTCGGCGGCGTCGATCGCGCGGTGCACGTAGTCGTGGTCGGACAGCGCCGCGGTGCCGATCCACAGCGGGTCGGTCTCGTCGAGCACGCCCTTGCCCATCTGGGTGCTGAAAAAGGGAATGCCGAGCTTGTCGACGAAGGTGCGCAGCGCGCGCGCGGTGGTCTTGCGGTTGGCGCCGGCGCCGATCATCAGCAGCGGGTGGCGGGCGGCGCGGATCGCCTCGGCTGCGTGGGCGATCGCCTTGTGTTCGGCCACCGGCCGGCGCGAGTACGACTTCGGGATCGGCACCGCATCGGTCGGGTCGCCGGCAACGTCCTGTGGCAATTCGAGGTGGGTGGCGCCGGGGCGCTCCTCCTCGGCGCGGCGGAAGGCCTCGCGCACGCGCGCCGGGATGCTGTCGGCGGAGATCAACTGCCGCGTGTACTTGGTCAGCGGGCGCAGGGTATCGACCATGTCGATGATCTGGAAATGCCCCTGGCGGCTGCTGCGAATCGGCTTCTGCCCGGTGATCATCAGCATCGGCATCGCCCCCAGCTGGGCATAGGCCGCGGCGGTGACCAGGTTGGTGGCCCCGGGCCCGAGCGTGCTCAGGCAGACGCCGGCGCGGCCGGTGAGGCGGCCGCAGGTCGCGGCCATGAAGCCGGCGGCCTGCTCGTGGCGGGTCAGGACCAGGCGGATGCTCGAGGTGCGCAGCGATTCGAGCAGGTCGAGGTTCTCCTCGCCCGGGATACCGAACACGTATTCCACGCCTTCGGCCTGGAGCGCGGCGACGAACAGATCGGACGCCTTGGCCATGGGAGTGCTGCCTCCTTCGACTGCCATCGGTGCAGGCAGTATGGACGCCGTGACGTTAGCAACAGGCGAGCATGCAGCCGGCCCGCCACCTGCAGGAGCAGCGACAGCTGCGACCATCGCCACCGACTACAGGAGCAGCTATAGCTGCGATCGCTCTACGCCGATGGATACCGCCACGCAGCGATCGCGGCTATAGGCGCTCCCACAAAAGCGGCTGTGGCCGCTGCCACGGCAGGGGTCAGGCGTCGCCGGGCTCCACCCGCAGGTGCAGCTGGCCGTCGCCCACGCGTGCGGACAGGTGGTCGCCGGGCGCGGCGTCGCGCATGCCGCGGACGACGCGGCCATCCTCGTGCTGGAGGATGGCGTAGCCGCGCGCCACGGTGGCCAGCGGGCTGACCGCTTCCAGCGAGCGCGCGATGCCGCGCAATCGCAGCGCGTCGTTCTGCAGGCTGCGCGCGATGGCAGCTTGCGGACGCGGCGCAAGCATGGCCAGGCGCTCGCGCAGCATGGCGAGCCGCCGCTCGGGACGCGTCGCGCGCAGCACCGCCTCTGCGTGGCGCAGCCGCGCGCGCAGTCCCGTCTCGCGCGCCTGCCAGGCCGCGTGCAGCCGGCGCAGCGCCTGTTGCTGGCGTTCGCCCAGCGCCAGCAGCCGCGCCTGTGGCCGCAGTGCCTGCAACCGCAGCGAAGCACGATCGGCGCGCTGCATCCGGTCGCGCATGCGCTGCAGGTGCAATGCCTCCAGGCGCTGGTGCAGGCCGCGCACGCGGGTCCGGACGTCGACGGCGCTGGGCACCAGCAGCTCCGCCGCCACCGAGGGCGTGGGCGCGCGCAGGTCGGCGGCGAAGTCGGCCAGGGTGAAGTCGGTCTCATGCCCGATGGCCGATATCACCGGCACCGGCGACGACGCGATCGCACGCGCCAGCGCCTCGTCGTTGAACGCCCACAGATCCTCCAGCGACCCACCGCCGCGCGCCAGCACCAGTACGTCGTAGCGACCGCTGGCCGCGGCGCGCTCGAGCATGCCGCGGATCTGCGCCGCCGCCGCATCGCCCTGCACCGGCACCGGCAGCACATCGACCTCGACCAGCGGAAAGCGCCGCGCCAGCACGCTCAGCACGTCGCGCACCGCTGCGCCCGACGGCGAAGTGATGAGGCCCAGCCGCCGCGGGTACGCCGGCAACAGACGCTTGCGCGCGTCATCGAACACGCCCTCGGCCTGCAGCTTCGCTTTCAGCTCGTCGAACGCCCGGCGCAGGGCGCCTTCACCGGCCTCCTCCAGTGAATCCAGGATCAGCTGGTAGTCGCCGCGGGCTTCGTACAGCGTCAGACGCCCGCGTGCCAGCACCTTCAGGCCATCGCGCGGCTGGAACTTCAGCCATTGGCTCTTGGGTTTGAACAGGGCACAGCGCACCTGGGCGCGGGCATCCTTCAGGGTGAAATACATGTGCCCGGAGGCGGGACGCGAGAAATTGCCGAGTTCGCCCTCCACCAGCACCACGGGAAAGGCGTCTTCCAGCAGGCTGCGCGCCAGTGCGTTGAGCTGGGTGGGACTGAGCACGTTGTCGTTGGGCAGGGTCGGCATGCCGGTCAGGATACCGGGGCATGGGCGCGGCCGCGGGTTGGCGCAGCGTTCGCGGGGGCCGAGGCGGCGTGGGCAAAGCGCCTCAGCTGCGGTCGCCGTCCAGCCGCCAGCTGATTTCGAGGGTCTCACCGCGCGCCATGCGCTCGAGATGGGAGGCGACGACGCCCTGGAACTGCGCCAGCTTGGCCGCGTCGGGCGCCGTGACGCGGGCCTCCAGGGCGTCCGCGGTGGCGGCGAGATCGGTGGTTGTGTCGGCGTCGAACACCACGCTGGCGCTGGTTTCGTCGAATTCGACCTCGAGCTTGTGCGCCCAGTGGGTGCACAGGCGCTTGATCAGGCGGCTGCCGTCGGCAGTGGCGATACGGGCGGTGGAAGAGGGCACAGTGGATCCTCGCAAGGCGTGGTCATGAACTGGGGACGACCGGAAACCGAACAACCGTCACGCCAGGGACTAAAATGGAACGATGAACGCCATCTCCAGCACCGCACACATCGGCACCTCCCAGAGCCTGCAGGAATGGGCATTCGGCCCGGCGCCGCGCCGGCCCACCCGCCAGGTGATGGTCGGCAGGATCGCCGTGGGCGGCGACGCGCCGGTGGTGGTGCAGTCGATGACCAATACCGATACCGCCGATGTCGACGGGACGGTGAAGCAGGTCGCGGCACTGTGGCGCGCCGGCTCCGAGCTGGTGCGGGTGACGGTTAACAACGCCGAATCCGCCGCGGCCGTACCGCGCATCGTCGACAAGCTGGCGATGATGGGCATCGAGGTGCCCATCGTTGGCGACTTCCACTACAACGGGCACCAGCTGCTGACGGCCGAACCGGCATGTGCGGAGGCGCTGGCGAAGTACCGCATCAATCCGGGCAACGTCGGCTTCGGCAGGAAGCGGGACACGCAGTTCGCGCAGCTCATCGAGTTCGCGATGCGTTACGAAAAGCCGGTGCGCATCGGTGCCAACTGGGGTTCGCTGGATCAGTCGCTGGCGACCGCACTGATGGACGAGAACGCTGCGCTCGCCGAGCCGCGCGATGCCGGCCGCGTGCTGCGCGAGGCGCTGATCCGCTCGGCGATCGATTCCGCGGAGCGCGCGGTGGAGCTTGGCCTGGCGCGCGACCGGATCATCCTCTCGGCCAAGGTCAGCGGCGTGCAGGAACTGATCGCGGTGTACCGCGACCTCGCGAGGCGCAGCGACTTCGCCCTGCATCTCGGCCTCACCGAGGCCGGCATCGGCAGCAAGGGCATCGTCGCGTCCAGCGCGGCGCTGGCGGTGCTGATGCAGGAAGGCATCGGCGACACCGTCCGCATCTCGCTCACGCCCGAGCCCGGCGCGTCGCGCACCCAGGAAGTGATCGTGGCGCAGGAGCTGCTGCAGACCATGGGCCTGCGCGCGTTCACGCCGATGGTCACCGCCTGCCCGGGCTGCGGTCGGACCACCTCGGAGTTCTTCCAGGAGCTGGCCAAGGTCGTGCAGGAGCATGTGCGCGCGAAGATGCCGGAGTGGAAGATCACCCATCCCGGCGCCGAGCACCTGACGCTGGCGGTGATGGGCTGCATCGTCAACGGCCCGGGAGAGTCGCGCCATGCCGACATCGGCATCTCGCTGCCCGGCACTGGCGAGGCGCCGGCAGCGCCGGTGTTCGTCGACGGCGAGAAGTCGGTGACCCTGCGCGGCGACAACATCGCCCATGAATTCGTGGGCCTGATCGACGCCTATGTCGACCGCCGCTACGGCGCGCCCACCCCCGCCTGAGTCAGTCCTGGATCCTCGAAACCGGTGGCCGCGCCGGGTTGAACCGGTCCACGACCCGGGTGCCGCCGCTGCGCCGTCGAGGGGCTGCGCGGCGACCCGGACGGGAGTTTGATCCGGCGCGGTAGATCCCTATTCGGCCGGCTTGGCGGCCTCGGCTGGCGCCTTGGTCGCCGCGCGCCGCGCAAGCTGCACTTCGCGGTGCGCGATGTAGATGTTGGCGGCCAGGATGATGCCGGCGCCGAGCAGCGTCCATCGCGTGGGCTCCTCGCCGAACAGGAGCCACGCTGCCAGCGCCACCAGCGGTAGCTGGACAAAGCTGATCGGCTGCAGTGCCGAGACCTCGCCGATCTTCAGCGCGCGCGTCCACAGCAGCTGGCCGCCGGTGCCGAAGGCGCCCAGCAGCAACAGCCAGAGCCAGGTGATGCCCTGCGGCCACTGCCAGGCGAACAGCGCCGGCACCAGCGACATCGGCACCCAGAACACGTAGGTGTAGAAGACGATCGTGTCCGCGGCGTCCACGCGCGAGAGCTGCTTGATCTGGATTGCGACCAGCGCCGCAAGCAGGGCGCCGGACAGCGCCACCAGGGTGCCGAGGCTGAAGTCGGTGCTGCCCGGGCGCACGATCACCAGCACGCCCGCCAGGCCGATCAGCACCGCCGACCAGCGTCGCATGCGCACGACTTCGCCAAGGATGAACACCGCCGCGACCGTTGCGAACAGCGGCGTGGCATAGGACAGCGCAATCGCCTGGGCCATCGGCAGGTGGCCCAGCGCCCAGAAGCCGCAGAGCATCGATCCGACACCGATCGCGCAGCGCAGGACGTAGCGCCGCAGCTGGGTGGTGCGCGGCAGCTGCCAGCGGCCATGGAACAGGAAGGGCAGCAGGAACAGCAGGCCGAAGAAGTTGCGGAAAAACGCGATCTGGTAGGTGGAAAGATCAGCGGAGGCGAGGCGGATGGTGACCGCCATCGCGGCGAAGAAGCTGGTGCTTCCGAGCATCAGCAGCGCAGCCCGTGCCTGCGGGCTCGCCGCCGCCGCCGCGCTCACCAGTGCGCGCCGATGATGCGCGGTTCCGGCTCCAGCGCGACGCCGAAACGCGCCTGCACCGAAGCGGCGATGCGGCGGGCCAGCGCCAGCAGTTCCGCGCCGCTGGCGTCGCCATGGTTGACCAGCACCAGCGCGTGGCCGGGCGCGACGCCGGCGTCGCCGTCGCGATGGCCCTTCCAGCCGGCGGCCTCGATCAGCCAGGCCGCCGACAGCTTGCGCATGCCGGGGCTGCCGGCGTCGAAGCAGGGCAGGCCGGGATGCCCGGAGAGCAGGGCGTCAGCCTGCGCCGACGACACGATCGGGTTCTTGAAGAAGCTGCCGGCATTGCCGAGCAGAGCCGGATCGGGAAGCTTGCGCCGACGAATCCTGCAGACCGCGTCGGAGACCTGTGCGGGGGTGGGCGCGGTGAGGCCCATGGCCGCGAGTTCGGCGCCGAGGCCCGCGTAGCCGAGCTCCAGCTGCGACGTGCGCGACAGCATGAACTCCACCGCGGTCACCACCCAGCGCCCGGGCTCGCGCTTGAAGCGGCTGTCGCGGTAGGCGAAGCCGCAGTCGGCCGCGGCCAGGCGTACCGCTGCGCCGCGTTCGCGGTCCCAGGCTTCGACGGCATGCACGCGGCGGTCGAGCTCGACGCCGTAGGCGCCGATGTTCTGGATTGGCGCGGCGCCGACCGTGCCCGGGATCAGCGAGAGGTTTTCGAGCCCGGAAAGCCCCATCGCCAGGGTGTGGAGCACGAAGTCGTGCCAGCCGCGGCCGGCCTCGGCACGCACAATGACGGTCTCGCCATCGCCATCGCTGTCACCATGGGCATTGAGCGCGACCGCATCGCCGGTGAGCGCCAGCGCGACGCCGCCGAAGTCGCCCGCGAACAGCAGATTGCTGCCGCCGCCGAACACCAGCAGCCCGTCGTCCATGCGTGGATCGGCAAGGACGCCGGGCAGGGCATCGGCATCGGCCACTTCGACCAGCCAGGCCGCGCGCGCGGGCACGCGGAAGCTGGTGCGCGCGCCGAGGTCGGCGTCGCGCGTCCAGCGCACCGCGGGGTCTGCGTCGATGGCGGCGGCACTCACAGGTTCGGGAGGTTGCCGCGGCTCGGCGCTTCCTTGCGCCGGCGGATGGCTTCGACGCACTCGCCGATCAGCGCCGGGCCGCGGTAGACAAGGCCGGTATAGAGCTGCACCAGCGAGGCGCCGGCGGCGGTCTTCTTGGCCGCGTCGGCGCCGGAAAGGATGCCGCCAACGCCGATCAGGGGGATGCCCTCGGGCAGGCGGGTGCGCAGCATGCGCAGCACCGCGGTGGACTTGTTCATCAAGGGCTCGCCCGACAGCCCGCCGGACTCGTGCGCGTGGGCATGGTCCTGCACTGCGATGCGCGACACCGTGGTGTTGGTGGCGATCACGCCGTCCACGCCCAGGTCGCCGAGCACGCGCGCGGCGGCGTCGATGTCCTCGTCGCTGAGATCGGGTGCGACCTTGACCAGCATCGGCACGCGGCGGCCGTGGCGCGACGCCAGCCGCTCCTGCGCCTCGCGCAGCGTGCCCACCAGGTGGCGCAGCGACTGCTCCTCCTGCAGCTCGCGCAGGCCGGCGGTATTGGGCGAGGAAATGTTGACGGTGACGTAGTCGGCCAGCGGATACACCCGCTCGAGGCAGTGCAGGTAATCGACGTGCGCGGACTCGTTGGGCGTGTCCTTGTTCTTGCCGATGTTGATGCCCAGCAGGCCGTGGTCGCGGCGGCGCGCGCGGCCGACGTTGCGCACCAGGGCGTCGACGCCGGCATTGTTGAAGCCGAGGCGGTTGATGATGGCCTGGTGCTTCGGCAGGCGGAACATGCGCGGCTTCTGGTTGCCCGGCTGCGGCCGCGGCGTGACCGTGCCGACTTCGACGAATCCGAAGCCGAGCCCCAGCAGTGCATCGATGTGCTCGCCGTTCTTGTCCAGCCCGGCGGCCAGGCCGACCGGGTTGGGGAAGCTCAGGCCGAAGGCCCTGGTCGGGAACGCGCGCGGCACGCCCCCCAGCAGGCGCTGCACCCGCATGCGGTGCAGCGCCTCGAGCGAGGACAGCCCAAGGCCGTGCGCGCGCTCCGCGTCGAGTGCGAAGAGAAAGGGGCGCGCCAGGCCGTACATGCTGTCCTCAGAGGTCGAACTTGATGCCCTGTGCCAGCGGCAGCGCGTCGGAGTAGTTGATGGTGTTGGTCTGGCGGCGCATGTACGCGCGCCACGCATCCGAGCCCGACTCGCGACCGCCGCCGGTGTCCTTCTCGCCGCCGAACGCGCCGCCGATCTCGGCGCCGGAGGTGCCGATGTTGACGTTGGCGATGCCGCAGTCCGAACCCGCCGCCGACAGGAAGGCCTCGGCGCGCTTGAGGTTGGTGGTGAAGATCGCCGACGACAGGCCCTGCGGCACGTCGTTCTGCATGGCGATGGCGTCCTCGAGTTCCGAATACTTCATCACGTACAGGATCGGCGCGAAGGTCTCGGTCTGCACCACCTCGGCGTCATGGGCCAGGCCGGTGACGATCGCCGGGCGCACGAAGAAGCCCTTGCGGTCGGTGAACGCGGTGCCGCCGCTCTCGACCGTGCCGCCTGCGGCCTTGGCCTGTTCGATCGCCGCCAGGAAGGCATCGACCGCCGACTGGCTGTTGAGCGGGCCCATCAGGTTTGCGGGGTCGGTCGGGTCGCCGATCTTCGTTTCCACCTGCGCGTAACCGGCCTTCAGCTTGGCCAGCACGTCGTCATAGATCGACTCGTGGATGAAGGCGCGGCGCGTGCTGGTGCAGCGCTGGCCGGCGGTGCCGACGGCGCCGAACACGATCGCCGGGATCGCGAGCTTCAGGTCGGCGGTTTCGTCGACGATCATGGCGTTGTTGCCGCCGAGTTCGAGCAGCGAGCGGCCCAGGCGGCGCGCGACGCGTTCGCCGACCTGGCGGCCGACCCTGGTCGAGCCGGTGAAGCTGATCAGCGACACGCGTCGGTCGTCGACCATGCGCTCGGCAAGCGCGTTGTCGGTGTCGTTGAACAGAAAGAACAGGTCCGGGAAGCCACCTTCGCGCAGGGCCTCGTTGCAGATGCGGATCGAGGCGATCGCCGACAGCGGGGTCTTGCCCGAAGGCTTCCAGATCGAGATGTCGCCGCAGACGGCCGCGATCAGCGCGTTCCAGGCCCAGACCGCTACCGGGAAGTTGAACGCCGAGATGATCCCGACGATGCCCAGCGGCTGCCACTGTTCGTACATGCGGTGGCCGGGGCGCTCGGAGTGCATGGTGAGGCCGTAGAGCTGGCGCGAGAGGCCGACGGCGAAGTCGCCGATGTCGATCATCTCCTGGACCTCGCCGTCGCCTTCGGGCTTCGACTTGCCCATCTCCAGCGCGACCAGCGAGCCCAGCATGTCCTTGTTGGCGCGCAGCGCGTTGGCGCACAGGCGGACCGCTTCGCCGCGCAGCGGCGCCGGCGTGGTGCGCCAGGTCCTGAACGCGCGCTGGGCGCGCTCGACGATGATTTCGTAGTCCTCGGCGGAGGTGGCGTGCACCTGTGCCAGCACGTCGCCATCGGTCGGGTTCACGGGCTCCAGCACGCCGGCATCGCGGGTCTTGGACCACTCGCCGTTGCCGAGGTAAGTGCCGGATTCGGTGGCGGACAGGCCGAGGGCGGTGAGGACGGGATGGGGCATGGGGAAACTCCTTGAGGCGAAAGTGGTGCCCCCGGCGCGATTCGAACGCACGACCTTCCCCTTAGGAGGGGGACGCTCTATCCAGCTGAGCTACGGAGGCAGCAGCCGCCAATTCTCGCACGGTGCCTCCGGGACGGGCAAAGAACGCGGGTATGCGTGCATGGCGAAGTGCCGGCGGCGGGGGGGGCTCGAACCTTTTGCGCGGTGGTGGGCCGGGGCAACGTCGACGCAGATGTCGCAAGCGGGCGGTCGTCACCGGATCAAGCGGCACAGCCAAGCCACGCCACACCACGGCCACGCTTGCGAGCGCCCCCGCTCTTGATCTTCGACCCTAAGCAGGAAAACTCCACGGCCCGTCCCGTGCACAGGGGGTGTGCGTACAGCCGGCCATGGATGGCCGGCGGCCGGCCTTGGGAGCAGGACGCGGACAGGCCGGGGGAGCACACCCCTGTGTGCGGGACGGGCAGCGCGGACTGCAGCGGAGAAATGCGCGGCATGTGCAGCGCACACCAGAACGGAAAAATGCGCGGGACGTGCAGCGCGGACCCCAGTGGAGAAAGCTCCCGGAACCAGCGGTCACGTCAGCATCCCTGAGCCTCGAAACGAGAGAGCCACGCTGCCGGGCCGTCCATACGCCTCCCCAGTCGGGAGAAGCGCCACAAAAAAGGCCGGAGCGGTTTCCCGTCCAGCCTTTCTGCGTGGATATCACTGCGCCGAGTGACAAGTCTGATTGGTGGAGCGGAGGGGGATCGAACCCCTGACCTTCGCGATGCGAACGCGACGCTCTCCCAGCTGAGCTACCGCCCCATCAGGCGGACCATTCTACGCGTGCGCATCCCCGGTCGGCAATTCCCGCGCGTCATCGGCGAGCAGCGGCGCGAGCACCGGTTCCAGCTGGGCACGTCGCCACCCGCCCAGCGTGGCCCAGTCCTGGTCATCCAGGAGAGATTCAAGTCGGCGGCGGGAGGCCAGCACGCCGTCGGGCAGGCCGAGTTCGGCGCTGCGGGAGGCCACGGCCTCCTGCAGGCGGCGCACCGCGCGCTTGTCGCGCTCTTCGGTGCGGATGGGCGGCGCGTCGGCCTCGTCGGCCATGGGCGTCACCAGCGCGGTCCAGACCTCGGCCAGGAGCTTGCGCGGAGCCTTGGGGTGGCGGTCGAACAGCGCCTTCAGCGCCGCCTGGTCGGTCGGCTCGCAGCGCGCGATGGCCGCGGCCAGGTCGTTGTCGAGCACCCAGCTGCGCGGCCGGTCGTGTTCGCGCGCCCAGGCGTCGCGCCAGCGCAGCAGGCGCAGCAGGCGGTGCTGGCCGGCCTGGTTGAAGTACTGGGCGGCGCGGATCGGCAGGTGCGGCCAGCGCTCGAGGCTCTCGTCGCGGGCGTTGGCGACCATGCGCTCGCAGTCCTCGCGCAGCCAGGCCTCGCGGCCAAGGGCTTCAAGCCGGGCCTGCAGGTGGTCGTGGAGTTCGAACAGGTGGCGCACGTCGTCCGCGGCATAGGCAAGCTGGGCGTCCGACAGCGGCCGGCGCGTCCAGTCGGAGCGGGTCTCGCCCTTGCCCAGCGCCACGCCGGTGATGTCGGCCACGAGGCGCTGGTAGCCGGCGCCCGCTGCGATGCCGGCGATCGCCGCGGCCACCTGGGTGTCGAACAGGGTTTCGGGCACTGCCTTGCAGGCGTGCAGGAACGCGATCAGGTCTTCGCTGGCGCTGTGCATCACCTTGGTGATGTCGGCATCCAGCAAGATGCCCCGCAGCGCATCGGCCATGCCGGGGGCCTGCATGTCGAGCAGCAGGATCTCGTCACGCACGGCCATCTGCGCCAGCGCCAGGTGTGGCCACCAGGTGCGTTCGCGGATGAATTCGGTGTCCAGGCCGATGCGGGACGGGCGGGTTTCGAAGCGGGCGAGCAGCGCGGCGGGGTCGCTGACCCAGGTGAAGTCGTGTTCCATCGGCGCCAGCCTACCGGCCGCCGTGCATCGGCGGCAATCGTCGGGCGGCGGGCCACCCGGCTGCGCGACGCGGCCTGCTTGCCGTAATCTGGCGCCCGTGACTACCCATCAGACGCTTTCCATGCACGCCGCCTGGTCGCGCCGGGCCGGTATCGCCGCCGCGCTTGCGATGCTGCTGGCGGCCGGCTGCGCGCGCGATGAGGCCGAGGCTCCCGATGCACCGCAGGCCGCCGCCAGCCGCGGCGATGGCAGCGTCATCATCAGCGGCGATGACCGCCTGGCCGGGAGCCTGACCTGGCGTGCGCCGCGGGTGGACCTGGGCGACGACGAAGCGGCGCTGCCCGACGCCCTGGAGCGCGCGGACCGGGCGCTGGAGGCCGGCAACCTGGCTGCGGGTCCTGATTCCGCGATCCCCCTGTACCAGGCGGTGCTTGCACGCGACTCCGACAGTACCGAAGCCGCCGCTGGCCTTGAGCGCGCGCTGCAGGGCCTGCTGGTGCAGGGCGCCGCCGCCCTGGACGACGCCGGCGATGACGACGACGCGCTGCGCCGTGCACGCGAGGTGGCGGCGGTGGCACGCAGCCTGCGTCCGGCCGATGCAAAGGTGCGCGCGTACCTGGCCGGTGTGGATCGCGCCGAACAGCTGGCCGAAATCAATCGCGCCGCACTGGAGGAGCTCCGCGCCGGACGCCTGGGCGAGTCGGGCGGCGGTGCCCTGGCCCTGGTGCGCAGGGCGCTGGCGCTTGACGACGCCCAGGCGCGCGCGCTGCAGATCCGGGCCGCGGTGGAAAGCGCCCTGATCCGGCGCGCCGAAGACGCGGCGTCCAAGGGCGACTTCGAGGGCGCCGCGACCTGGCTTGGCCACGCCGGCGCAGTGCGCGAAGACGCCGCCACGGTGGCTGATGCCCGCGCCCGCATCGGCATCGAGCGCCGGGCCTGGATCCTGCGCCTGCGCGACGAGGGCATCGCCGCGCTGCCCCGGGGCGACGGCATCGCGCGCGCGCGCGCGATGCTGGCGCGCATGCTGGTGCTGGCCGAGCCCGGCAACGCCGCGGTCGCCGAGCTTCGTGAACGCATCGACCTGGCCGTTCATTACGGCAACTACCGCCCCGGGCAGCGCTTCACCGACGCCGCCGCCGGCGGGCGTGGGCCGCAGATGGTCGTGGTGCCGCATGGCGGCTTCAGCATGGGTGCGGCGGACGACGACGGAGACGCCGACGACAGCGAGCGGCCGCGGCGCTACCTCCGCTTCGATCGTGGCTTCGCGCTCTCGCTCAACGAGGTCAGCGTCGGCGAGTTCCGCCGCTTCGTCGACGCCACCGGCTACCGCACGCGCGCCGAGCGCCGCGGCTTCTCGATGGCCTACGACGAGCGCAGCGGCAACTTCGTGCGCCGCAGCGGCGTCGACTGGCGTTCGGACTTCGCGGGCTCCCCGGCCGCGGCCAACCTGCCGGTCGTGCACGTCGGCGCCCGCGACGCCCAGGCCTATGTTGACTGGCTGGCCGAAGTCAGCGGCCAGCGCTACCGGCTGCCAAGCGAAGCCGAATTCGAATACGCCCTGCGCGCCGGCGGTGAAGGGCGCTATCCCTGGGGTGACGACGCCCCGCCCGCGCGCGCGGGCAACCTGACCGGCAGCAAGGACAGGTCGCCCGGCGGCCGTGGCTGGAGCAATGCCTTCAAGGACTATGGCGACGGCCACTGGGGACCGGCGCCGGTGGGCACGTTCACGCCAAACACATTCGGTGTGCACGATCTTGAGGGCAATGTCAGCGAATGGGTCGCCGACTGCTGGCACGACAGCTACCGTCGCGCACCGGTGTCCGGCACCGCCTGGGTCAACCCGGGCTGCCGCATGCAGGTGGTGCGCGGTGGCGCCTGGGCCAGCTCGCCACCGCAGACGCGCAGCTCCTGGCGCGCGCCATCGCCGGTCGACAACACCAACGCGCGCGTCGGCTTCCGGGTTGCACGCGACATCTGAAAACAAGGCAGGGGCGACACATGCGACAGAATCCTCTCGGGCGTCGGCAACAGCAGCATGCGGCGCGGCCGCGGGGGCGTGGCTTCAACCCCAGGATCCTGATCCTCGTCGCCTTCATCGGCTACGGCGCGTACTACTACTTCTCCAACCAGACCCTCGATCCGGTGACCGGCGAGAAGGTGCTGATCGACCGCTCGCTGTCGGTCGAGGACGAGAAGGCGCTGGGCCTGCAGGCCTTCGAGGAGATCCTGTCGCAGGAGCGGCCGGTCGATCCCGCCACCCCCATCGCCCGCGAGGTGCAGGAGATCGCGCGCCGGCTGATCGCCAAGGTGCCCGAGATCGAGGCCGCGCTCGCGGCGGAGAACGGCCAGCAGCCGACCGGCTTCTCGTCGACCTTCGAATGGGATGTCCAGGTCATCCAGTCCGAGCAGGCCAACGCCTTCTGCCTGCCCGGCGGCAAGATGGCCGTCTACACCGGCCTGGTGCCGGTGGCGCAGAACGAGGACGCGATGGCGGTGGTGATGGGCCACGAGATCGCCCACGCGCTGCTGCGCCACGGTGCCCAGCGCATGGCGCAGCAGAAGCTGTCGCAGGTCGGGCAGATGGCCGGCGCGATGAGCGGCATGGACCCGCAGCAGCAGCAGATGGTGATGGCGGCGATGGGCTATGGCTACCTGCTGCCCTATGCGCGCAAGCACGAGACCGAGGCCGACTACGTGGGCCTGATGCTGGCCGCGGCCGCCTGCTACGACCCGCAGGAATCGGTGCCGCTGTGGGAGCGCATGAGCGCGGCCAGCGGCGGCCAGGCGCCGCCCGAATTCCAGTCGACGCATCCCAACCCGGGCACGCGCATCGAGAACCTGCAGTCGCTGATGCCCAAGGCCATGGAATACCGGCAGCGCTTCTGCGCCGACGCGGCGCCTGCACCCCGCAGCTGATGACCCATGGGGCTTTTGCAGGAGCGGCTATAGCTGCTCCTGCAGGCGCTTTCCCGAAGGTTTCGCCGGGGATTCTCGGGGGGCGGGAGAGTTACTTGCGCTTGGCGCCGCTGGCCGACCCGGTCGGCTTCCCGGCCGGCTTGGCGCCGGCGGCCATGTTGCGCTGGAATTCCTGCCACATGGCCATGTTGCGTTCGGTGATGCCGCTCATCATCGACCACGGGCTCTGGCCTAGCATGCCGCCCATCTGCTGGCGGAATTGCTGCTGCTGCTCGAGGAAGGTCTGCATCGAGCGCTCAAGGTAGGAGCCCATGAAGCCCTGCAGTGAATCGCCATAAAAGCGGATGATCTGGCTCAGGAGTTCAGTCGACAGGATCGGCTGGCCGTCCTGCTCCTGCTCGGAAATGATCTGCAACAGCACCTGGCGGGTGAGGTCGTCGCCGCTCTTGGCGTCGCGAACCTCGAAATCCTCGCCGTCCACGATCAGCTGGCGTACGTCCTCGATGGTGATGTAGCTGGAGATCTCGGTGTCGTACAGGCGGCGATTGGGATACTTCTTGATGACGCGCATGGCCATGCTGCGGTGCTCGATTTCCCTGACTCACCGCAGCATGACGCAGTGCAACAGCGCTTGCAACCGGCCTGCATGAGGCTTCGCGCAGGCTACCAGCCCATGTATTGGCCACCGTTGGCGGCGAGATTGGCGCCGGTGATCCAGGCCGCTTCATCGGGCAGGAAAAAGGCCACCGCATAGGCGATTTCGTCCGGCATGCCCAGGCGGCCGGTCGGGATCTGGGCGACGATCTTCTCGCGCACCGCCTCGGGCACCGCCATCACCATGTCGGTGCCGATGTAGCCGGGTGAGACGGTATTGACGGTGATTCCCAGCTTCGCGTTTTCCTGCGCCAGCGAGATGGTGAAGCCGTGCATGCCGGCCTTGGCGGCGGCGTAGTTGGCCTGCCCGTACTGGCCCTTCTGGCCGTTGATCGAGCTGATCTGCACGATGCGGCCCCACTTGCGCTCGCGCATGCCTTCGATCACCGGGCGGGTGACGTTGTAGCAGGCGTTGAGGTTGGTGGTGATGACGTCGGTCCACTGCTCGGGCGCCATCTTGTGGAAGGTGGAGTCGCGGGTGATGCCGGCGTTGTTGACCAGGATCTCGATGGGGCCGAGTGCCTCTTCGACCCTGCGCACCATGGCTTCGGCCTCATCGGCCGAAGACACGTCGCCCTTGACCAGGGTGAAGTCGAAGCCTTCCGCCTGCATCGCCTTCTCCCAGGCGCGCGCCTTCTCCTCGCTGCGGTAATTGGTCGCGACCCTGTGCCCGGCCTTGGCCAGGCGCTTGCAGATGGCAGTGCCGATGCCGCCGGTTCCCCCGGTAACCAACGCAACCCGTGACGTCATGTCATCGCTCCCGATGCCAGGCGCGACGCGCCCGCTGCGTTCGATTCTATGCGCGCGGCATTGCAGTGGCATTGTGCAGTGCGGGGGCGGGCTGCGGCCCGCGCGGGATGCGCGCCGGATCGAAGGCGCCCACCGCCGCCAGGAGCGTGACCCCGAGTCCGGCCCGCGCCGGCAGCATGCGCGGGTCCTGGCCGAGCACGCGCCACGCGCGGCGCAGCGCGGGCAGCGGGTCGGCGTCGTCCACCGGCAGCGATGCACGCGACTTCGACAGCTTGCGGCCGTCCACGTCGAGCACCAGGGGCAGGTGCAGGTAGCGCGGTCGTGGCAGGCCAAGGGCACGTTGCAGGAGCAGCTGGCGCGGCGTCGAGTCGAGCAGGTCGGCCCCGCGCACCACGTCGGTGATCTCCTGCGCGGCATCGTCCACGACCACGGCGAGCTGGTAGGCCCACCAGCCGTCGGCGCGGCGCAGCACGAAGTCGCCGGCCTCGCGAGCCACGTCCTGTGCCACGTGGCCGTGGACCGCGTCGTCGAAGGCCGCGTGGCTGCCATCCGGCACCCGCAGGCGCATGGCCGGGTCCGGCCGGCGCGCGCCGACGCGACAGGCGCGATGGATGCCGCCGGACCGGGCGACGTCGCTGCGGCTGCAGTGGCACTCGAAGGCCAGGCCCTGGCCGAGCAGACGGTCGAGGGCGGCGGCATACAGCCCGCTGCGTTCGGACTGGCGGACCACCGCGCCGTCATGCTCGAGGCCAAAGGCCGCCAGCGTGCGCAGCTGCGCCCGGGCGGCGCCCGGCAGCTCGCGGCCCTGGTCCACGTCTTCGATCCGGATCCACCACTCGCCGCCGGCGTGGCGCGCGGCCAGCCAGCTGCCGAAGGCGGCCAGCAGCGAGCCGAAGTGCAGGGGGCCGGTGGGCGAGGGCGCGAACCGGCCGCGCATCGGGGACGGAGTGGCGCGCGGCGGCTGCAACGTGTCGGGAGGGGGCGGTCTGTTGGTCATGGCGGGCTCTGCGCCGTCATCTTGAATTCAATCCCGGCCGGTCACACTTCATGGCATTGCACCACGAACCCTGCAGGAACCGTTCCCATGCTCAAGCGCGTCGTCCTTTTCCTCGCCACCAACCTGGCGGTGCTGGCCCTGCTCAGCATCATCATGTCGGTGTTCGGCATCAACCCGCAGTCGATGGGCGGCCTGCTGGTGATGGCCGCGCTGTTCGGCTTCGGCGGCTCGCTGATCTCGCTGCTTTCCTCGAAGTGGGTGGCCAAGCGCGCCGCCGGCCTGCATGTCATCGCCCAGCCGAAGAGCGACGTCGAGCGCTGGCTGGTCGATACCGTTGCCCGCCAGGCCCAGGCCGCCGGCATCGGCATGCCCGAGGTTGCGATCTACGACGCGCCCGAGATCAACGCCTTCGCCACCGGCGCCAACCGCAACAACGCGCTGGTCGCCGTGTCCACGGGCCTGCTGCGCTCGATGGACCAGGACGAGGCCGAGGCGGTGCTCGCGCACGAGGTCAGCCACGTCGCCAACGGCGACATGGTCACCATGGCCCTGCTGCAGGGCGTGCTCAACACCTTCGTGATCGTGCTCGCCCGCCTGGTCGGTCGGGTGATCGACGGCTACCTCAGCGGTGGCCGCGACAATGGCGGTGGCGGGCTGGCGTACTTCGCCATCGTGTTCGTGCTCGACATGGTGTTCGGCCTGTTCGCGAGCATGATCGCGATGTGGTTCTCGCGCCATCGCGAGTTCCGCGCCGACGCCGGCGGCGCCGCGCTGGCCGGCCGCCCGAAGATGATCGCGGCGCTGAAGCGCCTGTCGCTCAACCAGGGCCAGAACACCCTGCCCAAGCAGGTCGCGGCTTTCGGCATCAGCGGTGCGATGGGCCACGGCCTGCGCCGGCTGATGCTCAGCCACCCGCCGCTGGAAGAGCGCATCCGCGCGCTCGAGGCCGGCAGCGTCGACGGCGAGGCCGCCCTGCGCCAGGGCCTCCTGGCCTGAGGGCACCGGTGGCACCGCGCGTGCGGTGCCACCCCGGGCCTTACTCGAAGTCGTAGCCCATGTCCGGACCGGCCGGAGCCAGGAAGTTGCCGGAGACATAGTCCACGCCGGTGCCGAACAGCACCGACATCGTGGCCGCGTCGCCGACGAAGTCGGCCATGGTCTGGATGCCGAGTTCGCGCGCCTTGGCAGCGATCTCGCGCACCCGCGCCTGGTTGTCGGCGTTGGCCGGAAGCTCTTCGATGAAGCCGGGGTCGATCTTGAGCATGTTCGGCTTCAGATGCGCGAGCAGCTGGAACGAATCCAGCCCGGCGCCGAAGTTCTCCAGCGCGATGCGGCAGTCCAGGCGCGCCGCCGCGGCCGCGAATTCCTGTGCGGCCTTGAGGTGGGTGAACACCTTGGCCTCGGCGAGCTCGACCACCAGGTACTCGCCCGGAACGCCGTGCGCAAGGAGCTGCTCGCCGATGTGGCGCGGCAGGCTGTCGTCGGCCAGCGAGGCCTGGCTGACCTTGACCAGCAGGGTGGTGGGCTTGTTGGCACGGATGCGCTCGCCGATCACCGCGATCGCGCGGCCGACCACGTAGCGGTCGATCTCCCAGAGCAGGCCGTGCTCCTCCGCGATCTGCAGGAAGCTCAGCGGCTTGATCAGCTCGCCGTCGGCGCTCTTCAGGCGCAGAAAGGCCTCGTACACGGGGCCGGTGTCGCCCTGCAGGCTGATCACCGGCTGGTAGTGCAGAACGAAGCCCTCGTGGTCGAGCGCGTCGCGCAGGCGCGAGACCCAGGCCTGGATGTGCTCCTCCTCGGCGCGATCCACCGCGCTCGGGTCGAAGAGCTCAAAGCGGTTGCCGCCGGTGGCGCTGGCCGAGGCCATGGCCGCGGTGGCCTTGGCGAGGACCTGGCTGACGCTGGCGATCTTCTCGCCGATCTGGACCGCGCCGATGCTGCCGGTGATCACGCTCGAGCGCGAACCGATCTCGAACAGGTCGGCGGAAAACGCCGCCAGCACGCGGCGCGCCACGGCTTCGGTGCCGTCATGGTCGCTGTTGCGCACCAGCAGGGCCAGGGTGTGTTCGCCGAAGCGGGCGGTCACCGCGTCCAGGCCTTCGGCCGCGCCAACCAGGCGGGACGCGGCTGCAGCCAGCAGGTCGTCGGCCGAGTCGAGGCCGATATCGGCCAGCAGGTGCTGGTAGTGGTCGGGCTCGATCAGCAGCAGGCCGTGCCGCGCACGGCCCTGCGCGGCGGCGTCCACCGCGTTCTCGAGCGCGAGCAGGAAGGTGGCGCGGTTGTACAGGCCGGTAGCCTGGTCGCGCTGGCGCAGCTCTTCGATCTCCTGCGCCAGCTCCGGATCAAGCTCCTGGCGGCGGATCACCACCTGTATGCAGGGCTCGTCCTCGTACTGGGCCTGGGTGAACTCCATGGCCGCCGGAAACGCATTGCCGTCGATGTCCCGCGCCTGGAGTTCATGGCGCGGCGGCGGTGCCTCGCCCTGGGCCAGTCCCTTCAGCAGCTGGCGGAAGGCTTCAACGTCCTGCGGCGCGACCATGTCCAGCAGCGACATGCCTTCGATGTCCTCGAACTCCGGGTAGCCGAACATCTCCAGGTAGGCCTGGTTGGCGCGGATGTGCATGCCTTCGTGGACGTAGGCGATGGGATCGCGGGAGGAATCGATCAGCGCATCGCAGCGGCGCTCGGTCTCGCGCAGGCGGGCCTCCAGGCGGCGCTGGGTGCGGCGCGCCTCGAGGTCGGCCCAGGCGTCGCGGAGCACGGCCAGCAGCAGCGATGGCGGTTCGCGCAGCGCCAGCGCTCGCGCGCCGTCGCTCTTGGCCTGGATATAGCTCTCCCTGTCGACCACATCGGCCAGGGCCACCACCGGGACGTCCTTGCCGGTGGCTGCCACCTGTCGCACGACCTCGGCCAGCGGCAGCATGTTCGAATCCTGCTGCGCGACCACCAGGTCCAGCGGCTGTGCGCCGACCACGCTCGCGAACTCCTCCGCCGAGGACGGGCGCAGCGGGCGGACGGCGATGCCCGCGTTGCGCAGGGTGCTGACGATGGCTTCGGCCGATTCGGGACTGTCGTCGACGATCATCAGCCGCAGCGCGGTGTCCTGGCTTTTCGACATGGGGTTCTCCGTGGAAGGCGCGTTATGCCATGCGCCGGCTCGCGGCGTCCACGGCGGGGGCATGGCAACAGGGTGCAGGTCGCGGTTGGTGGCGACCGGGGTCACAGCGCGCGTTTGGACGCATCGCCGGCGACCTCGCGTACCAGGCGCGGGACCAGGTAGCCCGGCAGGCGGGCCACCAGGGCTGCGTGCAGGGCGAGGGCGCGGGCGTCGTCGACCTCGAAGTGGGCGGTGCCGGCGACGCGGTCCAGCTGGTGCAGGTAATAGGGAAGGACGCCGGCCTCGAAGCCGCGTTCGCAGAGTCCGGCCAGGGCGTCGACCGAGTCGTTGACCCCGGCCAGCAGCACGGCCTGGTTGAGCAGGCTGGCACCGGCATCGCGCAGCGCGGCCATGGCGGCATCGACCGTGGCGTCGAACTCGTTGCCGTGGTTGGCGTGGATCACCACCGCCACCGGCCAGGGCAGGCTGCGCAGCCAGGCCAGCAGCTCGTCGTCGATGCGCTCCGGCAGCACCACCGGCAGGCGGCTGTGGATGCGCAGGCGGCGGACGTGGGGCACCTCGCGCAGCAGCTCGGTGAGTTCGGCCAGCTTGCGGGTCGCCAGCGACAGCGGATCGCCGCCCGACAGGATCACCTCGGTGATGCCGGGATCGGCCGCGATCGCCGCTACTGCCTCGGCCCAGCCGCCGGCGGCCGCGGTTTCTTCGGCGTAGGGGAAGTGGCGGCGGAAGCAGTAGCGGCAGTTGATGGCACAGCTGCCGGTGGCCACCAGCAGGGTGCGGCCGTTGTACTTGTGGATAACGCCGCGGGCGGTCTTCGCGGCGCCGTCGCCGACCGCGTCCAGGCCGAAGCCGGGCACGCTGCGCAGCTCGTCCACCCGCGGCAGCACCTGGCGCAGGAGGGGGTCGTCCGGGTCTCCGTGGCGCATGCGGGCGACGAAGCCGCGCGGCACCCGCAGGGCGAAGGCGGCCATCGCCGCCTCCGGCACGGCCGCGGCCTCGGCATCCAGTCCCAGCAGGCCCAGCAGCTCGCGCGGGTCGCGCACCGAGGCGCGCCATGCGTGCTGCCAGCCGGGTGGCTGCATGGAAAGGGGGGCTGCGGGTATCATTTCCCGCATAGTCTAGCCGCTCGCGCGGCCGACCCCGCCGACCACTTCGCAGGAGCACGCATGGCCAGCCATGGCATGAACGACGTCAAGAACGGAATGAAGATCCTCGTCCACGGGGAGCCCGCGATCATCACCGACACCGAGTACGTCAAGCCGGGCAAGGGCCAGGCCTTCACGCGCGTGAAGTACCGCCTGATCAAGTCGGGCCGGGTGCAGGAAGTGACCATGAAGGCGACCGACTCGATGGACGCGGCCGACGTCGTCGACACCGACATGCGCTATCTCTATTCCGACGGCGAATATTGGCACTTCATGGACCCGGAGAGCTTCGAGCAGGTGCAGGCCGACAAGGCCGGCATGGGCGGCGCCGAGAAGTGGCTCAAGGGCGAGGAAGACTGCATCGTGACCCTGTGGAACGGCACTCCGATCCAGGTCACGCCGCCGAACTTCGTCGAACTCAGGATCAGCGAAACCGATCCCGGCGTGCGCGGCGACACCTCGGGCGGCGGCGGCAAGCCGGCGACGCTCGAGACCGGCGCGGTGGTGCGCGTGCCGCTGTTCGTGAGCCAGGAAGAAATGATCAAGGTCGACACGCGGTCTGGCGAATACGTCAGCCGGGTCAAGTAATGGCGGAGCAGGCGGTGGCGCCGGAAGCCTGCGACCTGCTGGTCGAGGCCGGGCACGTTGTCCCGGTGGAACCGCACGGCGTGGTCCTCGAGGACCATGCCGTGGCCATTCGCGGCGGGGAAATCGTGGCGATCCTTCCGCGGGCCGAGGCGCGCGCGCGCTTCGCGCCGGCGGAGGTGGTGTCGCGTCCCGACGGGGTGCTGGTGCCGGGCTTCGTCAACGCCCACACCCACAACCCGATGACGCTGATGCGCGGCATCGCCGACGACCTGCCGCTGAAAGTCTGGCTGCAGCAGCACATCTGGCCGATCGAAGCCGCGGTGATGGCACCGGACTTCGTCGCCGACGGCATCACCCTGGCGATCGCCGAGATGCTGCGCGGCGGCACCACCTGCTGCAACGAGAACTACTTCTTCCCCGACGTGCAGGCCGCGGTGTACAAGCGCCACGGCTTCCGCGCCCGCGTGGGCCTGCCGGTGATCGACTTCCCGACGGCCTGGGCCTCGGGTGACGACGAGTACTTCGACAAGGCCGGCGTGGTCCACGACCAGTGGCGCAATGATCCGCTGATCGCGATGGCCTTCGCGCCGCACGCGCCGTACACGGTCAACGACGCCAACTTCGAGCGCGTGCGCATGCTTGCCGACCAGCTCGACATCCCCGTGCACCTGCACCTGCACGAAACCGCGCAGGAGGTCGAGCAGTCGATCAAGGACCACGGCCAGCGCCCGCTCGCGCGCCTGGACCGCCTGGGCCTGGTCAACGACCGCCTGATCGCGGTGCACATGACCCAGCTGACCGACGCCGAAATCCAACTCTGCGCCGAGCGCGGCGTGAGCGTGGTGCACTGCCCGGAATCCAACCTCAAGCTGGCTTCCGGCTTCTGCCCGGCCTGCGCGCTGGAGCGCGCCGGGGTCAACCTCGCCATCGGCACCGACGGCTGCGCCAGCAACAACGACCTCGACATGGTGGGAGAGACCCGCACCGCGGCCCAGCTGGCCAAGGCGGTGGCGCAGGATGCGGCGGCGTTCGATGCCTTCACCGCGCTGCGCGCGGCTACCCTGGGCGGTGCGAAGGCGATGGGCTTCGACCATCTGGTCGGTTCGCTGGAGCCGGGCAAGCAGGCCGACATGGCCTGCTTCGACTTCAGCGACCTCGAGACCCAGCCGCTGCACCATGTCGTGTCGCAGCTGGTCTATGCCGCCGGGCGCCACCAGGTCTCCGACGTCTGGATCGGTGGCGCCGCGAAGCTGCGCGAGCGCGAGCTGGTCGACATCGACACCACCGCCGTGGTCGCCAACGCCCGCCAGTGGCGTACGCGCATGGCCGGCATCCGCACCGGCGCCGGCTGAGCCGCGCCGTCGCGCACACCTCCGATCATCCAGAGCACGTCGCCATGACCGCCTCGCCCCAGGGCACGCAGAACTTCCGCCAGTCCGAACTCGACAAGTTCGCCGAGCTCGCCAACCGCTGGTGGGACCCCGAGGGTCCGCAGAAGCCGCTGCACGCGCTCAATCCGGTGCGCCTGGGCTATGTGGCCGCGCGCAGTCCGCTGGCCGGCGCCAGGGTGCTCGATGTCGGCTGCGGGGCGGGCCTGCTGAGCGAGGCCATGGCGCGCGACGGCGCCGACGTCACCGCGCTGGACCTCGCGCCGGACCTGATCAAGGTCGCGCGGCTGCACGCGCTGGAGTCGGCGGTCGCGGTGGACTACCGGGTGCAGGCGGTGGAGGCGCTGGCCGACGAGGCCGCCGGCAGCTTCGATGCAGTGACCTGCATGGAGATGCTTGAACACGTCCCGGACCCGGGCGCGATCATCGATGCCTGCGCACGGCTGCTGAAGCCCGGCGGCCGGCTGTTCGTGTCCACCCTCAACCGCACGCCGGCGGCGTTCGCACTTGCGATCGTCGGCGCCGAGTACGTGGCCCGCCTGCTGCCGCGCGGCACCCACCAGTACCGCGACTTCATCCGGCCGTCCGAGCTCGGTGCCTGGCTGCGCGCGGCGGGGCTGGAGCTCGAGGACGTCCGCGGCATCGCCTACGAACCCTGGGCCAACCGCGCGCGGCTTTCGTCGCGCACCGACGTCAATTACCTGGCCTCTGCGCGCAGGCCGGGCGCGGCGTGAGCGGCATCGCCGCCCGCAGGCGCTTCCCGCGCTGCGTGCTGTTCGACCTTGACGGCACGCTGCTCGACAGCGCGCCGGACATGGCCGCGACGGTGAACCGCATGCGCGCGGCGCGCGGTGCGCCACCGATGCCATTGGCGGACCTGCGGCCGCACGTGTCCAAGGGCGCGCGCGCGATGAGCGCGGCGGCCTTTCCGGAACTCGCCGGCGAAGTGCCGCCTGAAATGATCAAGGAGTTCCTGGCCGTCTACGGCGAAGAACTCGGCCGCCACGGCGCGGCCTTCGACGGCATCGAAGCGATGCTGGCCGCGCTCGAGGCCGACGGCGCGCGCTGGGGCATCGTCACCAACAAGCCCGAGTACCTCGCGCGCGGCCTGATGCCGGCGCTGGGCTGGGACATGCGCAGCGGCGTGCTGATCGGCGGAGACACCCTGGCCGAGCGCAAGCCGCATCCGCTGCCGCTGCTGCACGCCGCCGAAGCGATGGGCTTCACAGTGGCCGACTGCGTCTACGTCGGCGACGACGAGCGCGACATCCTTGCCGCGCGCGCCGCGGGCATGCGTTCGCTGGTCGCGCTCTGGGGCTACCGTCTGCAGCACGACGATCCGCTCGCCTGGCAGGCCGATGCGATGGCGGAAACACCCGCGGACCTCCTTGATCCGGACATCTGGCCGTGAGCATCGACGTCGACATCCGCGACGAAGCGGCCAGCTTCGTCGACAAGTGGCGCGCGCGCTGGCCGGAATGGTCGGTGGCGATGGCCTTCGTGGCGAAGGACCGGCAGCCGCTGGCCGAGGCCTGGTTCACCCTGCTGCAGGAGCTCACCGACGCGGCCTGGGGTGGCGGCGACCCGACGCCGGGACTGGCCAAGCTCGCCTGGTGGCAGGAAGAGCTGGGCGGCTGGGCGAAGGGTGCGCGACGCCATCCGCTGGGCGCGCTGCTGCAGCCACGGCCCGCGCCCTGGCTGCAGCTGGGCCGGGCGCTGCCGGACCTGCGCGCGCTGCGCGGAGGTGATGGCGTCGATGACATCGTGGGTCCCGGCGCCGCGGCCATGGGAACGGACGCAGCGCAGGGCAGCGAAGCCGGGAATGCCGGCCATGCGTTCGCCGCCGCCGTCGCGGATTGCGAAGCGGTGCTGTTCGATGGTCGCGCCTCCGACGTCGAGGCCGCCGCTGTTGTATTCCGCAGCCTGTTGGCCGAACGGAACCTGATGCGCGGCGCGCCAATGGCTCCGATAGCCACGGCCGATCCATCGTCCCCCGCGCCGCGTCCAGGATGCAGGGCGCGTGGCGTGCAGGCAGCCCTGCTGGAGGCGCGGCTTGCGCGTCCCGGCGCGGCGCTGCCGCCGCTGCGCGTGCTGCTCGCGGCCTGGCGCGGTGCGCGCAGGGCGGGCTGAATCACGGCCGGGATCAACGCCTGCGACATGCAGCGTTTCGCCGGTCCGGTACCGGTGCGCGGTTAGAATTGCGGACCGTTCTCATTTGCAGGGTTCCGCGTGACTTCTTCCAACCCGTCCCCGGCGTTGCCCGACGTCGCCTACGATCGTGCCGCCGCGGCCCGTTCGCTCGACTGGGTCGGCATGCGCCGCGTCGCGCTGCCGCTCTGCGTGGCCGACGAGGGCGGGCAACCGCAGCGGGTGCCGGCCTGGGCCGACATCGGCGTGGACCTGGCCAGCGCCGAAACCCGTGGTATCCACATGTCGCGCCTGTACCTGCTGCTGCAGGACCGGCTTCCGGTGGAGCCGCTGACCGCATCCTCGCTGCGCGCGCTGCTGCGCGATTGCATCGATTCGCAGTCGGGCATCGCCACCACCGCGCGCCTGGGACTGCGCTGGGAACAGCTGCTGAAGCGCCGCGCGCTGGCCAGTGGCAATGCCGGCTGGAAGTCCTATCCGGTGGAGGTCGACGCCACCCTGTCGCCTTCGGGCGCGGAAATCGTGCTTGCGTTCGGCGTCGAGTATTCCAGCACCTGCCCGGCCTCGGCCGCGCTGTCGCGACGCGCCAATGCCGACGCCTTCGAAGCCGACTTCGCCGATGACCAGGCACCGTCGAGGGTCGACGTGCACGCATGGCTCGGCTCCGGCCGCGGCATGGCCGCCACGCCGCACGCCCAGCGCAGCCGCGCGGATGTGCGCGTGACCCTGCGCAATGACGTCGATGCGCTGCCGTTGCTGGAGCTGGTCGACGCCATCGAAGCCGCGCTCGGGACCCCGGTGCAGACGGCGGTGAAGCGCGAGGACGAACAGGCATTCGCCCGCGCCAATGCGGAAAACCTCATGTTCTGCGAGGACGCGGCCCGTCGCGTCGCCGCTGTCGTTTCGACCAGTCCGCGCGTCGCCCGCTTCGACGTGACCGTCTCGCATTTCGAGAGCCTGCATGCCCATGACGCCGTTGCGCGGGTGACGGGTGTGGTGGGATAGGCGACGCGGCTGGAGAGCGCTTGCGCTGCCGCGGCCCGGGGTAGGATTGCGCCATGGGGAACATCCGGGGAGTCAAACGCCAGTCCTGGTGGTGCAGCGTCTGGCTGTGCATCGCACTGCTGTGCGCGTGGACGGGAGCCGCGGCAAATCCCGTCATCGTGCTGCAACCGCTGCCCGGCGAGCACGACTCCACCGAGGTTCTGTCCGGCGCCCTCGATGACCGCCTCGGCCCGCCGGTGGCACCCGTTATCAGGGGGTCCAGGGGCGAGGTGAGCTGGTGGCGGCTCACGACCCGCGAGCCCTTGGGCACCGACGGCCAGCCGAAGCTGATGCTGCGCGCGCCCTTCCTCAACCAGGTGCAGGCCTGGGCGCCCGGTGGCGACCAGCCCGCACGCCATGCGCTGTACGGCGAGCACGCGGACCCGAGCCACTCGTCGCGGGCCCTCGTGGTGGACCTGCCGCGGGGCATCCCGTCGGGGCAGGTGGTGTGGCTGCGGGTCTCCACCGCATCCTCGCTGCAGATGCCGGTTTCGATCGAACCGCTCGATGTCGTTCATCGCGATGATCTGTTCCATGCCAGCTGGCGGGCCTCCGTGCTGTCGGTGCTGCTGGTCCTTGCCCTGCTGGCCTTCGCGTTCCGCTTCGGAACCGGTGATCCAAGCTTTGCCTGGTTCGGTGCGATGCTGTGCTTCGCGGTGCTGTACATGGTGTCGCTCAGCGGCGATTTCCGCTTGCTGCCGGGTGCCGATGCGCTGTTCGGAAGTTCGAGTCGTGTCAACCGCGTGGCCGGAGGGCTGGGCATCGTCTGCAGCAACCTCTTCCAGCGCGCATACCTCGACCTTCGCGGCAAGCTGCCACGCCTGGACCGGATGCTGTGGGCAACCACCGCCATGGCGGCGGTGGCGGGTATCGGCAGCCTTTTTGGCGACGCAGAGTGGCTGGGGCGCATCGGCAACCTTGGACTGATCCTGTCGGCAATGGTGCTGCTGGCGGGGAGCACGGTGCTGGCGCTGCGCGGCGATCGTCCCGGGCGCGTGGTGATGGCGTCCTGGCTGCCGCTGATGCTGTTTGTCACACTGATGGCGAGCGAGATGATGGGGCTGTGGGCGGGTCCGACGTGGCTGCCCCAAGGCCTGGCCGGCGCCTTTGCCCTCGCCGGACTGCTGCTGACCATCGGTCTGGCGGACAAGCTGCTCGAGCTCCGCCGTGACCGCGACCAGGCCAGTGCGTTGGCACGCGCGGACGAACTCACCGGCATGCTCAACCGCGCCGGCATCGAGGTCGAGCTGCGCCGGGCCATCGAGCTCGCGATGGAGAAGGACGAGTCGATGAGCATCGCCTTCGTGGACATCGACAACTTCAAACGGATCAACGATAAGCACGGGCACGGCATCGGCGACGAGTGCCTGCGCATCGTCTCCAAGCGCGTGCGCAACCAGCTGCGCCCGGGGGATGTCATCGGCCGCTATGGCGGCGATGAATTCCTGGCGGTATTGCCAGGCGCCCGCCTCGGCGAGGCGCTGGACGTGGCGAGGCGCATGCTTGCGTCAGTCAACGGGCGCTCGCTGCTGATCGACATGCTGCAGCTGGACGGCAGCCTGAGCATCGGCGTGGCGGAATACCTGGCCGGCGAATCCGCCGAGGCGCTGGTTGAGCGCGCCGACAACGCTCTGTACGTCAGCAAGCAGGGCGGCCGCAACCGCGTCTCCCCATCATGACCAGCACGACAACCGGAGGCGGCATGGACACGATCGCGATCGACAACCTGCAGGAAGGCGACATTCTGCTGATGATGGGCGATGGTCCGCTATCGGACCTGATCGCCTGGGCCAGCGACGGCACGTACAGCCACGCGGCGATGGTGGTCGACCAGGGCGAATTGATCGAGGCCTCGCTGGCCGGGGTGCGGCGCTATCCGCTTGCCAAGCGCCTGGGCGAAGTCGACCACTACCATTGGGTCGACGCCTTCCGCGCCCATGGTGACCAGGGTCGTCCTTTCGATTCCGGCGAGCGCCGCCTGGTTCGCGAACACGCGCAGGCCCTGCTGGGTGCCCCGTATCCGGTCGATCAGCTGGCGCTGTTCGGCGCGATCATGGCGCTGCGGGGGAAGTGGCCCGCCCACCCCTGGGCACGCAAGCTGGTGCGCCTGGCGCTGGACCGCGCCGTCCCGTCCGAATCGCCGGCGATGCTCTGCAGCGAAGTCGTCTATCGCAGCTGGGCCGAGTGCGCGGTGGAGCCTCGCGGCCGGCTGGCGCCGCGGATCGTCGAGGGCGAACGCGGCAGGGCGCCGTTCCCCGGGATCGACTGGCAAAGGCTGATCGACGAGATGGGCCCGCTGCTGGGCACCGGGGCCGCCGGAGCCGGAGCCCGCAGGACCGCCCCGGGACTCTTCGGCGCAGAAGCCCTGTTCGAAGCGGGCGACGACATTTCCGACGAGGCCCTGGACCAGGCAAGCCGGCGGGTCCTCTCGCAGCTGCAGCCGGACAGCCACGGCCTGATGCGCAGCGCAGGCACTGACACCAGCCTTGCCCACAACCCGAACCCGCGTCTGGTCTCTCCGCAGGACCTTGCGAACTCGCCGGGCGTCGGGCTTCTGGGCCGCCTGATGCAGCGCTCTGGTTGAGAAGGGCGGGGAATCGGATGATTGCTCCGGGAGGGTGTGCGCTGCCCGCCGTGGACGCAGGGGGGAACCCGGACCTTTTGCGCGGTCGGGGGAGGAAGGCAGCGGCGGCGACGTCGAAACCCGGCGGACCGTCAACCGGCATAGCCACGCCACGGTCACGGCTACGCGCACGAGCACGAGCACGAGCACGGACAAGAGCGCCCGCTCTTGATCTCCGTCCCGAAGCCAAAAAACTCCACGGCCCGTCCCGCGCACAGGGGGCGTGCGTACAGCCGGCCATGGATGGCCGGCGGCCGGCCTTGGGAGCAGGACGCGGACAGGCCGGGGGAGCACGCCCCCTGTGCGCGGGACGGGCAGCGCGGACCAGAACGGAGAAATGCAAGAGACGTGCAGCGCGGACCAGAACGGAGAAATGCAAGAGACGTGCAGCGCGAACCCCAGTGGAGAAGCTCCCGGCCCAACAACGCCCCAACTGTCACCTCAGCACCGCAGAGCCTCGAGAAGAACCAGCCACTCCGCCGGGCCGGCCATGCGCCTCTCCCCCAGTCGGGAGAAGAACCATTTTTGCCATTGATTTACGCGGATTTATACCGATCAGGGCGAAACAGGCGCTTTCAGGGCCTCTCCAGCACCAGCAACGGATCCACCCGCACGTTGAACCAGTTCATCCCCCAGTGCAGGTGCGGTCCCGTGGCGCGGCCGGTAGCGCCGACGGCGGCGAAGGCCTGGCCCTGCTCGACGCGGTCGCCCACGGCGACGTCGATGCGTGAAAGGTGCAGGAAGTTGGAGCTCACGCCGTGGCCGTGGTCGATCACCACGGTGCCGCCGGTCAGGTAGAGGCCCGGGTCGGCGAAGGTGACGATGCCGGCGGCCGGGGCCTTCACCGGGGTGCCGGTGGCGGCGGCGATGTCCATGCCCGAATGGCCGGCGCCCGGCTTGCCGTTGTAGATCCGGCCGCTGCCGAAGCGGCCGCTGATGCGGCCCTCGACCGGACGGATGAAGCGCTGGGCGAAGTCGGGGCGGTCGTCGTCGCGGGTGCGCGCGGCGGTCACGTTCGCCTGCTCGCGGCGGATGCGCTCGGCGATCGCCGGCGGCGGGTCGACGGTCTTTGGCGGCACGCCGTTGACCCGCTCCATCGGCCAGTCGCGCGGGTCGACGAGGATGCTGGCCTCCGTGCGGCTGCCGTCGGGGCGGGTCACCGCCACCCGCAGCGGGCCGCTGGCGTCGCGACCGACGCCGAACACCACGGTGCCGTAGCCGGTGCTGCGCAGGGTGCGGCCGTCGTACTCGACGCGGCTGCCCGGCGGCACCTTGCCCAGGACCAGGGCGCCCTGCTGCACGCGTTCGGGAAACGCCACGCGCAGGTCCGCCGCCGTGTCGGCCGCGGCCAACGCAGGCACCGCCTGTGCCACCGCCAGTGCCCAGGGCAGGGAGGACAGCAGGCCGACGAACAGCGCTGCGGTCACCTTCATCGCGCGAACTCCAGGCGCCGGCCCGTCGGCGTTCCGATCAGCCTGGAACCATCCCAGGCCAGTTCGCCGTTGACCCAGGTTGAAGCGATCCGCGAGCGGAACGTCGTGCCCTCGAAAGGCGACCAGCCGCATTTGGACAGGACGTCCTCGCGCTTCACCGTGAACGGCACGTCCTCCACCAGCACCAGGTCGGCGTGGTAGCCCTCGCGCAGGAAGCCGCGTTCGGCGACGCCGAACAGCTGCGCCGGCGCGTGCGCGAATTTCTGCACCACGCGCGCGGTGTCGAAATGGCCCTCGTGCACGCATTCCAACGCCGCCACCAGCGCGTACTGCACCAGCGGCAGGCCGCTGGGCGCGCGCGTATACAGCGCCTGCTTCTCTTCCCAGGTGTGCGGGGCATGGTCGGTGGCGAGCACGTCGATGACGTCGTCGGCCAGGGCGCGCAGCAGCGCTTCGCGGTCGCTGGCGTCCTTGATCGCCGGGTTGCATTTGATCTGGTGGCCCAGGCGCGCGTAGTCGGCGCGGTCGAAGCGCAGGAAGTGGATGCAGGTCTCGGCGGTGATGCGCTTGCGCAGCCTGCCGTCGGCGTCGACCAGCGGACCGGCCTCGAACAGCGCCAGCTCGTCGGCGGTGGAGATGTGCAGCACGTGCAGCCGGGTGTCGTGGCGGCGCGCCAGCTCCAGCGCCAGGCGGGTGGACTTGATGCAGGCCTCGCGCGAGCGGATGTCGGGGTGGCAGGCGGCCGGGATCTCGTCGCCGTACTTCTCCCGGTAGCGCGCCAATTCCGCGTCGATCATCGGCGTGTCTTCGCAGTGGGTGATGATCGGCACCGGGGTGTCGCGGAAGATCGCGTCCAGCGTCGCCGGGTCGTCGACCAGCATGTTGCCGGTGGACGCGCCCATGAACACCTTCAGCCCCGGGGTGGCAGCCGGGTCGATGGCGCGCACGGCCTCGAGGTTGTCGTTGCTGGCGCCCATGTAGAAGCCATGGTTGGCGCGGACCCGGCCGGCGGCGCGTTCGTACTTGTTTTCCAGCGCCGTGGCATCGAGCGTGGGCGGGCTGGTGTTGGGCATGTCCATGAAGCTGGTCAGGCCGCCGGCCACGGCCGCCGCGGACTCGGTGGCCATGTCCGCCTTGTATTCCATGCCCGGCTCGCGGAAATGCACCTGGTCGTCGATCATCCCGGGCAGCAGGCGGCGCCCGTCGGCATCGACCACGGTTTCGCCCGCGCGGGGCGCCAGGCTGCCGATGGCGTCGATGCGGCCGTCGCGGATGCGCAGGTCGGCATCGAACTCGCGGCCTTCGTTGACCAGGCGCGCATTGAGGATGAGGGTATCGGTCATGGCGGGCTTCCGTCGTCGCGCGGCGGGACCGGGTCCATGCCGCCGGGGTTGAGGGGGTGGCAGCGCCCGATGCGCTTGGCGGCAAGCCAGCTTCCGCGCAGGGCGCCGTGCAGCGCAATGGCCTGCATGGCGTACTCGGAGCAGGTCGGCAGGAAACGGCAGCGCGGACCGAGCAGCGGGCTGAGCCAGCGTTTGTAGCCGCGCAGCAGCGCGATGAGCATGCGGTCGATCACGGGGGCGCCGGATAAAAGTGGGCTGCGCGGCGCGCGGCGGTTGCCGCTGCAGTCAGGGCAGGGTATAACAGCCCGCTTTCCCGTCCAAGCGACGGGAGTGTGGCGCCGGCCACGAGCGCGTCCTCAAAAACGCTACCGGTGGCCGGACTCGTCAGTCGTCGCCGCGATGCGGCCACGTACCGCCTGGATGCCCCACTCCCGCTGCATTGGCCGGCGGCCGGCCGCGTGGAGCGGACCGGCAACCCACTTCCAAAGAAGGATCGCCGAACGTGGCAGTGAAGAAGACCGTCAAGAAGGCCGCCAAGGCCGTCAAGCCCGCAGCGAAGAATGGCGCTTCAAAGAAGGCTGCGCCGAAGAAGGCCGCACCGAAGAAGGCAGCGCCGAAGAAGGCAGCGCCGAAGAAGGCAGCGCCCAGGAAGACCGTCGCGGCAGCGCCGGCCAAGGCCGCCGTGAAGAAGGCGCCGGCGAAGGCGGCAGTGAAGAAGACCGCGAAGCCTGCGACAAAGAAGGCGGCGGTGAACAGGACGTCGGTTGCAAAGACCCCAGTGAAGAAGGTGGCTGTGAAAAAAGTTCCGGTTAAGAAGGTCGTGGACAAGAAGGTCGCGGCCAGCAAGTCCGCCCCGGCGAAGAAGGCCGTCGTGGCGAAGAAGGCCGCTCCGCCGGTGAAGAAGGCGGCTGCGACGAAGGTCGCCGCCAGCGCGCCGGTCGCGAAGAAGGCCGCACCCGCGGCCCGGAAGGCGACCGCCAAGCCTTCGACCAAGGTCGGGCAGGTGCCACCGGCGCGCAAGACCCCGGCGCGTCCGGCGGGCAAGGTTGCGGTGGCCGTGACCAACAGGCCGGCCACCACGCCCGCGCCGAAGACCCGTTACAAGACCATTCCCCACAAGATCGACGAGGCCACCGGCCGCCCGATCCTTCCGGCAGGCTACAAGCCCGGCCCGGACGAGGAATACATGAGCGCGCTGCAGCTCGAGTACTTCCGCCAGCGCCTGGCGGACTGGCGCGCGGACCTCGTGGACGAGTCCAAGCAGACCATCGAGAACCTCAAGGACGAAGTGCGCGACGTTGGCGACGACGCCGAGCGTGCCACGCGCGAGACCGAGAACTCCCTGGAGCTGCGCACCCGCGACCGCTACCGCAAGCTGATCGGCAAGATCGACAGCACGCTCAAGCGCGTGGACTCGGGTGATTACGGGTTCAGCGTCGACTCCGGCGAAGAGATCGGCCTGGATCGCCTCGAGGCCCGCCTGACCGCGGAACGCACCATTGACGAGCAGGAGCGCTGGGAGCACCTGCAGAAGCAGATCGGCGACTGAGACTGCTGCGTCATCGCGTTCCACGGAAAACCCCGCTCAGGCGGGGTTTTCTGGTTCTTCCCCCGGCTGAGGGCATACGGCCGGCGCTGCGGAGTAGCTGGTTTTTGTCGGGGCTGCGTCCGCCGGTCCGCTTTTCGCTCAGCCCAGCGCGCGCTGCGCCGCGTCGCGGATGAAGGCGAGCAGGGACGCCAGCCCGTTGCTGCGCGTGGGCGAAAGATGCTTCGCCAGGCCGATGTCGGCAATGTAGGACGGATCGTTGGCCAGGATTTCCTGGGCGCTGCGTCCGGAATACACGCGCAGCGCGAGATAGACCAGGCCGGAGACGATGGCCGAGTCGCTGGCGGCGGCGAAGTCCAGGCGGTCGGCATCGCCCGAAGGCACGATCCAGACCATCGACTGGCAACCGTGCAGGCGGTGCGCTTCGGTGCGGAATTCAGCGGGAAACTCCGGCAGCTTGCGGCCGAGGTCGATCAGGTACTGGTAGCGCTCGGACCAGTCGCCGAAGAAGGCGAACTCGTCGCGGATCGCGGCCTGTGCATCGGCGGCGGTGGCTTCGATCGGGAAGTGCGTGGTGGCGTCCATGGGTTCAGCCTCGCTTCCAGCGTACGCCCTGCGGCGTGTCCTCAAGAAGGATGCCCTCGCCGGCAAGCTGGTCGCGGATGGCGTCGGCGCGCGCGAAGTCGCGGCCGGCCTTGGCCGCGGCCCGTTCGTCGACCAGTGTCTGGATGCGGGCGTCGTCATCGCCCGAGGTGCCGCGGGCGAACCACGCTGCCGGTGCCTGCTGCAGCAGGCCGAGCGCACGGCCGCCGGCACGCAGGCTGGCGCCGAGCGTAGCCAGACCCAGCAGCGGGCCGTCGCCGCTGGCGGTGCCGCCGGCGATCGCGCCGCGGAGCACGCGCGCGTTGCCGGCGATCGCCGCGAGCTCGGCCAGCGCCTGCGGGGTGTTGAGGTCGTCGTCGAGCGCGGCCTCGATCGCGTGCGGGATGGCGGCCTCCGGTGCCAGCCCGGCGGGCACGAGCGCATCCACGTCGCGCAGCGTCCCGTACAGCCGGTCCAGCGTGCGCACGCTCTGTTCGACCAGGCCATCGGACCACTCCAGCGGCTGCCGGTAGTGCGCCGACATCAGCGCGTGCCGCAGCGCCTCGGGTGGGTGGCGCTGCACCAGGTCGTGGACCTTTTCGATGTTGCCCACCGACTTCGACATCTTGGCGCCGCCGAAGTTGAGCATGCCGTTGTGCAGCCAGAAGCGCGCGAAGGGTGCGCCCCCGTGGGCGCACTCGCTCTGCGCGATCTCGTTTTCGTGGTGCGGGAACTGCAGGTCGACGCCGCCGGCGTGGATGTCGATGGTCTCGCCCAGGTGGGCGGCGGCCATCGCCGAGCACTCGATGTGCCAGCCCGGGCGACCGCGGCCCCAGGGCGAGTCCCAGCCGGGCAGGTCGCCGGTGGAGGGCTTCCAGAGCACGAAGTCGCCGGGTTCGCGCTTGTACGGCGCCACGTCCACGCGCGCGCCGGCAAGCATGTCCTCGAGCTCGCGGCGCGATAGCCTGCCGTAGCCGTCGAAGCTGGCGACCGCGAACAGCACGTGGCCCTCCGCAGCGTAGGCGTGGCCGCCTGCGACCAGCCGTTCGATCATGGCGATGATCTCGCCGATGTGCGCCGTGGCCTCGGGCTCGATGTCCGGCGGTGCCACGCCCAGGGCGGCCATGTCCTCGCGATAGGCGGCGGCGAAGCGGTCGGTGATGACCGAGATCGGCACGCCCTGCGCGGCGGCGGCGGCGTTGATCTTGTCGTCGACGTCGGTGATGTTGCGGGCGTAGGCCAGCGCACCGAAACGGCGGCGCAGGACGCCGGCCAGCACGTCGAACACCACCGGCCCGCGGGCGTTGCCGATGTGCACGTAGTTGTAGACCGTCGGCCCGCAGACATACATCGTGGTGCAGGCGGGGTCGCGTGGCTGGAAGGCCTCGAGCTTGCGGCTGAGGCTGTTGAAGAGTCGGAGGGTCATTTCACGGGCCGCTGGGCAGACCGGGGATTCTACCGGCCGGGGACCATGACAGCCACGATTCAGCCCTTGGGCAAGTCCAGCGCCTACACTGCGCGTTCGCCATGCCTGCCTACTTTCCCGCAAAGCGGTGGCTGCCGCTGCTTCTGGCCCCCGCGCTCCTGGTCCCGGCGTTCGCGGTGCATCCCGCGTGGGCGCAGCACACGGTGATCCAGGGCGAGAACGTGCGCTACGAGTACGCCCAGGTGCTGCGCGCGGAACCCGTCTACCAGACGCTGCGCGCGACCAGCATGGTCGAGCGCTGCGAACAGTCCAGCCTTGTGCAGCCCGAAGACAGCGAAGACCGGCGCGGCCTGTCGCGCGTGGTCGGCGCCGTTCGCGACGTCCTGACCCCCGGCAATCGCCGCGACGCGGCACCGGATACCGACGGCGACGGCGAGGGCGACTGCCGCATGGTGCCGGTGGAGCGCGAGTTCCGGCGCCCGATCGCCTATGACGTCGATTACGTGGTCCGCGGGGTCAAGTACCGCTCGCGGCTGCCGCGCGACCCGGGCAACCGGCTGCGGGTCAAGGTGGCGGTGACCCCGGTGGTGCCGGAAGGCAACGTCGATTGAGTCGACCCTTGCCCGGCGCCGGCCGGCATGGGAAGATCGCTGCGATGCAGCAAGCCGACGCCCGAGTCCACGACCTCCTGACCTCCGCCCGCATGGCGGCAGGCATGACCTCGCGCGCGCGTCGACCGGAATCCGACCTTTCCCTGGGTTAGACCGGACCGCAGCTGTGTTCCGTCGTTCGAAGCCCGGCCCGCGCCGGGCTTTTTCGTTTCCGTTTCCATGGACCAAGCCATGACCCCCACGCCGCAGCACTTCCTCAACACCCAGGACTGGACCCGCGCCCAGCTCGACGCCGTGCTCGCCGAGGCCGCGCGCCTGAAGCGCGATCCCGTCGGCGACGCGCTGAAGGGCAAGTCGATCGCGCTGGTGTTCTTCAATCCGTCGATGCGTACCCGCACCAGCTTCGAGCTCGGCGCCTTCCAGCTTGGTGCGCATGCGGTGGTGCTGCAGCCGGGCAAGGACGCGTGGCCGATCGAGTTCGAGCTCGGCGCGGTGATGGACGGGGAACCCGAGGAGCACATCGCCGAGGTCGCGCGGGTGCTCAGCCAGTACGTCGACATGATCGGCGTGCGCGCATTTCCCAAGTTCGTCGACTGGGCGGTCGACCGCGAGGACCGGGTGCTGGAGAGCTTCGCGAAGTACGCCACGGTCCCGGTCATCAACATGGAGACCATCACCCATCCCTGCCAGGAGCTGGCGCATGCGCTGGCGCTGCAGGAGCACTTCGGCACCAGCGACCTGCGCGGGAAGAAGTACGTGCTGACCTGGACATACCACCCGAAGCCGCTGAACACCGCGGTCGCGAACTCGGCGCTGACCATCGCCACCCGCATGGGCATGGACGTGACCCTGCTGTGCCCGACGCCGGACTACGTGCTGGACGGGCGCTACATGGCTTGGGCCGAGGCCAACGTTGCCGAAAGTGGCGGGTCGCTGTCCGTCAGCCACGACATCGAATCCGCCTATGCCGGCGCCGACGTGGTCTACGCCAAGAGCTGGGGCGCACTGCCGTATTTCGGCAACTGGGCGCCCGAGAAGCCGATCCGCGACCGGTACCGGCATTTCATGGTCGACGAGGCCAAGATGGCGCGCACCAACGATGCCGTCTTCAGCCACTGCCTGCCGCTGCGCCGCAACGTCAAGGCCAGCGATGCGGTGATGGACTCGCCGGCCTGCATCGCCGTGCAGGAAGCGGGCAACCGTTTGCACGTGCAGAAGGCGGTGATGAAGGCGCTGGCGGGGCGCTGAGGCGGCCTGTGGGAGCGGCCATGGCCGATGGCCGCGGCCTGCCGGGCATGCCATACATCCGATCGCGGCTGTAGCCGCTCCCGCAGCAGCCCCGCCAGTCGCCACGTCTCCACCAGTCCCCCCACCAGTCCCCTCCCAGTGTCCCCCGCATCCCGAGACCTCCACATGACCGCTCCGTCCGAATCCAAAGACATCGTCCTCGCCTTCTCCGGCGGGCTGGACACCAGCTTCTGCGTGCCGTGGCTGCAGGAGCGCGGCTGGGCCGTGCACACCGTGTTCGCCGATACCGGCGGCGTGGACGCGGCCGAGCGCGAGGCGATCGAGGCGCGGGCGGCCGAGCTTGGGGTCGCCAGCCACGTCACCATCGACGGCGGCCCGGCGATCTGGGACGGCTTCGTGAAGCCCTTCATCCACGCCGGCGAGGCTTACCAGGGCCAGTACCCGCTGCTGGTCTCCGACCGCTACCTGATCGTCGACGCGGCCCTTGCACGCGCCGGCGACCTTGGCACCAACGCGATCGCGCACGGCTGCACCGGCATGGGCAACGACCAGGTGCGCTTCGACCTGGCGGTGAAGGCGTCGGGCGACTACCGGATCGTGGCGCCGATCCGCGAGATCCAGAAGGAACACACGCAGACCCGCGCCTACGAGCAGGCCTATCTGGAAGAGCGCGGCTTCGGCGTGCAGTCGAAGCAGAAGGCCTACACCATCAACGAGAACCTGCTGGGCATCACCATGTCCGGCGGCGAGATCGACCGCTGGGAAGCGCCGGGCGAGGGCGCCCGCGGCTGGTGCGCGCCGCGCAGCGCCTGGCCGAATGAACCGCTGCAGGTCGCGCTGCGCTTCATCGAGGGCGAAGCGGTCGCGATCGATGGCCGGGAGATGCCGGGCGAGCAGATCCTTGCCCGGCTCAACCGCATGTTCGCCTCCTACGGCGTCGGGCGCGGCATGTATACCGGCGACACCACCATCGGCCTGAAGGGTCGCATCGTGTACGAGGCGCCGGGGCTTGCCGCGCTGCTGGTCGCACACCGTGCGCTGGAGGAAGCCGTGCTCAGCAAGCAGCAGAACCGCTTCAAGCCCGACGTCGGCCGCAAGTGGGTGGAGCTGGTGTACGAGGGCTTCTACCACGACCCTCTGAAGACCGATCTCGAAGCCTTCCTGGCCTCCTCGCAGCGGATGGTCAACGGCGAAGTAGTGCTTGAAACCCGCGGCGGCCGCGTCGACGCCGTGGCCCTGCGCTCGCCGCACATCCTCAACGCCAGCGGTGCGACCTATGCCCAGTCCGCCGACTGGGGAGTGGAGGAGGCCGAGGCCTTCATCAAGCTGTTCGGCATGAGCAGCACGCTGTGGGCAGAGGTCAACCGGTCGTGACCGGGTTCTCCGGCAGCGCCTTCTCCAGCAGCGCGCTCTGTGAGAGCCGCTCCCACATGGGCCCGGCGACGTGATCGACAGGGTTCTTGAACACCTCGCGTCGCTGGTGTCCTTCGACACCCGCAATCCACCGCGCGCCATCGGCACAGGCGGCATCTTCGACTACATCCGCGCGCAGCTGCCGGACTTCGACGTGACGGTGACCGATCATGGCGCCGGGGCGGTGTCGCTGTTCGCGCGCCGCGGCACGCCGTCGCTGCTGTTCAACGTGCACCTGGACACCGTGCCGGATTCACCGGCATGGACCGCCGATCCGCACGTGCTGCGCGTCGAAGGCGATCGCGCCATCGGCCTCGGTGCCTGCGACATCAAGGGCGCGGCCGCGGCGCTGATTGCCGCCGCGCAGGCCGGCGATGGCGACGTCGCCTTCCTTTTCAGCAGCGATGAAGAGGCCAACGACCCGCGCTGCATCGCCGCTTTCCTCGCCGGTGACCACGGTTTCCACCAGGTACTGGTGGCCGAACCCACCGGCTGCGAAGCCGTGCTCGCCCATCGTGGCATTGCTGCCGTGCGACTCGGCTTCCACGGCGAAGCCGGCCATGCTTCGGGTCCGCAGGCGCTGTCCGCCAGCGCCGTGCACAAGGCCATGCGCTGGGGCGTGGACGCGCTGGCCGTGGCCGAAGGCGAAGCCCACCAGCGCTTCGGCGGCCTCACCGGCCTGCGCTTCAACATCGGCCGCGTCGAGGGCGGCATCAAGGCCAACGTGATCGCGCCCGCGGCCGAAGTACGCTTCGGTTTCCGGCCGCTGCCTTCGCACGACCTGGCGCAGCTGCACGCGCGTTTCGCGGCGCTTGCGCCCGAAGACAGCGAGTACACCGCCACCTTCCACGGCCCCTCGCTGCCGGCGGGTGATACCGCCAGCGCCGAAGAGCGCCGCCTCGCCGCGCGCGACCTCGCCGAAGACCTCGGGCTGCCCATCGGCAACGCCGTCGACTTCTGGACCGAAGCCTCGCTGTTTTCCGCCGCGGGCCTTGACGCCATCGTCTTCGGCCCCGGCCACATCGCCCAGGCCCACACCGCCGACGAATGGGTCGCGCTGGACCAGCTGCGCACCTATGCCGCGGCGGTGGTGCGGATCATCCAGGGCAACAGCTTTGCCACCGATCCACGCGGATAAGAGCTGTTCCACAACTGTATGTTCCAGGAAGTGTCGCTCGAACCTGCCTCGGCGTAACACGCGCAAATCCGCGGCAGAAAAGCTCTTGACCCCAACTCAACCTCACGAAGCAGCAAGCCATGCAAGCACACGCACAGACCCGCCAGACCATTGTTCGACTGTTGTCGGGCATGGGCAGCGCGAAAGAGATCAGCCAGTACCTGAAGCGGTTTTCGCAGCTGGATGCCAAGCGCTTCGCCGTGGTCAAGGTCGGCGGCGCGGTGCTGCGCGACGACCTCGAGGCGCTGACGTCTTCGCTGGCGTTCCTGCAGCAGGTCGGGCTGACGCCGATCGTGGTCCACGGCGCCGGACCGCAGCTCGACGAAGCGATGCGCGAGGCCGGCATCGAGAAGCGCACGGTCGACAACCTGCGCCATACCGATGCCGCGGGGCTGGCGATCGTGCGCCGGGTGATGCGCCAGCAGAACCTGCGGCTGGTGGAGGCGCTGCAGATCGAGGGCGTGCGTGCGACCTCGATCCAGTCCGGTGTGTTCGAATGCGCCTTCCTCGACCGCGAGCGCTACGGACTGGTAGGCCAGGTCACGCGCGTGGACACCGACGGCATCGGCGCGGCGATCAAGGCCGGCTCGATCCCGGTGATCACATCCCTTGGCGAGACCGCCGAAGGCCAGATCGTCAACGTCAACGCCGACTGGGCCGCCAACGAGCTGATCAAGACCATCCAGCCCTACAAGATCGTCTTCCTTACCGGGACCGGCGGCCTGCTGGGTCCGGATGACAAGGTGATCGATTCGATCAACCTGAGCACCGAGTACGAGGAACTGCTGGCGCAGCCCTGGCTGCACTCGGGCATGCGCCTGAAAATCGAGCAGATCCACAACCTGTTGATGGTGCTGCCGCCGTCGTCGTCGGTGTCGATCACACGGCCCGACCAGCTGGCGCGCGAGCTGTTCACGCACAAGGGCTCCGGCACGCTGGTGCGTCGCGGCGAACGCGTGCTGCGCGCGGCTGCGTGGAACGAGCTCGACCTGCCGCGGATGCGCATGCTGATCGAGTCGGCCTTTGGCCGCAGCCTGCTGCCGGACTACTTCGAGCGCACGCCGCTGCTGCGTGCCTATGTCAGCGAGAACTACCGCACCGCCGTGATCCTGACCGAGGTCGACGGCGTGCCCTATCTCGACAAGTTCGCGGTGCTTGACGATGCCCAGGGCGAAGGCCTGGGGCGCGCCGTCTGGCAGGTGATGCGCGAAGAAACGCCGATCCTGTTCTGGCGCTCGCGCAACGGCAACGCCGCCAACGCCTTCTACTATTCCGAGTCCGACGGCTGCCTGAAGCAGGGCATGTGGAAGGTGTTCTGGTACGGAATGGACCGGTTCCCGGCCATCGAGCGCGCGGTCGCTCACTGCGCCACGCGGCCGGCCACCCTGGTGGACGTAAAGAAGAACGAGGAGGCGCTGGATGGCTAGGACCGTTGGCATCGTGGGCGCGCGCGGACATACCGGCGCCGAACTGATCCGGCTGCTGGCCGCGCATCCCGGCTTCGAACTGGCGGCGGTGTCCTCGCGCGAGCTCGACGGGCAGCGCGTGTCCGCCCACGTGCCGGAATACCGGGGCGAGCTCCGGTACCGCAGCCTTGCGCATGAGGAGCTCGGCGGCCTCGGGCTCGACGCATGGATCCTGGCGCTGCCCAACGGCAAGTCGGACGCGTGCATCGCGTCGCTGGCCACGGCAGGCGCTCACGCCGGTGCCGACGTCGGCGTCGCCGTCGACGCACGTGGCCCGGTGATCGTCGATCTGTCGGCCGATCACCGCTTCAACGATGCCTGGTATTACGGCCTGCCGGAGCTCACTCGCGGCGCGTACGCCGGCCAGCGCCGCATCGCCAATCCCGGCTGTTACGCCAGCGCCATGCAGCTTGCGGTCGCGCCGATGCTCGACCTGCTCGATGGCCCGGTCCAGTGCTTCGGCGTATCCGGCTACTCCGGTGCGGGCACCACGCCGTCGGACCGCAACAACGCCGACAAGCTGCGCGACAACCTCATGCCCTATGCGCTGGTCGACCACCTGCACGAGCGCGAAGTCACCCGCCATCTCGGCACGTCGGTGGAATTCATGCCGCACGTCGCGCCGCATTTCCGCGGCATCACCCTGACCGCGAACATGCACCTGCGCGAGGCGATGGACCGTGACGCGGTTGAAGCACGCTACCACGCGCGCTACCGCACCGAGCCCCTCGTGCGCGTCACCGACGACGCGCCCTGGGTCAGCGCCATCGCCGGCCGCCACGGCGTCGAGGTCGGCGGCTTCACGCTGTCGGCAGACGGTCGACGCCTGGTGGTGGTGTCCACGCTCGACAACCTGCTCAAGGGCGCCGCCACCCAGGCCCTGCAGAACCTCAACCTCGCCTTCGGCTACCCCGAGACCCAGGGCATTCCGTTCGACTGATCACCCATACCGCTGACCACCGCCCGACGCCCACGCCCTCACCACTGAGACCACCATCAGCCCCCCTGTGGGAGCGGCTATAGCCGCGATTCGTCGCGCCCAAAAGGCACGACGCCGCCGTGTAGCGGCGCTTGGTCGCGGCTATAGCCGCTCCTACAACAGCAGTAGAAATGGAGAACGACATGTCCGACCTCCTCTGGCAGAAGCCCGGCGTCACCGTCGACAGCGACATCCAGGCCTTCCTGGCGGGTGACGACGTCATCCTCGACCGCGACTTCTTCCTGCACGACATCCAGGCCAGCCGCGCCCACGCCGAAGGCCTCGAGCGCATCGGCATCCTGTCAGCGGACGAACTCGCCGGCATCGCGCGCGAACTCGACGCGCTGGCCGACGACTTCAGCAGTGGAAGCTTCGTGCTCGATGCGCGCTACGAAGACGGCCACTCGGCCATCGAAGCGCGCCTGACCGAACGCCTCGGCGACGCCGGCCGCCGCATCCACACCGGCCGCAGCCGCAACGACCAGGTGCTGGTGGCCACGCGGCTGTGGCTGAAGGAGAAGCTGGCCCGTACCCACGCACTGTGCATCGAGACCGCCACCATCGCGCTGGACCGCGCACGCGCGGAGGGCGACGTGCCGCTGCCCGGCTATACCCACCTGCAGCGCGCCGTCGTGTCCTCGCTCGGCATGTGGTGGGCGGCCTGGGCCGAAGCCTTCATCGACAATGCCGTGCGCGCCGCTGACACCCTGGCCTGGATCGACGCCAACCCGCTCGGCAGTGCCGCCGGCTATGGCGTGAACCTGCCGCTGGACCGCGACCACACCACCGCGGCCCTCGGTTTCGGCCGCATGCAGGTCGCCGCGACTTACGCCCAGCTCTCGCGCGGCAAGTTCGAGATGGCCGCGCTCGAGGCGCTGTCCAGCGCCATGCTCGACCTGCGCCGCCTGGCCTGGGACCTGAGCCTGTTCACCACCGGCGAATCCGGCTTCGCCAGCCTGCCGGCGCAGTACACCACCGGCAGTTCGATCATGCCCAACAAGCGCAACCCCGACGTCATCGAGCTGATGCGCGCGACCTATGCCAGCGTCGCCGCCGCGCGTACCGAGATCGAACAGCTGCTGTCGCTGCCCTCGGGCTACCACCGCGACCTGCAGCTGTCGAAGGGCGCGCTGTTCCACGGCTTCGGCAAGGGCCTGCAGGCGCTGGCCCTGCTGCCCGACCTGCTGCGCAACCTCGACTGGAACACGGAGCGCATGCGCGCCGCGCTGGAGCCGTCGATGTATGCGACCGATCTCGCCGTGGACATGGCGCGCGACGGCCTGCCGTTTCGCGAGGCCTATCGCCAGGCTGCCGACCCGGCGCGCTGGGCCGAAGGCGACCCGGCCGCAAGCCTCGCCGCGCGCACGTCCCCCGGCGCTGCGGGCGATCTGCGGCTGGACGCGCTGCGTGCGCGGCTTGAAGCATTGGGCGGCGTGTAAGCGTGCCGACGCGGCCGACGTGTGATGCTGTTGCGTCAGCCCGCCCCCGGCTTGGCCAAGGAACCTGACCCGGAGCCGACGCAGTGAGTAAAGCCAGGACCACCGCCCGCAACCAAGGTGCGCCGCGCCGCGTCAGCCTGGCCCTGCAGGGCGGCGGCGCGCATGGCGCGTTCACCTGGGGCGTGCTCGACGCACTGCTTGAAGACGGCCGCCTGGACCTGCGCGGGGCCAGCGGCAGCAGCGCCGGCGCGATGAACGCCGTGGTCCTTGCCCACGGCCTGCTCGAAGGCGGCGCCGAAGCCGCGCGCGAGGCCCTGGCCCGCTTCTGGACCGCGGTCGGTGGCAGTGCGCCGCTGCTGCAAGCAGGGGCAGGATCCATGGATGGCCGGCCCTCGCCGATGGCGTCGCTGATGCTGCAATGGAGCGGCTTCCTGGCCCCGTCGCAGTTCAATCCGCTGGGCTACGACCCGCTGCGTGACATCGTCGAAGCGCAGGTCGATTTCGAGCGTCTGCGCGCGCAGCGCAGGTTCGATCTGTTCATCGCCGCAACCAATGCCAATACCGGCCGGCTGCGCCTGTTCCGCACCCCGGAGCTGAGCGCGGACGTGGTGCTTGCATCGTCCTGCCTGCCCGCGCTGTATGCCGCAGTGGAGATCGACGGCGAGCCGTACTGGGACGGCGCCTTCGCCGCCAACCCGCCGGTGCTTCCGCTGCTGGCGGAGTGCAGGGTCGACGACGTGCTGATGGTGCTGCTGAGCCCGGTCAGCCACGGCGAACTGCCGCGCTCGGCTGCGGACATCCGCGACCGCACGCAGGCGCTGGCGTTCAACGCCGCCTTTCTTGCCGAGATGCGCAGCCTGATCCGCATGCGCGAGTTCGTCCGCCGCTCGGTCGTGCCCTGGCTGGTGAAGGAGCACCCGGTGCGTCGCAAGCGCATGCACATGATCGCCGATGACGAACTGATGGCCCGGCTCGACAACGATTCAAAGTCGACCACCAGCCTGCCGTTCCTTGAAACCCTGCGCGACCACGGTCGTGCCAAGGCGCAGGAATGGCTGGACGCACACGCGGCCGCCATCGGCAAGCGTTCGACGGTCGATATCGCAACGTTCCGCTGAGTGGCCCCGGGATCAGAATCCGCGCACCAGCTGCAGGTCCAGCTGCCGGTAGCCGTAGTTGACGCCGTCGCCCACGGGCGTATTGCTGTACAGCAGGTGCGCACGCAGGTACCAGTCGCTCGCCCCGCGCGGGCTTTCCACCGTCAGTTCGGCGTGCCGGGCGGCGCGCCAGTCCGCGTCCGCTTCGCGCTGGCGGCCGACCCCGGCGGCGGCGGCGAACATCCATCCGCCGTGGAAGCGGCGGATCCGCAGCAGCGGCAGTACTTCGTCGAAACGGCGCGGCGAGTAGTAGTCCAGCTCGCGCGGGTGGCTGTTGTGGAAGCTGCGCGCGCGCAGCTGCAGGCCCAGTCCCCAGTCCGTCACCAGCGGCAGCGAGTACACCGCGCGCAGGTGCGTACGCAGATTGCTGCCGGGGAATTCCTGCAGGCCGCCCAGAAGGGTGAGCTGCTGGCCGCGCGCATCCAGCGGGATGTCGAACGCCGCCCCGGCGAAGGTGGCGTAGTGCCCTTCGTGTCCCGAGCGGGTTTCGAGCAGGTCGCGCTCGATGAAGTACTCCTGCCGCCACGCGCGGTCACGGACCAGGGACGCGCTGCCGAGCACGGTGTGCCCGTCGGTACCGACCTTGGTGTTCCACTTCAGCTCGCCGCGGGTGTCGGCAAGGCGCAGGTAGGCGCGGTGATCGGTCCAGCCGCGGTCGCCCAGCGGCCGGATCCGCGCCTGCTCCAGGGTCAGGCCGCGGAAGTGCTCGGCATCGTCGTAGCGGTCGAATGCGCTGACGGCGAACTTCTGCACCGATGTGTCGTCGGCATCGTCCGAGAAAAAGACTTCCGTACCGCCCGCCACCGGGGACGCGGCGATGGCGGTGGGCGCGGCGAACACCATGCACGCCGCGACGATCCACGTGAACCTGCTCATTTGGTCCCCCAGCTCTTGCGCAGTCCGGCCAGCTCCGACAGGTAGCCCCAGACGCAGATGGGCTGCAGGATCAGCGAGTACGCGATCACGTAGTTGATGAACCCGAGCGTGTTTCGGCGCACCTTGAGCTCCTGGCGTTTGAACATCAGGCTCTGGGTGCGGAAGATGAAGGCGTTCCAGGCCACCGCGAGCGGCAGCACCAGCAGGGTCATGATGCCGACGATGTGGTAGTAGCCGAACAGGGCGGCGACGATGCCGGGGATGAACACCAGCGTGTAGACCAGGTCCAGCGGCAGGAACAGCACGTTCCACCAGATGAAGATCAGGCTCAGCCGGCGCTTCACCAGCAGTCGTGGATGGTGCTTGAAGGCTTCGATCAGGCCGCGGGACCAGCGTCGGCGCTGGCCGGCGAACTGCGACAGTTGATCGGGGACGTTGGTGAAAGCGACGGCGTCCTCGCAGTAGCCGATGCGGTGGCCGCGCTCCAAGAGCGCCCAGGACACCACGATGTCCTCGCCCACGCACTCCGGCCAGCCGCCCACGTCTTCCAGCGCCGCGCGGTCGTATACCGAGAACGCGCCCTGGGCCACCAGCGTGCCGTGGTACATGCTCTGCATGCGCTTGACCGCCGCGATGCCGTGGAAATAGTCCCATTCCTGCACGCGGGTCAGCCAGTTCAGCCGCGAGTTGCGCACCAGGACCGAACCGGCCACGGCGCGCGTGCCGGGCGGGTCGGCCAGGTAGCGCTCGATCAGGTTCGCGATCGCGTCGCGGTAGACCCAGGAGTCGCCGTCGACCGTCACCACGAGGGCGTCGTCGGTCAGTGCCAGGCCACGGTTGAGGACGCCCGCCTTGCCGATGTTGCGCGCGCCGCGGACCAGGCGGATGGCGTGGCCGGGCGACAGCCTGACGCCTGCGATCGCCGCCCCGGCGCGCTCGACGGAGTCATCGGTGGAGCCGTCATCAAGGACCAGCATCGTCATCTCGCCGGGATAGGTCTGTTGCGCGAGGCTGCGGATGGTGTGTTCGATGTTCGCGCTTTCGTTGTAGCAGGCCACCAGCACGGTGATGGAAGGGTAGTGCGCGGGGATGCTGCGGGCGGGCCTGCGGTCGAGCAGGATCGTCGAGAGCAGGAAGGCGTTCATGAAGCCCGGTACGTAGGCGATGAAGGTGATCACGCCGATCGCGAGCGGGCGGCCGATCAGGTCTCCCAGATCGTCCAGCCAGGGCAGGGACAGCCAGACGCTCACGCCCACCCAGGTCAGGGCGAGCAGCAGCGAGATGCAGAATTTCGTCGGGACGGAAAGGTAGAAGTCGCGCGTGCGCTCGGATTGCGGATGCTCGGTCCCGGTGTCGATCGACACCGGCTGAAGGACGGTCATTCAGGTATTTCCATGCGTGTGCCGCACTGACGCCACCCGTCAAAACGTGACGAACCGCGCGATATGCCGATGCAAGTGATGGCCGGAGCGGCTGGGGAAGCTCGCTGGCCCCGGGGCCGGGTGAAGCATTCGGTATGGGTGGCCGCAAGACCCGTGCCAGATGCGTCCCGGCAAGATGCGGGGTCTCAGCGTGCTTGCTGGCCCGGCATGTCCTCGAGATGGCGCGGCTTGCAGGCCTGCCAGGCGCCGAGCAGCATCACGATCACGCTCGCAGCCAGCATCGCGAACGGCCACGCCAGGCCAGCGGTGGCGTCCTTCAGGATGCCGAACAGCAGCGGCCCGAGGCAGGCCAGCGTGTAGCCCACGCCCTGGGTGAAGCCCGAGAGCGCCGCCGACCCTGCCGGCGTGCGCGTGCGCAGGTTGATCAGGGTCAGGCCGAGCGGGAAGGTGCAGCCGCCGATGCCCACCAGTGTGGCCCACAGCCACGGGGCCGCCATCGGCGCTGCCCACAGTCCGGCGAACCCGGCGAACTGCGCCGCGGCGCAGCCGAGCGCGAGCACGAAAGTGTTGGGCATGCGCACGGCGAGCGCCGGCACCACCAGGCCCCCAAGCAGGCTGAAGCCGGTGTACAGCGCAACCATCGCGCCGCCGAAGGCCGGCGAGGCGCCGGCGTCGGTGAAGATCCGCGGCATCCAGGTGAACATGGCGTAGGTCGCCAGCGAGGTCATGCCGAACATCAGCGCCATGCCCCAGCCCAGCGATGTGTGCCAGACGCGGCTGCGCGACGCGGGCGTGGACTCGAGGTCGGTGGCACCCGCCGCGGGGATTTCGTCGTCGTCGTCGTCCGTGTCGGTGGCGGCTTCCGGTCCCGCGTCTGTTCCCCGGCGCAGCAATGCCAGCCACGGCAGCATCGCCACCAGTGCCGTCAGCGCCCACGCGCCCATCGACAGGCGCCAGCCGAAGGCGTTGGCCAGCGGCACCGCGAGCAACGCGGCCATGATGGTGCCCGCCTGCAGGGCAGTGATGTAGACCACGCTCAGCGTGCCGATGCGGTGCGGGAACCAGCGCTTCACCAGCGGCGGCAGCACCACGTTGCCGATACCCATGCCCGCCAGCGCCAGCAGCGAACCGCCGATGAGCAGGGGCATGCCGCCGGCCAGTGAGCGCAGCACAAGGCCGGCCGCGGCCAGCGCCATGGCCAGCAGCACGGTGCGTTCGAGTCCGATGCGGCGGGTGATCGCCGGCGTGCCGGCGCCGAAGGCCGCGAACGCCGCGGCGGGCAACATGCCGATGAAGCCGGCCATGCTGGCGCCAAAGCCGAATTCGCGGCCGACGACGTCGAGCAGCGGCGTGATCGAGGTGACTGCGGTGCGCAGGTTGAAGGCCGCCAGCGTGATGCCGGCAAGGGCCAGCAGCCAGCCGCGTGCGTGGGTGCCGCCGGTGGCGGCGGGGGAAGCCGGCATGCTGCAGTGTCCAGGCGCGCGCCCGGGAAGCGCTGAATGCAAAAAACCGGCCTTGGGGCCGGTTTATGCGTGGTCACCGAGTGGTCGGGGAGACAGGATTTGAACCTGCGACTTCTACGTCCCGAACGTAGCGCTCTACCAGGCTGAGCTACACCCCGACAGGTGAGCTGCGCATTTTAGGGACTCCGGGGCCGGAAGGGCAAGCCTTGCGTGCGCCGGCGGCCGGGGCGGCGGCGCCAGTCGCTAGAATGGCGGGCCAATCCGCATGGCCTGCACCGGAGCCCGCCTTGATCAAGCCACGCACGCCCCCGGGCGTCCTCGAACTGTTGCCGCGCGAGCAGGTCGCCTTCCAGCGCATGCTCGACACCATCCGCCGCACCTTCGAGGCCTGGGGCTTCCTGCCGGTGGAAACGCCGGTGTTCGAGCTCTCCGAGGTGCTGCTGACCAAGACCGGCGGCGAGACCGAGCGCCAGGTGTATTTCGTGCAGTCCACCGGCGCGCTTGAAAAGGCCCAGGGCGAGGGCGCGCAGGGCGTGCCGGAAATGGCGCTGCGCTTCGACCTGACGGTGCCGCTGGCGCGCTACGTCGCCGAGCACGAGCACGACCTGGCCTTCCCGTTCCGCCGCTACCAGATGCAGCGCGTGTACCGCGGCGAGCGCGCGCAGCGCGGGCGTTTCCGCGAGTTCTACCAGTGCGACATCGACGTGATCGGCAAGGACACGCTGTCGCCGCGCTTCGAGGCCGAGGTGCCGGCGGTGATCAACGCCGTGTTCGATGCGCTGGGCATCGGCGAGTTCACCATCCAGCTCAACCATCGCAAGCTGCTGCGCGGGTTCTTCGCGGGGCAGGGCATCGACGACGCGGCGCAGCCGCTGGTGCTGCGCGAGATCGACAAGCTCGACAAGCGCGGCGAAGAGGCGGTGCGCGCGACGCTTGAAGGCGAGGGCTTCGGCCTGTCGTCCGAGGTCGCCGAGCGGCTGCTGGCGTTCTCGCGGATCCGCTCGACCGGCCATGAGGATGCGCTCGCGAAGCTCGATGCGCTCGGCGCCGGTACGCCGCTGTTCGAGGAAGGGCGCGACGAACTGCGCGCGCTGCTTGGCATGCTGAAGGCGATGGGCGTGCCCGAGTCGCGCTACGCGATCAACCTTTCCATCGCGCGCGGCCTGGATTACTACACCGGCATGGTCTACGAGACCACGCTGGACGCGAACCCGGGCATCGGCTCGATCTGTTCCGGCGGCCGCTACGACGACCTGGCCGGCCACTACACGAAGTCGAAGCTGCCCGGCGTCGGCATTTCCATCGGCCTGACGCGCCTGTTCTGGCAGCTGCGCGAAGCCGGCCTGGTGGCCGCGGAGCGCAGTCCGGTGGATGTGCTGGTGGCGCTGTTCGACGACGCCGGCCTGGACGATGCGCTGGCGCTCTCGCAGCGGCTGCGCGCGGCCGGCTTGAACGTGGAAACCCAGTTCGAACCGCGCAAGCTCGGCAAGCAGTTCCAGTACGCGGACCGCGCCGGCATCCGCCACGTGGTGGTGCGCGGCGAGGACGAGGTCGCGCGCGGCGTGGCGACGCTCAAGGACCTGCTCAGCGGCGAGCAGGTCGAGGTCACGCTGGAAGGGCTTGCCGATGCGCTGCTTGCGCGATGCCGGATGGGAGACACACGATGAAGCCGGTACTGCTTGATGGACTGTCGCTGACGCGGCCGCAGCTGGTGGCCGTGGCCCACGGCGCCCAGGTGTCGCTGGACGAAGGCGCGCTGCGCGCAGTGACGCGCGCAGCGGAGTTCCTTGCCGAACAGGTGCGCCGGGAAGAACCGATCTACGGTGTGTCCACCGGCTTCGGCAGCAATGCCGACAAGCTGCTGGGCGCCCATCCGCTGCGCGACGAACTGCCGGGCGCGGCGCCGTCCGGGCGATCCCTGCACGCCGAGCTGCAGCGCAACCTGATCATCACCCACGCCGTCTGCGTCGGCGAGCCGATGTCGGCGCCGGTGGTGCGGGCGATGATGTGCATCCGCGTCAACACGCTGCTGCGCGGGCATTCCGGCATCCGCGTCGACACGCTGCAGGCGATGGCGCAGCTGCTCAACGCCGGCGTGGTGCCGGTGGTGCCGCAGCTGGGCTCGGTAGGCGCCTCGGGCGACCTGGCGCCGCTGTCGCATCTTGCGATCGTACTGCTGGGCGGCGGCGAAGCCTTCGTCGAGGGCGTACGCATGCCGGGCGCCGATGCGCTCCAGCGCGTGGGCCTGACACCGGTCGAGCTCTCCTACAAGGAAGGCCTGGCACTGAACAACGGCACCGCGCAGATGCTGGCCATGGGCGTGCTGGCGCTGGCGAAGCTGGAGGACCTGCTCGACACCGCGGACCTTGCCGCAGCGATGACGCTCGACGCCTTCGCCGGCCGCGTGGGCGCCTACGCCGAGGACGTGCACGCGCTGCGCCCTCATCCCGGCCAGGTGGCGGCCGCCGCGCAGCTGCGCGCGCTGCTGGACGGCTCGACGCTGGCCGATATCGCCTACCATCTTGTGCCGCGTTTCCGGCAGTGGTTGCCGGGCAGCTGGGATGAACCCGCCGCGCAGGCGATGCCCTTCGACATCGGTTGGGACTGGGTGCCGACCAGCCAGCGCCACGGACGCGAGAAGTTCTACCAGCGCTTCAAGCCCTTCCGCGGCGGCAAGAAGCACCAGCCGCAGGACAGCTACTCGCTGCGCTGCGTGCCGCAGGTGCACGGTGCGGTGCGCGACGCCGCGGCGCAGGCCGCGCGCGTGCTCGAGGTCGAGCTCAACGCGGTCACCGACAACCCGCTGGTGTTCCCGGACAAGGCCGCCGAACACGTCGAGGAGCAGGTCATTTCGGCGGGCCACTTCCACGGCATGCCGCTGGCGCTGGCCATGAGCTACCTGAAGGCCGCCCTCCCGGTGCTGGCTTCGATCAGCGAGCGCCGCCTCAACAAGCTGGTCGACCCGGCTACCAGCGACGGCCTGCCGGCCTTCCTGATCGGCAACGAGGACGGCACCGAGTCCGGCTTCATGATCGTGCAGTACACCGCCGCGGCCATCGTCAACGATCTCGCCAGCCGCGCGCATCCTGCCAGCGTCTACTCGGTGCCGACCAGCGCGAACGCGGAAGACCACGTATCCATGGGCGCCAACGAGGCGCGGCACGTGCTGGCCATGGCCGACGACCTGGGCAAAGTGCTGGGCCTGGAGCTCTACACCGCCGCACAGGCGCTGGACCTGCGCCGCGACATGATCAACGCCGCGCGCGACCTGGCGCGGCGCGGCGACGCGGCGGCGCTGGCGGCCAAGGTGGCGGGCGCGCCGGCGGCGGGCACGCCGGACCACGCGCGTTTCATGGAGGAGGTCGAGGCGCTGCGCGTGGAGCTTGCGGACAGCGAACCCTTCCATCCCGGCCGCGCCGTCGACGCCGCGCACGCGGTGATCCGCGGTCGCATCGCCGGCATGGAGCGCGACCGCGCGATGGACGGCGACGTGGCCGAGGCCGTGCGCCTGGTCTGCGACGGCGTGCTGCTGGCCGCCGTGCGCGGCGCGGGGCAGGGCATTTGAACCTGCCCCTGCACCTGGGCTGGCCAGGTGCACTGGAAGCGGGCCTGATCGCGCTTCTGGTCGGCCTGCTGGCCTACGCGCTGTTCCACGCCATCGGCCTGCGTGCACGCTGGCCTGAAGGACATGCGATCGGCTGGGCCTGCCTGGCCGCGATCGCGATCAGCGCCGGCATCGACACCTGGCACCTGTTCTACATGGGCGTGGTCAAGCTCGAGTCGCCGGTATACGCGCGCATCGCGCTGTCGAAGATCCATGACCCCGACGGCCTCGGCATCCGCGTGCTGATGGAAGTCATCGGCGCCCTGGCCGGTGTCGCCCTCGGCTGGATGCTGGCGGAGCGTCGCCGGGCCTGAGTCCGGCAACCGCCGCGGCAGCTTGACGCCGCCGGTCCCCTGAACCCGTTACCTGTTCCGACTGCCTGCCTGCGCGCGAGGGCGGCCACGCGCGGCCATTGCCGCCACCCCTGTGACGCTGCGTCGTGGATGCCGAGGCCAGCAGGACTTGCGCTGGCGGGATCGCCGTGCGTTAATGTAATAACGCATTAATACGTTGATCCAGATGAAGCAGCGCCCCGCCCCCGTTCCGAAGAAGGATGCCGATGCCGGCTTCAAGGCGTTGGCCGAGGCGCTTGCGGCCCTGCCGGACCCTGCCGAGGTCGCGGCGTTCCTGCGCGACCTGTGCACCCCGGCCGAACTCGAGGCCATGACCGATCGCTGGCGCGTGGTGCCGCTGCTGCTCGAGGGCGTGCCCTACCGCGAGATCCACCAGCGCACCGGCGTCAGCGTCACCACCGTGGGCCGCGTCGCCCGCACCCTGGAACACGGCGAGGGCGGCTATGCAGCCGCCGTCCGTGAGCAGTTCCCCCGCCTCGCCAGCCACTGAAGGCCCCCCACAATGAGTCCGATCTCCTCCGCGACACCGCGCGAGCGGCTGCGCATTGCCATCCAGAAGTCCGGCCGCCTCGGCGAACCGGCCCGTGCCCTGCTGGCGTCCTGCGGCCTGTCCTGGCGCGAGGGCCGCGACCGCCTGTTCTGCCACGGAGAATCGCTGCCCGTTGACCTGCTGCTGGTGCGCGACGACGACATCCCCGGCCTGATCGCCGAGGGCGTCTGCGATCTCGGCATCGTCGGGCGCAACGTGCTCGACGAGACCAATGCCGGCCGCGAGGCGCTCGGCGCGGCCGCCGCGGCGACCGAGCTGCGGCCGCTGGGCTTCGGCGAGTGCCGGCTCGACATCGCCGTCCCCGACGGCGTCGAGTGGAGCGGGCCGGCGCAGCTCTCGGGGCTGCGCATCGCCACCAGCTATCCGGCGCTCCTCAGGCAGTGGCTGGAGGCGCAGGGCATCGATGCCGGCGTGGTGACGCTGTCGGGCTCGGTCGAGATCGCGCCGCGGCTGGGCCAGGCGGACGCGGTCTGCGACCTGGTGTCGAGCGGTGCGACGCTGGCGGCCAACCGGCTGGTACCGGTGATGACCCTGCTGCGCAGCCAGGCGGTGCTGGCAGGCCCGCTGCGGCCCTTCGGTGACGCGCGCGACGAGCTTGCGCAGATGCTGCAGCGGCGCCTGGACGGTGTGTTGAAGCTGCGCGACAGCCGCCTGCTGCTGTTCCAGGCCTCGCGCAGCGCGGTACCTGGCCTGCTGGCGCTGCTGCCGGACGCCGAGCCGCCCACGGTGATGCAGGTCGACGGCAAGGACACGCTCGCGCTGCAGGCGCTGTGCCACGGCGCGATGGGCTGGCAGCGCCTGGAGGACCTGAAGCTGGCCGGTGCGCGCGGACTGATGGTGCTGCCGATCGAGAGGACGCTGGCATGAAGCGCCTGGACTGGAGCGCGCTCGATGCGCGCGGGCGCGCAGAGGCGCTGCACCGGCCGGTGCAGGACACGGCGGCGGAAGTGACCGCGACCGTGGCCGGGATCATCGATGCGGTGGTCGACGGCGGCGACGCGACCGTGCGCGAACTGGGCCGCAGGTTCGACGGCGTCGACCTCGAGGATGCCCGCGTCGGCGCGGATGCGTTCGACGCCGCGATGGCGGCCGCGCCGCAGCAGCTGCTCGCTGCGCTGCGCGCCGCCGCCTCGCGCATTGAAGCCTTCCACCGCGCCGGCATGCAGGCCGACTACGCGGTGGAGACGGCGCCGGGCGTGCGCTGCGCGCGCATGGCGCGCCCGATCCGCCGCGTCGGCCTGTACGTGCCCGCGGGCAGCGCGCCGCTGCCGTCCACGGTGCTGATGCTGGGCGTGCCGGCGCGGCTTGCGGGCTGCGCCGAGGTGGTGATGTGCACGCCGCCGCGTGCCGACGGCAGCGTCGACCCGGTGGTCCTCGTCGCTGCGAGCCTGTGCGGGATCACGCGCGTGTACCGCGTGGGTGGCGCGCAGGCGATCGCGGCGATGGCCTGCGGCACCGCGTCCATTCCCGTCTGCGACAAGCTGTTCGGGCCCGGCAATGCCTGGGTGACCGAGGCCAAGCGCCAGGTCGCGCAGCGCGGGCTGGCGTCGATCGACATGCCCGCCGGGCCGTCGGAGGTGCTGGTGGTCGCGGATGCGGGCGCGAACCCGGGCTGGGTCGCCGCCGACCTGCTGTCGCAGGCCGAGCACGGGCCGGATTCGCAGGTGCTGCTGGTGTCCGACAGCGACGCGCTGCTCGACGCCGTGGCCGACGCGATCGCCGGGCAGCTGGAGCGCCTGCCGCGTGCGGCCATCGCGCGCACGGCGCTGTCGCGCTCGCGCATGCTCAGGGTCGACGGCCTGGCGCAGGCCTTCGAGGTCAGCAACGCCTACGCGCCCGAGCACCTGATCCTCGCCCTGCGCGAACCGCGTGCATGGCTGGACCGCGTGCAGGTGGCGGGCTCGGTGTTCCTGGGCGACCACACGCCCGAGGCGCTGGGTGACTACTGCAGCGGCACCAACCACGTGCTGCCCACGGCCGGCGCCGCGGCCGCGAACAGCGGCGTGTCGGTATCGAGCTTCCAGAACTTCATCAGCGTGCAGGAGGCGACGGCCGAAGGCATCGCCGCCATCGGCCCGGACGCGCTGGCGATGGCCCGCGCCGAAGGCCTCGAGGCGCACGCCAGCGCCGTGCGCATGCGCCTGGAGCAGGCGGCATGAGCGCGCTTGGACTGCTGCGCCCGGACCTGCGCGGCTTCGCCGGCTACCGCTCCGCGCGCTCGGACGCGGCCCGCGGCGAGGTCTGGCTCAATGCCAACGAGTCGGCCTGGCCCAACGCCGCCGATCCCGCCGGGCTCTGCCAGCGCTACCCGGAGCCGCAGCCCGACGCCCTGCGCGCCGCGCTGGCAGCGCTGTATGGCTGTGCTCCGGGGCAGCTGCTGGTCGGCCGCGGGAGCGACGAGGCGATCGACCTGCTGGTGCGCGCGCTGTGCCGCCCGGGGCAGGACGCGGTGCTGGTGACGCCGCCGGTGTTCGGCATGTACGCGGTGAGCGCGCGGCTGCAGGGCGCGCGCCTGGTCGAGGTGCCACTGGAGGAGGTCGGCGGCGACTTCGTGCTCGACCCCGCCGCCGTCGTCGGCACGGCCCTGCGCTCGGGGGCGCGCATCGTCTTCCTCTGCTCGCCGTCCAATCCCACCGGTGGCCTGGTGCCGCTCGCGGACATCGAGGCCATCGCACGCGCGCTGGAGGGGCGCGCGCTGGTGGTGGTCGACGAGGCCTACGTCGAATACTCGGACCAGCCGTCGGCGGTTGCGCTGCTGCAGGGGCTTCCGAACCTGGCCGTGCTGAGGACGCTGTCCAAGGCGCATGCGCTCGCCGCGGCGCGCATCGGCTGCGTGATCGCGGACGCGGGCCTGGTCGCGGCGCTGCGCGCCTGCCAGGCGCCGTACCCCGTGCCTGCGCCCTGCGCCGCACTGGCGCTGGCCGCGCTCGCGCCCGATGCGCTCGCCGCCACGCGCGCGCGCGCGGCCGGGATCGTGGCGGCACGCGAGCCGATGCGCGCGGCGCTCGCCGCGCTTCCGGACGTGCGACGCGCGTACCCGTCACAGGGCAACTTCCTGCTGCTGCGCTTCGCGGATGCCGGTGCGGCGCTGGCGGCGTTGCTGGCTGCCGGCGTGGTCGTGCGCGACCAGCGCGGCGCACGTGGCCTCGACGACGCGCTGCGCATCACCCTGGGCACGGCCGCGGAGAACGCCCGCGTGCTCGCCGCGCTGTCGGCGCTGGAGGTGGCGGCATGAGCCCGATCCTCTTCATCGATCGCGACGGCACCCTGATCGAGGAACCGGACGACTTCCAGGTCGACGCGCTGCACAAGCTGCGCTTCTGCCGCGACGTGGTTCCCGCACTGCTGAAGCTGCGCGACGCCGGCTATGCCTTCGTCATCGTCAGCAACCAGGACGGCCTCGGCACGGCGGCGTATCCGCAGGCTGACTTCGACGGTCCGCAGGCGCTGATGCTGCACGTGTTCGAGAGCCAGGGCATCCGCTTCCGCGACATCCTCATCGACCGCAGCCTGCCGGAAGACAGCGCGCCCACCCGCAAGCCGGGCTTGGGCCTGGTGGTGCCACTGCTGCGCGACCGCGACATCGACTGGGCGCGCTCGGCGATGGTCGGCGACCGCGACACCGATATCGAGTTCGCCGGCAACCTCGGCATCCGCGGCTTCAAGCTGCGCGGACGTTTCGGCGGCGACTGGGACTGGCAGGCGATCGCGCACGCACTGGTCGACGCGCCGCGGCAGGCGCGCGTCGAGCGCGAGACGCGCGAAACCCGCATCCGCGTCGAACTCGACCTCGACGCCGCCTCGCCGCCGCGTATCCGCACCGGGCTGGCGTTCTTCGACCATATGCTCGAACAGATCGGCACCCACGGCGGGATCGCGCTGGCGGTCGACGCCGACGGCGACCTGCACGTCGACGAGCACCACACCGTGGAGGACACGGCGCTTGCGCTCGGCCAGGCGCTGCGCGAGGCGCTGGGCGACAAGCGCGGCATCGGCCGCTACGGCTTCAGCCTGCCGATGGACGATGCCCTGGCCAGCGCCGCGCTCGACTTCGGCGGCCGGCCCTGGCTGCAGTTCAACGGCACCTTCCGCCGCGAGCGCGTGGGCGACCTGCCGACCGAGCTGGTGCCGCACTTTTTCCGCTCGCTGTGCGACGCCGCCGCGATCAACCTGCACCTCGAGGTGCGCGGCGAGAACGACCACCACCAGGTAGAGGCCTGCTTCAAGGCCTTCGCGCGCGCGCTGCGCCAGGCCGTCGCGCGCACCGGCCGCGACCTGCCCAGCACCAAGGGGACCCTGTGAGCACATCCGTCACCGTGATCGACGCCGGCGGCGCCAACCTCGGCTCGGTCTGCTATGCGCTGGAGCGCCTGGGCGCGACGCCGCGCATCGTGCGCGACGCCGACGGCCTGCGCGGCGCCGTGCGCGTGATCCTGCCGGGCGTCGGCGCGGCCGCGCCGGCGATGCGCCTGCTTCGCGAGCAGGGCTTCGCCGAAGCACTGCCGGCGCTCGAGCTGCCGCTACTGGGCATCTGCCTGGGCATGCAGCTGCTGTTCGAACACTCCGAGGAGGGCGATGTCGACTGCCTCGGGCTGCTGCCGGGGGTAGTGCGCCGCATGCGGCCGGCACCCGGGCTGCGCGTGCCGCACATGGGCTGGAACCGCCTGCGCGCGCGCCGTGCCTCGCCGCTGATGGCCGGCATCGACGACGGTGCCCGCGCCTACTTCGTGCACGGCTATGCGGTGGCGCCGGGCGCCGACTGCGTGGCCGACACGGTGCACGGGTCGATATTCGCGGCGGTCGTCGAACGCGGCCGCGTGGCCGGTGCCCAGTTCCACCCCGAACGGTCGGCGACGGCCGGCGCGCGACTGCTGCGCAATTTCCTGGAGGCCGTATGAGCTTCACCGTCTATCCCGCCATCGACGTGCGCGAAGGCCGCGTGGTGCGCCTGGCGCAGGGCGACTACGCGCGCGAGTCGCGCTATCCCGCCGACCCCTTGGCGCAGGCATTGGCCTATGCCGGCCGCGGCGCGCGCTGGCTGCACCTGGTCGACCTCGACGCCGCGCGCGCGGGCGGCTACACGCTGGCGCCGCTGCTGCGCGCCATCCGCGCCGACAGCGCGCTGCAGGTGCAGACCGGCGGCGGCGTGCGCCACGAGGACGACGTCGCCGCGATCCTCGACGCCGGCGCCGCGCGCGTGGTGGTGGGCTCGCTGGCCGTGCGCGAGCGCGAGCGCGTGGCCGGCTGGATCGAACGCTTCGGCGCCGAGCGCATCGTGGTCGCGCTCGACGTGCGGCGTGGCGCCGACGGCGCGTGGCGGCCGGGCGTGCACGGCTGGACGGAGGAGGGTGCCGGGCGCCTGGAGGATCTCGCACGCTTCCATGCCGGGGCCGGGCTGCGCCACCTGCTGTGCACCGACATCGGTCGCGACGGCATGCTGGCCGGACCCAACCTCGCGCTTTACGAGTCGCTGCGGGCGTGTGCGCCGGGTCTGCAGGTGCAGGCCAGCGGCGGCGCCCGCGACGCCGCCGACGTCGCCGCCGCGCGCCGCGCCGGCTGCGCCGGGATCGTGCTCGGCAAGGCGCTGCTGGAAGGCCGCGTCGAGCTGGCCGAGGCGTTGGTCGCGGGCGCGCCCGCCACCGTCGGCCGCGACGCGGGCTTCGGGCGGCCACCATGCTGAGCCGCCGCATCATTCCCTGCCTGGACGTACGCGATGGCCGCGTGGTCAAGGGCGTGCGCTTCCGCGACCACGTCGATGCCGGCGACATCGTCGAGCTGGCCACGCTGTACGCGCGCGAAGGCGCCGACGAACTCGTGTTCTACGACATCACCGCAAGCCCCGCGGGACGCACGGTCGACCTCGCCTGGGTCGAACGCCTCGGACGCCTGCTCGACATCCCGTTCTGCGTCGCCGGTGGCATCCGCAGCGTGGCCGAGGCGCGCCGCGTGCTGCATGCCGGTGCCGACAAGGTCTCGGTCAACACGCCCGCGCTGGAGCGTCCGGCGCTGGTGTCCGAGCTGGCCGACGCCTTCGGCCGGCAGTGCGTGGTCGCCGGCGTCGATTCGCTGCGCGACGCCGACGGCCTGTGGCGGGTGCGCAGCCACACCGGCGATGCCGCCGCGATCCGCGACAACGGCCGGCGCACGCTCGACTGGATCGACGAGCTGCAGGCGCTGGGCGCGGGCGAGATCGTCCTCAACTGCATGGGCAGCGACGGTGTGCGCAGCGGCTACGACATCGTGCAGCTGCGCGCGGCGCGCGCGCACTGCGAGGTGCCGCTGGTGGCCTCCGGCGGCGCCGGCGCGGTCGAGCACTTCGCCGCGGTGTTCGAACAGGCGGACGTGGACGGGGCGCTCGCCGCGAGCGTCTTCCACTCCGGCGACGTCCGGATCCCCGAGCTCAAGCGCGGGCTGCGCGCCCGCGGAATCGAGGTGCGCGATGACTGAAGCGCTCGCAATGCCGACGCTCGACTGGGCCAAGCAGGGCGGCCTGGTGCCGGCCGTGGTGCAGGATGCGGCCAGCCACCGCGTGCTGATGCTCGGCTACATGACTCCCGAGTCGCTGCAACGCACCCTCACCACCGGCCTGGCCACCTTCCACAGCCGCAGCCGGCAGCGGCTCTGGACCAAGGGAGAGACCAGCGGCCACCACCTGCGCGTGGTCGCGCTGGAAGCCGACTGCGATGCCGACGCGCTGCTGCTGCGCGTAGTGCCGGCGGGCCCCACCTGCCACCTCGGCCGCACCAGCTGCTTTCCCGGCGCCGCCGGCAGCGAACTGGGCGCGCTGGATGCCGTGGTCGCCGAGCGCGCAGGCACGATGCCCGCCGGTCATTACACAACCAGGCTGCTCGCCGCCGGCGTCCGCCGCGTGGCGCAGAAGGTCGGCGAGGAAGGCGTGGAGACCGCGCTCGCCGCCGTGGCCCAGGACGACGCCGCGCTGCTGGGCGAGGCCGCCGACCTGGCCTACCACCTGCTGGTGCTGCTGCGCGCGCGCGGCCTGGGCCTGGCCGACGTCGAGCGCGTGCTGGCGGACCGCGCCGGCTGAGGCACCGCCGTCGCGGCGGCCGCGTGCAGGCGCGGCTCGCTCAGGCCGCCGAAATCGAGGTCCGCACGCAGTCGCGGCCGTTGGCCTTGGCCGCGTACAGCGCCTGGTCGGCGACCTGCAGCGCGTCGTCGATGTCGTCGATTGTGCCCGGGACCACGGTGTGCACTCCCACGCTGCCGGAAGTGCGCACGCTCGGGCCCTGCTGCGACTTGCAGGGCGTGGAGGAAATCGCGCGCCGCACCTCTTCCGCCACGGCCACCGCCGCGCGCAGGTCGGTGCCGGGCAGCACGATCACGAATTCCTCGCCGCCGAATCGCGCCAGCAGCGCCTCGTATGGCCGCAGCGCCTTGCCGATCCGCTGCGCCGCGGCGCGCAACACGTCATCGCCGACCAGGTGGCCGTGTTCATCGTTGATGGTCTTGAAGAAGTCCAGGTCGACCATCAGCAGCGACAGCGGCTGCCGGTCCCGGTTGCAGGCCACCAGCAGGCGTTCGAAGGCATCGTGGAAGTGCGAGCGGTTGTACAGGCCGGTCAGGCCATCGCGGCGCGAGGACTCGCGCAGGCGCGAATGGGCCTGCTCCAGCTGGTCGAGCGTGCTGCGCAGTTCGCGCGTCCGCTTGGCCACCGTGTGCTCAAGCTGCACGTTGGCCTGGCTGACGATGCGTTCGTTCTCGTTGCGCAGGGAGGCATAGCGGTAGCTGAGCGCGACCGAGAGGAACAGCATCTCCAGCGCCGAGCCGATCTGCACGCCGTATTCGGTGTAGAAGGTCTTCGGGATCACCCCGAAGGCGACCAGGGTGAAGACCGCCGTGCCGGCGAGGAACATCGACCACGACAGTAGGAACAGGCGCGCCGGCCGGTAGCCCTTGCGCAGCGCCACCACGCTGACCACGGTGATCCAGACGATGCTGGCCAATACCGCCAGCGACACCGCCGGGGTGATCAGGCGGTAGGGCACGAACACCGCCGCGATGCCAAAGCCGGCGAAGGCGGCAATGGCGATCATGCTCACCCGGTTACCCGCCGGCCAGCGGTCGCCCAGGCCCAGGAACACGCGCGCGAACTGGTGCATGCCGATCAGCGCCAGGCTGATCGACAGCGGCACCGACTTGTCGGCCAGCCAGATATTGTTGGGCCACAGGTATTCGAAGCCCAGGCCGTTGAGGCAGAACAGGACCAGGCCGAAGGCGCTGATGTGGAACAGGTACCAGAAGTAGCTGGCGTCACGCAGCACCAGCCACAGCACCAGGTTGTAGAAGAACAGCGCCAGCAGGATGCCGTAATACAGGCCGATCGCCAGCTGCGCATCGCGCGAGAGCTCGGTGAACGCGCCGGGCGTGTAGAGCACCAGCGGCACCTGCATCGAACTCTGGCTCTGCACCCGGAACAGGATGTCCACCGGCTGGCCGGCCGGCAGGTCGAGCAGGAAGTTGGGATGCCGGTAGCGGATCGCGCGTTCGCCGAAGGGCAGGGTGTCGCCGCCGGCCTGGTGTTCGACGCGGCCGTCGGGGTAGCGCAGGTAGACGTCGAGGCGGTCGCTCAGCGGATAGGTCTGCACCATCAGCCAGCGAGGTTCGCCCGGATTGCGGTTGACCACGCGCGCATGGACCCAGAACGCGCCGTCCTGGAAGCCGAAAGCCGGGTTGCCGCCGGGCAGCGGTTCGAAGCCACCGGCGTCAAGCGTTCGCCATGCGTCGGCGAGGGTGTCCGTCGCGGCGGAGTCATGGCGATAGGTGACATGGGCCGAGAGCGCGATCTCGCGGGTGTCGGCGGAGAGTTCGATCACGCCGGCGGCGCTGGCGCTGCAGGGCAGGGCGCAGGAAGCCAGCAGCGCCAGCAGCGCCAGCAGCACGGCGGTTCGTGTCATCCCCGAAACCACGACGTTCATCCAGACGTCCCCTCTACCGCGTCCATGGCCGCAACGGAAACCATCGCAGGCCAATCATATGCCTGCACGACCTCGCAGGGTAAACGGGGCGCAGCGGCATAATGGGCCATCCCGATCAGCCAGGTGTATTGATGCAAATGATCCGATGCCTCGTCGCGACGCTGCTGATTCTGGCCGCCGGAGCAGCCGGCGCGGCGCAGTGGCAGGGGCGGGTCTTCGATGATCGCGATGGCGACGGCATTGCCGGTGCAGGCGAATCGGGCATCGCGGGGGTCATCGTGTCCGATGGCAGGTCGCTGGCGCGGACCGATGGCGAAGGCCGCTACCGCCTGGATGCGCAGGATGGCGCGCCGGTGTTCGTGGTCAAGCCCGCCGGCTGGCGCATGCCGCTGCGCGCCGACGGGCTGCCCGCGGCCTGGCGCGCGCCGCAGCCCGGACCCGGCCTGCGGCAGGGCGATTTCGCACTGCTGCGCGATACCGGCACGGATGCTGAAACGCTGTCGGTACTGCTGTTCGCGGATCCGCAGGTGAAGTCGGTGGCCGACGTCGACTACTACGCGCGCGACATCGTCGCGCCGCTGCTGGCTGGCGATGCGCATGGCGCCGATTTCGGCATCAGCCTCGGCGACATCGTCGACGACGTGGTCGATCTGTACCCGGCGATCAACGCCGTGACCACGCGCCTGGGCCTGCCGTGGCTGCACGTCCCGGGCAACCACGACATCGATCCGGATGCGCAGGGCGACGACGCCTCGCTGTCGGCGTTCCGCGCCAGCTACGGCCCCGACACCTTCGCCTGGGAAGCCGGCGCGGCGAGCTTCGTCGTGCTTGATGACGTGGTGCAGCTTCCGGGCGAGCGGCCGGGCTATGTCGGCGGCCTGCGCGAAGACCAGTTCGAGTTCCTCGAAGCGTGGCTGCCAACCGTGCCGAAGGATCGCCTGCTGGTGCTGGGCGTGCACATCCCGCTGTTCGATACCGCCGCCCCCGGCCGCGCGGAGACCTTCCGCAGCGCCGACCGCGAGCGCCTGTTCGTGCTGCTGCAGCCGTTCCCGAAGCTGCTGGTGCTCAGCGGCCACCGCCATACGCAGCGGCACCACCGCCACGGCGCCGCCGATGGCTGGCACGGCACGACGCCGCTGCACGAGTTCAACGTCGGTGCCGCCAGCGGCGCGTTCTGGTCGGGCGCACCCGATGCCGAAGGCATCCCCGACGCGACCATGGCCGACGGCACGCCCAACGGCCACGCCCGGCTCGAGGTCGATGCCGACGGCGGCTACCGACTGTCATGGCATCCGGCGCGCCTCCCGGCCGATGACCCCGCGCGCACGCAGGCCATGCACCTGCACGCGCCGCGCGTGCTGCGGCAGGGCGCGTACCCGGCATGGGCGGTGTACGCCAACGTCTATATGGGCGAGGCGGACACGCGCGTGGAATACCGGGTGGACGAAGGCGAGTGGCATGCGATGGCACGCGCTGAACGGCCTGACCCCTGGCTCCTGGCCGAGAACGCACGCGACGATGCCGCGCCCGCGCTGCGCGGCCATGACCGCTCGCCGGAAGCCGAGCCGTCCGTGCACCTCTGGCGCGGCGCGCTGCCGACCGACCTTGCGCCGGGTGAGCATCGCATCGAGGTCCGCGCGTTCGACCGCTGGCACGGCGAGCAGCGCGCCAGCACCGCGTACCGCCTGGACGCCGGCTGAGTCGCCGTCGCGGGCTGCCGGGTCGGCGCCCGCGGAGATGGCTCAGGCGGCGTCGATGGCGGCGAAGGATTCCACCCGCGGGTGGCCGTTGGCGGCTTCGCCGGTGCGCGGCTCCGGGTAGTCTTCGCGGCGGTCCACCAGCACCGTGCGCAGGCCCGCATCGCGCGCGGCGTCCAGCTCTTCGACGACATCCGACAGGAACACGATGTCGCCCGGCTCGCGGCGCAGTTGGCCGGCGATGTTCGCGTAGCTCGCGGCCTGGCGCTTGCCGCCGACCGCGGTGTCGAAGAAGGCCGAGAACAGCGGACGCAGGTCGCCGGCGTCGGAGTACCCGAAAAACAGATGCTGCGCCGGCACCGAGCCCGAGGAGTACACCGCCAGCGGATGGCCCGCCGCGTGCCACGCGCGCAGCGCCTCGACCGCGTCCGGATACACGTGCGCGGTGAAGTCGGCGTTGCGATAGCCGTCGCTCCACATCAGCCCCTGCAGCGCCTTGAGCGCGGTGTGCTTGCGGTCCTCGTCGATCCAGCCCTGCAGCACCTCGACGATCATCGCGTCATCGCACATGGCGCCGTGCTCGGTCGCGACCTCGTCCAGCCAGCGCCGCAATTCGGGATTCTTGCCGTGCTCGCGCACGAAGCGCGGCAGCTCGCGGCGCGCATAGGGAAACAGCACGTCGCGCACGAACGAGATGCTGCCGGCGGTGCCTTCGATGTCGGTGAGGATGGTGGTTTTCATAAGGGCTTTTCAGCGCGCGGACTTTTCGTAGCGCGGGAACTTCCGGGCGATGTCGGTGCCGGTGAAGTGGCCGACCCAGCCGTCGGGCTGCTGGAAGAAGCGGATGGCGACGAATTCGGGCTCCGGGCCCATGTCGAACCAGTGCGTGGTGCCGTCGGGTACGGCGATCAGGTCGTTCCTGACGCACTCGATCTCGTACACGCGCTCGTCCACGTGCAACACGAACAGGCCCGAGCCGGCGACGAAGAAGCGGACTTCGTCTTCCTTGTGGAAGTGTTCGTCGAGGAAGGTCTTGCGCATCTCGTCGCGCTTCGGGTTGTCCGGCGCGATGCTGACCACGTCGACCGTGGTGAAGCCGCGTTCGGCGCTGATGCGGTCGATGTCGGCTCGGTAGGCGGCCAGGACCTCGTCCTGCGATGCGCCGGCGGCGATCGGCCGGTTGGCCTGCCAGCGCTCGAAGGTGACGCCGATGGCGCCGAGTTCGCGGGCGATGGCATCGCCGTCGGAGGTGTCGAGAAGGGCGGCGCCGGGGGCGTCGTCGGCGAAGATGCGCAGGCGGCTCATGGCGGATCTCCAGTGTGGGCGGGCCAGCGTAGCAGCCGATGCGAATGGCGTGGTTGCGTGTGCGGAACGCTGTGCGCCGGGCGTGCGCCCGCTCAGTGGCCCAGCGTCAGCCGGCGCAGCTCGAGCTCGCAGCCGAGCAGGAATTCGAAGGCTTCCAGGTGGCGGCGCGCCTCGGCCATGTCGCGGCCCCAGGCGTACAGGCCATGGCCATCGATCAGGTAGCCCCACATCGGACCGCGGTCGAGCAGGGCGTCGACCTGGGCGGCCAGCGTGGGCATGTCCTGCGAATTGGGCAGCACCGGGACATCGATGGCCGCCTCGTGGGTGGCATTGCCGCGGAAGGCCTTGAGCAGCTCGTAGCCCTCCAGCCGCACGTGGCCAGTGCCGGCGAACAGCCGCGAGGCGATGGTCTGTGCACGCGAATGGGTGTGCAATACGCAGCCGACTTCGGGGAAGCGGGCGTACAGCTGCGTGTGCAGCAGGGTCTCGGCCGAGGGCCGGTGGTCGCTGCCCACTGCGCGGCCGTCGAAGTCGACGACCATGATGTCGCCCTCGTTGAGTCGGCCCTTGTCGCGACCCGAGATGGTGATCGCGGCGTGGCGATCATCCAGGCGCTGCGAGAAGTTGCTGCTGGTCGCCGGGGTCCAGCCGGCGCGGGCCAGCTCGCGGATATTGACGATGAGTTCGCCCGCGAGTTCGCGCAGGCGATGGCTGTCGTAGGGCATGGCGTGCTGGTTCATGCGGAGATTCTAGCCGACCCCCGGCCAGGGCCCGTGCACGATGCCGGCGGGTCAGAACACCGCGCTGACCAGCACCGCCAGCACCAGCAGCGGTGCGACGATGCGCAGCAGCCAGCGCCAGGCGGTGAACAGGGCATCGGGCAGCTCCGAAAGCTGCTCGCGCAGGATGGTCAGGTTCAGCGCCCAGCCCGTGAACAGCGCGATCAGCAGGCCGCCGAGCGGCAGCATCAGGTCGTTGGCCACCAGTTCGATGAAGTCCATGATGTTGCGGTCGAAGATGCGGACCTCCGACCAGAGGTTGAGCGACAGGACCGAAAGCAGGCCCAGCAGCCAGCACAGGCCGGCCATCGACAACGCAGCCACCTTGCGACGCCTGACGCCGAACCTCTCGACCATGAACGCGGTGGCGGGTTCCAGCAGCGAGATCGATGACGTCCACGCCGCCACCGCTAGCAGGCCGAAGAACAGCAGGCCGTACACCGCGCCCATCGACATGGCCTCGAACGCTAGCGGCAGCGAGGTGAAAATCAGGCCGGGACCGCCGCCGGCGGGTTCGAGGCCGAACGACAGCACGACCGGGAAGATCGCCATGCCCGCCAACAGCGCCACGGTGGTATCGGTCAGCGCCACCGCGATGCCGACGCGCGGGATCGATATTCCCTCGCGGGGCAGGTAGGCGCCGTAGGTCATCATCGTGCACATGCCGAGGCTCAGCGAGAAGAACGCCTGGCCCATGGCACGCAGGAACACGTTGCCGTCGATCTGGGACCAGTCGGGTCGGAACAGGAACGACAGTGACTGGCCCATGTAGCCCGTGCTGATGCCGTAGCCCACCAGCGCCAGCAGCAGCAGGAACAGCGCCGGCATCAGGAAGCGCACCGCGCGTTCGAGGCCTTTTTCCACGCCCAGCGCCACGACCGCGACGGTCAGCAGCATGAACAGCCCGTGCCAGAACGTCAGCTCCAGCGGGCTGGCCAGCAGGGCGGTGAACGTCGCGCCCGGGTCGGTGATGCCGGTGCCACCGAACAGCTGCTTGAGATAGAGCCATGCGTAGTGCAGCGTCCAGCCGGCGACCACGCTGTAGAAGCTCAGGATCAGGATGCCGGCGACGATGCCGATCCAGCCGATACCGACCCACGCCTTGCTGACACCGGTATCGCGAACCACTCCCCTCAGCGTATTGATCGGGCTCATGCGGCCGTGGCGGCCGATCAGGATTTCCGCCATGAGGATCGGCAGGCCCACCACCGCGATGCATCCCAGGTAGACCAGGACGAACGCACCGCCCCCGTTGTCGGAGGTCATGTACGGAAACCGCCAGATGTTCCCGAGACCGACCGCGGAACCGGTGGCGGCAAGGATGAACGTCAGGCGGGAAGACCACATGCCGTGGATGGAAGTTGTCTTGTCCATGGGCGAATCCGGAAAAGTCGAATGACGCGTGGCCTGTCAGCCGCGAGTCGGGAGGGTGTCTGCCGCCGCAGGCGCGTCCGTCGCGGCCGGGGCGGCGGCCGGCAGCCGCAGGATCCTGAAGCCCGCATAGGCCAGGACAAGCGCGACCAGCGGACTGACCAGGTTGAAGAACGCGTAGGGCAGGTAGTCGAGCGTGGCGACGCCGAGGGTCGCGGCCATGTAGGCGCCGCAGGTGTTCCAGGGAATAAGAGGCGAGGTCATCGTGCCCGCGTCTTCGAGGGCGCGCGACAGGTTCACCGGCGCCAGCCCGCGCCTGCGGTATTCGGGTTGGAACAGGCGCCCGGTCAGCACGATCGACATGTACTGGTCGGCCGTCACCACGTTGGCGCCAAACGCCGTGGCCAGGGTGGCGGCGATCAGCGAGCCCGTCGAGCGCGCCGCCTTCAGCACGCTGCGGATCATGCGCTCCAGCAGCCCGGTCCGCTCCATGACCGCGCCGAAACCCATCGCGCAGACCACCAGCCACACCGTGTTGAGCATGCTCGCCATGCCGCCGCGGCTCAGCAGCTCGTCGAGCGCGGCATTGCCGGTCGCGGCCTGGTAGCCGTTGAACATCGCTTTCCACGCGCCCGAGAGCAGTGCCATCGGCCGCGCCAGGTCCTGGTTGCCCGCCAGCGCGATGACGGTGTCGGGCTGGAACACCACTGCGGACACGGCGCCCAGCAGCGCGCCGATCATGATCGTAGGGAACGCAGGGAAGCGCATGATCGCCAGCGCGAAGACCACCAGCATCGGCAGCAGCAGGTACCAGCCCAGCGTGAATCGCGCATCAAGCAGGGCGGGCAGATCGCCGAAGGCGGCGCCGGCGCCATCGCCGCGGGCCCCGAAGCCGACCACGGTGAACAGCACCAGGGCGATGACGATGCTGGGGCCCGTGGTCCAGGTCATGTGCCGGATGTGCGCGAACAGCTCGCTGCCCGCGGCCGCCGGTGCGATGTTGGTGGTGTCCGACAGCGGCGACATCTTGTCGCCGAAATAGGCGCCGGAGATCACCGCGCCCGCAGTGATCGGCAACGACATGTCGAGCCCCTGCGCCACGCCGATCAGGGCCACGCCCAGCGTGCCGGCGACCGTCCAGGAGCTGCCGATCGTCAACGCGACGAGCGCGCAGATCAGGCACGTGGCCGGGTAGAAATACGAGGGGTGCAGGAGCTTCATCCCGTACACGATCATCGTCGGCACCGTGCCGCTGAGGATCCAGGTGCCGATCAGCGCGCCCACCGCCAGCAGGATGAAGATCGGCACCACCGCCAGCGAGACACCGGTCACCAGCGCGTCCTGGATTTCGTCCCACAGGACGCCATTGCGCAGGCCGATGACCGCCGCGATGCCGGCCGCCAGCAGCAGGGAAATCTGGTTGGCGCCGTAGGAGGCATCGTCCCTGTACAGGTACACCGCCAGCCCCAGGGCAACCGACAGGAACAGCAGCGGCAGCAGCGCCTGCCACAGCGATGGCTCGCGCAAGGGGCGGCGTGCGTTCATGCGCGCCGGGTCGCCCGGTGGCTGGCGCGGATCCCGCCGCTGCGCGGCAGCGACATGCGCGAAGAGCCCCCGTGCGGTTGCCCGCGGGGGTGGTGACGCTTGCTACGGCTCAAGGGACCCCCTGTCTGGCGATGGCAACGCTGCCGTACCTTGCCAAAGCGCTTGAGCGCGCACAAGCGGCAGTGCAGCGCGAAGCCTCGGGCAAGGCCGGGCGGCAACGCCGAGGCGAGCGGCCCGCGGAGCCCTTCATAATGGGCACAGCTCCCCATGGCGCCGCGGATGCGGCTTTGCAGAATGACGCACCCGGAACTGGCTTCGCTCGAATCCGCATTCATCGCCCATGCGCAGGTCTGGCCGGACGAGGCCGCCGAGTCGCGGCTGTTCATCGCGCTGCTGCGCGACGGCGCCGATCCCTTCGTGCGCGCGCGGCTCGAAGGGCACTTCACCGCCTCCGCCTGGCTGGTCAGCGCCGATGGCCGGCGCGCGCTGCTCACCCACCATCGCAAGCTCGACCGCTGGCTGCAGCCCGGTGGCCATGCCGACGGCGACCTTGACCTGGCCCGCGTGGCGCTGCGCGAGGCGACCGAGGAAAGCGGCCTGTCGGGCCTGCGCCTGGAGGGCGGGATCTTCGACCTCGATCGCCACTGGATCCCGGAGCGCAAGGAGGTTCCCGGGCACTGGCACCACGACGTGCGCTACGTGGTGCGCGCGGGCGTCGATGAAGCCTTCGTGGTCAGCGAGGAGTCGCACGCGCTGGCGTGGCTTGAGGTCGCGGCGATCGCCGCCGAGGAGACCATGGATCCCTCGCTGCGCCGCATGGCGCGCAAATGGCTCGCGCGCCGGGCCGGAACCGTCACGGCCACCGGATAAGCCCGGGCCCGCCCCATGGCTCCGGACCTGTGGCAGCGGCTACAGCCGCGACCCGCGGAGCAAATCGACCTCAATAGAGGATGCGCGTGCGCAGCGTGCCGGTGACCTCGGCCAGCTGCGCGCGCAGCGCATCCGCCTGCCCGGGTGTCGCGGCGACATCGATCACCACGTAGCCGACGTTGGCGTCGGTGCGCAGGTACTGGCCGTCGATGTTGAGCCCGGCCTGCGAGAACACCTCGTTGACCTGCACCAGCACGCCCGGCACGTTGCGGTGGATGTGCAGGATGCGCTGGCTGCCCTCGTGGCCCGGCAGGGTGACTTCGGGGAAGTTGACTGCCGACAGCGTGCTGCCGTTGTCGCTGTAGCGCACCAGCTTGGCCGCGACCTCCAGCCCGATGTTGTCCTGCGCCTCCAGCGTACTGCCGCCTACGTGCGGGGTCAGCAGCACGTTGTCGAAGCGGGTCAGCGGGGATTCGAAGGCCTCGTCGTTGCCCTTGGGTTCGACCGGGAACACGTCGATGGCGGCGCCGCCGACGTGGCCGCTTTCGAGCGCGGCGGCCAGCGCGTCGATGTCGACCACCGTTCCGCGCGAGGCATTGACCAGGTGTACGCCGGGCTTCATCGCCGCAAGCTCGGTGGCGCCGATCATCATCCGCGTGGCCGGCGTCTCGGGCACGTGCAGGGTGACCACGTCGGCGCGTGCGAGCAGGTCATCGAGGCCGGCGGCGGCGCGCGCATTGCCCAGCGAGAGCTTGGCTTCGACGTCATGGAACAGCACGCGCATGCCCAGGCCCTCGGCCAGCAGGCCGACCTGGGTGCCGATGTGGCCGTAGCCGACGATGCCCAGCGTCTTGCCGCGCACCTCGTGGCTGCCGGTGGCCGACTTCAGCCAGTCGCCGCGCAGGCAGGCGGCGTGGCGCGCGGGCACGCCGCGCAGCAGCATGATGGTCTCCGCCAGCACCAGTTCGGCCACGCTGCGGGTGTTGGAGTAGGGCGCGTTGAACACCGGCACGCCCTGGCGAGCGGCAGCCTCCAGGTCGACCTGGTTGGTGCCGATGCAGAAGCAGCCCACCGCCATCAGCCGCCGCGCATCGGCCAGGACCTCGGCCGTCAGCTGCGTGCGCGAGCGGATGCCGATGATGTGCGCTTCGCGGACGCGCTCGCGCAGCATGGCCTCGGGCAGCGAGCCGGCGTGGGTTTCGATGTCGGAATAGCCGGCGTCGCGGAACACGGCCACCGCGCTCGGGCTCAGGCCCTCCAGCAGCAGCACGCGGATGTCCTTGCGGGGATAGGAGGTCTTCATCGGAGGCGGCAGGCCGTTGGCGGTCCCCCAGTGTGCCAGCGAGCGGGCGATGCTGCATTGCAGCGCTGGACGCTGGCCGGTCCCGCTGGCAGGCTGCAGCTCCGGCCCGGGCGACTTGCGATGAACGACGCGAAACTCGAATCCCTGCGTGCTGCGGTGCCCGGCCTGCGGGTGCTCACCGCGCCTGACGAGCTGCTGCACTACGGCCGTGACTGGACGCGGCGCTGGACCCCGGCGCCGCTGGCGATAGCGCTGCCCGGCGACGTCGGACAGGCGCAGGCCGTGCTGCGCTGGGCGAGTGCGGAGGGCGTGGCGGTGGTGCCCTCGGGCGGCCGCACGGGCCTGTCCGGAGGCGCGGTCGCAGCGAACGGCGAGCTGGTGTTGAGCCTCGAGCGCATGCGCCGTGTGCTGGCCTTCGATCCGGTCGATCGCACCCTCACCGTCGAGGCCGGCGCGCCGCTGGAGGCCGTCCAGGAGGCCGCGCGCGAACACGGCCTGCAGTACCCGGTCGACTTCGCCGCCCGCGGCTCCTGCACCATCGGCGGCAACATCGCCACCAACGCCGGCGGCATTCGCGTGCTGCGCTACGGCAACACCCGCGAGTGGGTCGCGGGGCTGAAGCTGGTCACCGCCGCCGGCGAATTGCTGGACCTCAACCGCGGCCTGGTCAAGAACTCCAGCGGCTACGACCTGCGGCACCTGGCGATCGCCTCGGAAGGCACGCTGGGGGTGGTGGTCGAGGCCACGCTGAAGCTGGCGCCGCCGCCGCCGCCGGTGGCGACGCTGTTGCTGGCGCTGCCTTCGTTCGAGGTGCTGGTGCAGGTGTTCCAGGCGCTGCGCGAACGCCTGGCGTTGGAGGCGTTCGAGTTCTTTACCGACATCGCCCTGGCGCACGTCGTCGCGCACGGGGCGCAGCTGCCGTTCGAACGCGGGTATCCGTACTACGTGGTGCTCGATGCGGCGGCTGCGGGGCCGGATGACGCGCAACTGCTCGAGGCCTTCGCGCATTGCGCGGAGCAGGGCTGGGTGGAGGATGGGGTGGTGGCCCAGTCGCAGGCGCAGGCGGGACAGCTGTGGCGACTGCGCGAGGGCATCACCGAGGCGCTGGCGCCCTTCGTGCCCTACAAGAACGACGTTGCGGTGCGGGTGTCGGCGATGCCGGCCTTCCTTGCCGAGGCGCAGGGACTGCTGGCGGCGGAGTATCCGGACTTCGAGGTTGTCTGGTTCGGGCACATCGGCGATGGCAACCTGCACATCAATGTGCTGAAGCCGGCTGGTCTGGATCAGGACACCTTTGTCGCGCGCTGCGGTGACGTCACCGCGCACTTGGCAGGGCTGGTCCAGCGCCATGCCGGCAGCATCTCCGCGGAGCACGGAATCGGTCTGGTCAAGAAGCCATACCTGGGCTCGACGCGCAGTGCGGCGGAGATCGCGGTGATGCGTGCGCTGCGGGCAGCGCTTGACCCGGCAGGTATCCTCAACCCCGGAAAGCTTTTCGATCCCCATCCAGGTAACCACGCATGATCCGTATCGCATTCTCCTGCGCGCTCGCGTCCGTGTTTGCGCTCGCCCTCGCCGCTCCCGTCCACGCGTCCAGCTTCGCCGGTACGTCCGCAGGCGCGGGGTCCGCGTCCAGCGGGGCTTCGTCGGGCTCGACTTCGGGCAATGACAAGGTCGTGCTGCAGGCGCGCGAGGATGCGGCGGGCTTTGTCGCCAGCGATGGGCGGATTCGTGGGGCGCGGCTGGAGGCGGCGTTGCGCCATTTGCGCGAGCATTCGGTCGAGGCGCGGGCGGCCGGTGATCTCGAGTTGGCGCGGGCGATCCTGGCGCGTTGATTTGGCCCTGCCGTTGCAGGAGCAGCCATAGCTGCGATTCCGCCATGACGCGACGTTTCGCCGAAGGCGCGCGGTACGGCGCGTTGGTCGGGGCTCGCTTGTGCGCGGCCGCGCTGGTGGCAGCGGGTGTGTTGTTGCAGGTGGCAATGCCGGTGTCCGCGCAGTCGGTGAGCCTGGAACCGGCAGTGGCGCAGCCGGTGGACCTGCAGTTGGAAGGCGCAGGGCCGCAGGCGACTGGGCTTCGGATCGAGCCGGTGTCGGCGCTGTCCGTGTCGGAGGCCGCCGCCACGGAGATGCTGGTGGCCGAAGTGCTGGAGCGCCTGCCGCCGCGTTGGCGCGCGCATGAGCGTGCGCTGCGGCTGTCCTGGCGCGATGACCTGCCGGCGGATGTGCACGGGCGCATCCGGGGAGAACGCATCGCGCTGTCGCGGGTGTTGCTCGACGGCGCGTCGTTGGACAGCACGCCGCCGGAGGGCATCGATGCCGTGCCGCGCGCGGCCGTGGCGGCGCTGGTGCATGAGCTTGCGCACGACTGGGACCGGGAGCAGGGGCTGTCCCGCGATCCGCGCTTGCTTGACCTGGCGGGTTGGCAGGTGCGTCCGCTGTGGCCGGGGCGCGGCGCGGACAATGCCTTCGGTGAGCGCAGTCCGGATGCATACGAGCTGCATTCGCCGGCGGAATTCGTGGCGGTGAACCTGGAGTACTTCCTGCTCGATCGCGCCTACGCCTGTCGGCGGCCGGCCCTGCACGCGCATTTCGCTGCACACTTCGGCTGGTCACCGGAGGCGCCCGTCTGCGCGGACACGCTGCCCTACGTCGATGCGGGCGCGCTGGCCGATGCCGATGCGGAACCGCTGCTGGAGCTCGACCCTGCACGCGTGGTGGCGGTGGACTATCTGCTGGCCGGCAACGGCGAGGCGATGATGAGCCGCTGGGGGCACACCATGCTGCGCCTGGTGGTCTGTGCGCCGGGCCGGGCGCTGGGGCCGGAGTGTCGCCTGGACCTCGAGCATCATCGCGTGCTGTCGTTCCGGGCGTTCGTGGACGATCTGCAGCTGTCGAGCTGGCGAGGGCTGACGGGTGGCTATCCGTCGCGGCTGTTCGTGCTGCCGCTGCAGCAGGCGGTGGACGAGTACACGCGCGTGGAGCTGCGGCCGCTGGATTCGATCCCGCTGCGTCTTTCGGTCGATGGGATCGCCAGCCTGCTGCGGCGTGCGGCGCACGTGCATTGGAGCTACGACGGGCGCTACCGGTTCATCGGCAACAACTGCGCGGTCGAGACCTGGAAGCTGCTGCATGACGGCCTGCCGCGCGCGGCCGCGGCGGATCTCGACAGCATCACGCCCAAGGGCCTGCTGCGGCGGCTGCGCCGCGCCGGGCTGGTGGATGACGCGCAGGTACCGGCCGATCCCGACGAGGCGCGCAGGCTGGGCTATCGCTTCGAACCCTGGAGTGCGCACTACCAGGCGCTGTACGACACCGCGCGCGAAGGCCTGGGGCTGGAACCGCGCGATGTGGAGGACTGGTTGCGCACGGTGCCTTCGCAGCGTGCCCGGTGGTTGCAGCGGGGCGACATGCGCGTCTCGGCGGCGCTGCTGCTGTTGGAGGAGGCCGCTCTGCGGCGCGAGGAGCAGCGCGCGCGGGATGTGCTCAAGCGACGCATGTTCCAGGCCGGCAGCCAGCGTGCGGCCAGCGCCACGCAGGCGGGTGTGGACGCGGATGCGAGTGCAGGTGCAGGTGCAGATGCGGGTGAAATGCTGCCCCTGCTGACCGAGGCGCTGCGCCAGGGCGGCGTGCTCGCGAGCCCTGCGGCGCTAGTGTCGCTACCGGGTTACGGTTTGCCGCAGGCTGCAGAGCGCGAGCAGGCTCGCGACGGCGCCGGTGAACGCGCCGCCCGCCTGCGTGACCTGGACACGCGCCTGCACGCGGCCGCACGCGATTGGTTGCCGCCTGCGGCGCGCGAATCACTGCAACAGACCGAAGCCAACGTCACCGCCCTCGGCGCGCACCTGCGCGCGCTTCACCAGGCCGAAGGCGGCCTCGACCTGTAGGAGCAGCCATGGCTGCGACCCGGCCAAGTCCATACCCGTTGGCCAATCCATCGCCCTCCACCTGTGGGAGCGGCGACGATCAGTCGGCGCGGCCGGAGAACTCTCCGCTGGTGGTGTTGACCAGCACGCGCTCGCCGTTGGCGATGTACTCGGGCACCTGGATTTCCAGGCCGGTCGAGAGCCGCGCCGGCTTCGGACGCTTGGTGGCGGTGCCGCCCTTGAGCTCCGGCGGCGTTTCAACGACCTCCAGCGCCACCGTCTGCGGAAGCTGCACCGCGATCGGCATGTCGTCGATGATCTGCACGAAGCAGCCACCGAGTCCGTCGCTGATGTAGCCGGCATCGTCGCCGACCACGTCGGGGTCGAGGGTATAGGGCGTGAAGTCCTCATCGTCCATGAACACGAAGGCCTCGCCGTCCCTGTACGAGAAGCTGGCCTGGCGGCGCAGCAGCTCGACTTCTTTCAGCTCGTCATCGCCGTCGAACGAGGCGTCGGTCTTGTTGCCGCCAGGCACGCTGTACATGGTGAAGCGGAAGCGCACGTTGCCGCCGCGGCCCTGCGGCGAGCTGCGGTCGATGTCGCGCACCTGGTAGACGGTGCCGTTGTGCTCGACCACGTTGCCCTTCTTGACGTCGTAAGCCTTCATTGCCGGATCCTTATCGGGGTGCGAGGCGCACGGCGCCGTCGAGGCGGATGGTCTCGCCGTTGATGTAGCGGTTGCCGGCGATGTACGCGACCACGTCGGCGAATTCTTCCGGGCGGCCGAGCCGCGAGGGGAAGGGGATCGAGGCCGACAGCGACTGCTGCACCTCCTCGGGCATGCCTTCCATCATCGGCGTCCAGAAGATGCCCGGCGCGATGGTGTTGACGCGGATGCCGAAGCGGGCGAGTTCGCGCGCCATGGGAAGTGTCATGCCGACCACGCCACCCTTCGACGCCGAGTACGCCGCCTGGCCGATCTGGCCTTCGTAGGCCGCGACTGACGCTGTGTTGATGATCACGCCGCGCTCGCCGTCTTCGCCCGGCTCGTTGTGCTGCATCAGCGCGGCGCCGGCCTTGGCGACGTTGAAGCTGCCGACCAGGTTGACCATCACCGTCGACTGGAAGCGGCCCAGCGGCATCGCGCCGTCGCGGCCGAGCACGCGGCCGGCGCCGAGGATGCCGGCGCAGTTGACCACCATGTTCAAGCCGCCAAGGAACGCCTTGGCCGCATCGACGTTCATGACCACTGCGTCTTCGCTGCTGACGTCGGTGCTGAAGTAGCGCGCATTGGCTTCGCCCAGCGCCGCGATCGCGGCCGCGCCCTTGTCGTCGTTGACGTCGAACAGGGCGACCTTGCCGCCATCGGCGACGATGCGGGTGGCGACGGCGAGGCCGAGGCCGGAGACACCGCCGGTGACGACGGCGCGGATCGAATCTGCTTGCATGGCGGTCCCGGAGATAGCGGAAACCGTGGATTTTACCGGACTGCGGCACGCCACGACCGAGCCTGCTTTTGTAGGAGCAGCCAGGCCGCGATTGCTTATGTGGGAGCAGCCACGGACGCTCCCACAGGTCTGATCAGCCGTGCCTACAGGCCTGTCGGGTGGTTGACGGGCTGGTGCGGGGCGGCAGCCTGCCGTTCCGCGCCTGCGCGAAGGCGCTCCGCGAACTCCTCCGGCGGCAGGCCGGGCGCGAACAGGAAGCCCTGGCCTACCGGCACGCCGAGGTCGAGCAGGAAGCTGCGCTGCTCTTTGGTCTCGATGCCCTCGGCCACCAGCCCCAGGCCGAGGCTGCGCGCGATGCCGGCCACCGCCTGGCAGACGGCGACGTCGGACTGGTTGCGCGGCACGCCGGCCACGAACAGCTGGCTCAGCTTCAGGCCCTGGATCGGCAGGCGGCGCAGGTAGTTGAGCGCGCTGTAGCCCTCGCCGAAATCATCGATGGCCAGGGTCACGCCCAGCGCGCGCAGGGTCGCGAAGTTGCCCACGGTTTCCGGCGCGTCCTTGATCAGCACCCGCTCGGTGAACTCCAGTTCAAGCGCTGAACCGGGCAGCCCGAATTCGCGCAGCAGGCCTTTCACGGATGCCACAAGGTCACTGCCCAGCAGCTGCCGGTAGGACACGTTCACCGCCATGCGCACGATGCCGAGGCCGTCGTCGCGCCAGGCCGCGACCTGGCGGCAGGCCTCGCGCAGCACCCAGTTGCCGATGCGCACGATGTCGCCGGTGCCCTCGGCCTGGGCGATGAAATGGTCCGGGCGCATTTCTCCCAGGCACTGGTTGCGCCAGCGGATCAGCGCCTCGGCGCCGACGATGCGTCCGCTGTGCAGCTCGACCTGCGGCTGGTAGACAAGATGGAACTCGTCGTTGTCCGCGGCGTGGCGCAGCTGGGTCTCGAACTGCAGCCGCTCGCGCTGCGACTGCGCCAGCGCCGGCGTGTACGACAGCCGGCCGTTGCGCGTGCGCCGCTTGCTTTCGTACATCGCCGCGTCGGCGTGCTGGATCAGCGACTGCGTGTCGGTGCCGTCCTGCGGCGAGCGCGCGATGCCGATGCTGGCGGTGACCACGAACTCGTCCTTGTCGAAGCCGAAGCCCACAGAGAAGGCGTCGAGGATCGCGTCGGCCAGGCGCTCGGGGCGCCCCTGGTCGCCGCCGCAGTCGCAGGCGACCAGGAACTCGTCGCCACCGAAGCGCGCGATCAGGCCCTGGTCGCCCACGGCCGCGCGCAGGCGCCCGGCGGCCGCGGCCAGCAGGATGTCGCCGGCGGCGTGGCCGAGCACGTCGTTGACCAGCTTGAAGCGGTCCAGGTCGATGTACAGCACCGCCACCGGCGCCAGGTCGGTGCCGCCGAGGTGGGTGGCGATCTCCTCCAGCATGGCGTCGCGGTTGAGCAGTCCGGTAAGCGGATCGCTGCGCGCCAGCACGCGCAGGGTTTGCTCGCCGTGCTTGCTGGTGGTGATGTCCTGCAGGGTGCCGGTGACCCGCGCCTTGCCGGCCACGCCGGAGCCGCTTTCGCCGATTACGCGCACCCAGAACGCAGCGCCGTCGGCACGCGCGCCTTCCAGGTCGAGTTCGAAACCGGTGCCGTCGCTGGAGGTGTCCAGGGCGCTGCGCAACCGGTCCGCATCGGCCTGCTGCAGGCACGCCATCACCGCGTCCATGGACGCCGGGCGCTGCACCTGCGACAGGATGTGCGCGGCCTCGTCGGTGAGGTAGAGCCGGCCGCTTGCGCGATCCCATTCCCAGCCGCCGATGCTGGCCAGCGACTGCACGCGGTTGAAGAGGGCGCTGTCGCGCTTGAGCTCGGTGACGTCGGAAAACATCGACAGCACCTGGTCGGGCCTGTCGGCACCGGCGGCGAAATGCGGGACCGCGGTCACCGACAGCCAAAGCAGCCGCCGGCGCAGGCGGTGGTAGAGGCCGATGAGGGTGTTGCCCACCAGCCGCCCCTCTCGCAGCGCACGCATCGCGGGGAATTCCGACATGGGCATCTCGCTGCCGTCGGCGCGCAGCAGCATCCAGTGCTGGGGCAGGCTGCCGTCGCGCGGAACCCGCTCGCCCTGGTTCAGGGACAGGATCCGCAGCGCGGCGGTGTTGGCATGCAGCACCGCAGCGTTCGCCGCCTGGATCACGATGCCCTTGTCCATCACCTCCATCAGGTCGTGGTAGCGCGCCTCTGCCTCGCGGCGCCGGCTGAGGTCGCGCGCCACGGCCACGACGCAGCGCTGGCCCTCGTGGTCGAAGCCGGCCGAATGCACTTCCACCGGGAAGCGGGTGCCGTCGGCGCGCATGTTGCTGACCTCGATGACGAAGGTCTCGCCGCGGTCCAGCGCCTCCAGCACCGGCGCCATGTGGTCTTCAGGCAGGTCGGGATTGAGCACGTGGATCGGCTGGCCGACGATCTCGTGGCGCGGGCGGCGATAGGCCGCCATGCCGGCCTTGTTGAGGTCGACCACGGTGCCTTCCGCGCTGATGACGCTGACCGGGTCGGGCACGGCGTCGAAGAGGGCGCGGTAGCGCAGCTGCGCATGCTGGGCGTCGGCGCTGGCCGCGCGCAGCGCGGCGGCGGCCTCGCACAGCAGTGCGCGCGCGCGTTCGGGGACAAGCGGGTCGCAGGCGGCGGCATCGAGCGCGTCCAGGACCTGCGCATTGGCACCGTCGGCTGATGGCTGCGCGGGCGGATCCGGCGGCCGCGACCTGTTCACTGCGCGGACAGCGCCCTGGCCACTTTGCTGCCGGTAGCGCGGCCGAGGATGCCGGACAGCCAGGTCCCGGTGTCGGCCAGCGCATCCAGGTCGACTCCCGTCTCCACGCCAAGCCCCTGCAGCATGTAGACCAGGTCCTCGGTGGCGAGGTTGCCGCTGGCGCCCTTGGCGTAGGGGCAGCCGCCCGTACCCGAGACCGCGGCGTCGACCACCGCCACGCCTTCTTCGAGGCAGGCAAGCACGTTGGCCAGCGCCTGGCCGAAGGTGTCGTGGAAGTGCACGGCGAGAGCCGGCATCGGCACTTCGGCGGCCACGGCCAGCAGCATGGCGCGCGCCTTGCCGGGCGTGCCGACGCCGATGGTGTCGCCCAGGGAGATCTCATGGCAGCCCATCGCGTGCAGCGCGCGCGCCACCCGGACCACGTCGGCCAGCGGTACCGCGCCCTGGTAGGGGCAGCCGAGCACGGTGGACACATAGCCGCGCACGCGCACGCCGTCGGCGCGGGCGCGCTCGAGCACCGGTGCGAAGCGCGCAAGCGATTCGTCGATGCCGGCGTTGGTGTTGCGCCGGTTGAACGCCTCGGAGGCCGCGGTGAACACCGCCACCTCGTCGGCACCGGCGGCATGGGCGCGCTCGTAGCCCTGCAGGTTGGGCACCAGCACCGGGTAGCCCACGCCGTCGCGGCGGCTGATGCCGGCGTAGACCTCGGCGGCATCGGCCAGCTGCGGGACCCACTTCGGGCTGACGAAGCTGGTTGCTTCCACGGTCTGCAGCCCGGTGGCGGACAGCCGGTCGATCAGCTCGATCTTGTCCGCGGTGGAGACCATCGCGGACTCGTTCTGGAGACCGTCGCGCGGACCCACCTCGACGATGCGCACCTGCCAGGGACGGGCCACTTCAGTCTTCCAGGGTGACCAGCACGGCGTCGGCCTCGACGAAGTCGCCTTCGCCGGCAAGCAGCTCCGCAACCACGCCATCGCGCGGGGCCTTGAGCGCAAGTTCCATCTTCATCGCTTCCATCACCAGCAGTTCCTGTCCCTCGCTGACGTGCTCGCCCGGCTTCACCCTGGTGACCACGATACGCCCGGGCATCGGCGCCGCAACCCGGTTGCCACCGCCGGTTTCGCCGCCGCGCGTGGCCTCGTAGGCGCCGATCCGCTCGAAGCGCCAGCGCCGGCGCCCGTCATGGACGAGCACGGCAGCGCCATCGATATCGACCGGGAAACGCAGGCCCCGGCCGTTGAAACGTGCTTGCAGGACTCCAGAGGCCATGGTCGCGCCTTCGACGCCAAGCGTCCCGGCATCGTCGAATTCGATCCGGTAGTCGCCGGCGGCGCCGTGCGCGATCGCAACGTGGCGCGCATCGCCCACTCCCAGCACCAGCCGGCGCAGGCCGGCATGCCCCAGGCGCCAGCCGTCGGCGATGGCCCAGGGCGAGCCGGGGTCGGCGCTGCCGGCGGCGGCGCAGCGGGCTTCGGCCTCGGCGGCGAGCAGCATCGCCACCGCCGCGGCGGTGCGGGCGTCGGCGTGGCCCTGGTCGTCGCCGTCGTCGCCGATGAACTCGCCCAGGTGCCGGTCCAGGTAGCCGGTGTCGATGCGCCCCTCGACCACGGCCGGATGCCGCGCCAGGCGTTCGAGGAAGGCGATGTTCGACTTCGGCCCCTCGATCACGCAGGCCGCCAGCGCCGTCCGCAGCCGCGCCAGCGCACCGTCGCGGTCGGCGCCATGGACGATCAATTTGGCGATCATCGGGTCATAGAAGATCGTGACCACGTCACCCTCGACCACGCCCGAGTCGATGCGCACGCCGTCGGCATCGCGCGGCAGGCGCAGGCGCTGCAGGCGGCCGGAGCCCGGCAGGAAGCCGGCGTCGGGATCCTCCGCGTACAGGCGCACCTCGATCGCATGGCCGCGCCGCGGCACCTCGTCCTGGGCCAGCGGCAGCGGTTCGCCGGCGGCCACGCGCAGCTGCCATTCGACGAGGTCGAGCCCGGTCACCATCTCGGTCACCGGATGTTCGACCTGCAGCCGCGTGTTGATCTCCATGAAGAAGAACTCGCCCGAGGGCGCGACGATGAACTCCACCGTGCCGGCGTTCTGGTAGCCGATCGCGCGCGCGGCCAGCACCGCGGCCTCGCCCATGCGTGCGCGCAGCTCCGGGGTCAGGAAGGGCGAGGGTGCCTCTTCCAGCACCTTCTGGTAGCGGCGCTGCGCCGAGCACTCGCGCTCGTTGAGGTGGATCGTATTGCCCTGCGCATCCGCGAACACCTGGATCTCGATGTGCCGCGGCGACTCGATGTAGCGCTCAAGCAGCACCCGGTCGCGGCCGAAGGCGTTGCGCGCCTCGCGCTGGCAGCTTTCCAGCGCCGGCAGGAATTCGTCGGCCGCGCGCACGATGCGCATGCCCTTGCCGCCGCCGCCGAACGCGGCCTTGATCATCAGCGGGAAGCCGACGCGCCCGGCCTCGCGCGCCAGGAGCTCCGGCGACTGGTCCTCGCCGGTGTAGCCCGGCACGACGGGCACGCCCGCCGCCGCCATCAGGTCCTTGGCGCCGGCCTTGCTGCCCATGCGCCGCATCGACTCCGCCTTCGGCCCGATGAACACCATGCCCGCGGCCTCGACCGCATCGGCGAAGTCGGCGTTTTCGCTCAGGAAGCCGTAGCCGGGATGGATTGCCTGCGCGCCGCTGGCCAGCGCCGCGGCGATGATCGCGTCGCCGCGCAGGTAGCTGTCCTGCGGCCGCGGCCCGCCGATCGGATATGCCTCGTCGGCCAGCTTCACGTGCTGCGCATCGGCATCGGCCTCAGAGTACACCGCCACGGTGGCGATGCCCATGCGGCGGGCGGTGCGGATGACGCGGCAGGCGATTTCGCCGCGGTTGGCTATGAGGATTTTCGAGAGCATTTTCTTGGCTGCGGATTTGCGCGGATTACGCGGATCAGGCTGAGGAGTCTATGAGAAAACGCGGCGGCGGAAGTCGGGACGGGGAGCGACGTCGAGCAGGAGGCCCACACCTGCCGCTCCGCGCGCAGTCCGCAGTCATGCTGCCTGATCCGGTAATCCGCGCGGATCCGTGGTCAATCAGCGCTTGCCTTCAGTCGACCCAGCCAGGTTTGCGCTTGTCGAGGAACGCCGCCAGGCCCTCCTGGCCTTCGGCGGAGACGCGCAGGGCGGCGATGAGCGCGGCGTTGTCATGGTCGAGGCGGTCGCGGTCGGTGGCCGCGGCGGCTTCGCGGACCAGGCGCTTGGCGTCGGCCGACGCGTGCGGGGCAGCCTTGAGGAGGAGGGCGATCTGGCGGTCGATGGCGGCGTCCAGCGCATCCGCCGGCACGACCGCGTGCAGCAGGCCGATGCGCATCGCTTCCGCGGCGTCGAATACCTCGGCCGTGGCGAAATAGCGGCGGGCGTTGCGGGCGCCGATGGCGGTGATGACGTAGGGCGAGATCACCGCCGGCAACAGGCCCAGGCGGCTTTCGGTCAGGCCGAACTTCGCGTCCGGCACGCCGATGGCGATGTCACAGCAGGCCACCAGGCCCACGCCGCCGCCGAAGGCCGCGCCGTGCACGCGCGCGACCGTGGGCTTGGGCAGCGCGTCCAGGGTGCGCATCAGCCTGGCCAGGCGCAGCGAATCTTCGCGGTTTGCGGCTTCGCCCGCGGCCGCCATGCCGCGCATCCAGTTGAGGTCGGCCCCCGCCGAAAACGAGGCGCCGGCACCTTCGAGGACCACGACGCGCACTGAACGGTCTTCGCCCAGGTCTTCGAGGGCCGCGGTCAGCCCAGCGATCAGGGCGTCGTCGAATGCGTTGTGGACGGACGGACGGTCCAGGCGCAGGCGCGCGATCGCACCTTGCCTGATGACGGTGAGGTTGGAGGACATCGGCGATTCCCGCGGGGAAAGCCCGATGATAGCGGTGCACCCCTGCAGGAGTCGGGGTCAGTGCCGCGAGGTGGGCTTTTTTGGCGTGCGGCGCATGTCGTTGGTGGGCATGAGTTCCACCGCCAGGGTGAAGGTGCGGGCGTCGCCCGGGTGGATGGCGCCAACGCCCACCACCTGGTGCGAGACCTCGGTGCCTTCGTCGTCGCGGATGGTCAGCACCACCGAGTATTCCCAGGCGCCGCCCTCGGCGGGGTGGCGGATCTCGCCTTCCACCTGCAGCGCGCGGGTGACCTGCGCCGGCTGCGACCTGTCGTCGAAACGCAGGTAATGGCGGCACGACGGGCAGACCGTCGCGCTCTCCAGGATCGTGGTCTTGCAGTGCGGGCAGGTGCGCGTGGCACCTGCCGCGCCGGGGCGTGCGCTCACTGGACCAGGTCGAGGCCGGCCTTGTCCTTCTGCGACTTGTCGTCCTTGCCCTTGCCCGGGCTGGCACCGTCGTCCCAGCCACACTCGACGTTGCCGCGGATGCGCGAGCCGGCGGCGACGGTCAGGGTGCCGGCGGAGATGTCGCCGATGACCACGGCGGAGGGCTGCAGCTCGACCCGGTCGGCGGATTCGATATTGCCCTCGAGCTCGCCGGCCACGGTCACGCGCTTGGCGCGCACGCCACCGTTGAGGCGCGCGCCGCTGTCGATGGTGAGGTCGCCTTCGACGTTGACGTCGCCCTTGAACTTGCCGGCAATGCGGACGTGGCCGCTGCCGGAAATCTTGCCCTCGATGGTGAGGTCGGAGGCGATGATCGATTCCCTGGCCTGCGGCGCGGCCGGCGTCGGCGCGGGACGGCTGGCGGCCTGCTGCTGGAAGGGAGTCTCGGCCGGCTGGAAATCGGCCACCGCGGGGTTGGGCTCGCGCGATGCGGGGGAAGCGTCCTTGCCGAAGGGCAGGGAGCTGTCTTTCTTGGCGGAGCCTTGCGGGAAGATGGCCATGGCGCGGTGTTTCCTCGGGGGACGGTCGGGGGATCGGTGGAGGCCGAACATAGCACGCGGATATCTTCACGCGCCTGTGACATGGCTCACTAATTTGAAGGCCGACAAGGACTTACGGCTGCCGCAAGCCACCGCGCAGCTCCTCCTGCCTTCGTGGGAGCCGCTATGGCGGCGATCGGAGGAGGCGGATTTCTTGCGGCGCTGGTCGCCACGGGGAGGGCGCGATCGCAGGCATGGATGCTCCTGCAGGTGCGTGGGTTACATGCGGAACACGCCGAACCTGGCCGGCTCGATCGGGGCGTTGAGGGACGCGGAGACAGCCAGGCCCAGCACGCGGCGGGTGTCGGCAGGGTCGATGATGCCGTCGTCCCACAGCCGGGCGGTGGCGTACCACGGGCTGCCCTGGTGTTCGTACTGCTCGCGGATCGGGGCCTTGAAGGCGTCCTCGTCGCCTGCGCTCCAGTCGCCGCCGCGTGCTTCGATACCGTCGCGCTTCACCGTCGCCAGCACGCTCGCCGCCTGCTCGCCGCCCATCACGCTGATGCGCGCGTTCGGCCACATCCACAGGAAGCGTGCGCCATAGGCGCGGCCGCACATGGCGTAGTTGCCGGCACCGAAGCTGCCGCCGATGACCACGGTGAACTTCGGCACGCTGGAACACGCGACGGCGGTGACCATCTTCGCCCCGTCCTTGGCGATGCCGCCGTTCTCGTACTTGCGGCCGACCATGAAGCCGGTGATGTTCTGCAGGAAGACCAGCGGGATGCCGCGCTGGTTGCACAGCTCGATGAAATGCGCGCCCTTCAGCGCGCTCTCGCCGAACAGGATGCCGTTGTTGGCGACAATGCCCACCGGGTAGCCGTGCAGGTGCGCGAAGCCGGTGACCAGGGTCTTGCCGTAGCGCGCCTTGAACTCCTGGAATTCGCTGCCGTCGACGATGCGCGCGATCACCTCGCGGATGTCGAACGGACGCCGCGTGTCCTTCGGCACGATGCCGTACAGCTCTTCGGCCGCGAACCGCGGCTCCACCACCGGGCGGGTCGCCACCGGCAGCACCTTGCGGCGGTTGAAGGTGCCGACGATGTCGCGCGCGATCTGCAGCGCGTGGCGGTCGTCCTCGGCGAAATGGTCGGCCACGCCGGAGACGGAGGTATGCACGTCGGCGCCGCCGAGCGATTCGGCGTCCACGACTTCACCGGTCGCCGCCTTCACCAGCGGCGGGCCGCCAAGAAAGATCGTGCCCTGGTCCTTGACGATGATGCTCTCGTCGCACATCGCGGGCACATAGGCGCCGCCGGCGGTGCAGCTGCCCATCACCACGGCGACCTGCGGGATGTTCTCCGCGCTCATCCGCGCCTGGTTGTAGAAGATGCGGCCGAAGTGCTCGCGGTCCGGGAACACCTCGTCCTGCAGCGGCAGGAAGGCGCCGCCGGAGTCGACCAGGTAGACGCAGGGGAGGTGGTTCTCGCGCGCCACTTCCTGTGCGCGCAGGTGCTTCTTGACCGTCATCGGGAAGTAGGTGCCGCCCTTGACCGTGGCGTCGTTGGCCACGACCACCACGTCCTGGCCCATGACCCGGCCGATGCCACAGACCATGCCGGCCGCGGGCGCGGCGTCGTCGTACATGCCTTCGGCGGCAAGCGGTGCGATCTCGAGGAAGGGCGAGCCCGGGTCGAGCAGGGCGGCGATGCGTTCGCGCGCCGGCAGCTTGCCGCGGGCGATGTGTTTCTGCAGCGCCTTCTCGCCACCGCCGTCAGCGGCACGCGCGAGGCGGCGGTCGAGTTCGGCGACCAGCGCGCGATGGTAGGCGACGGTGTCCTGGAACTCCTGAGAGCGAGGATCCAGGCTGGAATCGAGTACGGGCATGCGGTGGCCGGCGAACTGTGGGAAGCCGCCAAGCATACCGGGAGTGGCGACAGGCCCGCCGGAGCGGGCCTGTCGGATGTTGCGCGTCGATCAGTTGCGGACGTCGTCCGCGGCGTTGTCGGCGGCTTCGGACGCGTTGTCCAGGGCGTCTGCGGTCGCTTCGCGCGAAGCGGCCTCGGCCTCGGCTGCGGCGGCACGCGCCTCTTCGGTCATGTTGCGCGCGGCGGCTTCGGCGTCGGCGGCGGCCTGGTCGGCGGCGACTTCGGCTTCCGCGGCGGCTTCGCCGGTCGCGGCGGCGGCGGCGTCCCAACCTTCCGAGGCGGCATCGCCGGCGGCGGAGGCGGCGTCACGGGTGGCGTCACCGGCACGCTCCATGGCGGCTTCGGCCTCGTTGGCTTCCTGCTGCGCGGTGGCGGTGTCGTTCTGGCATGCGGCCATGGCCAGCGTGCATGCGGCAACGAGAAGTGCGGTCTTCATCTTCATGATTGATAGGTTCCTTGTCATCGAAGGGACCGGCGTCTCAGCCGGCGGGGGGATACGGAAAAGCCGCTGGAATCCAGCGGCTCTCCGGTCTTGCGTGGTGCCTTGAAGCAGTGGAGCAGCCGCTGTTACTGGCCGTCCGTGACCTCGTCGGCAGCTTCTTCGGTGGCTTCGGCAGCTTCGTCGGCGGCGTCGGCGGCGGCGCCGGCAACGTCGGCAGCGGCGTCGGCAGCCTCGCCGTCGACCGCAACAGCGGCGTCGGCAGCGGCGTCAGCAGCGGCGTCGGCAGCAGCGGCGGCGCTTTCGGCAGCGGCGTCGGCGGCGGAGGTACCGGCCAGCGCGGCGTCGGCGGCAGCCTGGTCAGCGGCCTCGGCGGCGTCGGCGGCGGCGTTGGCAGCCTGGTCAGTGTTCGAGCAGGCGGCCAGACCCAGGCCCAGCGTCAGCGCGATCAGCAGCTTGTTGATGCTCATTGATACATTCCTCGTCGTGAAATTGGTGAACGCACACAGGTGCGCCGGATAGCATGATGACAAGCCTCGAACGACTGTCAAGCGATAGTTTGAATCCGGACTTGTAAAGACCGCGTCAGCAGCCGCCGCCGGGGTTCAGGCCAGCTCGACCGCGATCGCCGTGGCCTCGCCGCCGCCGATGCACAGCGAGGCCACGCCGCGCTTGCCGCCGCGCGCCTTCAGGGCGTGCAGCAGGGTCACCACCAGGCGGGCGCCGCTGGCGCCGATCGGATGGCCCAGCGCGACCGCGCCGCCGTTGACGTTCAAGCGCTCGTGGGGGATGCCCAGCTCCTGCATCGGCGCCATGGCCACGACGGAAAAGGCTTCGTTGATCTCGAACAGGTCCACGTCCTCGATCTTCCAGCCGGCCTTGTCCAGCACGTTGGTGATCGCCTGGATGGGCGCGGTGGTGAACCACTCCGGGGCCTGGGCATGGGTGGCGTGGGCGACGATGCGCGCCAGCGGCTGCAGGCCGCGGCTCGCGGCTTCTTCGGCCGACATCAGCACGGCGGCGGCGGCGCCGTCGGAGATCTTCGACGACGAGGCCGCGGTCAGCACGCCCTCCTTGCCGAAGGCCGCGCGCAGGCCCGGGATCTTCTCCAGGTTGACCTTGCCGGGCTCCTCGTCGGTATCGGCCACCACCTCGCCCTTGCGGGTCTTGACCGTCACCGGGGCGATCTCGTCCTTGAACGTGCCGTCGGCGATCGCCTTCTGCGCGCGGCGCGCGCTCTCGGCCGAAAACGCGTCGACGGCCTCGCGCGTGAAGCCGAGCCTGGCGCAGGTGGCATCGCCGAACACGCCCATGGCCTGGCCGTCGTCGGGGTTGGTCAGGCCGTCATGGGCCATGTGGTCGAGGAACTGCGCGGTGCCGTAGCGGATGCCGGTGCGCGAGCCGTTGAGCAGGTGCGGCGCGTTGGTCATCGACTCCATGCCGCCGGCCACGACCACCCTGGCCGAGCCGGCCTTGATGATGTCGTGCGCCAGCATGATCGCCTTCATGCCCGAGCCGCAGACCTTGTTGATGGTGGTGGCGCCGGCGGCGTCCGGAATCCCGGAGGCGCGCGACGCCTGGCGCGCGGGCGCCTGGCCGAGGCCTGCCGGCAGCACGCAGCCCATGATCACTTCCTCGACCTGGTCGGCGGCCACGCCACCGTGCGCGAGCGCGCCTTCGATCGCAGCGGCGCCGAGGGTGGGCGTGGGGACACCGGTGAACTGGCCAAGCATGGAACCGATGGCGGTGCGCTTGGCACCCACGATGACGACGTCGGTCATGGGAAGACTCCAGAGTGGATGTGTGCGGCCATTATCGCACTGCAGCATGCCACCGCCATCCGCCGTTGGTCCGGTCCGCCCCGGCTTGGCCCGGCGCCTGTTTTCGCGTAATCAGTGGCCTGGGAAACAGCGTCGGGGAGACGGCAATGACGTGGAACGCGAAGTCCGGTGTGACCGGGGTGCTTGCCGCTGCAGTACTGGCGGCCTGTGGTGGCGGGGGCGGCGGGGGCGGCGGGGGCGCTACAAGGCCTGATCCGCCACCCATGGCGCCACCGCCGCCACCGCCCTCGCCGCCGGTGGTGGAGCCGCCGGATCCCGCCTACAGCGGGCACCTGCTGGACACCTCCGCCGGCAGCGCGCACGCCCAGGGCCTCAGCGGCGCCGGGATCCGCATCGGCATCATCGACAGCGGCGTCAACCGCAACCACCCCGCCTTCGGCAACCGCGTGGTGTCGAACCTCACCTACATCAGCGGCAGCCGCAACAACCTGGCGGTGGACGATGTGGTCGGCCATGGCACGGCGGTGGCGCAGGCGGCGGCGGGCCAGCCCTTCGGCAGGTGGCCCGGTGGCATCGCCCCGGGCGCTGAAATCGTGTCGGCGCGGATCATCGGCGATGAACCGCCGGAAGACGATGGCTCGGGTGAAGGCAACGAGGTCGATGGCCCGCTGGGGCTGGCAGGCATCCACCAGGACCTGATCAACCGCGACGTCCGGATCATGAACAACTCCTGGGGCGGCCTGTACTGGACCAACCCCGACGCCACCTCCGGCATCGCTTCGGAGTACCGCCCCTTCATCGTCGGGCATGACGGGCTGGTGGTCTTCGCCAACGGCAACTCCGGCTTTGCCGATCCGTCGGACATGGCGGCGCTGCCAAGCCAGGCGGGGGCGGGCGGAAGCATGCCTGCGGCCGACCTGGCCCGGGGCTGGATCACCGTCGGTGCGCTTGATGCCGACGACCCGGCGAAACTTGCCGGATATTCCAATGCCTGCGGCATCGCGATGGACTACTGCATGGTCGCGCCGGGCAGCGTGGTGGTCACCGGGACCGACGATGCGCCCGACAATCCGGAGTATTGGCGATGGTCGGGCACGTCGCTGGCCGCGCCCCTGGTCTCGGGTGCGGCGGCGCTGGTCTGGGAAGCGTTCCCGTATTTCGACAACGATGCCGTGCGCCAGACCCTGCTGGGCACCGCGACCGACCTGGGTGCGTCCGGCGTGGACGAGGTCTTCGGCCACGGCGCGCTGGACGTGGCGCAGGCGGTCCGCGGGCCCGCGCGCCTGGACTGGGGTGAGATCGTGGCGGACTTCGACGGTGGCACATCGACCTGGCGCAACGACCTGAGGGGCGATGGCACCGTGGTCAAGCGCGGCGACGGCACCCTGGTCCTCGCCGGCAGCGCAGACAATCATGGCGGCCTGCGCATCGAAGAGGGCCGGGTGGACGCCGACACCGTTTCTTCGAACGTGCGCGTGGATGCGGATGGCTACTTCGCCGTCACCGGCCTGGTCGGGGGCAGCCTGGACAATGCCGGCACGCTGCACGTGCGCGGCCTGTACAGCGGAAGCGAGGCCGATTACGTCGCGGTGGGCGGCAATTACCTGCATCGCGACGGCGCGACGTTCGCGATCGACCTGGGCCAGTACCTCAACGTCGGTGGCCGTGCCGACATCGAGGGTGGCGACGTGCATGTCGCGGGCGTGAAGGCGGGTTACACCACCACCGACCGCGAGCTGCTGCTGTTCGCGCTGGACGGGGTCAATGGCGAGTTCGACGGCCTGACCTGGGCCGACGGCGTGTTCCTGGAAGGCAGCCTGGACTACGAGCTGCAGGAAGTCTGGCTCGACATCACGCGGCTGGACGTCGCCAGCACCGCGGCGGGCTTCAGCCGGATCACGCCGGCGGCGCTGGCCTCGGCCAGGCGCGTGGAGCAGGCCTTCCGGGTCATCGACCAGGGGCACGGCGGCGGCGATGGCGCGGTCGCCGAAGGCTTCATCCGCGTGGCGGGACAGCTGCAGCGCATCGATACCCAGGCGGGTGCGACCGGTGCGCTGTCGAGCCTGTCCGGCGAGCTGCACGCGGCCTCGGTGGCAATGACGCTGGATACGATCGACATGGGCCGGCGCGCACTGTCGGCGCGCTTCGATGGCCTCGACGGTGGCGTCCACGGCGCCGGTGCGTGGACGCGCGCGCTGGGCGATGGCGGCGAAGGCGGCTTTGCCGGAAACGGCTTCGCGCTGGACGGCTGGGTGATCGGCCGCGACGGCGCGCTGGGCAATGGCGGCGTCGCCGGCTTCTCCTTTGGCGAGACGCGCGCCCATGGCCGCGTCCCCGGCCTCGGCGACCGCTCGCATGACCGCCAGGCCTCGGGCACGGCCTACGCCGGCCGGGTGCTGGGCGATGCCTGGCTGATCGGCCAGGCCGGCAGCGGCCGTTTCCAGCGCGATATCGAGCGCCGGCTGTTCGCTGGCGACCGCACCTCCGGGGTCTCCAGCCGATATTCGGGGAACTACACCATGGCCAGCGTGGAGGCCGGCTACCGCGTCCACGCCGGGGGCTTCGCGCTGTCACCCTACCTGGGTGCCGAGCACGTGCGCCTCCGCAGCGACGGCTTCAACGAGGGTGGCGCCGAAGGCTTCGGCCTGCGGACCGAAGCCTGGGATGCCGAGCGCAGCCAGGCCATCGCCGGCCTGCGCCTGAAGCGCGAGTGGAACGGCCTGGCGCTGCAGGGCTACGGCGAATGGCAGCAGACCCTGGCGGCGAGCGGATTCGACGTGCAAGCAAGCTTCGTCGGCGTCGACGCGTGGGCTCCGCTGGCCGGGCACTCGCCGGCGCGCTCGGGCGGCATGGCAGGGCTGAGCGTGCAGACGTGGCTGGGGCGCAGCGCGGCGCTGGGCTTCGGCTACGACCAGCGCTTCGGACCGCGCGGCCAGGACCGCATGCTGTCGCTGCGCTACAACCAGGCCTTCTGAGGCGCCCCGCGGCGGATGCCCTCAGCAGAAGTGGAGCCGAAGCCCTGTGGGAGGGGAGGGTTGCAGCTTCCCCGCTCAGCTGCGGCCTTCGAAGAGCTCGCGGCCGATCAGCATGCGGCGGATCTCGTTGGTGCCGGCGCCGATCGCGTACAGCTTGGCGTCGCGCAGGATCCGCCCGGTCGGGTACTCGTTGATGTAGCCGTTGCCACCCAGCGCCTGGATGCCTTCCAGCGCCACCTGCACCGCGGCCTCGGACGCGTGCAGCAGGCAGCTCGCCGGGTCGATGCGCGAGCGATGGCCGGCGTCGTAGTCGCGCGCCACCTGGTAGGCGTAGGCGCGCGATGACTGCAGCGCGGTGTACATGTCGGCGATCTTGGCCTGCATGATGCCGAAGGTGCCGATGGCGGCGTCGAACTGGCGGCGCTCGCGGACGTAAGGCAGGGCGGCATCCAGCGCGGCCTGCATCAGGCCGATCGGCCCGCCGCTCAGCACCAGGCGCTCGGTGTCCAGGCCGCCCATCAGCACCTTCACGCCCTGGTTGACCTCGCCCAGCACGTTTTCGGCCGGGATTTCGCAGTTCTCGAACACCAGCTCGCAGGTGTTGCTGCCGCGCATCCCGAGCTTGTCCAGCTTCTGCGCGGTGCTGAAGCCCTTCATGCCACGCTCGACGATGAACGCGGTCATCGAGCGGCTGCCTGCCTCCTTGCCGGCAGTACGCATGTAGACGATCAGCACGTCGGCCTCGGGGCCGTTGGTGATCCACATCTTGTTGCCGTTGGCGACCCACGTGTCGCCTCGTAGCTCGGCGCGGCAGGCCATCGAACCGACCACGTCGGAGCCCGCGCCCGGCTCGCTCATCGCCAGCGCGCCCTTCCATTCGCCGCTGCACAGCTTCGGCAGGTACTTCGCGCGCTGCGCGGCGCTGCCGTTGTGGTGCAGGTTGTTGACGCAGAGGTTGGAGTGCGCGCCGTAGCTCAGGCCGATCGAACCCGAGGCGCGCGAAATCTCTTCCATCGCCACCAGGTGGGCCAGATAGCCCATTTCGCTGCCGCCGTATTCGCCGGGCACGGTCAGGCCGAGCAGGCCCATCTCGCCCAGCTTCGGCCACAGTTCCTGCGGGAAGGCGTTGTCGCGGTCCACGGCTTCGGCGATCGGGGCGATCTCGGCCGCGGCGAAGCGGCGGACGGCCTCGCGCAGTGCGTCGAGCTCTTCGCCCAGGGGGAAGGTGCGCATGTCGGTGACTCCATACAGTGCGACCGGCGCATCCTGCGCGCGGCCCGGTGTGCTGAAACAACGACGGGGCGCCAGGCCCCGTCGTCTTGTCGAAATCGCGGCTGCTTACGCGCCGCCGCGGATGCGGCCGTGGAAGCGCGGCGTGGTGCGGCCCATCGGCAGCTTGAGCTTGCCCATGACCTCGATGCGCTCTTCGGCCATGCGGTCGGCGGCCTTGTAGGTCGGGATGCCGTCGCGCTTGGCGATCTCGAAGATGCGCGACACGTTGTGGTAGATCGAACGCATCTGGCGCATGGCGCGCTCGCGGTTGTAGCCGGTCATCTCCAGCGCCACGTTCATCACGCCGCCGGCGTTGACCGCGTAGTCCGGCGCATACAGGATGCCGCGTTTCTCGACTTCGTCGCCGATCGCGTTGTTGGCCAGCTGGTTGTTGGCCGAGCCGCAGATGATCTTCGCCTTCAGGCGCGGCAGGGTCTCTTCGTTGACGGTGCCGCCCAGGGCGCAGGGCGAGTACACGTCGGCGTCGACGTCGTAGATCTCGTCCAGGCCCACGGCCTCGCAGCCGTATTCGTTCACGGCCTTGTCGACCAGCGCCTGGTTGATGTCGGTGACGAAGATCTTCGCGCCGCGCTCCTTGAGCAGCTTCACGTACTCCATGCCGACGTGGCCGAGGCCCTGCACGGCGTGGCTGTACTTGCCGACTTCCTCATCACCGAACTTCGCGTTCAGCGCGGCCATCAGGCCCTGCAGCGTGCCGTAGGCGGTGAACGGCGAGGGGTCGCCCGAACCGCCGTGCACCTGGTGCACGCCGGTCACGAACTCGGTCTCGCGGTACACGTATTCCATGTCGTTGACGTCGATGCCGACGTCCTCGGCGGTGATGTAGCGACCGCCCAGCGACTGCACGGCCTGGCCGAAGGCGCGGAACAGCGCTTCGGACTTGTCGGTGGCCGGGTTGCCGATGATGACGGCCTTGCCGCCGCCGATGTCGAGGCCGGCGACCGCGTTCTTGTAGGTCATGCCACGCGACAGGCGCAGCACGTCGTTGAGCGCCTCGGCCTCGCTCTTGTAGGGCCACATGCGGGTGCCGCCCAGCGCCGGCCCCAGCACGGTGTTGTGGATGGCGATGATGGCCTTCAGGCCCGCGTCCTTGTTGTGGCAGAACACGACCTGCTCGTGGCCGTAGGTATCGAGGTGCTCGAAGATCATTCCGGACTCCGCAGCCGGCGCGCGCTGCCGCGCTGGACGCGGGCGACTGCCGGTGGTTATGGGTAAATGGCTGGTTTTCCAGTCGCCGGGCCGCAGGACACGCAGGCAGGGGCGACAGGCGCGGCATTCTACGCTGCCGCCAGCCCGTTTGCCCGCGATCGGGCGCCGGACTCGATGGCGCAGCGCAGCATCGCGGGCCCGCCTGTGGCAGCAGCTAGAGCTGCTCCCACGGTCGATCTCCCGTCGCTACAGCTGCGATTCGAGGGGGAGGTGGCGGAACACGAGGGCCTGCAGGCGGCGCCAGCGGCTGGCTTCGGGTTCGCGGTGCAGCAGGCGTGGCTCCGGACCTGCGGCGTCCAGCCAGGCCAGGTCGCCGTCGGCGTCCAGGCCCACCTTCCAACTGATGCCGGATCCTGCCAGGTGCAGGTATTCGGCGCGGAGGTCCGCGGCGAGGCCGGGATCATCGAAGAACACGCCCATTTCCGTATTCAGGTACGCCGAGCGCGGGTCGAGGTTGTAGGAGCCGATGAAGCCGTGGGTGTCATCCACCAGGAAGGCCTTGGTGTGCAGGCTGGCGCCGCTGCTGCCGACCCGGCCGGCGCGCGGGCGTCCGCTGTCGTCATCGCTCCCGCCGTTGCCGTCGCCATTGGCGTCACCGGTCGCGGCCTCGGGGCGCAGCTCGTACAGGTGCACGCCGCCGGCCAGCAGGCGCTTGCGGTACTTCGCATAGCCGCCGTGCACGGCCACGACGTCGTTGGCGGCCAGCGAGTTGGTGACCACGCCCACGTGCACGCCGTTCGCGGCCAGGCCGGTGAGCACGTCGGATGTGTCCTCCCCCGGCACGAAGTAGGGTGACACCAGCAGCGCCGCCCGTTTCGCGGCGCGCAGGCTGGCATCGACCTGCCCGACCAGCCAGTCCGAGCTGTCGTCGCCGCGGCCCTTCACCGGCGGGTCGGAGACGATATGGATGCGGTCGCTCCAGTGCGGCGTGAGCGCCTGGTCCACGTAGGCGCGGACGCTGGGCGACGAGTCGACGCGCCGCAGGTAGCGCTGCGCGTCCGCGGTGTCGGCCTCGGTACCGATCAGGCCGACGATGTCGCGGATGTCCTGCATGCTCAGCCCGCCCAGGTCGGACAGCGGAACCACCGCCTCGCTGTTCCAGAACCTGTCGAAGATCACGCTCGCCTGCGCCACCTCGGGCCCGAACAGCAGCAGGTCGAGGTCGTGGAAGTTGCTGGTTTCCGAAGCGCTGAAGTACTCCAGGCCGATGTTGCGCCCGCCCACGATCGCGACCCGGCCGTCGGCGATCCAGGCCTTGTTGTGCATGCGGTGGTTGAGGCTGAAGCCGCGCTGCAGCATCTCCAGCAGCCGCGCGATGCCGCTGCGATTCCGGAAGGGGTTGTACAGGCGCACCTCGATGTTGGGGTGGCCGTCGAACACCATCAGTGGCGTGTCCTTGCCGCCGGCGTTGATGTCGTCGAGCAGCAGGCGCACGCGCACGCCACGCTCCGCCGCTTGCCACGCCTCGCGCGCCAACAGGCGGCCGGTGAGGTCGTCGTGCCAGATGTAGTACTGCAGGTCGAGGCTGCGTCCGGCCTGCCGCGCCGACATCGCGCGCGCGGCAAAGGCATCGATGCCGTCGACCAGCGTGAGCGCCCCGGTCTTGCCCGGATTGCCCGCGAGCAATGGTTCGAGCTCGCGGTCCAGCGGCGTGTGATCCGCCGCCACCGGCAGCGCCCGGGACGGCGTGCCGCTGTTGGGCGGCGTCAGGTGGTCGGCCAGCAGCAGGCCGCTGCCGACCAGCGCCAGCAGCGAGAACGCCCCCCAGAGCGCAATGCGCCGTGCCCGTGTGATCACCGCCACCCCCATCCGCGAATTGCAGCACTTTAGTGCTTTTGTGGGAGCAGCTATAGCTGCGACCGATCCCGCCGATGCCACAGGGCTTGCGGCGGCCCCGGGCCGCAGCTATAGCTGCTCCTGCAGGGGGCTGGTTGGCTGAGGTAGACGAGGGAGATACCCGACATGGCCGCTTCCACACCCGCTGTACCGCCCACTGCAGCTTCCGCCATGCGACCGGCCGTACCGCCCGCGATCAACGGCTTCAACACCGGCAGGCAGCGGCTGTTCGATGCCCGCCCGGACACCGCCGATTTCCGCGACCGCATGTTCGAGCCCACCCTGGTCGACGTGCCCACGCTGGCGCCGCTGGAACGTTTCATGGAGCAGGGCGTGCCCGTGCTCGACCAGGGCGATGACGGCGCCTGCACTGCCTTCGGCCTGGCCACCGTCGCCCACGCGCTGCTGCGCCGCCGGCGCCCGGAAACCGACCCCGGCATTGTCAGCACGCGCATGTTCTACGACATGGCCCGGCGCTACGACGAGTGGGAAGGCGAGGGCTATTCCGGATCCAGCTGCCGCGGCGCGATGAAGGCCTGGCACCGCCACGGCGTCTGCGCCGAGGAGCTCTGGCCGTGGACGCCCGGCCTGCACGTCGAGTCCTATACCGACGAACGCGCGCGCGACGCGCTGCGCAATCCGCTCGGCGCCTATGCGCGCGTCAACCACCGCGACCTGGTCGCGATGCACGCCGCCTTCGCCGAAACCGGCGTGCTCTACGCCTCCGCCGCCGTGCACGAAGGCTGGCACGCACCGCCGGCCAGCGGCCGCATCGCCTGGGCGCGGCAGCCGGTGGTGGGTTGGCACGCCTTCGCCATCGTCGGCTACGACCGCAACGGTTTCTGGATCCAGAACTCCTGGGGCACGCGCTGGGGCCGCGCGGGCTACGGCCACGTCAGCTACGACGAATGGCTGGAGCGCGGCAGCGACGTCTGGGTCGCGCGCCTTGCGGTGCCGGTGGAGTTCGACCGCGCCAGCTCGGCCGCGGTCAGCAACTCGCCGCTGGGCCGGCAGTCGGTGGGCTATTCACAGGCCGACCTGCGTCCGCATGTGATCAGCCTCGGCAACAACGGCGCATTGCGCTGCGACGGCCGCTTCGCCTGCACCCAGGACGACGTGCGCAACATCGTGCGCCGCGACATGCGCGCGGCCACCGCCGGCTGGAAGAAGAAGCGCGTGCTGCTTTACGCCCACGGCGGCCTGGTGCCGGAAGAAGCCGCCATCCAGCGCGTGGCCGACTACCGCGAAGCCATGCTGCGCGAGGAGATCTACCCGCTGTGCTTCGTCTGGAAGACCGACCTCTGGACCACGCTGGGCAACATCCTGAAAGACGCCGCCCGGCCGCGCAGCGAGGGGCTGGTGGAGAAGGCCAGGGACCTGCTGCTCGACCGCCTCGACGACACCATCGAACCGCTGGCGCGCGCCATCGGCGGCAAGGCGATGTGGGACGAGATGAAGGAGAACGCGCTGCTGGCCACCACCGCCGTGCGCGCGCAGCCCGGCGGCGGCACCATCGAACACGGCGGCGCGGCGCAGGTCGCGCGCCTGCTCGACGAATGGCGGCGCGAGGATCCTTCGGTCGAGATCCACGTCGCCGCGCACAGCGCGGGCAGCATCCTGATGGCGCCGCTGGTGCAGCTGTTCACGCGCCCCGGCCAGGTCATCGGCGGCCCGGCGCACGGCATGCTCGGCATGGGCGGGCGCCTGGCCAGCGTCACCCTGTGGGCGCCGGCGGTCGACATGGACACCTTCATCCAGGCCTATGTCCCGGCGTTGAGTTCGCGCCAGGTGGCGCGCGGCGCGCTGTTCACCCTCACCGACAGCGCCGAGCAGGACGACCACTGCCTGCGCATCTACAACAAGTCGCTGCTGTACCTGGTGGCGCGCGCGTTCGAAAAGCAGCCGCGCAGCTGGATCGACAACCGCCTGCGCCAGGGCACGCCGATCGCGGGCATGGCGCGCTTCATCGAAGCGGCGACGCCCGGCGACCAGGCCTGGGGACACGAGCGCGTGCGCGAGTTGATCACGCGCGGCCGGCTGGCGTGGGTGCAGGCGCCCAACGACCGGCCGCTGGGCACGCCCGACTCATCGCGCGCCACCACCCATGGCGGCTTCGACGACGACCCCGCCACGGTGCAGGCGCTGATCGCCTTCATCCTCGGCCGTGGCGCCGGCGATGCCGACGTCGACGTGCAGCCGACACAGGGCGCGCTCGACACGCGCCGCCGTCGCGTCAACACCGCACTGGCCGACCTCGCACCCTGAAGCGCTCGGCGGCGAAGCCTGAACGGGGCGCCGTCGCGATTCACCGCGGCGCGCATCGGCTGTGCTTAGATTCCGGCCACCGGCGTGGAACCCGCGCCCTTCAGGCTCCTGTATGGCACCACGCACCGACTCCCCCCGCGCGGCCACCCTGGCCGCGCTTCGCAACGCAACGCGCCCGGCGCACCTCGCCATCGACGGTGCCTTCGACGGCGGCCTGCGCAGCCTCGACGACTACCGTCGCTACCTCCGTTCGCTGCTGCCGCTCGCGCACTGGCTCGACGTCGCGTGGCGCGACGACTGGCCGCCGCACCTGGCCTGCTGGCGCGACCCCGGCCGCGCCGCCTGCATCGCCGCCGATCTCCGCGCGCTCGGCGCGCCCGACGCCATCGACACCCCCACCGCCCATGCCAGCCCCGAGGAATGGCTCGGCGGCTGCTACGTGATGGAAGGCTCCGCGCTCGGCGCCCGCCTGCTGGCGCGCGATGTCGCCGCGCTGCCGCGCACGCCCGCCGAGGGCCCGCTGCCGCGCGGCTTCCTCGATCGCCACCTCGGCGACCCCGGCCGCTGGCCGCGCTTCCGCGCCGCCGTCGGCACCCTGTCGCCCGACGGCCTGCCCGGTGCCCTGCGCGGTGCCGCGCACGGCTTCGCCCTCGTCGCCGCCGCACTTGCCCGCGAAGGACGCCCCGCATGACGCTCCCCCCCGAATTCCAGCGCGCCCTCGACGCCTGCGGCGCCGAGCCCATCCACATCATTGGCGGCGTCCAGCCCCCCGGCGTGCTGCTGGTGTTCCATGCCCACACGCGCCAGCTGGTGGCGGCCTCGGCCAATGCCGCGGCGCTGTTCGAGGCGCCCGGCATCGACGCGCTGCTCGGCCAGCCGGTGGACGAACTGCTCGACGGCACCACCCGCCAAGCCGTGGAAGCGGTGCTGGTGCCGCGCGAGGCCGGCGCCTCGCGCTTCGTGGGCATGACCAACGTCGGCCCGATGGGTGCGCTGCACGAAGTGTCCGCGCACGGGTCCGGCGAGCTGGTGCACGTGGAGCTCGAGCCTGCGCTGGCGCCGCTGATGGACAGCGGCGACGGCCATGCCGCCATCGCCCGGATCGACGCCGCGGCGGCCGGCGGCGACGTGCTCAAGGCGGTGGCACGGCAGGTGCAGGCGGTGTCCGGCCATGCGCGGGTGATGGTGTACCGGTTCCTGCCCGACGGCACCGGCGAGGTGGTGGCTGAATCCCTGGCAGGCCCGCTCGCGTCCTACCTCGGCCTGCGCTATCCCGCGTCGGACATCCCGCCGCAGGCGCGCGCGCTGTACGTGCACAACCGCGTGCGGGTGATCGCCGAGGTGCAGCACGCGCCCGTGCCCGTGCACCAGCACCCCTCGCTCGAGGTGCCGCTGGACATGAGCTTCGACGTGCTGCGCGCGGTGTCGCCGGTGCACCTGGAGTACCTGCGCAACATGAGCGTTGCGGCCTCGATGTCGGTTTCGCTGGTGGTGGACGGGCGGCTGTGGGGCCTGGTGGCCTGCCACCACCACGAGCCGCGCCCGGTGAGCGCACGCGCCCGTCGCGCCCTGGACATGCTTGGTCGCCACGTCTCGATGATCCTCGACGCGCGCGAACTGCGCGCCCGCGTGCGCCGCGAGGACGCCATTCGCGAGCGCCGCGACGCGCTCGAGCACCTGCTGCACGGCGTCGCCGACCCCGTCGCCGCGCTGCCAGCGCAGCTGGACGCCGTGCTGGCGGCGATGCCCGCAGATGGCGCAGCGCTGTACCTGGACGGCACGCTGCACACCTGCGGCAGCGTGCCCCAGGCCGAGGGCGTGGACGCCGCACTGAAGTGGGCCCGCGACCGCGGCCGCGCCGCGCCCGGCTGGACCCATGTCGGCCACGACTGGAGCGGCGCGCCCACGCCCGAGGCCGCCGGCCTGCTCGCACTGCCGCTGGGCGCCGCCCACAACGACTGGCTGCTGCTGTTCCGCCGCGAACAGCGCCAGACCGTGCGCTGGGCCGGCCGTCCGGACCAGCCCTTCCAGATCGACCCCGACGGCGGCCGCATCGGCCCGCGCACCAGCTTCGCCGCCTGGGAGGAGCAGGTGCTCGGCACCTCGGCGCCCTGGACCGCCCGCGACATCGAACTCGCCCAGCGCCTGCGGCTGGTGATCGACCGCCACCTGCCAGCCGCGCCCGCGGTGCACTCGCGCGGACGCGACGCCGACGACCGGCTCATGGGCGTCGAGGCCCGCGACCAGGCCGCGCGCCTGCGCCGCCTGGCCGACCTGCTCGCCGGCTCGCGCCCCGGGCGCGAGCGCCTGGCGCGCATGCGCCCGCTGCTGTCGCGGCTGGAAGAAGAGCTGGGCGCGCTGGCCGGCGCGGAGGACTAGCGCAGCGGCATCGCGTAGACGCGGTCGTGCCCGTCGTGGGCGATCGCCGCCAGCTCCGGGCCGGCGCCCATGGCCTGGGCCGGTTCGTCGGGGGCGCGGGGCAGGGCCGGGGGCCCGGACGCTACAATCGGGGCATCCGTTCCAAGCAGTCGAGTTCAGCATGAGCACCCCCGCCAGCCAGCTCCGCTCCGCCAGCGCCAGTGCCGACGCGCGGCCGCCGCTCCGCTTCGTCACCGCCGCCAGCCTGTTCGACGGCCACGACGCCGCCATCAACATCATGCGGCGGCTGATCCAGGCCCAGGGCGCGGAGGTCATCCACCTCGGCCACAACCGCTCGGTGGAAGACGTGGTGCGCGCCGCGCTGCAGGAAGACGCCGACGGCATCGCCCTGTCCAGCTACCAGGGCGGGCACGTCGAGTACATGAAGTACATGGTCGACATGCTGCGCGAGCGCGACGCCGGCCATATCCGCGTGGTCGGCGGCGGCGGCGGCACCATCACCCCGGAAGAGATCCGCGAGCTGCAGGACTACGGCGTCGAGCGCATCTACCACCCCAACGACGGCATGAAGCTGGGCCTGGTGGAGATGATCGAGGACGTGGTGAAGCGCGTCTCCGGCGCCCGCGACGCCCGCGCCGCCGAGGCGGCCGAGGTCGCCACCACGCGCCCGGCGCTGGAGGACGAGATCGCCATCGGCCGCGTGCTGTCGGCGCTGGAAGACGGTACGTATTCCGAGAGCGAGCTCGCCATGCTGCGCAAGCAGTGGGCGTCCGGCGCGGCCGGGCATGCCGGCCCGACGCCGGTAATCGGCATCACCGGTACCGGCGGCGCCGGCAAGAGCTCGGTGACCGACGAGCTGCTGAACCGCTTCCTGGCCAGCTTCCCGGAGATGCGCATCGCGGTGATCTCGGTCGACCCGACCCGCCGCCGCACCGGCGGCGCGCTGCTGGGCGACCGCATCCGCATGAACTCGCTGCGCTCGCACCGCGTGTACATGCGCTCCATGGCCACCCGCCGCCAGAACGTGGCGACCAATGCCGTGCTGAAGGACTGCATCGGGTTTTTGAAGGGCCTGGGCTACGACCTGGTGATCGTGGAGACCGCCGGCATCGGCCAGTCGGACTCGGAGATCGTGGACCTGGTCGACTTCCCGATGTACGTCATGACCAGCGACTACGGCGCCGCCAGCCAGCTCGAGAAGATCGACATGATCGACTACGCCGAGCTGATCGTGCTCAACAAGTACGACAAGCGCGGCGCCGAAGACGCCCTGCGTGACATCCGCAAGCAGTGGAAGCGCAACCGCGTCGCGTTCCAGACGGCCGACGAAGACGTGCCGGTGTATCCGACGATCGCCAGCCAGTTCAACGACCCCGGCGTGAGCTGGATGTTCGCCAACCTGTGCCGCCTGCTGCGCGAAAAAGTCCTTGGCGAAGCGACTGTGGGCGGGGCTATAGCCGCGAAGCCTGCAGGAGCAGGTGCGCGCTGCGACTTCAATCCCAGCGTCGACACCAGCCTGCGCGAACCCCGCGCCACCGTCCTCATCCCCGGCGCCCGGATCCGCTACCTGGCCGAGATCGCCGAGCAGGGCAGGGCGATCAACGCGAGCATTGAAAAGCAGGCCGAAGCCGCCGACCGCGCCCAGTCCTTCTGGCAGTCCCTGCACGAACTCGGCGACGACAAGCTCCCCAAGGCCCTGGACCTCTACAGCGGCGACGACCTGGTGGGTGAGGGGGACCGCACTCTCCTGACCCTGCGCCAGCGCTACAACGACGCCGTCCAGTCGCTGACCAGCGAAAACCTCCGCAACCTCCGCGACTGGCCCGCCCGCCTCAAGTCCATCACCGACGAGGTCACCGAATACCAGGTCCGCAACAAGTCCATCCGCGTCGAGAACTATCGCGAATCCCTCAGCCACCAGCCGATCCCGAAAATCGCCGCCCCCACCTACAAGAGCTGGGGCGAGCTGCTGGTGTTCCTGGGCAAGGAGAACCTGCCGGGCAGCTACCCCTACACCGGCGGCGTGTACCCCTACCGCCGCACCGGCGAGGACCCGATCCGCATGTTCGCCGGCGAAGGCACGCCCGAGCGCACCAACCGCCGCTTCCACTACCTCTCGGTCGGCCAGCCCGCCGCGCGCCTGTCCACCGCGTTTGACAGCGTCACCCTGTATGGCGAAGACCCCGCGCCGCGCCCGGACATCTACGGCAAGATCGGCAACTCCGGCGTCAACATCCCCACGCTGGACGACATGAAGAAGCTGTATTCCGGCTTCGACCTGTGCGCGCCCACCACCAGCGTCTCGATGACCATCAACGGCCCCGCGCCGATGATCCTGGCGATGTTCATGAACTGCGCCATCGACCAGCAGGTGGAGAAGCACCTGAAGGCCGACGACGCCCGCTGGGCGGAGGCACAGAAGAAGATCGACGCCTTCTTCGAAGGCCGCGAGCGCCCGAAGTACTACGGCGAGCTGCCGCCCACCAACGACGGCCTGGGCCTGGCCTTCCTCGGCATGACCGGCGACCAGCTGGTGGACGCCGACACCTACGCCCGCATCAAGGCCGAGACGCTGGCCACCGTGCGCGGCACCGTGCAGGCCGACATCCTGAAAGAGGACCAGGCGCAGAACACCTGCATCTTCAGCACCGAGTTTGCCCTGCGCATGATGGGCGACATCCAGCAGTACTTCGTGGACCAGAAGGTCCGCAACTTCTACTCGGTGTCGATCTCCGGCTACCACATCGCCGAAGCCGGGGCGAACCCGATCAGCCAGCTGGCTTTCACCCTCAGCAACGGCTTCACCATCGTCGAGTACTACCTGGCGCGCGGCATGAAGATCGACGACTTCGCGCCCAACCTGTCGTTCTTCTTCTCCAACGGCATGGACCCCGAGTACACCGTCATCGGTCGCGTGGCCCGCCGCATCTGGGCGCGCGCCATGCGCGAGCGCTACGGCGCCAACGACCGCAGCCAGATGATGAAGTACCACATCCAGACCAGCGGCCGGAGCCTGCACGCGCAGGAGATCCAGTTCAACGACATCCGCACCACCCTGCAGGCCCTGTACGCCCTGTTCGACAACGCCAACAGCCTGCACACCAACGCCTACGACGAAGCCATCACCACGCCCACCGAAGAAAGCGTGCGCCGCGCCGTGGCCATCCAGATGATCATCAACAAGGAGCTGGGGCTCAACTTCATCGAGAACCCCTGGCAGGGCAGCTTTGCCGTCGACTACCTGACCGACCTGGTGGAAGAGGCCGTGTACAAGGAGTTCGAAGCCATCAGCGAGCGCGGCGGCGTGCTGGGCGCCATGGACACCATGTACCAGCGCGGCAAGATCCAGGAAGAGAGCCTGTACTACGAACACAAGAAGCACGACGGCAGCCTGCCGCTGGTGGGCGTGAATACATTCCTGCCGAAGGAGCACGCGGGCGAAGTGACCACCGAGATCGAGCTGATCCGCTCAACGGAGGAAGAGAAGGGGCAGCAGATCGAGAACGTGCGACTGTGGCAGACGGCCCGCAACGTGCTTGCGCCGGTCGGGGAGACCGAGCATGCGCACGTGGTGGAGGACGATGCCGCGGCGGCGACGGAGCCGCATGACGGGCGCGGCCTGGGTTACCTGCAGAAGACGGCGCGGGAACGCAGGAATGTGTTCGAGGCGCTGATGGAGGCGGTGAAGACGCATAGCCTGGGGCAGATCAGCCATGCGCTTTATGACGTGGGTGGGGAGTATCGGCGGAATATGTGATTCGATGGAGGGGGAGGAATGAATCTTGCTGATTTTGACGATATAGAGCTGCCGCCCGCCGCACGTTTGGTGGGGCTGGAGCTAGAGTCAGGGTGGCGGGTGCTCGAGAGAGTTGAAAGATTAGATGGCCAGACCGGCGGGTCGTTTTCAATTGGCTATCTGGCAAGCAAAGATGAAGATGGGTCGGTGGCCTTCTTAAAAGCACTCGACTTTTCCAAAGCGCTTCAGGAGGAAAATCAACTCGAGGCTATTGCCAAGTCAGTTGATGCGTTTCGATTCGAGCAGGATCTGCTGGATATTTGCGAAAAGAAGAAGATGACTAAGGTCGTCCGCGCACTTGATAGCGGTTATGTTCGCGTCGACAATACTCAGCTCGGGCGAGTTCCTTATCTATTATTTGAGCCTGCTGATGGGGATATCCGCAAGACCATAATTGGGTTTGATCAAATTAAGGTTGAATGGATATTTGGAATCCTGCATGAGGTCGCGCTGGGTCTTGAGCAGTTGCATTATGCTCAAGTTGCTCACCAAGATATTAAGCCCTCAAATGTTCTGACCTTTCTGCGGGATGGATCTTTCAAAATTTCCGATCTCGGATGTGCGTCAAGGAAGGGGCTTGGCGGACCTCGTGACGGGCTCCGCGTGGCAGGCGGCTGGTCCGTTGCGCCCCCAGAACTCACCTATGGAGAGAAGAGCGACGATTGGGTCGTTGCTCGAGTGGCAGCGGATTTGTATTCACTAGGAAGTTTAGTTGTCTTCCTTTTCTCGGGCGCAAGCATGAACGCGATAGTAAGCTCATTCATACCTGAGGAGAAGCATGCGCTCACATGGAGAGGCACATATCGCGAAGTGCTGCCATTTGTAGTTGATGCATATTCGAGGGCCTTTGATGAAATTGCGGCATCACTCGAAGGAAGGCACTCGGATGAGACGATCGCTATAATCCGGCAGCTGTGTGAGCCTGATCCGCAGCGGCGAGGCGATCCACGTTGGATCGGGCAGTCGAACAAGCAATACGATGTGCGCCGGTATGTGTCCCGTCTTGGTTCGCTTCGTCGTCGAGCGCAGTACGAAATGAAAACGGTAGTAAAGAAGTGAGTTTAGTACCTGGCGAAGGCAACCGCTCCGTTATCCCTCGGTGGCGTGTTTCAAGTTCATTCGAACGATCTCCAGAATCGTCTTCCCTTTCGTCTAAGGAAGTCATTCATACATCTAGAGAGACGTGGTTTGACCGTGCTTATCTCGAGTGGCGTGAAGAACGCACCGCAGGTTTGTTAGCGGATCTGTTTTCGATCGCCGTAGTGGAGGGGAGAAATTCCCATCTTGCGGCCCTCGCCGCTGAGGTCGTGAAGCTCGAAGACAAGATGCCGCGCGCGCTGCAAGATTTGGCGATGCGCGTCAGTGGACTTGAGGCCAAGCGAAACGAAGTCGAGCTGGTCGACGCAGGTGATGTGCAAGTCATCAATCCATATATTTCCAACTTGAAATCCAGACTGTCGTCCAGCCCAAGTAACGGATTCCTATGGAATGATCTGTCGTACGCCTACAACCTTATAGGCGAGAAAGAGAAGTCGGAGAGAGCGATGTTGGCGGCGCTCAAAGTGAGTGGTTCGCATCGGCTAATTGCTAGGGGCGCGTCGAGACTATTCATGCATCATCACGACCCCGAAAGGGCCTTGAGTGTTCTAAAGCGGGCGCAGAGTTTTTCAGTCGACCCATGGTTGCTGTCTGCGCACATCGCAGTGTCCCAGGCTTCTGGCCAGGAAAGCGTCTTCATCGCTGCGGCGCGACGCGCTCTTCAACGTTTGGGAACTGGACACTTGCATTCGTCAGAGCTAGGAATGGCTCTCGCTACGCAGGAGTTGCGCGGCGGAAAGATGAAGCGAGCAAAGATAATAGCGAGGGAGTCTGGGGTTGATGCGACGGAAAATGCTCTAGCGCAGGCGGTATGGTTGTCCCCGAGATTGCGCACTGACGTCGTTACGAAAGAGGCTATTGCAGCGACTGCGGGTGCTTTTGAGGCTAAGTGCTGGGGGGCGTTCTATGAGGGGGACTGGGGAGCTGCGGTCGAGAACGCCGTTCTCTGGCTCAATGAAGAGCCATACTCTGTTGTTCCAGCGCTTCAGGGGTCATTCGTAGCTGCTACTTTCATGCATGATTATGTCCGATCGCTGAAGATTGCGGAGTTTGGCCTTGGAAGGAATCCTGACAGTGATTCGCTTAGAAACAATTATGTCGTAGCGCTAGCCATGAGTGGAGATTTGGCTCGAGCTGAAGGGGAATTTATTAAGATGAGCGGCTCGAAGGCCGATCCGCGTGAGCACGCGGTTTGGATGGCTACGAGCGGTCTTTTGAAGTACAGGCGGAATGAGGTCGAGCACGGAAGAGCTCTCTACGATGCCGCACGCATCGAGTTTGAAAAGGTGAACGATCGTACTGCGCAGCTAACGCTAACGCTCTATCAAAGCATGGAGGAGGCCCGGGCGGGCAACGTGGAACGGTCAAAGGAAATGATCAGCAGCCTTTATAGGAAGCTGGGACTTCGGGATGAGAAAGTTGCTATTAACGACGCTTTGGAGAGGGAGGTTCTCCGCAGGAGGTCGACAGATTGATTTGTCGCCTGCTGAACGCAGCCAGCTTTAGAGTGGCGTCCCCAAGAACCGTTTCCCAAACCGGAAGAACAGCAGGCCGGCGATGACATTCTGCGAAGTTGCTCACAGGATGCCTGTTGAAATCGCGTCTAAGAAATCGCCGCGCCAAAGCTGGCGAATAGATCCCCGGGAAGTCCGTGCGAAAGGCGCCAAGTAATGGCCAGTGGTCGCTCACCTTCGTGGCTTACATAGGTTGCCGGACCCAGAAGCCAAAAGGCTCGCTGATCACTAGTCAAACGAGCGAATGGCAGCACTGCGCTGCCGTTTTTCTCGTGAGTCTGGTAGCGCTGTCCTGTCTCGCTAGTTTCGCGAGTTCCAGACTGGCTTTCCCAATGTAGGAGCGTCTCGCTGATTGCGTAGTCGCGGTAGCGGGTCGTAGGTGAAAAGTGGCCGCTGGTCTTGTCCAAAGTAAAGGCCAACAAGTCGACTCGCGCCTCTGCAAGCCACCGCACGCCTTCCCGCCACTCGGGCACTTTGAGCTCACCTAGGCTCGCGAATGCGGCCAGCGCTTCTCGGCGGGTGTATCTAGCGTGGACGCAAAGGGGAACGTCGGGGTGCGTCGAAAGAGGTTGCTGCACATGCTCGACGCGGTCGGCCAACACTTCTAGCAGCTGGCACAGCTCGGCCAGGACTTGCGGATGTGCCCAGATGAGGTCGGCGGCTTCCTGCAGCGTCTCATCACTTTTCAGCACGGTCTCGGTGAGGACGGTTGCGAGCATGTGGAGCAGTCGACGCGTCCGAATGTCCAGTTTGCCAACGTCAGGCGCCGTCGGGCTTTCGGAGAAAGTCCGGTAGTGTTCGATGCGCAGAGCGTCGTCGATATGAAGCAGGCGCCCGAGCGCCCGGCGCAACGGTGTTTCATGAGGGCCGCCAGGAAGCGTGGCAACGCCACCGGCTTCAAGAAGATCGGACCAGCTCCTGTTGTTGGCGTAAACATCCTCCAGCTCGATCCCGGTCTGGTTGAGGAAGTTCTTCAGCGTGACCGTCGGGTCAGCCTCGGCGACGCGCCGGAGCTCCTGCGCCCGGGCGGGCCAGGTGTTCGGGAGGCTCTGACGGATATTCTCCAGCACATGTTTCGAGGCCACGGCGTCGAGCTGCATGTGGCATCCGCTCGGCAAGAACGGGAAGCCTTCTTCAATGGTGCGCTCGATCTGTTTCCGGCTCCCCCCAAGCAGGGCGGCGTAACGACGGTGCATCCGGAACTCTTTGCGATGCTGGCCGACGAAATCCAGCACGGTGCAGACGCTCTTGCTGGGCTCGCGCCGCAGCCCGCGTCCAAGTTGCTGCAGGAACACGGTGGGGCTGTCGGTGGGCCTCAGCAGCAATAGGGTGTCGACCGAAGGGATATCGACGCCCTCGTTGAAGAGATCTACCGAGAAGACGATGCGGACATCCCCCGCCGCCAGTGCTTGCAGCGCCTGCTCTCGCTCTTGGCGCGGGGTGTCAGCTGAAACTGCCACGGCGGGAAGGTTGGCGGCGTTGAATTGCTGCGCCATGAATCTTGCATGCGCCACGGAGACGCAGAACCCGAGCGCGCGCATGGTGCCCGGGTTGGGGACCGTCTTGAGCGCGTTGGCGATGATCCGTCGCGCCAGGATGTGGTCGCCGGTGACGAGCTGGCTTAGTTCCTGCGGGTCGTACCCGCGCCCTCGGCGCCAGCTGACGTTTCGATAGTCGGCGCCGTCGGCGATCCCGTAGTAGGCAAACGGCACCAGCCGGTGCTGGTCGATCGCATCCCAGAGCCGCAGCTCAGCGGCAATCCGGCCACCGAACCATTGCAGGATGGGCTCGTCATCGCCGCGCTCGGGCGTGGCGGTTAAACCGAGCAGCTCTCGCGGCAGTAGGTGGTCCAAGAGCGCCTTGTAGGTAGGCGCTGCCGCATGGTGGAACTCGTCGATGATTACCACATCGAAGTGATCGGCCGGCAGGTTCACGAGTCCTTGGGCGCTGAGGCTTTGGATGGAGGCGAACACATGCTCGAAGTGGGTAGGGCGGTCGCGGCCCACCCACAGCTCGCCAAAGGCTGCATCGCGGAGCGCGTGCCTGAAGGTGGCCAGGCTCTGGTCAAGGATCTCCTTCCGGTGGGCGACGAACAGCAGCCTCGAGCGAGGCAGGCGTTTCCGCAGCCGCTGGTAGTCCAAGGCGGCCATGACCGTTTTTCCCGTGCCGGTCGCCGAGACCAGCAGGTTCCGGTGGTGGCCCTGTAGGCGAGAGAGCTCGATCAGCTCCAGCAGGCGTGACTGAAACGGCTCCGGGCGAATTTCGACGGGGCTTAGGTAGATCCGCGGGCCATCGGCTCGCGTCTTGGTGAGCTCGCGGAACTCCTCGGCGTCAAACTCCCGGAAATCGTCGTTTTGCCAATAGCTTTCGAAGACCGCCGAGAACTTGTCGATGACGTCGGGGTTACGGGCTCCGGATACCCGTACGTTCCACTCAAGGCCCGTAACTTGGGCAGAGTAGGTCAGGTTTGACGACCCGATGTAGGCGGTGGAGAAACCAGTATGGCGGTGAAACAGCCAGGCCTTGGCATGGAGCCGGGTGCTGGATGTGTCGTACGACACCCGGATCTGAGCGCCGAGGTCGCGCAGGGATTCGAGCGCGGCGAGCTCGGTTGAGTTGGTGTACGTGGTGGTCAGGAGGCGCAATGGGCGCCCGTCGTCAACGTGCCGCCGCAAGAGATCGAGCATCGGTCGGATGCCCGTCCGGCGTACGAAGGCCATCAGGACGTCGATGCGGTCGGCTGACGCTACTTCAGAGTTGAGCTGGAAACCGATACGTGGCTCACCGGGAGCATTGGTCAGCAGCGTGGTGTCGAGGAGCGGGGTTGCCGGGAGCGTGACGCCCTGGGGCTGGCCGTCGGGGCGGAGCGCGCCAATGGCGCGGAGAACGTCGCCGGTTGCTGAGAGAGCGTCAGTGGCGTCGACGCCCTTGCTCTCGGCGGCCAACAGCCGGGTCACCTCGCGTGCAAGGCGGGCTCCGACCTCAGTGCGCTGGCGGGCGTCGAGCGCGGCAACGCTGCGGCGGACGAGAGCGGCTAGATGGAACGCAATCCGGTCGGCGGCCTCCTCCGGGTGGAGATCGACACGCTGGGCACGATGCTTCGGGTCCAACGCCGACAGAGCCTCTTCGAGCCCTTCGGTGACCAATTGCTCGTAGAGCCCGCGAAAGAGTCCTGACATATGGCGGCCAGGCTAGCAGGTTGGAGACGAAAATCATCGGGCCCTTCGCAGGCGATGAGACCGCTAACTCTTAGCCTCCTCCCGTTCGCAGGACTTGGGAGGAGGGCTTCATGGAAGGAAAGTTCACAGTGTTCGAGTACGTGTACCGGGACGCAGGCAACTTCAAGACGGCGGGGCGCCTGTTGCTCTCGGGGCAGGATGCGCACGCAGAAGGCGCCATTCGTCGCTGTCTGGAATGGGCAGATCAGTTCGTGGCCGAGCAGATCGGCGTCCCGGCGTTGTGCGAGGCCCACTGGGAGTCTGTGGGCGAAAACCCCTCGGACCTTGACCACGCCTTTCATGAGTTTCTAGGACTGCGGCCGGCCAAGCGCGAAGACTTGACCCTCAGCGAGTGGGGCTCAGTGGAGATGATGGTGAGCCGAATGCAGACAGCGGCGGGCAAGTGGGACGTCGCACTGTCACCGAACTGCGATTTGTAATCGTCGGGGCTATTCCACTGTTGGATATCGCAGCGCAAGCGCCTTCGCGATGAGCGTGCGTGTCTGGGGTGGGAGCACCTCATCCCCATAGGAGAACCATTCGTATCCTCGGCCCATTGGAGTGAACACGAAGACGTTGGATCTTGCGCTAGTCGTTTTTTCGATGAACCAGCCCGGAAGCGAGACCGCTGGTGTGACGGGAATCGACTCCCCAAGACTTTCCTTGATGAACGAGGCCAGGAACTTCGCCTGCCGCTGCGCCTGTTCGATCGGTGCCTTTGTCGCGAAGTCGCTGAACTTGAGCATTGCGCCGTCGAACTGGACCTTGTCGGGGCCAGCGGTCGAACCCGACTTCGGCTTCCGGAATGATTTGGTTTCGATCGCGTAGACGCCGCGTGGCGCGATCACCACGTGATCGATATTGAAGTCCCCGCAGGGGAGGTCGTGCAGGACGAGGCAGCCATTTGCAACGAGGCGGTTGAGCTGCATCCCGGTCACGCGCTCGGCAACCAGCCCGTCCCGTGCCTGCACTTTGCGTAGCGCGTGGCGACTGAACTGCCAGAAGCCGTAGGCGAGCATCAGGAGCCATCCGGCGAAGAAGCCTGCTTCGGCAGCACCGAACTTGACCGTCTGCCAGTCAATGCGCATCGATGCCCAGACCAGAAAAAGCATCGGGAGCGCCATGATCATGACGTCATAGCCGAATGTGGATTCGCGATCTGCGTCGTCAATTCTGTCGAGGAGCTGTTGACCAGGGACGTGTCCGATCTGCTTTCCATGAAGCGGAGAACGCCGCTGGCGGGCAGCACGAAGAACCTTGAACAGAAGAATGATGAGGGCGGTCACGAAGAGGGAGCTTAGGAACACCGCATGACCGATGAACATGTGCCACTTCATTCCGAGCTCTCCCCACTGGCTGCCTGGCCGTTCGTTCTAACGCCCGTCTCTTGAAGTTTCATATCCATGATCTCCCCTGCCTGGGGCGATCTTAGCTGCCTCGAACAGGTGGTGGAGCTTCCAACGCGCCCACGCCCCGCCGAGTGGGTCGCCGCTGTAGCCATGTCCATGCGCGCGCCGGAGGCAGCTTTGAGACCAATAGCGTGCTTCTCACGGGTCACGGCTCTGACACTACCTGGCAGGCCATTCGGCGCTGCATGGGCTGGAGCGGCCAGTTCAAGGCCGATGAGCGATCCGAAGGCGTCGTGCTTAGGCTGGCAGGCTGATAGAGCGCTGCTCATAGCTGCAGGTGGCCGGGTTTGGCCTACTCCTTGCTTACATCGTAATTCGGCCATCGGGCTGAGGAGGGCGCTAGTGCCCATTCCGAGCGAGCACGACACATCCAACAAGGACGAGATATGCAATCGATCAGCCAGTTCCTGTCAGACGAGCAAGACGAGACGGCGGTTCGGAAGATCCTGCCAAAGGTTTCGGAGCTTCTCACGAAGGACGAAGCCGTCGAGTACATCGCAGTGCAGAAGAAGTTTGTTGTCAACATTTCTCCCGACGCGATTGTGCTCACCAATAAGCGCTTTGTCTTGGTGCAGCCAAGTATGTTCGGGATGAAGTTCCAAGATTTTCCGTGGCGTGAGGTCGACAATGTGCACATGAGCGAGCAGATGCTCGGCGCAACCCTGACCTGCAAGACCACCACGGGTAAAATCGTCGCTATTGAAAGCCTACCGAAGAAGCAGGCGCGGCGCGTCTATTCGTACGCCCAGCAGATTGAGGAGCAGGCATACGAAAAGAGGCAGCAGGTAGAGCTAGAGAAGATGCGAGCCTCCGCCGGCGGGGTCGTGGTTCACGCACCCGTGCCGTTATCCGCGCCTACTTCAACGCCGACAACTGGTGAGGATCCATTGGCGGCGCTGGCGCAGCTGAAAAAATTGCTTGAGGCCGAACTGATCAACCCCGAAGAGTTTGCTGGGAAGAGGGCGGAAATTTTGGCACGCCTTTGAGAGGCTGCGTTGGCTTGCAAAGCGGCTGGCGCCGAGTCCGGTGAATACGAGCGATGAAGTCTATCGGGCGGTGCGGGCGCTTCGGGAGATCTCGGGCTAGGTCCGGACGGGCTCGGCTCGGGCATCGGGATGCGCGCGGCGGCCGACAGCCTGCTGGGGCCGGGCCCGCCCCGCTCAACTCCCAGCCGCTTCGACGAACTTCCCGGCCAGGGTTTCCGCCGATACCCGCAGCAGCGACGCGTTCACCTCCATCGCGAACCGGCCGGTGTCCGGGTGGCCGTAGGACAGCACGACATCCTGCTTCGCGAGGCGTTCGCGGAGCAGGTCAGCGCCTACCCCGGTCACCGTCATGAAGAACCGGCTGGTGCCCTGCGGGAGCTTCTCGAACGAGAACCGGCGGTCGTCCTGCAGCAGTGCGATCAGCCGGTCAGCGACCTGCCAGGACTTCGCGTAGTCCTCCAGGTAGCCGGCGACGAACCGCAACGCCACCGCGGCCGACGGCCAGGCATGGGGCAGGGCGCCGCCGAACATGCGCCGCTGGTGGTAGAGGCCCTCGATGAAGCCGGCATCGCCTGCGAGGATCGCGCCGGAGGCGGCGTTGAAGTGCTTCCACAGCGAGACGTACACGGTGTCGAACAGCGCGCTGTACTCGTGGAGGCTCTTGCCCGAGTGGAGCGGCAGGTTGAACATCCGCGCCCCGTCCAGGTGCAGGCGGATGCCGCGCTCGCGGGCGAGGCTGCTGACGCGGCGGAGTTGATCGAAGTCGGCCATTTCGTGATGGCGCCGACGCACCGGGGACTCGATGGCGATCACGCCGACGCGGGTCTCGACCCGACCGGTGTCAGAGCGCGCCAGCCAGCGCTCCACGTCCTCGACGGGAAGGGTGCTGCCTCCTTCGGCCAAGGGCACGAGGTTCAGACCGCTCAGGGTCTGCGCGCAGTCGCCGCTGTCGTTGTAGAAGTGGCTTTCCGCCTGCACGAGCGCGCGACGATCGTCCCCGGCGAGCTTGCGCACCGCGAGGTGGTTCGCCAGCGTTCCGGTGGGCAGGTAGATCGCGTCTTCCTTGCCGAGCAGCCGGGCGAACTTGCGTTCCAGTTCACGGATGACGCCGCCTTGTGAGTAGTAGTCCGGTTCGAAACCGTCCTCCGCCACGACCTCGCCCAGCAGTGCTGCGTACTCGGCGGGGGCGAGCCCAAGCCCGTCGGACGCGAAGTTCACGCGCTTGAACAATGTCGCGGTGGCGCTTGCCGTGGCGGGTGTGCCGCCGAGTGCGGCCAACATCGGCGACGCGGCGGCAGCTCCACTCACGCCAAGGAAGCGGCGACGATCCATGTGTAGTCCTCAGGGCAGGGCGTGGCGGCAGCGACGCCTCCCTTGAAGCATAACCAACGCCGCGGCCACCTCACGGGCCACGTTCCCGTGGTTTCGCGCGACGTGGTTACCTATGCGCGGCTGGCAGCAGTCCGGGCCTGGGGATACGCGTCTTGGGCTGCCGCGTTGTCGGAGCGACTGGCGTTTCGATCAGCACCCGCTTACTCGCAACGTTGTTGTCCGCGCGGAGTTCCGGCCAGCCGTAGAGCACGCGCGCGGTGCCCGTGACCATGGTCTGCGCGGCCGACGTGGTGAGAACGAAGGGAAACTGGCGCTCGTGGTGCGCGCCAGCTGCGAGCGCCGGCATCTGGCAGGTGATCGCAAGGTAGCCGTTCCAAGCCTGGGACGTGCAGTCGCCCGGCAGGGTGCCACCACTGACCGACCCCAGGCGCGGTTCGAGACGGAAGGTCAACGTGTAGGCCCCGGCCTGCAAGGTGCCGCGGTTTTCCACGCGTACCGCCGCCGCACCTGCGTTGAGGCCGGTGAATACCGCAAGGTCGGTCCCCAGCGACGAGTTGCGGCCGGCCCTGTAGGAAACGCTTCCATTGGCCTCGCGCAGCACGATGTCCTTGCGGCCATCGCCGTTGACGTCGCCAAGGGCGTAGCTCGCGGTTTCGCCCAGCTCGTGTGCGACTGCGGGAGAAAATCCACCGCCCGGACGCCCGAGTCGGACGACCAGTGCGCTGTCGAAGTTCCGGGTGAAGACCAGCAGGTCCTGGCGGCCATCGCCATCCAGGTCAGTGGCCAGCACTTCGTCGACGCTGACCAGTCTCCCTCCGCCAAGGGGCTGCTTCAGGCGGTACGTGCCGTCGCTGCCCTGCAGGCGGAGGAGGACCGAGTACGTCGGCCAGGAGCCCTTGGCGTGCGCGATGTCGATGCGGCCGTTGCCCCTGAAGTCGGCCACCGCAAACCTGTCATAGAAGCTGGCCCGGGCCAGCGTGCGGGGCGACTCGGCAAAGCCCGTGCCCTCGTTGCGGCGGACCTGGATCACGTCCCAGGCGTGGTAAACGAGGTCCTTCCTGCCGTCGCCATCGATATCGGCCAGTTGGAAGATCGAAGGGTATGCGTTGTATCCATGCCAGGTGGTCTGGCTGAACCCGGCTTTGCCGTCGCCGTGAAGAACGGCGATGTCGCCGTAGTTGTCGTTGCCCACCAAGTCCACATGGCCATCACCGTTGACATCGGTGAACCTCATTTCGCGCAGCACCTCGGTCGTGAAAAATGCGTCCATCGTGAACACGCCGCCGTCGTTGCGGAGCACGGCCAACTCGCCGTTCGGGTAGTCGCCGTAGGGCACGAGGATGTCGAGGTCGTCGTCGTCGTCAAGATCGGCGAGTGCAAGGCCGGTGCCCCTGGCGTAGTAGTCGGTCGGCTCGGGGTGGTAGTCGATCGCGACAGGCGGCGCGAATCCGGTCGCGGTCTGGGCGTAGAGGATGACGCGGTTCCGGAAGTGGGACTCGCCGCCGCCGAGCACGATCACGTCGTCGAGGCCGTCACCGGTCACGTCGCCCACCGCCACCGCCTGGGCGTCGATCGCCGCGGGAGCGATCGCGGAGACCAGTTCGAACCCATGATCGGCCATGGCGGTCGCGCACACGCACGATAAGATCATGGCGCCTGCCATCTGCTTGTACATTCTGGATTTCCCCTGTCATCAATGCGATGCCGACGCGCGGCGTCGGCCACCGGCTCCCCGCGCGGCCACGGTAGCTTACCCGTATAAGCATTCGCGCTGGCGCCGCTCAGGCCTTGACGCGACTCCGGCTTCACATGCGGCGGGTGCGGCAATGGCCGTGCCCTCCACCTGACGTCGTTGTCCGACAGAAGCGCCGCAGGCGCGGGAGTCGGCCATGGACCATGCCCAGTATTCCGTCGCCACGACAGAAGACATCGTCCGCCTGCGCCGCCGCATCGCCCAAGCCGGGCTGCCGCCGCGCCGCACCGACGCCAACGTCATCGTCGGCACCTGGAACATCCAGAAGTTCGGCGGCTTCCATCCCGACTGGTCGGAGAACCCCGGCAGCCCCAAGCGCAACCTGCGGGCGCTGGCCCTGATCGCCGAGGTGGTCCGCTGCTTTGACGTGATCGCCCTGCAGGAGGTGCTGCGCGACACTGCGGCGCTGCGCTACCTGATGGACCAGTTCCTTGGTCCGCACTGGGCGGTGCTGCTCACCGACGTCAGCGGCGGCGACAAGGGCAACTCCGAGCGGCTGGCGTATCTGTACGACACCCGGCGCGTGGTGCTGTCGGGGCTGGCGGGCGAGATCGTGCTGCCGCCCACGCCCGAGGGCCTGCCCGAGCAGTTCGACCGCACGCCCTTCATCGCCGGCTTCCGCGCCGCCAACGAGCACTTCACCCTGCTCACGGTCCACATCCGCTACGGCAGCGTCCCCGCCGACCGCCTGCCCGAGCTGCAGCGCATCGCCCGCTACACCGCGCAGGAGCTGCGCGCCCGCGCCCGCGCCGGGCAGAGCCGCGAGGAGCCGAACCTGCTGGTGCTGGGCGACTTCAACATCGACAAGCGCCAGGGCAACCCGCTGTTCGACGCCTTCGTCGAAACCGGCCTGTGGGTGCCGGAGCCGCTGCAGACGGTCAAGACCACGACCGGCAAGACCGCCAAGCACTACGACCAGATCGCCTGGTTCCAGGGCGAGGACTTCGGCCTGAAGCCCAGCGGCCGCGCCGGCTGCATCGACTTCGCCGGCGCGGTGTACCAGGAGCTGTCCAGCGCCCAGGTCTCACCGCGCGTGAGCGACCACCTGCCGCTGTGGGTGGAGTTCACCACCGACCGCAGCGAGGAGGGCATGGCGCGGGTGCTGGGGGTGGATATCGATGGGCCTGAGCCGTTTGCGGGGTGCTGGACTGAGCGGGCAGTAGCCGTCGGCGCCATGGGCGCGTTGCGTGCGGGGCGCCGCGACTCGACTGGGTGGAGTTGGCTTGATGGAAACCTGCGGCTCAGTAGCCCCGCTGTTTCTCCACCCAGGCGTCGAGTTTGGTGCGGAGCTTGTCGGCGGCGCCGCGGATGGCCTTTTCCATGTCTTCGTCGTGGTGGCTGGCGCCGATCGGGTCGCCGTCGCGCGGGCGCGCTTCAAGCGCACAGCGCTTGTTGTGAGGGCCGCCCTTGACCGGCGAATTGTTGTCCGACAGGAACACCTCGAGCCGGGTGATGCGCGTGGAAAAGCGCTCCAGGTACTGCTCGATCATCTCGCTCACGCGCTCCTCAAGCGCGTCGGTGCCGTCAATCTGGTTATCTGTGTTCAGCTGGATCTTCAATCGCTTTCTCCGTTGCTTGACCCCATTGAGCGGGTCGGTTCTGTCAGCGGTCACTCTAGCCGACGCCAGCAACTCGCGCCCGGCGAGGGGTGCCGCCCACGTTACCCTGTGCGCTGCAATTGGATGGCCCTGACGCGACGCCGCTGGCGCACGACGGCCTTGAACAGCTGCTGTACCGACCATGTGAGCGCGGGCGCGAAGATCGACTTCTTCGAGGAGATGGTGGAGCTGGCCTGGCGGAGCGGTGCGCTCGCGCCGGAGCGGCTGGCGTTGCGTGACGGCCAGACCAGCCCGACTTCGCGCGAACGCAGCTAGCGCCGCCCCAAGGGCGCCGGAGCCATGTCAGGGCTGATAGCACGCCCCGCTGGGATCCACCTCGATCTGCACCAGGTCGCCACCCGCACCGCCCCAGATGTTGCCGTCGGTGAAGATCAGGCAGCCTTCCTCGCGGTAGAGCACCTGCATGCGACGTGCGTCATTGCCGTAATAGAACGGGATCCAGCGCTTGCCGGATTCATAGCTGTGATGGCGATCTGGCACGCGATCCATGATCTCCTGCACTTCCTGCGGTGTCATTCCGATGCGCAGCTTTGCGAAGCCGCTGCCGGGCGCGGCCTGGCCAATGACCTCGCCGGTGAAGCTGCCATCCATCGAACGGGTCTCCACCCCGCGCGGCGCATCTGCGCCCCGATCGTTGCCCGTGCTCGCGCAGGCCGCCAGCATGAGTACGCTCGCGCCGGCCACGGCCTTGAATACCTTGTTCATCCCCATCTCCCCCCTGTCATGGAGGTGCGGATTCTGCCAGAGATCGAACTGGAGATGCTCCGTCGCCCCGCGAACCTCGCCGCTCCAGGCGTCGATGGCATGCGACCTGCTTGTGTACCGTCAACGGAAATGGAGATATGGGTCATGGGCCTGAAGCGCGTCAGGGAACGACGGAACGATGCACTGGCCGGCGAGGACTGGGCCCGGGTCGAACGCCTGCTGGCGGACTACTACCGGGGCCAAAGCTACGCGGTGGAGCACTGCGGCACGGGCGGTCGCGCTGCGCGCTTCGACGGCGGGGTCGACCTCCGGCTCCGGCGTGACGGCGAGACCATCCTCGTCCAATGCAAGCACTGGAACGCCTATCAGGTCCCGCACAACGCTGTGCACCAGTTGCTCGGCATCATGGTCAACGAGCAGGCGACCGGTGCGATCGTGGTGACCAGCGGTGAATTCACCCGCGCGGCGATCGAAGCGGCCACGCGCCACGGCCATGTGCAGTTGGTCGATGGCGACGATCTCCGAAGGATGCTGGGAGCCGGTTTCAACCGGCCAGCCGCGGGGGCATGGGCGCCTGCGGGACGTGATGACCGCTGGAAGGAAAGGTCCGGATCGTTCGGCACATGGGCCGCAGAGCGCCTGGTGTCCGCGGCTGAAGACCGGATCCGTGGCGGCGGAAAGCGATGCGGAATGTCCATTGTCGCCGCCGGCGCGTGGTCCGGGCTGGCTGCCATCCTGATCAAGTTCATTCTGGCGATCGCGCTGCTGTTCTTCATGAGCGCGGCTCTGCAGCGCGCCATCCGGAGCATTGCGCCGGTACAGCCGCAGGCTTCTACGACGCAGGCGACCCGGCAGCAGGGCCCTGCCGACTCGACGCTGGTGCACGAGTCCCCGACCCGGGCACCGCCTATGGCCACGATCCACCTGCCGACACCCCAGGAGATCGAGGATCAGCGTCGCCGCAGCGCGGAATCGATGGAAATCCTCAGCGCATCTACACCGGAGCTCCCGGACGATCCTCGCCGCCGAAGCGTGCTGCAGTAGCGCGCCGGCTTACTGCGAAATCCCGGACACCGCCGGCGCCCACTTGATGAAGTCGATTCTCGGCTGCAGATAACGGGTTCACGCTGCACAGGACCGCGCCTGTGCGCATTGCGGGGCCGTCACCGTGCGGAATGAGAGAGAATCCACCCAGTAGGCAGCGTTCAAGGGGGACGCAGTGGATGTCACGGTTTGGCTGGCCTGCAACGGGCATCACCTCAAGGGCAGCCTGTACGAAGAGATGTTCGTCCAGAACGTCCTGACACGCGTCCGAGAACTCGATTTCCGCGCGCTGAGCGCCCAGTACCGTTTCATGGACGATGACGGACGAACCCGATACTGCGACTTTGTGATCCAGGAAGGAGAGGGGGTCCGGATCGCGATCGAGGTGGACGGGTACGACAAGCGCGGCACCGGCCACGGGATGTCGCGCAGCGACTTCCTGGACTGGCAGCGGCGGCAGGCAAGCCTGGTGGCCCAGGGCTGGCGGGTGATCCGGTTCGCGAACGTGGATGTAAGGGACAACGCACTGCGGTGCGCCGAGCTGCTCGGTCTGTTGCTTCGCGACGAGCGATCGAAGGAGTCGCACTCGCGAAGCCTTGAACAGCGAATCCGTGAGCTGGAGACGGCGCAGCAGTTGAAGGTTGCCGAGGAGCGCGCCAGCTACGGGGAGGAGCGCAAGGAGCTCGAGCTGCTGAAGGCGGAGCTGGTGCAGGCCAGGCAGACCCGGAAGCTGTCGCAGGAAGAGAGCAGGCGGCTTGAGGAGCTTGAGCAGGCCCAGCTGCAGGTCAAGATGCTGGAGAGGGAGACAAACATCATGAAGACCACGATCTGGGCGTTCACGCTGCTGCTTGTTGTGGTGCTGGTCCTGGTGTTCCAAGGCCGCGTCCCGTCGAATGATCAGGCAGCAGCCACACGTGCCCAGCCTGCGCCTTCATTGGCAGGCAGCTCCTGTGGGCAACCGCTTCCCTGGGGGATGGCCCGAGACCATGTAGGCAAGGTGGTCGCGATAGCGGGACCCGTGGTTCGGGTCGGCATTCGCGATGACGTGCGCGGGCGGCCGGTGTTCATCACGATGGGACAAGCGTTCCCTTCCCGGCAGCGGGTGGACCTTGTGATCTGGCAGGACACGCGCTCCGAGTTTCTCGCTTTGCTTGAGCAGGGCCTGGAAGGCCGCGACGTTTGCGCGTTCGCCGAGGTCGGCCAGAGGGACGGGATTCCGCAGCTGGTGCTCAGGGACCGGAGTGAGCTGAAGCTGAGGTAGGGTCTTGTCACTCGGCGAAGCCGCTTGCTGCCAACGGCTAGCTGTGTAAACCCAGGACGTTGTTCAGTGGAAGCTGGATGCGGCTGATTGGGGGTTGGTAGCCAAGGCTGGCGTGCGGCCGGTGCCAGTTGTACTGGTGCAGCCAGCGAGGCTACTTATGGGGTGTCTGCGGATTGGGGAAGCTTACGGTTGGCTTTCCGCCTGCACGAGAACGCGATGGTCGTCCCCGGCGAGCTACTCGCGCTCCAGCCGCGCAAGCACCTCCGCGGCATGGAACACCCGGTTCCTGCGCTGTGTCGGTTCCGTCAGGATTTTCCGCTCCACCAGCTGGTTGATGGCGCGGCTGGCGGCCACGAACGAGATACCGTGCGCATCGGCCAGCTTGTTGACGGTGACGACCGGGTGGCCCAGCAGGTAGGTTGGCAGCAGGTGCGCGGTGGCATCGGCTCGCAGCCCGCCGAGTCGGCCCGCCCAGTCCGCCCGGATCAATTCGAGGTCGTTGGCGATCGCAATCGCGCTGTCGCAGGACTCGGTCACGGCGCGGCCGAGCAGTCTCAGCCATGGGCTCCAGTCCCAGCGCAGCTGGATGTCAGCCAAGGCATCGTAGTACGCGCGCCTGTGCCGCAGCAGGGTGCCGGACAGGTACAGGGGCGGATAGCCCTCGGCCGCCAGCATGACCGGCATGAGCAGGCGCCCGGTGCGGCCGTTGCCGTCGGCGAAGGGGTGGATGGTTTCGAACTGCGCGTGCGCGATGGCGATCTGCGCCACCGGCGACAGGGTCCACTGTTCATCCTCGCGGGGTGCGTACTGGAGCATTGAGGCTTCAAGCTCTTCCATGCACGCGGTGATCCGCGCGGGCGGTGCGGGAACGAACGTGGCGTTCTCGATCCGCCCGCTGCCGATCCATGCCTGGATGTCCCGGAACTGGCCGGGACGCACGGCTGCGGGCGCGTCCTGCATCAGGGTGCGGTGCATCGCCCGCACCAGGTCCAGGTCCAGCGCCTGGCGGGCGCCGGCCCGGCGGACGGCGCCGAGGCCGAGATCCAGTGCCTGTACGTAGCGTTCCGTCACCGTGGCGTCGGCGGGCAGGCCGTCGCTGGAGTGCGTGGCCTCGTACTCGAACAGCTCCTGCAGCTGCGTGCGCGTGCCTTCGATCTGCGAGCTCTGCACCGCTTCGCGACGTGCCAAGGTGCGCGTGATCATGTCCACGTTGGGCAGGTGGCGAGTGGTGGCCTTCAGCCGTTCCAGCGCCAGCATCGCCTCTGAAAGCTCCCGGCCGACCGCGGCCCCCTCGGGCAACCGGCGCAGGGTGGGCGGGGCGACCAGCGCGTGGCAATGTGGGAGGTCGTCGCACTTGACCAGGTGGGAATGCAGCTTCGGGGCGACGTCGGATCTGCGCATGAGGGTGAGCCAGGGTTTAATAGGCTAGGCTGTTATTAAACTATAAGCCGGCATCGTTGAATAACGAAACCACTTGTTCAACCTTGTGAGGCGCGTTCCCGCTCTGATCAATCTGTCCGACCACCAGTCGCTTCGATGAACTGCCGGGCCAGGGTTTCCGCCGATACCCGCAGCAGCGTCGCGTTCACCTCCACGCGAACCGGCCGGTGTCCGGATGGCCGCGGGACAGGGCAACGCCATGCTTTGCGAGACGCTCGCGGAGGAGGTCCGGCGCGACCCCTGTCGCTGTCATGAAGAAACGGCTGGTGCCCTGCGGGAGCTTCTCGAACGAGAACCGGCTGTCGTCCTGCAGCAGTGCAATCAAGCCGTCAGCGACCTGCCAGGATTTCGCGTAGTCCTCCAGGTAGCCGTCGACGAACCGCAGGGCTAACGCGGCCGCCGGCCAGGCGTGGGGCAGGGCGCCGCGCCGAGCAGCCGGGCGAACTTGCGCTCCAGTTCACGGATGACGCCGCCCTGTGAGTAGTAGTCGGGTTCGAAGCCGTCCTCTGCCACGACCTCGCCCAGCAGGGCTGCGTACTCGGCGGGGCTGAGCCCAAGCCCGTCGGACGCAAAGTTCACACGCTTGGACAACGTCGCCGTGGCGTTTGCCGTGGTGGGTGTGCCGAATGCGGACAACATCGGCGACGCGGCGGCAGCTCCACTCACGCCAAGGAAGCGGCGACGATCCATGTGTAGTCCTCAGGACAGGGCGTGGCGGCAGCGACGGCTATCGCCGCGTACGAGCCACTGGCGCCTGGCCCGATGTGGGCTTGAGACTTGTGGCGCGCTTCGCGCCAGGCAGCACGAGCCCCCGTGTGCGCGAACGGTTGTTGTCGGGTCGGACGTCCTCCCCGGCAAAGAGTCTCGCGTCGACCCATACGTGATTGAGCGAATTGGCGTCGATGCCCGCAAGTGGCAGTACCAGCGGCAGGTCCGCCCCCGCTGCGAGCGGTGGCAGGAAGCACGTGATGCGGACGCCCGCGTTGTCCCACGGCTGGGTGTCGCACCCCTGTGGCAGCTTGCCGGCCTGGACGCCGCCGCGACGCGCCTCGAGGTCGACCTCGAGGAAGACGGACGCCGTGGTGATGCGATCGCCGTCATTGCCCAGCCGAATGGTGGCGGCGGCTGCATCCACGGTGGCCCTGACGCGCGGGTCCGCTCCCGGAACGTCCGCGCGCCCCGGAAGGAGCTGGAGTCCGCCGATATGGCTCGCGGACACGATGTCCAGAAGGCCGTCGCCGTTGAGGTCGCCCTTGTCCATCGCATGGGGCGAACGCGCCGAATAGCTGGAATATCGCTCCTCGATCTGCAGGTTGCGACCGTTCGACCTGTACACGCTGATGTCACCCCAGCCGGGATGCGGCACGATCAGGTCGAGGTCGCCGTCTCCGTCGAGGTCGTGGAAGAACAGGTTGTCGGGGAGGTCCAGGGTCCGGAGCGAGGGGAGCTGCTGGAACCGTCCGCCTGGCCTCTGTATGACCAGCGCGACGACGGGGTTGAAGTACGAGTTTGTGTGCTTGCCGATGGCGTAGTCCACCAGGCCGTCGCCGTTGAAGTCGGCAAAGGCGGGCGTGGAAGGCATTTCGCCGCGAATGGGAACCACGCTCGAGCGGCTGGCGCCGGTGAAGCCCGTCGCGTCCCGCTCAAGGATCCGGATCCTGTCGTCTTCCAGGAAGGCGATGTCGAGGTCCCCGTCGCCTTCGGCATCCACCAGCTGGAAGTAAGACATGAGGTAGCCGGGGTAGGACGTCGCTTTACTTACTCCACCGGCGCCATCGCCGTGGAGGATGACGAAGCTTCCGGACGAGGCGGCAATGAGGTCGCGATGGCCGTCGCCGTCGAAGTCGTCCGCGGCGAGGTCGCTGACGGGTTCGGCGAACACCACCTGCGTCGTGAATTGCAGGCCTCCGCGATTGGTCAGTACCCAGACGCCGTCGTACGCGCCGACCACGATGTCCGGAAGGCCGTCCGCGGTCATGTCCACCAGGCGGATGACCTCGTTGAACAACGGTGGATCGTCCAGGGCGACCGTGGCCGGGGTTTCCAGGGTGCCATCCGGGCGCTGCAGCGAAATCCTGACCGTAGTCGGCTCGTTACCGTTGCCGCGGACCAACATGACGATGTCGTCCCGACCGTCGCCATCGACGTCCCCGACGGCGATGGCATCGGCGATGATGCCGGGAAAGAGTTGTTCGCCGGGCCCGAACGCGGCCAGGGCCGGAAGCGCTGCGAAACACAGCGCCAGGGCGAGGAAGGCGGTGCATCCACGTATGGCCTTGATCCGCCCACTGTTGGTGGATTTCCGATGGCTGTTCTGCGATACCGCCCGGTGCCGCGCGCCACGTGCCCGGTCATCGGTGTCATTCATCGACATCGTCCGCTCCCCTGATCCCCGCGGGAAGCATACAGCCCCTTGGTGGGGCGGCCACTTCCCGTCTGCCGCCGCGCCGCACCGATGCCAACGTCCCGACTGGGCGGAGAACCCCGACAGCCCCAAGCGCAACCTGCGCTCGGCTTCCACGCCTACGAGCACCAGTGGGCGGCCGCCTATGCCCGGCTGGCGCCGAGCCTGGTGAATACGAGTGAGGAAGTGGAGCGGGCGGTGCGGGCGGTGCGGGAGATTTCCGGGTAGGGCTCACGCCCAGTCGTAGGTGATCGTCAGGCCGTCGTCGCCCAGGTTCGCGTCGATGCCTTGCTCCCGCATCTCCGCGACCATCGCCTCGGCGACTTCCGTGTCCTTCATCACCAGCGTGCCGCGTTGGCCGAGGTCCTCGTGGCTTACAGCCGGGTCGGTGCGGATCGCCAGGCTCCAGTAGTGCTCGCCGTCGTCGACACCCTCGCCGTTGTTGGTGAAATACACCTCGCCGGTCTCGGTGTTGTAGATCTGCTGCGTCATCTGGATCTGGCTGTCGCCCGGAGTCCTTGCGGAGACTTATGGGGAAAACCCTGAGCGGCGCCACTTCAGCGGCAACGCTCGTCCAGCTGCACCCACCCGTTCGGGACTTCGCGGAACCGCTTGCCACCGACGCAGCGTTCGCCGGTAGCCAACGGCCGGAGCGTGCGCTGGTGTGGCCGGCGCGGTGTAGCCGGGCGCGCCGGAGGTGGCGCTGCCAGCGTGTCCTTCAGCTCTTTCTCGAACTTGTCGAACTCCACGCCGATAGCCTGGAGACCTTTGTAGATTTCCCAGCGCACGTACAGCCCAGTCACGATGCTGTGCGCCAGCAGGCCGACGAAAATGCCAAGTGCGATGCGCCACCACAAGCCCGCGTACGGGGGTGCGTCTTCCGGTTGCGACCTGGGGCGCGGCTTGCGGAATTCGATGTCACTCACGTCGACCGAGCCGATGCTCGGCTCGTCGCGCACCTGTCGATTCACCGCTTGATCTCGAACACCGCCGACACCCGCTCGGTGAAGTCGATCGTCGGCTGCAGGTAGCGGCCGCTGTCGATGCGCGAGCCGGTGACTTCGATGCGGTCCCGCGTGGTGTTGCCGTAGCCGTGTGACTGCATCGAGTTGAGGCTGTTTTCGCCTTGGACGACAACGTGCGAGGCGTTGGGGAGCGGGGTGCCGGCCAGCGCGGTGGCGGACAGCAGGGGGAGGAGGGCGGCAATCATCCATGGACGCATGTCGGGCTCGCAGTCAGTGAGATGGAACTTGATGCCTCGCGCCGTCTGGCGCGCCTCAAAACTATATGCGAAGCAGCGGCTTTGCCGACGCATGCCGCATTAGCGCTGGCGCGTGCGGACATCCAGCGAGTACGTGCTGCACATCGGTTCGGAATTGCTGTTTGGCGCAGTGTTACGCTGGCTACGCCGCGCGCGGACGCACCGTGCGCTCGATCTCGGCCAGCGTGGCAAGTGTTTTCAGATCGTAGACATTCTGCAGCGCCAACCACGAGGCGGCATCGCCGCCGAAGTGGCGCGCCAGGCGCGCGGCGGTATCCGCGGTGATGCCGCGGCGCTCGTTGACGATCTCGTGGATGCGCGTGGCCGGCACGCCCAAGGCGATGGCCAGGGCATTGGCGCTCAGGCCCAGCGGTGCCAGGAACTCCTCGCGCAGGATCTCGCCGGGATGGATGGCACGCATGGCATTGATGGGACGGGTCATGGCGGTATCTCAGTGGTAATCGACGATCTCGACGTCGGCCGTTTCGCGGATCGCGCGGAACGGCCGTGGGCTTCGCCCGGCGAACAACGCTTGCGTGTGCCGGCAGCGGAAGGACTGGATCATTACGTGCACCGTATTACGTTTGTCGTAACATTTCAAGTTGCGGATCATTCGACCGACCGATGGGCTGGCAGAGCCGGTAGTTGGTCTTGACGCCGCCGCCGCTCAGTTTTCGGAGACGATTTCCGGCATGAGGATCACCAGTGGCTCGCACGCGCTGCGCGAGCACCCCAGCAGGCGGACATCCTCACCGGAGCGCCAGGTGCTGGTGCCCGCGCCATTGATCTCGAATGTCCACTCGCGGCCTTCGGCCTGCAGGCGGCCGTTGATCGAGCACGGCAGCCAGTGGAAGTCGTGGAGCCGGCCTTCCGGAAGCTGCTCGCTCAGGCCAAAGAAGGCCTCTGCCTGATGATGGTCGAGCGACCAGGCACCACATGCGTCCGCTTCGGCCTGGGATGCCCGGGAAGCGTCTGTGGGTTGGTAGCGGGCCGGTGAAATTTCCAGCACGTTGACGTCTGTCAGGGAATCAGATGCCCGGGGGCTGGCGCTATCGTTGCGGGCCTGCGGCTGGCACGCGACCAGCATCGCCAGCATCAGGAGCCAGGCCGGGCGCGGCAGGTGCGTAAAGGCCGGCGCCTTCGCCGGGTGTCTTGCGTGAAATTGCGTCATGTTCGTAAACATCCTCGTCGGTCAGTCCAAAGTTGCGCTGCAGGGATTCCATCAGGCGGTTGATTGCGGCGGCCTGTTCGGGCGTCGGCTCGTCCCAGCGCTGCGTCGCCGGGTGATAGCGGCCGACCACTTCGATGCCGATGCTGTCGGCGTTGCCCGGATAGCGTTCCGGGTAGGGCCGGCTGGATTCGATCCGGCTGACGGCGCGCACGGCGGGGCCACGCCATTCAGTCTGGCCATTGCGTGCGGCATCGAGTTCGCGCCGGTCGTCCGCGAGGGGGCATCAACGCTTGGTGCAATGGCCCCCTGGGGCAATGCCGAGCCTAGTCTGTTCTGGCGTCCAGAAACCTCGCCATGGTCGCGAATCCGCGTAGGGACTTCCCGGAGTGAAGTTCAATGCGTGCTCCGAGGCTCTGCGCTGCGAGGGTCGCTTCGCCTGCACCAGGGACTCCGGCTTACCGCACGATTTCAAACACCGCCGAAACCCGCTCGGTGAAGTCGATCCTGGGCTGCAGGTACCGCCCACTGTCCATGCGTGAACCCGTTACCTGGATGCGATCCAGCGTCGTGTTCCCGTAGCCATCCGCCTGCATCGAGTTCAGGCTGTTGATGCTGTACACCGGCCCGAGCCGGCCGCCAAAGGCCACGGCCAGGCCGCCGGCCTTCTCGCGGGCATCCGCCACCGCCTGCGCCCGGGCGTCTTCGCGCAGGCGGGCTTCCTGGCTGGACTTGAAGCTGACGTCCGAGACATCGGTGAAGCCCGCTGCCAGCGCGGCGTCCATCCACGCACCCAGCCGCTCGAGGTCATCGATGCGCACCTTCACTTCGCGGCTGGCGATGTGGGTCGTGGGCAGGAGGCGGTCGTTGTCGTCGTAGTCCTCGGTCTCGCGCAACGCGAGGTCGGAGGCGGTGATGTCGTCGGCTGCCACGTCGTAGTCGGGCGCGACCTTGAGCAAGGCAGCGACCGCGCGGTCGACCAGGTGCTTGGCTTCGCCTGCATCCGCTGAGCGGTGGCGCGCGACCATGGACACGGTGGCCGAGTCGGGCGCGACGCTGACCAGACCTTCGCCCTGGACGACCACGTGCGGTGCGTCCGGGAGTGGCGTGCCGGCCAGGGCAACGGCGGAGAACAGCGGAAGGAGGGCGGCGATCATCCATGGGCGCATGGCGGTGGCTCGTGTTGTTGAATGCGAGAAATGTGCAGGTGATGTGCGCGGCCCAGTGCAGCGCCGTCAGCGCCCGTGCTGCGCCGTCAGTCCGATCACGTCGCTCCAGAGCGGCACCAGCGTGTCCATGCTGCGGCGGAGCGCGGCGGCCGATTCGGGCGGCAGGGTGGCGAAGGGATCGCCTTCCAGCTTCGCCTTCCACTCCGGCGCGGCCTCCAGGTCGATCGAGCGCGGCGGGCCGATCTCGCCCTTGAAGTTGAGGATGGTGAACACCGGCTCGACCTGCTGCTCCACGGCGCGGTACTCGTCGACCGTCATGCCGGCGGCTTCCAGCACTTCGCCGGTTTCACCATCGAGGTCGTGGATGCTTATGGTCACGCCGTAGTGGGTGCCGCGGCCGGGGCGACGGATGATTTCGGCCTGCTTGGCGAGTGCGCGGCCGTAGGCCTCGAGGTTGGCGTTGGTCAGGGCGGTTGGGCGGGCAGCGCTGTCCTTCGCGTTGGTGGCGTTGGACGACGCGGAGGGCGCGGTGGCGGTCGCGGCCTCGTCGGCCGAAGGCGCGCAGGCCGTGGTGGCCAAGGCCATGCCGAACAGGGCGGCCAGGCAGGCAGCGGCGGATCGTTCCATGATGTTCTCCGGGGTGCGTGAGCAGACCTTAACGCGAAACCCCGCGGCGTCCGGCAACGCGCGACGTCGCCCGGTAACGACGAGCAGTCGGCGCGCACCGGGTGCTGTGCGCGTGCGTGAGTTCTAAGCCGTGATAGAAGGAAGTGGAAGATTCTTGCCGACAGGGATGAAATGCATGGACAGGACGCACGGATGATCCGCGCCGCCACACTGTGTGCCGCGTTGCTCATGACGGCAGGCGCGTGTGTCGCATCGAACGCCGCTGGTGTCCGCCATGGCGTCGAGTGGTTCGATGGCGCTGACGCGACGCCGCTGGCGCGCGACGGGGTTGAACAGCTGCTGTCCCGACCGTGGCCCGATGCCATCGATGTACAAGGCGAGTCTGCGGACGGAGAGCGCACGCCCATGGCGCTCGAATCCTGCCGCGACTACCTGGAGATCGCGGACCTGCGGCCTCGGCCACTCGCGGGCGGGACGACGCTGATGATTTTCCAGGCGCGGGCGCTGGACTGCCAAGCCATGACGCTGGCGCTGGCGGCGCAGCCGGCCGCGATCTCGCACCTGCGCACGCTCGCGTTCGACGAAGGCCTGCCGGACCGCCTGCCGTGGCAGGTGGCCATGATCACCTCGGGTTCGGAGGCGGAGCAGATCGCGGCCGAGCGCCCACATGCCACATGGAGGCAGGCGCTCTTCGGACCGCTGACGGAGTTCTCGCCCTGCGGAACGCAGTGCGCACGCTACGGCGATCCCGCCCAGGAGCAGGCGGTGAGCCTGGTGGCGCGCGGTGACTTCGACGGCGACGGTATCGAAGACATGCTGCTCGCCTCGTCCGACACCGCCAAGGGCGGCAGTTACCACGCCGTACGCATGTTCCTGCTCACCCGTCGGCAGCCCCGGGGCAAGGTGGAGCTGATCCGGGAACTGGCGTACTGACTGCCGCCTGCGCAAACGCGGGAGCGCGGCATACCGCACGCCGGCCGCTGGCATCATGGCCGAGGAGGTGTCCATCCGGCCCGGACACGACGCAAGGAGCAAATACATGACGAATTGGATCTGGTTGGCACGCATTGGAAGCGGCGTCCTCGCAGTGGCACTGGCAGGCTGCGGCGGCAACGCGGCGCCGGACGACGCGGCGGGGTCGGAGGCGGCTGGCGCTTCTGCGGCGGCCACGTCCGCATCACCGGCTGCACCCGCGGGTACGGCGCCTGCACGGGAGGCCGGACCCGCGTCCTGCGGCGTGCTCTCACTGGCCGAGGGCGCGAGCATCACCGCCCATGACCTGGCCGACTGCCTTGTCGACTATCTCGCCTTTGCCGGTTCCGGCGCCAGCGAGATGACATCCGAGACCGGATCGTCGCGCATGGTGTGGCGCATGGGGGACGAGTACGAGGCCTACGCCGAGCTCGACAGCGGTGTGCGGATGACCAGCACCGGCGGCGCGGCGTGGGTCGACTTCGGCGACACGGGCTGGATCAAGGCCGACCCGACGGTGCCGGGAATGGAGGCCGCCTTCGGCATCGTCGAGGCGTGGCGCGAAGCGACCGCACCGGAGGTGGGGCGCCTGATGATCGCGGCGGCCCCGCTGTGGGAGGTCGGGCCGTGGGGCGACGTCGAGCTGCCTGACGGCACGTCCCGGAACCTGGCCAAGGTGAGCGCGGCGGCGCCGTTCAACTGGGGCGGCGCCACGGTCCATGCCATGACGCTCTGGATGGAGGAACCGGGCCGCGTCATCCTGCAGCAGGCAACGGCCGGCGCTGCCGGATTCACGGCGACCAGCACCACCCATTTCACCCAGTGGGGCGGCGAGGTCGAGATCCCGGATCCCGCGGCGAACTGACCCGGGGCACCGTTCTCGCCCGATGGTCCTGCCGGCGCACTCAGCCCCGTCGCCGATGCCGTCGTCATGTCGCTGCCCGTACGATGCCGCTTCTTCCATCACGGTCATCGCCCATGCGCCAGGTTCCTTTTCTGCTGTTGGCCGCCACCCTCGTTGCCTGCACCGGCGGTGCGCCGGTGCGGCCCGACGCGCCCGGTCCAGGCACGCTGCCCAACGTGCCGGTCGCCAGCGTCGACCTCGAACGCTACGCGGGTACGTGGTACGAGCAGGCGCGCCTGCCGATGTACTTCCAGCGCAAGTGCGCCTCGGACACCACCGCCAACTATGAGCTCAACGCCGACGGGACCGTGGCCGTGGTCAATCGCTGCCGCCGCGAGGACGGCGGCCTGCAGGAGGCGGAGGGCGTCGCGCGCATGGTCGATGGCCGCACGTCCACGCTCGAGGTCCGCTTCGCGCCGGCCTGGCTGTCGTGGCTGCCGGCGGTGTGGGGCGACTACTGGGTGATCGCGCTGGATGAGGCCGACTACCAGTGGGCGATGGTGGGCGCGCCGAAGGCGGACTACCTGTGGATCCTCTCGCGTTCGCCCCGGTTGGACCCGGCGGTCCTCGAAGGCCTGCTCGCGCAGGCGCGCGCGATGGGCTACCCGGTGGACCGGGTGCTGACGACGCCGCAGTCCGGAGAGCGGTGAGCACGGACTCCTGCTGGAGCCGGGGAAGTGGAGCGAGCGGTGCGAACGGTGTGCTTCAGCGCTGGCCGGTATCGGCACGAGCCCGCAGCGGCGCCGTTGCGGCCATGACCGTGCGGTTGCGGCCGCTGCGCTTGGCCTCGTACATCGCGGCGTCGGCGCGCGACAGCCACTCGGCGGCAGTTTCGCTGGGGCGAAAGGGCGCTGCGCCAAGCGAAATGGTGACCGGGATCCCGCCGCACTGCACCTCGCGTTCCACCGCCTGGCGCAGCTTTTCAGCGACCTCGCGGAGCGCGTCGGGGCCGGTGCCGGGGAGCAGCAGCCCGAACTCCTCGCCGCCAAGGCGGTAGAACCGGTCCTGCGCGCGCGTCCTGGCCTGCACCAGCGCGGCGATGGCGCGCAGGACCTGGTCGCCGGCCTCGTGGCCCAAGCTGTCGTTTACCCGCTTGAACAGGTCGATGTCGAAGACCAGGAAGCCGAGCGGTTCACCGCTGCGGGTGCTTGCTGCCATGGCGATGTCGAGCTCGGCATCGAGCCCGCGGCGGTTGCCGGCGCCGGTCAGGGGATCGCGCAGGGCGGCCGCCTGGAGCCGCGCGCGCTGGATTTCGGTGCGCGACGCGAACACGAACGAGAACAGGCTGACCATGAGCGCGGTTGCAAGGAAGGTGAGCTGGTCGACGGCGGTGGCCAGGTCGTCGTCGCCGATCAGCACGCCTGCGATCACGACCGAGGACAGCAGCAGGGCGCGCACGCGGCTGACGAGCAGGAAGTTGGCCACCAGCACCGGGAACACCCACAGCACGCCCGACGGCTGCACCTCGCGCACGATGCCCACGCAGAACACGCAGTACATCGCCGCGATGAAGTTGGAGGCGCCATTGGTGCGGCCGGTGCGCCAGGCATGGGCCGCGCCCGATGCGATGCAGGCCATGATGAGCAGCCCCAGCGTGCCCGCCACGGGCTCGTCCACCAGGAAACGGCGGATCGAGAAAGGAACCACCACCAGGATGGTGATGGTGCTGAACAGCATGACGATGCCGAGGTGGAAGTCGGCCTTGATCCTTTCCTTCCACATGAGGGGGTTCGTCATCGCAGCGCGTGATGTCCGGAACGGGTGCGCCGGTCGTGGCTTTTGCCGGTCTCCGGACTGCTGGCGGCCTAGGTTAGATGAAGGTCCGGGAGACAGCGTCAAGGCTGGTCGGCCCCGGCGGCGCGCGGTACTGGCACGGTTGTTGCATGGCACTTCCCCGGCCTGCAGGCGCAGCGTTTGACGCCCCTGCCGCCTTGGACCCGGGGACCATGCAAGTAAACGACATGCTGTTCAGCTACGTCATCGGTGGATTCGGCGCCTGGGCTGCCGCGCTGATGATGCTGGTCGCGGCGCAGGGCGAATACCTGCACCGCGGTGCGCTGTCGCGCTGCGCGCTGGGCTTTGGCCTGCTCGGGGCGGGCCTGGTGAACAGCGGACTGTCCGATCCCGGATTGCGCTGGCCCATCCTCACGCTCGCACTGGCGGCGGTGGTGGGCACGGCGGTGATCTACCGCGCGCTGCGCCAGCTGGTCGGTGCGCGGCCGACCCGCATGCCCCGCCTGCTGCTGGAGGTCGCGGTGCCGTGCGCGGCGCTGCTGCTGGCCTGGACGGCGGGGCCGCGCAGCTTCGCGCTCACCTTCCATGTGCTGTGCCTGGTGGTGTCGCTTGGAATTGCCTGGACAGTGCGCCGGGCGCTGGTGGCACCGCGCAATGCCGCCGAGGCCGCGGTGGCGGTGACACTGCTGGTCTATGCCGGCACCTGGATGTTCGCGTTGTACGCGGCGCTGCGCCACGACGGACCCGAACACCGCAGCCTGCTGTACGTCGAGCCGCCGTTCCTGGCCGGTTATGCCGTGCTCTACGCGCTTCTGCCGCTGCTGGTCGGAGTGCTGGTGTTCAACCTTGCCAATGCGCGGCTGTACCACCGGCTGCGCAGGTACGCCGATACCGACGAACTCACCGGCCTGATGACGCGCCGCGCGCTGCTCCAACGCGCGCCGGCCTGGCAGGCCGACGTGCTCGCGCGTGGACGCCGGCCGGTGGTGCTGCTGCTGGATGTCGACCATTTCAAGCCGATCAACGACACCCACGGCCACGAGCGCGGCGACGAGGTGCTGCGTGCGGTCTCCAGCCGCCTGGGTGGCACGCTGCGCGCCGGTACACCGCTGGCGCGCTGGGGCGGCGAAGAGTTCCTGGTGCTGCTGGATGCCTCGGGCCTGGCGCAGGCCGGCGCGGCGGCTGAGCGCCTGCGGGCGGCAGTGGCCGACAGGCCGTTCGCCTTCGACGAATCGCGGCTCTGGGTCACCACCAGCATCGGCGTGGCGGAATGGCCGGTCGGGGTGGATCTCGCGCAGGCGGTCGCCAGGGCCGATGCGGCCCTGTACAGGGCCAAGCGCGAGGGGCGAGACCAGACCCGGGTCGCCGGCACGGGCTAGCCCCGGCCTCAGGGCTTCGCCCTGTTGACGGGCTTCTGCAGTGCAGGCGCGGGCAGCCCGGGGGCGACGCGGCGCGAGGCGGTGTCGGCGTTGTTGGCCAGCTCCACCTCGTGGGTGAGCGTGGTCGTCATGGCCGACACCGAGACCTGCGCGCGGCGGTCCTGCGCGGTGATCCGCAGCGGCACATGCATCCACTCGCTGTCATTGCCGGCCAATACCGCACGGCTGCACGTGAAGCGGATCGAGCCCGCATCGCGATGCTCGACCGGACAGGACACCGTGGCGTCGGCGAGCTGGCCCGCCGAGACCTTGATCGTGACCCGGGTTTCCACCGCTTCGGCGCTGCGCTCGCCCAGGTTGGCGAGGTGCAGGGACAGCAGTCCCTCGTCCAGCCGCGCGTCGATCGCGAGGTCGGCAACGGTGCTGCAGCCCTGGCCCCTGTGGATGACCAGCCCGGCGTTGTAGTTCGCCACGGCCACGTCGGGGCAGCCATCGCCGTCCAGGTCGCCGATGCCCATGCCCTGCGTGTTGTGGTGGGTGGCATAGGGGCCGTTGAGCACCGGCCCGGGTTCAAGGCCGGTGGCGCCCTGCAGGAAGAAGCTGATCGCGCCGCCTCCGTGCAGGATCAGCAGGTCGTCGCGGCCGTCGAGGTCGAGGTCGCGGCCCAGCATCGCGTTGGGGTATTCCGCGGTCGCGAGCGTGCGGTGGTAGACCAGCGCGCCGGTGTCATCCTGGAGGTACAGCTTCACTTCGGCGTGGCCGCTGGAGATGGCAAGGTCGTCGCGGCCGTCGTTGTTGAAATCGCCGACGCCAACGGCGTCGCCACCCCAGACCCCTTCGGTGGGATCGATGACCAGCGGCCCCGCGAACGCCGGTGTGCCATTGTTGAAATAGACGTAGGCATTGGTGATGCCCTGGCCGGACTGCACCACGAAGTCCAGGTGTCCGTCGCCGTTGAAATCACCGACGTCGAGGTCGTTGTAGCCATCGGCGGGCGTCGGCAGGGACACGGATTCACGGATGCCGCCTTCGCCGTTGCCCATGTAGATGACGGCACCTTCGCTCCAGGCGTGGGCGACGACATCCAGTGCGCCGTCGCGGTCGGCATCCAGCAGCACGACGTCATTCACCCGCAGGGGCGTGTCATGGGCGTGCATGGTCGAACGCACGACCGGACGCAGGCGGGCCTGGTCCCAGTCGATGATCATGATCCCGCCGCCATGTCCCAGGACGATCTCCTGCGCGGCGTCCCGGTCCAGGTTGCCGATCGCAAGCCCGGTCGTGCTCGCGTAGCCGTAGGGGAACCGCAGCGGCTCGGCCACGGTGCCATCGGCCTGCTGCAGGTAGACCAGCAGCTGGTAGTCGTTCGCTTCGTCGAAGTAATACGTGGTCGAGACCACCACGTCGTCGCGCCCGTCACCGTTGACGTCGCCGACCGCGGCGGCGTCGGCCCAGCTTCCGATGGCATGGATTTCCGGCGCTGCCAGGTTGTAGGCGGCGTGTGCGGCAGGCGCGGACAGCGCGAGCGCCACCGCGAGAAGACTGGCAGCATTCATGATGTTTTGCCCGATAGATGGATGTACGGCGCGTCGCAACAGGCAGGATCCAACAGCCCCTTTCCTGTTACCCCCGGGCAAGAATACAAGCCGCGGGTCACGAATGGCGATCCGACGGCGTCATGGACGTGGGCACGGCACAAGGCAGCAGCCAATGAAAGCAAGAGGCATGATGCAGTCGATTGCGTGGGCGGTGGCGGCGCTGGTGGCGCTGCCCGTGATCGCGTACCTGGCACTGTTGGGCATCAACCGGCACGACGAGCCGCCGTCGGCAGACGCCGAGCAACTGGTCGCCATGAAGCGTGATCGCCCGCTGCTGGCCGATGCCGCCAACGGCTACATCCATGCGCTGGGCATGGCCGCCGGCACGGACGTGGATCCGGTGGCACTGGGCGGCGCCCGCAATGCATACATCGAAACCTTCGTTTCAACATCGGCCGCGGACGGGAATCCGTCGTTGCCCGGAAGGAATGTGGATTATCGGGCCGCGCGGAGCCCGGGGGTCGTTGCCCTGGCCGCGGCATGCCGCGAGGACGACCGGGCATGCGCGAAGGCACTGGACGCCGATCCAGGCGCGCTGGCGCAGTGGCTGGCGTCGGAGCAGTGGTTGCTGGACCGGTACCGCCGCATGCTCGCCACCGTGGCCTGGCGGGAGGCGATTCCTGGCGATGCCAACGCGCCTCTGGCCGACTACCTGCACGCCCTGGAGGGCCAGAAGCTGCACCTGCTCGCCGCGTGGCAATCTGCGCAGGCGCGGGATCCCGCGGCGGTGCGGGATCTACTGGAGCAGGATCTTGTGTTCTGGCGCGAGGTGCTGGCGTCGTCCGACCTGTTGATTTCGAAGATGGTCGCGGTGGCTGCGGCAAGGCGCAATTTCGCGTTCGGCAACCTGGCCCTGCGCGAGCTTCCGCAGGAGCTTGCCAACGCCGCCGTGCCGCCGTCCTGGCGACAGCCGCTGACCCTGGCCGAGCGCTCCCTTGCGCGCGTCCTTGGCGGAGAGTGGCAGGTCATCGCTGCCTCGCTGCGCATGGTCATGGCGCCCGAAGCGCAGGCCGGTTCGGCCCGGGGGCTGGCCGAGCGCTTGCAGCGCCCCCTGTTCCAGGAGCAGGCAACGCTCAACCTGTTCGCCGCGCGCCTGGTGGAGCTGGGCGCGATGTCCGAGCTGCCGTACCCGGACGTCGCCCAGGCGCTGGATGGGCTGCCCGGGCAGCATGACAAGTCGCTGCCGCGGCTGCGTCCTTACAACCTGGCCGGCAGCGCGCTGGTGTCCATGGAGCCGCCGGGCTATGTGAACTACATCGCGCGGACAGCCGATCTCGAAGGCGAACGGCGCGCCCTGCTGCTGGCCGCGACCCTGCGCGGCGCCGGCACGCAGCGCGACGATATGGCGGCCGCCGTGCGCGACGCGTCGCTACGCAGCCCCTACGACCAGGCCCCCTTCGAATGGGATGCCGACAGCGGGGCGGTGGTCTTCAGCGGACTCGGGACACGCCTGTCCACGCCGCGAACGGCCTGGCGGATTGCCGTACATTAGTCGGCCCACAGCCAGCGGACGCCGCATGCGCAAGCTTCCACCGAATCCCGACGAGCTCGGTCGCCTGGACCTGGACGACATCCTCGGTACCATCAACGAAGAGGTGCGCAAGCGCTTCGGCGAGGGCGAGGTGGCGGACTACATCGCGCCGCTGGCCGAGGTGCCAAAGGACCGCTTCGGCATGGCGCTGGCGTTGCTGGATGGCAGGGTCCACGAGGTGGGGGATTCGCGCGAGCGCTTCTCGATCCAGAGCGTGTCCAAGGTGCATACGCTCACGCTGGCGCTGCAAGCGGCCGGCGACCAGCTGTGGACGCGGGTTGATCGTGAACCTTCGGGCGACCCGTTCAATTCACTGATCCAGCTCGAGCTGGAGAAAGGAATCCCGCGCAATCCGTTCATGAATGCCGGTGCCCTGGTTACTGCGGACGTGGTGCTGTCCGGCTATCCGGAAGCGGAAGCCACGCTGCTTGCGTTCATGCGCGCGCGCTCGGGCAATCCGGAGGTCGGCACCGATGAGGTGGTGGCGAAGTCGGAGCGCGAAAGCGGCTATCGCAACGTGGCCATGGCCAACTTCATCCGCAGCTACGACAACCTGCACAACAGCGTGGAGGACGTGCTGGCTTTCTACTACCTGCAGTGCTCCCTGTGCATGGACTGCGTGGACCTGGCCCGCAGCGTGCAGTTCCTGGCCGATGGCGGGCGCTGCGGGGCATCGGGCGAGCAGGTGACCACGTCCGAGGGCGCCACGCGCATCAATTCGGTGATGATGACGGCGGGTACGTACGACGCCGCCGGCGACTTCGCCTTCTATGTCGGCCTGCCCGCGAAGAGTGGGGTCGGCGGCGGCATCGTCGCCGTGGTGCCGCGGGTGATGGGCCTGTGCGTGTGGTCGCCGGGCCTGGACGAAAAGGGCAATTCGCTGCTCGGCCGCTATGCGCTGCACCGTTTCACGCGAATGACAGGACTGTCGATGTTCTGAACGCCTGTGGCCTGGAGTTGCGTTGCCCTGGCCGGCTGACGCTAAACTGCCCGGCATGGCCTTCAACGTCCGCCAGATCTTCGCCGCACTCAACGAGGCCCAGCTGGACTACGTCGTGGCGGGCGGGCTGGCGGTCATCCTGCACGGCTACCTTCTTCGAAGAGATGGTCGAGCTGGCGTATTGCAGCGGTGCGCTCGCTCCGGAGCGGCTGGCGTTGAGTGACCGGGAGTCTTTCCCGATCCTCGAATTCGCCCATGCCGTTTTTCTGGAAGGGCGCAACACCACGGTGCGCCGGGGAACGCGCTGGCATGGCGTACCTGCTGCCCGGCTGCGGCTCGAGGATGGCCGCCTCTCGCCGCCGGTTGCGCTGGAGACCGAGCTGAAGGTGTTCCGCGATATCGGCGAAGACGCGCTGCGATTCGAGCACGATCCCGCCTGCCGCACTCCGCAGGGACTGTTCGCCCAGATGGGAATCCACTATCCGGGGTTCAGCGCGGACGAGACCGTGACCCTCTGTCACTTCTGTCTCTGATCGGCTTCGACGCAATGGTCGCTACCTTGGCGTGTGGCGTTCACGGCGCCGAAGTGCGAAGGCGCATGCCACTGCGGAAAAAGTGCGTTTCCGCTGTCAGCGCCGGAACCAGCTGTGCAGGCGCACGAGCAGCAGTTCGAAATCCGTCAGCGCCGCGCGCTCCGCGCGCAGCCTCACCGCCTCGGCCGGCGCATCGGTGCTGATGTCGTCGACGCCGAGGTCCATGTAGCGCGCCATGCGCACCGGGTCGTTGACGGTCCAGGCCTGCAACAGGTAGCCGCGGCGCCGCGCGTTTGCCACGGCCTCGATGTCGATCTGCAGATGGTTGAGACCCAGCATGTCGAAGTCGGTCCGCCGCGCCGTGCCCGGCAGCGCGGCATTCGTGAGCAGGGCCAGCCGCGCCCGCGGGGCCGCGGCGCGCGCAGCGCGAACAAGGTCCGGTGACAGCGATGCGAGCATGACCACGTCTTCGTGGCCGCCGCGCCGGAGCTCACACAGGGTGGCGTCGAGCAGGGCCTGCGCGTTGGCTGCGTCGGGCTTGAGCTCGACCAGGGCAAGCGCGCGCCGGTCGATGAAGGCGAGGGCCTCGCCGAGCGTTGCAATGCGCTCGCCTGCGAATGCCGGATCGAACCAGCTGCCAACGTCGATGTCGCGCATGGCCGACAGCGGCGTGTCCCCCACCGCACGTGGGTCACCGGCGATACGCTGGAAGTCTCTGTCGTGGAACACGACCACGGCGCCGTCGGCGCTCAGCCGGACGTCGAGTTCGATCGCGTCCGCCCCGGCATCGATGGCCGCCCGGAAGGCCGCGAGCGTGTTCTCCGGCGCAATCAGGGCCGCGCCGCGATGCGCTGTCACCGAGACATCCCTGCGCAGGTTCATGCTCGTCACGGCGATCGTCGCCTGCACCAGCGCCACGACCAGGAACGCCATTTCGGCGCCCCACACGAGCCGGGCTGGACGGGGTGGAGTGGCGGGAACCGCGCGGGCGCCGCGCGCACCGCCCAGGCGATGGAACAGCGCGCGCACCAGCAGCGTGTTCAAGGTGGTGCCGAGCAGCAGCACGCCCAGCACGGTGGCGGCGTAGAGCGTGAGGTAGGCCACCATTCCGGCACTGACCAGCAGGCGATGCTCCGGGATCCAGTCCAGCAGCGGGGTGGCCGCCCGGCCATAGAGCTCGGTCACGATCAGCGGCATGGCCGCGACGGTGAGCGCCACGCCCACCACCAGCATCGCGATGCGCAGGTGCCGGCCACGGGTGAGCCTGCGGCTGCGGAGCAGGGCGGCCACCGGCGACAGGCCTTCCAGCACCAGTGCCGGGGTGGCGAGCAGCCATCGGAAGTAGAGCGCCGCGTGCAGCAGCAGGCCGATTGCAAGCACGGGCAGGAAGCCGCCGAGGAACCACCACAGCGCGGGCGGGCGCGCCGTCACCACGAAATAGGGATCGTAGCTGCCAAGCAGCAGCCGGTAGAGCACGACGCCGATCGCAAGCCAGGGGACGGCCAGCAGCGCATGGGCGAAGACCTGGCAGGCCGCGAGCACCGCGAGCGGACCCGCGCGCCGCAGCATGCCGACCAGTGCCGCCGCGGCCGTGCGGTAGCGACAGCCGTGGCTTGCCGAGACCAGCAGCATGCCGGCCTGCTGAAGCATGACCACGTACCAGCTGAGCGCGCCCGCCAGCATGAGCCAGCTGAGCGCCAGCAGGTTGTCGCGCACGCCGTCGAAGTCGCCGGCGAGCGGCCGTTCGATCCAGTGCAGGAGCGCGGCCAGTGACCAGGTGGTCAGCGGCGCGGCTGCCACGGTCGCGAAGGCAGTGAACAACAGGTACCAGGCCAGCATCGGGCGCAGGTGGCGCCGCAGGTCGCGGCGGATGTCATGGACCAGGATGCCGCGCAGCAGCAGGCTGTCTTCAGATGCAGTCGACGCGCCCGCGCCGCCGCTGTCCGCCCCGCTCCGATGCATGCCCGGTTCCTTCCCCATTCCACGAGTGTAGACAGGCTGGAGGCGGTGCAGCGGCAGCGGTTCACCACGCGCCCGTCCTGGCAGGCGCCGGACCGGGAGCGACTTTCGACGTCTGCTGCAATGCAAAATGCACAACTGTGCATTTTGTGTACAGTCGTTCAGGAGCTGTCCGGAAATCCCTTGGGGGACGTCAGTCCGGGGTCATGTGTCGGGAAGCTCGGGTCGAGTTGCTGCTTGGTTGTCCGCGTTCCAGTGGTCCAACAACACACTCTGGGGAAACAGACATGAATCGCATTGGCAGGATCGCAATCTGCATCACGCTGGCCACGGGCATGGCCCTGGCCGGCTCCGCCGTTGCCGGCAACGTCGGCAAAGCCGGCAGCGTCAACACTGGACCTTCGGAGGGGAACGTCAAGTTCTTCCTGGCGGATCCGGAGCTGGGCCTGGTTGGCGTCTACAACGTCAACGGCACCGAACTGTATTTCGAAGCGCGCAGGGCACTGGACGAGAAGACCGGTGCGCCCGGCGCATTGAGCGTTCGCGTCATCGACGCCGAAGCACGTACCCTGGCGCTGGGCGGCGAGCCGTATGCGAAGCACTGGGCGCCGCAGGCCGGCGAGTTCACGGCAAAGGACGGTTCCGCCTATACACAGCTGCTGTCCGGGCTGGGCGATGCCCTGGGGGCGTCCAACCTGCACGCCTCGTTGTCGGCCGAGAAGTCCGCGTTGGCGGCGTTGGCCAGACAGGCGGCCGGCGCGTCGGGCTACCCGCTGCGCGCAAACGTGGACGTCATGACATACGCCGCGCCCGATGCCGCGCAGGTGTCCGACTTCTATCTGCAGTCGGCCAGGGATGTTGGCCTTGACCGGCAGAAGAACGGCGAACTGGTGGCAAACCTCGGCAACGGCATCGAACTGCGGGCTTCGCAGCAGTTCGTCGCCGACGAACCCGACGCCGAGGGCCGCATGGGTCGCTTCGATACCTATTCGATGGTGAAGGCGGGCGATGGCTATGTCATGGCGACCGAGCTGGGCGGCGATTCGATTCCCCAGGGCTGGTCGGAGGCCATGGAGCTCGACAATCGCCGCGAGCACCATGCGCTGGCCGCGGACTTCGGCCGCGCGGCATCGGCCTTGAATGCGCTGGCCTACGGCGCCAGGAGCGAAGGCACGGCGCTCAGCCAGGATGACGAGCAGGCTTCAATGCAGCGCCTGGCGCAGGGCCTGGCCACGCATCTGCTGCCCGTGCGTGACGAGGCGACAGCAGACAGGGACGTCACGCGCGCGGCCGGCGGCCGCTACCAGACCTACATCCAGGTGTGGCGCAAACCCTTTGTTGTCATCGCCGAGCACTCCGGCACGCGGGTGGGCAAGTGGCGCTACAACAGCGCGACCTCCAGCGTGAAAACCCACCAGGGCTGGACCAGCTACTGCAACCACGGCACCTGTGCGGCGTCGAGCCCGATGACACACAAATGCACGTTCACCGGGCCGCGCCTGACCTACTACCGCGTGCCTTCGCGCCGGTCCGACGCAGGCGGGCACACCTGCTCCACGGGCTACTGGGCGGTCGCGATGGGCGGGCGCCACAACTGCCACGACGATTCGTCGGTCCAGGTCAGGGCGGTGCGTGGACAGGCCTATTCCGCCAACTCCGGCCGCTGCAACGATTGGCTGGGCTGGACGTACGCGCCGACCTGCAGCGCGCAGTAACGGGCGAGGGGCCACCGGTCGAAAGTGCCGGGGGAGAGTGCAGGGCGACGGCGCTGGACGGAAGTCCGGCGCCGTTTGTCCTTGGGGTCAGGCGACGGTCGCGGCGGCGCCGGTGCCGGCGCTGGCGTGCATCCCGCGCGCGCCCACGACGATCATCTTGACCATCGTGGTCAGTTCGTCGATCTGCTGCCGGTCATGCCCGGGCGGGAGGTCCATCGCGCTGGCGCCGACGGCGAACACCAGGCGCGTGATCGCGCGCGCCACCAGCTCGGGCGCATGCAGCGGGATGCCGGTGGCCTCCGCAAGGCGGACCAGGTCCACCTGCAGTTCTTCCTCGAAGAACCTGAGCTGCGCGTCCACCGCCTGCTTGTAGGCATCCGAACCGGCCAGGCCTTCCCGCAGCAGCAGGTGCAGGAATTTGTCGTCGGCGCGCAGCCGGTCGAAGAATGCCTCCACCGAGCTGCGCACCACGCCGCGGCCGCTGCTTGCGCGGCGGCGCGCCTGGCCGATGACGGTGCGCAGTGAACTGCCCGCGCGGTCGATGAGGGTGACCGCCAGCTCGTCGATGTCGCGGAAATGCCGATAGAAGCTATTGGGCGAGATGCCCGCCTCGCGGGTGACCTCGCGCAGGCCCAGGGTGGACACGCTGCGGTTGGGACCAAGAAGCGCAAGCGCCGCCGCGATCAGGTCCTCGCGGGTGATCGAGGGCCTGCGGCCAAGGCCGCGACGGTTGGGTGCGTTGGAAGAGGGCACGGTGCAGACGGCAACTCGGGCGAAGTGCCGCCATCATCGCTCAAACCGCCGCGTGGCGCGCATGCGGTGGGTGCGGCGCTATCGCCCCGGGGCAGACATCAATCCGGGTCGTAGTACAGCTCCACCCGCAGATCGAACGCGTTGAGCAGCGAGGCGTCACCGTCGGACATGGCGTTGCGGAAGATGCGGCTGAGGTCGAGCGTGCCGCCGGTCACCTCGTCGCCGCGCGCAAGCTCGCCAGATGCCATCCAGTCGGTGATCTCGCCCCAGATCTGGTCCACGAAGTTCTTCGCTGCCTGCGTGCCCGTGCTGCGGACATCGCCCTGCGGCAGGCCTTCCGCGCCCCTGCTGATCAGCTTGTCGGTGAGCTTGTCGGTGAAGAAGCGGATGAATTCGGTCTTGGCAGCGGCGCTGCCCTGGGCGTTGGCGATGAAGTCGGCGGTGGCCCACTGCAGTGACCCCATGATCGTGCCCAGCGTGCTGGCGGCGTTCTCGCGCGCTTCCGACGACAAGTCGGTATTGCCGATCTCCACCGCCAGTTCGTGCATCGCCTCCGCCATCACCTCGTTGGTCTGGTCAACGCGACCGTATTGGGAATCAAGCAGCACGTGGCGCATGAAATCCTTGACCAGGCCATGGTGGAAATCGCCGGTGTTGTCCTTGCGCCAGTCGGTTTCCGCCAGGCGGGAGAAGTTGTCCTCGAAATATTCGCCTATGTCGTCCAGTGCCGCCGCGCGCTCGCCGTGCTGGTCGATCCCACCGACATAGGCGTCGTCGCCCGAGCGCACGAGCGCGGCGAACAGGCGGTCCTGGGCTTCCTGGTTGCCCGCGGTGGTGCTGCTGGAGTTGAGCAGGGCGGCCAGGGCGCTGAAGCCGTCGCGGCCGGACAGGTTGGCCTGGCCGTCCAGGCTGGTGGCCATCATCGCCTGCACCAGGGTCATGTCGCCGGCCACGGGCCCCGCCGTCATGACCCGGTCGATCTCGGTGAGCACGGCGTCGGCGGCGCGGCTGTCACCATGCGCGGCCGCCATGTTCGCGATGTCGGCCGCCGCGGTCAGCAGTGCCGGACCCCTTTCGTACTTGTTGATTTCGTAGCCTTCGCCGCGCGCATCATCGACCAGGCGCAGGGAGACGTCTGAAAGAAGGTTGCCGTCGTCGATGCCCGTCAGCAGCTCACGCGCACCGGCAGCGCCGGGCTCCCTGACCAGGCCGTAGATCTCGTCGCTGCCCAGGCGCCCATCGGCGACAGCCCGGGCGATGGAGTCCGTCACCTGCTGGCGCAGTCCGTTGTCGCCGTTGTTGGCAGTGCCGATCCCGTTGAAGGCGCGGTTGATGGATCCCGCCTGGTCGTCCGAGATGGTCTCGCAGCCGTCGGACCCGTTCGCCATGCCGATCAGGGCGGCGATGTACTCGTCCTTCTGCTCCTGCGTGAGCGACGGGTCGTTCATCGTCTGGCTGATCTGGTAGGCGACGGCCTTGTCCGGCTCCGGGCCGCCGCTGCTCACCGCGATCGTGCGGTCAAGCGCCTCCTGGACCTGGGGATCGTTGCTGGAGCATGCGCCGGTGCGGCTGGCACCGCCGGAGCCGATCTCGAACTCGTAGCGGAAGGCGGAGGGCATGAAGCCGGAAGCAGGGGAGATGGACATGCGCGGCCCTGGAATCTGTGGACGGTGCCTCATTTTCGGCGCCATGGAGTGGTGCCGGCCATTGGGGGTGACCCTGACCTGGGGGAAACCCGGGGGGCCATGCGCCGCGACCGATCCCGATCCTGCTGCGGGCGGAGGCCCCGGGCTGCCAGGGCCACGGTTCCAGGGCTATGCTTCCCGCAGGCGATGGGGATCGCCACAGTCTTGGCAACAGGGGAATCCGACCATGACCACCCCAGACAACGCTCGACTCGACCGCATCGTCGCCGATGCCCGTCGCAGCGCCGAGCAGCGCGACAAGGGCTACCGCGAGCGTGCCTTGAAGATTTACCCGTGGATCTGTGGGCGCTGTGCGCGCGAGTTCACCCGCGCCAACCTGCAGGAGTTGACGGTCCACCACCGCAACCACAACCACTCGGACAATCCGGCCGATGGCAGCAACTGGGAGCTCTTGTGCGTGTACTGCCACGACAACGAGCACTCGCGCCAGCTCGACCACACCGGGGTCAGTGCCCTGGACGCGGAAGATGCTCCCGCCTCGGCCAAATCGAATCCGTTCGCCGATCTGAAATTACTGCTGCAGAAGCAGCCGCCGACCGGCAGCTAGCAAGCGCGCGCTGTCCGTCAGGTGTCCGGGGCGCCATGTTGGAACGTCCAGGCGACGAACCGGCTGCGCTTGCTGCCCTGGGCCATGGGCACTTCGCGGACTTCGACGGCCTCCACCTGGCGCAGTTGCCTGCGCAGCGCAGGCAGGTGCTCTGATCGGGCGACGAGGCTGCTGAACCAGCGCACCTGGTGCTGGACTTCGGCGCTTTCGCGGACCATCCGGCGCAGGAATTCCGGTTCGCCACCCCGGCACCACAGTTCGTGGGCGTGGCCGCCAAAGTTGGACGCTTGCGCTTGCTCTGGTGCCGGCGTCGGTCGCGGGGCAGGCGCGGACGCCGCGCCGAGCTGGCGCAGCTTGCGCTGGTTGGCGCCTGCGGCCTCGCGTGCGGAGGCGTGGAAGGGTGGATTGCACATCGTCAGCTCGAAGCGGTCGTCTTCGCGCACTACGCCGCGGAACACGTTGCCGGGGCGCGGCTGGTGGCGCAGTGCGATCGCCTTGTCGAGCCTGTTCGCGTGGACGATGGTCGCGGCGACCTGCAGCGACGTGGCGTCGATGTCCGAGCCGACAAAGCGCCAGCCGTACTCGGCATGTCCCAGCAGCGGATAGATGCAGCTGGCGCCGACGCCCACGTCCAGCACGCGGATCGACGTTCCGCGCGGGATCGCGCCGTCGCCGGATTCGGCGAGCAGGTCGGCCAGTCCGTGCAGGTAGTCGGCGCGCCCGGGAATCGGCGGGCAAAGCGCGCCGTGGGGCAGGTCCCAGTGGGCGACGCCGTAATCGCAGCGGAGGATGGCGCGGTTGAGTTCGCGTACCGCGGCGGGGTCGCTGAAATCGATGCTGGTCTCGCCGCGCGGCGTGGTCAACAAATGCGAAGAGAGGGCAGGGCAGGCCTGCGTCAGGCGCGCGAAATCGTAGTGGCCCTGATGCCGGTTGCGCGGGTGCAGCTGCGGGCGTGCCTGCGTCTTGGCGGGGCGTGCGTGGATGGGCGGCGTGGGCTTCATGGAGGCGGCCAAGGTACAACGGATCCCGGGGTGGGCGTGCGGCGCGATGTACTCTGCGTTCACGGGCGCGGGAGGCATATGGACCTCTCCAACGACCTTGGGAGCATCCCATGCACTACACGATCCGCGGCATCGCAATCGTGCTCGCCACCAGCGTTCTGCTGCTGCTCGCCGGCTGCGTCAGCCCGGGCGGCTATGGCGGCTATCCCGGCGGCTACGGGCAACCCGACCAGGGCTACCCCGCGCAGTACGGCAGCCAGCTGCAGGGCACCGTCGACAGCGTTGATCCGGGCTACAACCGCATCTTCCTGGTTGTCGACGACCCCCGCAGCGGCCGCATGCAGCAGGCGGAGGTGCGTTACGACCAGCGCACGCGCCTGTTCTACCAGGGGCGCGAGAGCGCGGTGGAAGGCCTGGAGCGTGGCGACGTGATCCGGATCGATGTGGCGGAGTCCGGGCGCGAACTCTGGGCGCGTTCGATCGAGGTCGTGCGCAACGTCCGCGAGGGCGGATACGGAGACGGCTACGGAAACGATTACGGCAATGGCTACGGCAACGATTACGGCAATGACCTGCGCGGTCCGGTCGCCCATGTCGACACCCGGTCGCGGCTGATCCGCCTTGACGGCGGCGGGTACGGAAGCAGCGTGCAGTTGGCCTACGACGGCCGCACCACGGTCGAATACCAGGGCCGCCGCTATCGCCCCGAGGACCTGGAGCGCGGCGACCTGGTGCGGGTCCAGGCGCGGCAGATGGGCAACAACCAGTGGCTGGCGGAACGCATCATCGTCGAGCGCTCGGTCGGGCGGTAGGCAGGGCGGCGGCGCCGGTAGAATGGAGGCCCCTTGGTCGCATGATGGACCCATGATCAACAACGACGTCCTGCGCAGCATCCGCTACATGCTCGACCTGAGCGACCACAAGGTGGTCGAGATCGCCCAGTTGGCCGATCCGGCCTTCGTCATCGAAAAGGATGACGTGCGCGCCTTCCTGCTGAAAGAGGAGGAACCCGACTACCTGGCCTGCAGCGACACCGTGCTGGCGCATTTCCTGGACGGGCTGATCGTCCATCTGCGCGGCAGGGACGAGAGCCTGCCGTCGCGACCGGTGGAGAAGCGCATCAGCAACAACGTGGTGCTGAAGAAGCTGCGGGTGGCCTTCGAGCTGAAGGACGTGGACATGCACCAGGTGTTCGCGGACGCGGGGTTTCCGGTGTCAAAGCCGGAGCTGTCGGCGCTGTTCCGCCAGCCGGGGCACAAGAACTTCCGCGCCTGCGGCGACCAGCTGCTGCGCAATTTCCTGAAGGGGCTGACGCTGCGCGTGCGTGGTGGTTGAGGCTCCTCCTGCAGTGGCTCCTGCAGGGTCAGGGCTACAGCGATTCGTCAGCGCTGGTCCAGCTCGTGGTGGATCAGCACGACGCACTGCGATGCGAACAGCATCGTGCGGCCCAAGGCGATCTTCTTCGCGCCCATGCGCTCGAGGCCCGGCAAGGTCTTCTTCGGCATCGGGATGTGGTCGGTCAGCAGGAAGCAGGGATTGCCCTCGAAGGCCTGCTCGCGGATCGGCGTGCCTTTCCTGTCCATGATGTAGAGCTGGTGGTCTTCGGCCAGGGTTTGCACCAGGCGCTCGAAGCTCACCGTCTGCACCGTGACGCCCGGCTCCACCGGCCGCGTTTCTTCCTTGCCCATGCCGCGGGACGCGTCCAGCGCGTGCGCCACCTTGCCCAGCAGCGCACGTTCGTCGAAGCCGCCGATGTCGGTCATCGCGTTGGCATCGAAGCGGACGGTGCGCGAGAAATCCTGCGTGCTTTCCAGCACCAGGTAGACGGTGACATCCGGGCGGTGCGACTGCGCCACGAAGATGGCGTTCATCAGCGTGTGCGCGAGGATTTCGGTATGCGCGGCCTTGCCGACTGACGCTAGCAGGGTCGGGCTGTCGGTGGGCGCCGCGCGCGCCCTGAGTACGAAGGTCCGCATGTGAGGTCCGGCTGATGGCTGGTTGAACGCGTTGCCGACGATATCAGCCGCCGGCTGGCTGAAGTGGTCCTGCAGGTGCTCGGCGAATGGGAGCGGCCATGCCGGGTGTCCGGGACTCAGAAGCGCTCGCCGACGGGCAGGTAGCGCCAGCTGCCGACGGGCATCTTCGCCAAGGGAACCTTGCCGATGCGGATGCGCCGGATCGCCACCACATCCAGGCCGACCTGGGCGCACACATCGCGCAGCTGCCCGCCCTGCACGCCCTTCAGGGCGAAGCGCAGGCGGATCTCGTTCTGCCAGCTGACCTTGCATGGCGGCAGCGCCCGGCCGCCATAGGACAGGCCGTGGTTGAGTTTCTGCAGGCCATAGGGCGCGATCTCGCCGCTGACTTCGACCACATATTCCTGCTCGATCTCGTCGCGGTCTTCGGTCAGCCGTCGCCACACGCGGCCGTCCTGGGTCAGCACCATCAGGCCGCTGGCCTCGGCATCCAGCGGCACCAGCGGCGTCAGGCGGCTGAAGTGGCGCTCGAGCAGGCGCACGCCGGAGGGATCCTCGGGCCAGCGCGTCTCGGGATACACCAGGTCCGCGGCGGGGGCGGGGCCGCTGATCGTGTCGTAGCCCACCGGCTTGTGCAGCAGGACGGTGGCAGGCTCAACGGTTTCCAGCCGTGCGGCGGGATCGATTTCGACGGCCTCGGTCACCACTGGATATGCCGGATCCTCGATCACGCGCCCGTTGACCGAGACCCAGCCACCCTTGATGTACTGCTCGGCGTCGGCGCGTGAGCAGCGGGCGAGGTCGGTGACACGTTTGGCCAGGCGAACCGGTTCGTACATGGATCAGCGCCGCGGAAAACAAGGGATGCAGTGTAGCGGGTGACCGCCCCGGACTGCCCTCCGCACCGGTCCCATCGCGCATTCGAAGCTTGCGGGGTTTCAGCCTGTTCGAACGCCAGGCGGCTGCAGTTGACGCCGGAAGTTTGGATAGACTGTGCGCATGGATACGGCAGGCAACACCGCGCACGGCGAGTACAAGGTCCCCGGCGGCAAGCTGGTGGTGGTGGATCTGGCCATCAACGACGGCCGGATGACGGCGGTGCAGGTCAGCGGAGACTTCTTCCTGGAGCCGGCCAGCGCGCTGGATGCCATTGATGCCGCCCTTGAAGGCCAGCCCATCGATACCGGCGAGGCCGCGCTGGCCGCTGCGGTGACCGCGGCGCTGGGGCCGGCGCCGCAGCTGTTCGGCATCACGCCCGAAGGCGTTGCGATCGCAGTCCGCCGCGCGCTGGATTCCGTGGCCATGGATGCAGGCAAAGGCGACGCACCTTGAACGGGTCGGATCGCACCGGCTGGGACGACCACGCCTGGCACCTGGTCCATGCCGAACCCCAAGCGCCCCCGCTGCACATGGCGCTGGACGACCTGATGCTTGACGACGTGGCCGCCGGGCGCCGCCCGCCCACGCTGCGGATCTGGGAGTGGGGCGCATCCGCGGTGGTGATGGGCCGCTTCCAGTCACTGCGCAACGAGGTCGACGCCGAGGCCGCGCATCGCCATGGCATCCAGGTGGTGCGCCGGATCAGTGGCGGCGGTGCGATGTTCATCGAGCCGGGCAACACCATCACGTACTCGATCATTGCGCCCGAAACGCTGGTGGCGGGCATGACCTTCGAGCAGGCCTATGCGCACATGGACCAGTGGGTGATCGAGGCGCTTGCCGGCCTAGGGGTCAAGGCCTGGTACCAGCCCCTGAATGACATCACCTCAAGCGACGGCAAGATTGCCGGTGCGGCCCAGACCAGGCGCCGTGGCGCGGTGCTGCACCACGTCACGATGGCCTACGACATCGATGCGAACAGGATGCTCGACGTGCTGCGCATCGGCCGCGAGAAGCTGTCCGACAAGGGGACGACCAGCGCGACCAAGCGCGTCGATCCCCTGCGCCGGCAGACCGGGCTGCCGCGCAGTGCCGTGATCGAACACATGATCGAAACCTTCCGCAGCCGCCACGGCGGCCTGGTGGCGGACGTGCTGCGCGCGGACGAACTGGCACGCGCCGAGGCGCTGGCGCGCGAGAAGTTCGCCACCGCCGAATGGACTGCGCTGCTGCCGTAAGCGCGGGCCGGCGGCGTCAGTGGCACTGGTCATCCAATGGAAAAAGGCCCGGGCAATGCCGGGCCTTTTCTCGTCCTTCGGGTGGCGCGCGCTCACGCCGGTGCAAATGGCTTGGAGGCGTTTTTGTCTCGCTTCTCGGCCTTTTTTTCTTTCATGGTCTTGAGCGGCTTCTTTTTCTGTTCCTTCTTCTTGTCCAGTCCCTTGCTCATCTCTATTCTCCTCGGCGCGTCAGCGCTGGACTGCGGTTGCAGTCGGCCCGGGCAGTATGCGCCAGCCGCGGCCTTCCGGGCTGCGGGCGGGTTCAGGTTCGCGGCTCGCCCGGTGTCTCGACAGCGTACCCGCATCCGGACACCATGGCTCCGTGCCAAACCTGCATCTCCAGAGGATCACGCCATGGCTACCCTGCTCCAGCGCAGCATCTTCATGACCACCCTCGCGCTTGTCGCGACAAGCTTCGCAGCCTGCGGCGCCGGTGAGTCGCCGGTCGCCTTCGAACGGGCGGAAACCCGTACAGCCACTGCCGCCGCCCTGGCGCTGCAATCGCAGGCGTTCGCGGACGGCCAGCCGATCCCGACGCGCTACAGCGCCTATGGCGACGACGTTTCGCCGCCGCTGGCATGGCAGCCGGTGGAGGGTGCGAAGTCGTACGCCCTGCTCATGGAAGATCCCGACGCCGACCGGCCCCACCCCTATCTGCACTGGCTGGCGTGGAATATCCCGGCTGGCGTGACCTCGCTGCCGGAAGGCCTCGCCGCTGATCCACGCCTGGCCGAGCCGGACGGCATGCTGCAGGGGACCAACGACCGCGGATCGGTCGGCTATTTCGGGCCCAGGCCGCCGGCTGGGAGCGGCATCCACCACTATCACGTCCAGGTCTTCGCCCTGGACACCATGCTCGAGGTCGACCCCGGCGCAGGCCGCGATGCCCTGCTCGGAGCGATGCGGGACCACGTGATGGACAAGGGCGTGCTGGTGGGGACCTATGCAGGCCCGGAAGAGGCTGCGCAAAGCGAATGAGGGTCGGGACGGGCTAGGGTCGGCCCCGGATTGCCCGCTCCTCCGGTCACCCCTAGTTTCGGGTCATCTCCGCAGCTGCGTGGCCCGCCATGACCTTCGTCGACATTTCCAGCCGCATCTCCCATGCCGCGCTTGACGCGGCGAACTGGCGTCCGGACGCGATGCAGACCACCTTGCAGCGCGCGCCGGTGGCCGATGGCGTCGAGCGCATGTTCGACACGGTCCGCGAGGCCGGCAAGGCCGTCGCCGATGCCCTGGGCCCCGAGCGGTTTGGTGGTAAGGGCGGGACGTCCGGTGAGCGCGAACTCGTGGCGACCGAGGACAGCGTCGATGTCGGCGGGCATCGCGATGCATACGAGCTGCACCTGTACCGCGAGCCGGACGGAACCTACACGCTCGAGCTGCACATGAAGATCGAATTCAACTTCGAGGATGGGGCGGACGGTCTGAACTGGACCCCCGAGGAAAAGCAGGCCTTCATGGACGACTACGTGGCCGAGGTCGAGAAGGCCTGGAGCGGGCGCACCTTCACCACCGATGACGGCATGGACGTCACCCTGGACGTGAAGCTCGACGTCAGCGAGCAGGAAAGCGGCTTCATGGGCCGCTTCCGCGACGTGATGGACCCGAGCGAGAACTACAACATCAACGTGCTGCGGATTCCCGAGGGTGACTTCCACCGCAGTTCGGTCGGCCCGGGCAACATCTCGCACCTCGACAGCGAGGACAACCGTGCCGTGAACAAGGGCGCGGACATGCCGCAGGTCGGCACCGCGCACGAGTTCGGCCATATGATCGGCCTGCCCGACGAATACCATGACGGGCACGAACACCAGGACGACGACAACAGCATCATGAACTCGGGCATGGAAGTGCGCGATCGCCACCTTGACATCGCCGAGGACTGGGTGGAGAACAACACCTGACGCACGCCGCGGAAAAAGCGCATGAAATCCATCGCACTCGCCTGCGCACTGGCCCTGCTGCTGGCCTGCGGGAACCAGGCAGCCGGAGGCAGCATGACCACAGCCAATGAGTTCGACAGCGCATGGGAGCGGGTGCGCGAAGCATCCGATGCACAAGTGCAGCGCGATGAAGTGATCGCGTTCCTGCGCCGCAACGAGCAGGCCGGCGCGCCGGTGCTGCAGGTGTCGGTCGCCCACCGCGATACCGGCGCCAGGGCCGCCATCGACGACGCCCTGTGGCAGCAACCGGACCGCTATGAGGTGACGCTGCGCTTCGGTGAGCGCAGCCACGTGTTCGTGCCGTTGTCGCGCGAGAGCCTGGTCCCGCTGTTCCGCGAATAGGGCGGCGCTGGCTCAGGGTCCTGCCGCCTCCACGTCGCCCGCCAGCGTCCAGACCACGTCGCGGCCCGCCGGATCGCGGCTGAGGTGGAAGTACGCCGGCATGTCCGGGGCCAGGATCCCGTGCGCCTCGCCCCCGGCCTCGCCCGGCGGGCTGAACGGCACGATGTACAGCCCGGAGGCATCAATGGTCCGCCGCGCCTGCACTTCGCCCAGGTCGCCGATGTCCGAGATGGTGCCGCCGCGCTCGAGGAGCGGCTGTTGGAAGTCCACCAGCAGGTCCATCCGGGCCTGCGGCTGGCCGGGCAGCGCCAGCGTGCCACCCGTGACCAGCAGGTCCGGCCAGACCCTGCCGTTCCCGGGCAGTTCGTCATAGCGCTCGCGCGGCAGGCCGGCATGCGCTCCGGTGGCGATGGCGTCCAGCGCCCCGACCAGGGCGAGGAAATTCAGCTTGCGCAGCTGCTGCTTCTGCAGGTCGCCCTCGATGCCGCCGGATTCGATCAGCACGGTCGATACGCCTGACGCCGCCGTCAGGTCGCCGAAGGCGCGCGGGTTGAAGGTGTCGTCCCACTTGGCGATATGGCCGGCGATGTAGGGCTCGAGCACCGCGCGAATGGCCACGCTGACTTCGATGGCGCGGGCGCGGGGGGCGTCCACCTCGCGGGATGCGTTGAAGGCGGGCGCGAGCAGCGCGATGGCGGTGCCGCGCTCGGAGTCGCCGGCGCGGTAGCCCACGCGCTGGTCGTGCAGGTTGAAGCCGAACGCGGGCTTCACCCGCTCGCGCAGCGCATGCAGGGCACGCGCCTCGGGGCTGGCCAGTGCGCGTGCGTCGCGGTTGATGTCGATGCCCTGCGCGTTGCGGCGCTGGAAGCGCGCCGCGCCGTCGGGGTTAACGAGCGGCAGGACGTGCAGCGTGGTGCCCTGGCGCAGGCGCTGCACCAGCGGATGAGCGGGCTGTTCGCCGAGGAAACGGAACAGGTCGGCGAGCGCCATCGAGGCGGTGCTCTCGTCGCCGTGCATCTGCGACCACAGCAGCACGCGGGTGTCGCCATTGCCCCATGACACGTGGCGCAGGGGCCGCCCTTCCGCGCTGTTGCCAAGGGCCTCGATCCGGAAGCCGGCGGCGCCGGAGGCCAGCGGCATGGCGACGTCCCACCACTGCTCCGGCGAGAACCTTCGGTCGTCGAGTCCAGCCACGCGGATGTGGCTGTCGTAGAGCGCGTCCAGTTCGTCAAGCCATGCCGGGGGCGGCGGCATCGCAGGGGCGGCGGGCGAAGCGGCCGACGCCAGGAGCGTGGCGAGGAGGAACAGCAGCGGGAGGGCGGGAACGTGGCGCAAGGTGGTGGCGCTCCAGGACGACGGGCACGCCGGATGGTAGGGCAACGGGCGCCTGGAGGCGGTCGATTGCGACGCGTGGCGTCAGCATGCGTCGCGAATGGCACGACTGCCCGCTCCACCCGCCCGTCCGCGGCGCCTTCAGGCGTGGCACGCAACCTGCTCACCCTCATCCGGATCGAAGGTGCGCAGGAGCGCACCGGTCATGTCCATCAAGGAGGACACATGAGCAAGACCCTGTCGAAGGCCGCACTGGCCGCCGTGATCGCAAGCGCCGTTCTGGCATCCACCGCCGTGCACGCCCAGAGCAAGCCGCTGCAGAACGCGCCGCCGCAGCCGCGCGAGCTGGATCCGGCCAAGCGCGTGCCGCCGCCGGCCGCCCACCAGCATGCGCCGCAGGCGAGCGGGCAGCAGTCTGTCCAGGCGCAGCCCGCTGCGCAGGCCCAGCCCTACGCGACGCCGCAGCCCTACGCCCCGGCAGCCCCGGCCGGCGCCTCGTATGCGGACGGCCGCGGCGGCTTCTTCATCGGCGTGCAGGGTGGCAAGGGCTGGGTGTATGACGACGTCGGCCAGTCCGCGCTTGCGGTGAACGCCGGCTATCGCTGGCAGGCGGGCGCGGTGACGCTGGTGGGCATCGAAGTCGCGGGTGGCAAGCTCGACAGCACCACCGACGATGGTTGGCCCTATGCCAAGGTCGATTACGCCAGCATCGGTGCCAATGCGCGCTTCAACTTCGGCCACACCAGCCCGGTGTATGCGCTGGTCCGCGCCGGCTATTTCACCGCCGACGAAGCCGACTACGGAGACATGGACGGCGGCTACCTCGGCCTCGGCCTGGGCGTGGACTTCAATCGCCACTTCAACATGAGCCTGGTCTATACCAACTACGTTTATTTCGACTCCTACGGCTGGTACGACGGCGACTTCTACTACGACGCCAACCGCGCCGACACGCTGATGCTGGGCGCAGAAGTCAGGTTCTGAGCGAGGCCGGCCCGTCGCTCGCAGCCGCGACGGGCCCCGTTCCGCGGGTGCGGCCCCGCGGCAGCGCAGGGGCCGGCCTGCACGCGGCCGTGTCGGGCGGATCTGTAGCGTTGCGTCATGGCCGATCTGGCCGAGACGCCTGCTGACAGGAGTACCCCCGTCCAATGAAGTCCCTCGCCGCTGCGCGACGTTACACAGATGCAAACGCTTTGCCGGCAGCTGCCTGTTGCCCGCAAACACCTGACGGCGACGGCCGCCCTCTCGCTACCGCGTTCCTTGAGCACGTCGGCGATGCTTCGTTCCCCTGCGTCGGTTCCAAGGCCGCGTTGGGGCGCGATGCGATCCAGGCGCAGGAATTCGGTCCGCTGGGTGATCGTGCCAATGACGCGCCGCTGCTGGATGGGCTTGGTGCGTTCGCCGCGATGCTGGACGCCGCGGATCCCGGGGAGTCCACGGTCCACTCGTTCGTGGCCGTATTCGACGGGCCACGCGATACCGACGAGCGTCGCTTCGAGGCGCTGCTGTGGGCGCAGCTGCAGCGCCTGCACGACCTGGACATCCGTCGTGGCGCGCGTTGGGCCGATGACGTCGACCGCAACCCCGAGAGCGCCAATTTCAGCCTCAGCCTGGCCGGCCATCCGTTCTTCGTGATCGGGCTGCATCCGGGTGCGTCGCGCACCGCGCGCCGGTTCGGCTGGCCCGTTCTGGTGTTCAATTCCCACCGCCAGTTCGAGCGCCTGCGTGCGGATGGCCGCTATCGCAAGATGCAGGCGGCCACGCGCGAGCGCGATATCGCGCTGCAGGGCTCGATCAATCCCAACCTCTCCGATTTCGGCATGGCGACCGAGACACGGCAGTACAGCGGTCGCAAGGTCGAGGCGGACTGGATCTGCCCCTTGCGCGTGAAGGCGTCGCGGTGAACGCCGCGCCCACAACCCGGCGCATCCCGCCGTGCTCGGGGCACGCGATCGAGCTGGAGACGGGCGATGAACTCGTCGTCATCGACCCGATGGGCCAACAGGTCAGCGACCTGACGGCATTCGCGCGCGACGACCTCTCGGAATACCTCTCGTCGGGCCGCTCGATCGACTATGCGTCGAAGCTGTGGCTGAGCACCGGCGATGTGCTGCACTCCAACCGCAGCCGCCCGATGTTCACCATCATCGAAGATACCTGCGGACGGCATGATTTCACGCTCACGCCGTGTTCGAAGCGGATGTTCGAGATCCTCTATGGCGAGGCCGAGGGCCGGCCCGGCTGCGAGGGCAACCTGGCCGCGGCGCTGGAGCCCTATGGCATCGGCATCGACCGCATTCCGGTTGCTTTCAATATTTTCATGAACGTGACCGTGGACGGCCAGACCGGTGCGATCGCCGTGCTTCCGCCCTTGAGCCGCGCCGGCGACTTCGTGCGCCTGCGCGCTGAGATGCCGCTGGTGGTGGCGATGACGGCGTGCTCGGCCGGACAGTCGAACAACTTCAGCTACAAGCCGATCGACTTCAGGGTTGAGCGTCAGGCCGAAGTGAGCCTGGCCAGGAACACCAGCACCGTCGCGAACGTCAACATCACGAAATAGATGTTGCCGATCACCAGGTACTTGAGCACGGTCAGCCACCAGGCCTGCCGGTATACGCGCTTCTGCATCAGCAGCAGGTAGACCGGCATCCACAGCAGCACGGCGGCGAACGCGAGATCGAGCAGGATGCCAAGCGGCCTGGACGTGACCAGGCCGTCGAGCGCCGACAGCAGGAATGCCAGCGTCAGCATGATCAGCAGGAAGGTGTGGCTGTAGAGGGCGACCACCAGGTGCTCGAGGTACAGGCGCCGCGTGAACAGATAGGCCAGCTTCAGCAGCAGCGCGAACACGGGCACCAGCAGGAACAGCGCCGAGGGCGCGGCCGCCATCGCCCCCTGCAGCCACGCGTCGATGGCGGCGCCGTTGAAGGACTGCATGTTGTTCTCGAGGTTGCCGACCTTGCGGTTGAGCCAGTCATTGGCGAACTGCGGCCACCAGCCGATCACCAGCGGGTTGGTCTCTGCGTCCCATTCGCCCTTGTGGCCGAACAGGTTGATCTGCATGCGCCTGCGCTCGGCCTGCGGTGGTGCGTCACCGGTCCCCTCGGCTGCAGGCCTGCCGGTCAATTCGACCACGCGATTGGCCGCGGCGCTGCGTATCCGCACTTCTGCCGCCACCAGCGTCGGATCAACCCCGGGCGTGTTGCCGGCATCGGCACGCGCCTGCTCGATGTCGGCAACCGCCTGGTCGCGGATGCGTTCGACTTCGGCCACCGTGCTCGCTACAGCGATCTCGCTGAGCCCGGTGATGCTGACCGGGCTTTCCTCCACGTGCACCGCCGCCGCGCCGATGAAGAATGTGAGCAGGCTCAGGATCACGAACAGCCGCAGCGGCGCGATGTAGCGCGCACGGTGCCCGGCCAGGTAGTTGATCGCGACCCGCCCGGGCGACATCAGGTCGCGCAAGGTGCGGAAGACGCGCCCGTCGAGATGCCAGAAGGCCTCGAAGAATTCCTCCACCGCGTGCGCGGCGTGGCGGATCGGGTTGTGCACGGACTGCCCGCAGGCGTGGCAGAACTCGCCCTGCAGTTCAGTACCGCAGTTCTCGCACCGCGCCGGCGCGGCATGGGCATCGGTCCCGGTTGCTGGCTTGCTCACGCTGCGCCTCGTACGGAATGGTCGCGACGGGCGTTACGATAACGGCTCACGGCCAACTGCGCGCGCGCCTTCGTCCGTGATTCCCAATCAGAGCGAGGTGACCGTGTCCAGACCGCGATTTTCGATGATGCCCGTGGTCTTGGGCCTGGCCCTGGCCAGTGCCGGCTGTGCCGGTGTTCCTGTGCCGGTGACATCCTCCGCTACGGGGGCGGTTTCGATCGAAGGTGCGATCGCCTCCATCGACACCCGGCCATGGACCTACGACGGCAACGCCGTGATCGAGGTCGACACGGCTGACCGCGGCCGCGTGGCCGTGCAGCTGCCGGCGCGCTGGAACCTGTGCCAGGCGACGCCCGTGGACGTGGACGCATTGGCCGTGGGCATGCACGTGAGCGCGGTGGGCGCCGCGGCCGGGGAGGGCCGCCTGGTGGTCTGCCAGGACCCGTCGCACCGCCTGGTGCCCCTGCGCTAGTTGACCGGAGGACACCGTGGACAGACGGACATTCATCGAACGCGCCGCATTGATGGCCATGCTGCTTCCGCTGGCGGGTGCCCGCGGGGCCATGGCGGCCGCCCCCGGCGGGCGCCTGCTGCCGATGGCGATCAAGGCCGGCGACACCGTGGGGCTGGTCAGCCCGTCATCGCCGGTCGACGACGGGTTCACCCTGCAGTTGGCCCAGGAGGTCATGGAAGCACTTGGCTTCAAGGTCCGGACCGGGGCGCACTACGCGGCCCGGCGCGGCCACCTGGCAGGCACCGACGACGAGCGCGCCGGCGACCTCAATGCGATGTTCATCGACAGCGAGGTCAAGGCGATCATCGCGGTGCGCGGCGGCTCCGGTGCCGCGCGCCTGTTGCCGCTGCTGGACTACGACGCCATTCGCGCCAATCCCAAGGTGCTGCTCGGCTATTCCGACATCACCGCGCTGCACAATGCCATCCACGCGCAGACCGGCCTGGTCACGTTCCACGGGCCCAACGGTTCCGGCAGCTGGAACCGCTTCAATGCCGACCAGTTCAGGCGCCTGTTCTTCGACCGTGAGCTGATGCAGTACCGCAACGCGGCCGATGCCGGCGACGAGCTGGTGCAGCGCCGCAACCGCACGGTCACCATCGCCGGCGGCACCGCCCGCGGCGATCTGGTCGGCGGCAACCTGGCGGTGCTGACCGCGCTGGCCGGTTCGCCCTACCTGCCGGACTTCAGCGGCCGGATCCTGTTCCTGGAGGACGTGTCCGAAGCGCCGTACCGCGTCGATCGCATGTTCAGCACGCTGCGGCTGATGGGCGCGCTGGACAAGGTCGCCGGCGTCATCTTCGGCGAGTGCACCGACTGCGAGCCGGGTGGCGGCTACGGGTCGCTGACGCTGGGGCAGATCCTCGACGATTACATCAGGCCGCTGGGCATCCCGGCCTATCGCGGCGCGATGATCGGGCACATCCGGCAGCAGTTCATCGTGCCGGTGGGCGGGCGGGTCGAGATGGACGCCGATGCCGGCACGTTCCGCCTGCTGGAACCGGTGTTCCAGGCCTGACCGGACGCAGCACCCGGATGTCGCGCCCGGTCCGCAACGGTATCCCCGCCAGCCGCCTGCAGTTGCCGCCAGGCCCTTGGGCCACGGTGCTGGACGCGCTGTGCGCACGCTTCCCGGCGATTGATCCCGACACCTGGCGGCAGCGCTTCGCGCGCGGCATGGTGCTGGATGCCGATGGCCGCCCGCTTGACGCCGGCGCCGCCTGCCGGCCCGGTGCCGAGGTCTACTACTTCCGCGAAGTGGCCGGCGAAGCGCCCATTCCGTTTCGCGAGTCCGTGATTTACGCCGACGAGCATCTGGTGGTCGCGGACAAACCGCACTTCCTGCCCGTCGCGCCCACCGGGGCCTATGTGCGCGAGACGCTGCTGACCCGCCTGGTCGAACGCCTGGACAGGCCCGACCTGGTGCCGCTGCACCGCATCGACCGTGACACGGCGGGGCTGGTGCTGTTCTCCGCGCGCCGCGACAGCCGCGCCCGCTACCAGGCGCTGTTCCGCGAGCGCGGCATCCACAAGCAATACCTGGCCCTGGCACCGCCGCTGCCCGGACTGGCGTTCCCGCACGTCCACCGCAGCCGCCTTGAACGCGGCGAGCCATTCTTCCGCATGCGTGAAGCGCCGGGCGAGGCCAACAGCGAAACGCATATCGATGTCGTCGAACGCGGTGCCGCAGCGTGGTGCTATCGCCTGCAGCCGGTTACCGGCCGCAAGCACCAGCTGCGCGTGCACATGGCGGCGCTGGGCGCGCCGATCCTCAACGATCCCTTCTATCCGCAGCTGCTCGAACGCGGTGCCGATGATCCGGCACGCGCGCTGCAGCTCTTCGCGCATGCGCTGGAATTCGATGATCCGATCGACGGCAGCCCGCGTCGCTATGTCAGTGCGCAGCGCTGCTAGACTGCCGCCCCATGTCAGTCGCCCTCACCGAATTCGCACGCAGCCGGCTGTTCCGCGAACGCCGCCGCAACACCATCCAGGACGTGACGCCCGAGGCGTTCGAGCAGCATCTGAACGCGGTGCCGCCGTTCAAGGTGCTCGACGGCTACGCGCCGTTCTGCAAGCTGCACGTGCACCGCAACTGGACGTCGACCCGCTGCCTGGCGGTACCCGTCACCGACGCCAACCGCCATCTGCTGCGCTCGGACTACGAGGCCCGTACCCGCGACGAGCTGCCGGTGCTGGTGCGCTGGTTCGAAGGCCTCGAGCCGCCGGTGGCCGACTATCTGATCGTCATCCTCTACAGCCGCGACCAGCTGGCAAAGGAAGGCACGGTGATCGACGCCGACTGGGGTGTCGTCGGCTGCATGTACACCGCGGAGCCCGAGGAAACGCCGATGGCGCCGATAACGATGATGCGCAACGCGCTGGGCGTGGAGGAGGGCGGCTCGGGCGTGCCGGTGGACCGCGAGGCCTATCGGCGCAGCGTGGAATTCTGGCGTGCGCACGCGAACTGGCGCGGCGCGCTGTAACGCGCCGATTCCGCCGTCGATGCGGCGGGCGGCACCGTGCCCCGTGTCTATTCGGTTCCGATGTGCCGCTCCAGGAACGCTTCCAGGCGACGGTAGAAGGCGATGTTGTTCTCATCCTTGTAGAAGCCGTGCCCTTCCCGGGGCACCGACATCCATTCCGGTGATGCCCCCGCGGCTTCAAGCGCGCGCTTCATCGCGAGCGCCTGCGAATAGGGCGTGCGTTCGTCGATCTCGCCGTGGGCCATGAACACCGGCGCCTTGACCTGCGCGGCCAGCGCGACCGGTGAGTTGGCGCGCAGGGTCTCGTCGCTGTCGCCGATGACGCGCGAAATGTACCTGCGCCCGGAGGCCCTGGATGCGACATCGCTCTTGCCGGCGAAGACCTTCAGGTCGTACAGGCCGGCCAGGCCCGCCACGCACTTGATGAGCTCCGGCGCGCGGATCGCGGTCATCATTGCCGAGTAGGCTCCAAAGCTCGCGCCATAGGCGCACACGCGCTGCGGATCGGCATGCCCCTGGGCGATCGCCCAGCGCACGCCGTCGATCAGGTCGTCCTGGATGCGCGTGCCCCAGTTGCGGTAGCCGGCCGTGGTGAACCGGTCGCCGCGGCCAAGGGTGCCGCGGAAGTTGACCTGGAGCACCAGGTATCCGCGGCTGGCGAGGAACTGGGCATCGGTGTCGAAGGTCCAGTCGTCGCCCTCGGCGTGCGGGCCGCCGTGGGGCAGCAGCACCATCGGCAGCCCGGCCGGTTCTTGCCCCGCGGGAATGGTGAGGTAGCCATCGAGCTCCATGCCATCGCTGGCCTTGAAGCGGAAGTAGCGCCGCTCGCCCATGCGTTCGGGGTCGATTCCCTCGCGCGATGCGAACAGCAGCCTGGCCGTGGCCTCTGTGCGGTCGTACAGGTACCACATGCCGGGATCGCGATCGCTGACCACGCGCAGCAGTGACAGCTGGCCGTCCACGCTGTGGTTGGCGTAGCTCATGTGGTGCCCGGGGAACAGGCCGCTGAGCGCGCGGTGCTCCTGCGCATCGCCGGAGTGTTCGTCGAAATAGACCACGCGTGGCCGGCCATGCACCAGGGTGGCGGCAAACGGCTGCCAGGACGCGTTCCATTCCATTCCGCCAACGCTGCCGAAGCTGTCGCTGGCAAGGCTCACGCGCGAGGCGCCGGTCGGGTCGGATTTCACGACCGTGGAAGGCCCGTCGCCGATGTTGTGGCGCGCGAACACGCCGCCGGCGTCGGCGGTGAAGGCGATTGGCCGGAAGTGGCCGCCGGTGCGCTCCGTGGCCACTGGCTGCCAGTCCTTGCCGCGGGCATCGGCTTCGTACAGGCGGTAGTCGTCGTTGTCGTCGTAGCCGCCGGCGAAGCGCGGCATGCCGGCGGGATCGAGCACGAAGCCGAGGTCCTTGACGCCGATGTCGGCGATCAAGCGGTGCGTCGCCCGCTCGGCATCCACGTCGTAGAGCATCGAGCGGCTGGTGTCATTGGACAGCCTGCGCATGTAGAAGTGGCCGTTGGGCGTCGGGGGCAGGCCTTCGATGTAGCCGTAGCCGCGGTCGATGCCGGGCATGCGCGTGGACTGCCGGTATCCGTACACGTATTTCTGGTTGCTGCCGTCGTAGTCGGTGGCGATGATCTCGCCCATGGGGATCGGTGCCTCGCGCGCGCCGATCAACCGTCCCTTGGCCACCAGAAGCCGCTTGTTGCTGACCCAGTAAATCTGCGACGGCAATTCGTACCGCGGCAGCGTCAGCTGCGCCGTCTGCACCAGGTCGGATACCCGGCGCACCTCGATGGCATAGCTGCCCTCACCCAGATGGGTGGTCGCCGCCACGTGCAGTCCGTCCGGGGACAGGCGCGGAGCGCTGGTCCTGTCCGCCACTGCGAAGGCTTCGATCGGGACCGGTTCGGCCGCCTGGACACATGTTGCGGCCAGGCCCATTGCCACTGCGATCGTCGCCCTGATTGCATGCTTCATGCGTTGCTCCCCCAGACCCCCCGGTCTGCCGGCACAGCGTAATCCAACCGGTCGGTGCCGGGGCGCGATCCGACCGGGTACTGTTGGCTACCGCCATGCTCGACTGGAATGACCATGCTTGAATCGAAAGACTCCCGGCGCAGGTTCCTGGGCGCGATGGCGGCGGGCGCTGCCTGCGCGATGTTGCCGCTGGATCACCTGCGCGCGGGATCCGGCGGGCAGGCGCCGGGTCGGGTGCTGCGCGACGTGCTGTTGGTCGACGGCAGTGGCGCACCGGCGCAGCGCACCGACGTGCTGGTTCGCGGCGATCGCATCGGCCACATCGGCCGCCTGCCGGACGCGGACATGCGCGGCCTGCGGGTGGTCGAGGGCGGCGGCCGCGTGCTGGCGCCGGGCTTCATCGACCTGCATACGCACGGCGATCCGCTCAAGACCGCGTTCACGCCCTTCCTCGCCATGGGCGTGACCACCGTGGTGCTGGGCCAGGACGGCGGCAGCCCGGCGCTGCCGGGCACGCGCCACGATGCCGGCAGCCTGCCATCCTGGATGGACGCGGTGGAGCGCGCGGCATCGGATATCAACATCGCCACCCTGTCCGGCCACGGCACGTTGCGCCGCCGCGCCGGCATCGACGACGGCACCCGCCAGCCTTCCGACGCGCAGCTGGCGCGCATGCAGGCCATCCTTGAAGCCGACCTGCGCGCCGGTGCCTTCGGCATGTCCACCGGGCTCGAGTACGTACCCGGCCGCTATGCCGGACAGCGCGAGCTCGCCGGCCTGGGCCCGGTGATCGCCCGCTACAACGGCGTTGCCATGAGCCATATGCGCTCCGAGGACGTCGACGACGTGCGTGCGTCCATCCGTGAGCTGGTCGCCGCCGCCGGCCCTGCGCGCGCCCACGTTTCGCACCTCAAGATGGTCTATGGCAAAGGCGAGGCCGCTGCGGAAGAGCTGCTCGCGTTCCTGGAGTCGCTGCGCGGGCCCGGCCAGCCGCTGACCGCCGACGCCTATCCCTACGAAGCCAGCTACACCGGCGTGTCGATCCTGTTCCCGGAATGGGCGCTGCCCCCGGGCGACTACGCCGCCGTGCTTGAGGAGAGGCGCGACGAACTGCGCGCATACCTGCAACAGCGCATGACGCAGCGCGGCGGCCCCGGGGCCTTGCTGTTCGGCGAGGGCCCGCACGCCGGCAAGACGCTGTTGCAGGTGGCCGAAGCCCGCGACACGCCGTTCGCCGATGTCCTGCTCGACATCGGCCCCGGCGGCGGCCAGGCCGCGCACTTCGTCATGGATCGGGCGCTGCAGGACCGGCTGCTGCTGGATCCGCGCGTGGCGGTGGCAAGCGATGGCTCGCCGGGCGGCAGCCACCCGCGCGGGGCGGCAACCTTCGCCAAGTGGATCGAGGACTTCGTGATCGGGCAGCCGCGGGTCACGCTGGAGGAAGCGGTGCGCAGGGCGACCTCGCTGCCGGCCTGGATCCTGGGTCTTGCCGATCGCGGCACCATCCGCATCGGCGCAAAGGCCGACCTGGTGCTGTTCGATCCGGCGCGCGTGCGGGCGCGCGCGGATTACGTGAACCCGACCGCGATGGCCGAAGGCTTCGATCTGGTGATGGTGAACGGCCAGCCTGCGCTGGAGGACGGCGAAGTGCACAAGCAACGCCCGGGGCGGCTGTTGCGCAGGCGCTAGCCGTGCCGGGCGGTGACGCCGACGATCTCGCTCCAGAGCGGCACCGCACCGTTCGAAGCTGGGGGCGGGAACGGCCAACCCTTGCGGCCATCCCCGACTTCGATCGGGCCGTGGGCGATGCTAGGCTCGGAGCGCTGTCGAAGTCATGGAGGACGTCATGCGTATTTGCACCATCGTGGTCGCCTTGTCCCTGCTGTGTCTCCCGCCGGTTGCGGCAGCGGCTGATTCCGAAGCTGGCGAATTGCGTTTCCCGGCCGAGCTCCTCGGTGTCTGGGACGCCTATCCTTTGCCTTGTACAGACGACGGTCCCTCCGACAGCGATATGCGGATCCTGATCGAGGCCCGGACGCTTGGTGGTTATGAGACCAACGACGCGCTGAAGTCGGTTCGGAAGATTGCGGAAGATCCAGCGACCTGGCGAATGTGACTTGATCAAGGAATCGCCCGCGCTGTTCCCCGGCTCCGGACACCGACTGTCTTTGCGCAGGCGCCATGCTCCGGCGCCAGCGGCAGCACGAGCTGCATGTGGGCCAGCGTTTCGTCATGTGCCCATCTGAAGGTTTCGGCAGCCAGGCGTCACGGGGCACCGTGGCGCGTGCGGTGTCCATTGCCGGCCACCCCGCCATCGTGGTTCCGGCAACCATCACGCTGGCTGCAGCCCGGCGGGATGCCACGCCCCCGGCAGTCGGGGTCATCCTGTTCGCGGCATTGGCAGTCGCTGTCAGCGCCCTTGTGTACAGCTTCGCGCAGGTGAGGTCCGGGACGTGGGCCCATATCGATGCGTCCGTTCCCAGTGAGCGCAACCAGCTCAATCCGCTGCTCGCCATCGCGCTCATGATCGCCGCGATGGCCTTGCTTGCTGCCGGGCAGGATGCGCAGGTTTCCACTGGTTTCGCGATGGCGGCCGCCATGGTCGGCGCCTGCCACCTGCTGCGGGCCTGGTTCAAGGCGTCGCTGCACGTCGGCTTCATCGTGTTCTCGGCCTTCCTGGCGTGGCCCCTGGCATGGGTCGCCGGGGCTCTTCTGGCGCTGGCGGCAATCGTGTCGTGGTCACGCCTGGCGCTGCACCGTCATACCGTTCGGGATGTGGTGGCCGGAGCTGCACTTGGTGCGGCGGCGGGTGCGGGGGTTCTCGTTTTTGGGGTGCGACATGCGATCCTCCACACCTGACTCCGGCGAAGCTTTCGCGTGATCCGCCGGTGCTGCGGGCAGCGCTGCTGCACGCGGCGGAGGCGGGTGCCCCGCCAGGCGGGCACGTCATCGCGACAAGGGGCCTGCGACCATCCAGGCATGTCCTGGAGAGTTTTTTTCGATGGCACGCGCAAAGACACTCAAGCTGGCGACGTTCAACGTCAACGGCATCGGCACGCGCCTGCCCCAGCTGCTGGACTGGCTGGCGAAGGAACAGCCGGACGCCGTGGCGCTGCAGGAGCTGAAGGCGCAGGACGAATCGTTTCCCGCGGCCGAACTTGCGGACGCCGGATACGGGGCCGTCTGGCAGGGGCAGCGCTCCTGGAACGGCGTGGCGATCCTGGGGCGTGGCGTCGACCCGGCGGAGAGCCGCCGCGGGCTGCCCGGCGATCCGGACGACACCCAGAGCCGCTACATCGAAGCCGCCGTGCACGGCATCATCGTGGCGGCCATCTACCTCCCCAACGGCAACCCGCAGCCGGGGCCGAAATTCGACTACAAGCTGAAGTGGATGGCGCGCCTGCGGCGGCATGCCAAAACGCTGGTCGACCTGCCACACCCGGTGGCGCTGCTCGGCGACTTCAACGTGATCCCCACCGACCAGGACGTCTACGATCCCAAGGCCTGGCGCAAGGATGCGCTGATACAGCCGGAGACGCGCGAGGCCTGGGAGCGCCTGCTGGAGCAGGGCTGGACCGATGCGCTGCGCCAGGTTTCTGGCGATGACACGATCTACACCTTCTGGGACTACTTCCGGCAGCACGCCGAGCGCGACCGCGGGCTGCGCATCGACCACGTGCTGCTCAATCCGGTGCTCGCCAAGCGCCTGAAGGCCGCCGGCGTGGACCGCTGGGTGCGGCTGCAGGAAAAGGCCAGCGACCATGCGCCGACCTGGGTGGAGGTCGGCGCGCCGAAATAGACACCGCTACAGCATCGCGAGCTCGACGTTGCGCAGGCTGCCGTCGTACTGGTCGCGCAGGCGCACCTTGCGCGCGAGGTCGCTGATGATGTGGCCGCTGAAGTCCACGCCGGTCAGCTCCTCGGCCATGTTGATGCCGCCGGGCGTGTCGACGTTCACTTCCATCAGCTTGTCGCCGACGATGTCGAGGCCGGTCATGTACATGCCGTCGCGGATCAGCTTGGGTGCGACCAGCTCCGCCAGCCGCAGGGCGTCGGCGTCGGGCTCGACCAGTTCGATCTTGCCGCCGGCGCTGATGTTGCTGCGCGCGTCGCCGCTGTCGTTGTAGCGGCGGAAGCAGGCGTACTGGCCTTCGACCTTCAGCGGGCGGCCGTTGAGGGTGATCAGCCGCAGGTCGCCGTCGGCGGCCTTGGGCAGGTACTCCTGTGCGATCGCGTACCCGTCGCGGATCACCGCGTCGATCATCTGGTTGAGGTTGGCGCCGTCATCGCCGTCGAGCACGAACACGCCCTGGCCACCGGAGCCCTGCAGCGGCTTGATCACGCCGCGGCCCTGGTGCGAGGTGATGAAGGACTTGAGCTCATCGGCGTCGCGGCTGATGCAGGTCACCGGACGCACGGCCTCGGGAAAGTGCTGGAAATAGGTCTTGTTGGAAGCGTCGGTGAGATGGGTCGGATCGTTGAGCACGATCACGCCGCGATGGGTCACCAGCTGCGCGAACAGCAGGGCGCTGTTGGGCGCCCAGGGGCGGTCGACGACTTCTTCGGCCGGGTCGCTGCGCAGCATCAGCACGTCGAGCTCTTCGACGTTGATGCGATCGGTGTCGGCGTCTTCGCCCTGGATTTCCGCAAGCAGGGCGTCGTCGTCGGCATAGCTGTCGCCGCGCGGCACGTGCGCCTTCGCGCGCACCGTGCCGTTGGCGTCGTACAGGAACTCGCCCAGGCCGATCAGCGCCACCTGGTGGCCCATGTTCGCCGCCCGCCGCGCCAGGCGGATGGTGGTGTAGTTGTTCTTTTCGGTCGCAACGTCGTTGACGACGAAGCCCAGGCGCATCGGCCGGTCTCTCATGGTGCTTGCTCCTGGAGGGAGGTCGGGGGGAGGTGGGGGTGGTAGAGGGTTTCGACGCCGAGCGTGCGGCAGTGCGCAAGGGCGTCGGCGAAGCCGTCGGCGCCGGCATACCGCGGCAGCAGCAGGGGCGGCGCCACCCAGCCCGAATCGGCCAGTTGCTCAAGCACCGGCAGGTGCGACAGCGCGAACTTGCCGGCGAACAGCGCCTCGAAGGCTCCGCCGCCGCGGAGATGGTCGAGCAGGTCGCGCAGCCCGCGCAGGTACACCGCGTCCTTGGTCAGGCCGCCGCCGCGCCGCGCGCGCACGGCGATGTCGAAGGCGTCGTCGGTGGGCAGGTCGTGTTGCCCGTGCAGGCAGGCGAAGATCGCGGGGATATGCTCGCCATGGATGGCCATGTCGGCGGCGACCACGCGCGCGGCGAGGATGCGCAGGCGCTCGCCGGGCAGGTAGCCGGTCAGGAACTCGGCCAGCACGCCCAGGCCTTCCTGCAGCGGGTCGTACTGCGCCAGGCCGACCGCGAGCTGCCGCAGCGGCTGGCGCAGGCCGTTGTAGCGGGTGACGACGTGGGTGCCGACTTCGTGCTGCACCAGCGGCTGCAGCCGCGCCTCGGGCAGGCGCAGCTGCGCGTCGAGGTACAGCGTGCCGTGGGAGACCATCATCAGCGAACCGACGTCGGCGTCGACCACGACCTGCAGGTCGAAGTCCGGCGCCCGCTCGCAGTACCAGGCCACTTCGTCCTCGACCGCCGCGACCACCGCGTCCACGCCGATGTCGCCCGGCAGCGGGTCGCCCACATCCACCGTGGCGAGGATGCCGTTGGCCAGCTCCAGCAGCCCGGCCTCGACGCCGCCGAACAGTTCGATGCTGGCGTCGAGGAAGCCGTCGGTGCCGCGCAGGCGCACCAGTTCGATGGTGCGGTCGAGGTCGCGCTGCTTTTCCTCCAGCACGCCCGCCAGCAGCGGGGATTCGATCCGCTCCGTGGGCAGCGCGAACAGCCGCCTGCGCATCGCATGCAGGTCGGTCGCAGGCTCGGCATAGCGCAGCGACGGCACCTCGGTGCGGCCGCTGGCGTCGAAGTGGTCCCACAGGGCGTCGCTGTCGAGCGGGTTCAGGGCAAGCAGCCAGTCGAGCTCGGCATCGATCGCGACAAGCGCGGCATCGACTTCGGCGGCGACCGGCGGCAGCGGCTGCAATGCAGGCGTTGCAGTCGCGTTCGTTGCGGGTGTCCCGGCGCTCACCGTCGCGCCTCGAACGCGGGGCGAACGGCATCGACCGCCGCCTGCAGGCCGTCGCGAAGTGCGTACAGGGAGGCGATGTCGGCCTGGCCCGTCCACTCGTCCATGAAGATTTTCTTGTACTCGGGCGAAATCGTGCAGACCCGGGAGCCCCAGCGCGCGTACGCCCATTCCGGGAAGTGACCGCCGGTGGGGAAGCGCACGTTGGCGCGTACGTCCAGCTCACGGCCATCAAGCGGAGCTGCGCGCAGGGCGTCGGCGAAGCGCGCGGTGACGTCGCTCCAGCGGTCGGGATCCGCGGTGGTCAGGCCAAGCTCGATGTCGGGGTTGTCCGCCTGCGGCGCCGGCGTGGCGTCGGGCCCGTCGCGGCGGTGGTTGTAGCTGTGCAGGTCGATCAGGAGCACCGCTTCCCAGCGTTCCAGCAAGCGTTCGATGCGCTCGGTGACCATGGCGTAGAAGCGGTCCCAGGCGTCCAGCGAGCGGGCGATCGAAGCCTCGGGCAGCGGCGAATTCCAGACGTCCAGGCCCCAGCAATCCTCCGGCCTTGCATAGACCGCGCCGTCGCGCGGGCGGTTGAGGTCGACTTCGAAACGCGAGGTCGGCACCCGGATGCGCACGTCACCAACGGCGGTCAGAAGGCCTGTGAGCGGATCCTCCTCGCGCATCCGCTCGGCGTCGGGCAGGGCCAGCAGCGGCTGCAGGTCGGGGCGGATGGCATGGCCGTCGTGGATGGCGGTCGCGATCACGGGGCCCTCGTTCGCCGTGATGTCCCATGCTGCGGGGTGGGGGGCTGTCTGCATGCGAAGCGATGCTCGCAAGCGCGCAATGACCGGCCCGTGATGGATGTCCGCTTCGGACCCCGCATATCGTCAATGGGTGATGTACGGGACGAGCCGCGGCTGGCCCATCGATCATACGGAGCGGTACATGCGGGGAATTGGATGTGTCGCGATGTGCGTGCTGCTGGTGCTGCTCGCGGGCTGCGCGACGATGAGCCGGGACCAGTGCATGGCGGGCAACTGGGAGCGGGCCGGTTACCAGGACGGTGCCGCCGGTCATGCGCCCTCGCGCCTGGCCGACCACGAAGCGGCGTGCATGGCCCACGGCATCAGCGTGGACGCGCGCCTGTACCTGGCGGCGCGGGAACGCGGGCTGGAGGAATACTGCACGCCCTACCGCGGCTTCGAGGCCGGAAGCAACGGCCGCAGCTATGCCGGCGTCTGTCCGGCCTGGGCCGAAGCGGACTTCCTCGCCGGCTATGCCGATGGCCGCGTGGTCCACGATGCCCGGCAGTACGTCGAACGGGCGCGCTCGGAGATCTCGACGCAGGAACACAGGATCCGCCAGCTGCGCAAGGACACCGACAGGACGCGCGAGCGGATCGGTCGTGACGGGATCTCCGCCGAGGATCGCAAGGAGCTGGAACGGGAGCTGCGCCGGCTGCGCGACGACACGCGGCGTGCCGAGGATGAACTCGGGCATGCGCACCGCCGCCACGGCCTGGCCGAGCGTGAACTGGACCAGGTCATGCGCAGGCTGCCGTCGATGTATGGCGGTGGGGGCTGGTAGCAGTCCGCCCATGGGTGGTGCCACGACCCTGTGTTAATGTTGGTTGCTTCGGGGTGGTGACTGTTCAAAGGGAGAGGGGACATGTCCAAACTGCTTGAACTGATGAGGAACCTTGGCAGCGATGCCGCGCTGGCCGCGGACTATGCAAAGGACCCCGGTCGGGTGGTCACGCGCGCCGGCCTGTCCGATGAAGAGTGCAAGGCGATGCTGGACTGCGACTATGCGGCGGTGCAGCGGCTGACCGGCCTGGAGGCCGGGCAATTCGCCACCAACCACATCATCAAATCGTACGAAAAGTAGTCGAGCCCACCTGGTCGATCGTCCGTGCATGTACCGGCTGATCTTCATCGCGTTCCTGTGGCTGGCCTTGAGCGCGCCGGCCTTTTCCGATGTGCTCGAGACCGAAGTCGCGGAGATCGAGCGGCTGGCGGTCACCGCCCACTGGCAGCAGTCCAACGCGCGCATCGAGGGCCTTGCCCCGCGAATTGACGAACTCACCCCGGATCAGCGCCAGCGCCTCGACTTCGTCCGCCTGCGCAACCTCGGGCTGGCAGGCGACCAGGCGTCCGCGATCGCGGGACTGGCCGAGCTGCTGCAGCAGCAGCTGGCGCCGCGATTGCGCATGCGCGTCTATGTCACGGCCATCAGCATGGCGGCGAACGTCGAGGACTGGCCGCGGGCATTCGCCTGGTTGGGCGAGGGGCTGTCGGCCCTGCCCGAGGCGCCCGGCGAGGCGGCCGGCCTGCTGGGCGTCGCCAGCTACCTGCACACCCTGGTCGGTGAAACCGGCAAGGCGCGCGAGTTGGCGCTGCGCGCGCTGGAACTCGTCGAAACCGGGACCGACGCCCGCGCGCTGTGCCTGGCCCTGGCCGACATGGCCCTGGCCGAAGACCACGCGCACAATTTCCGCGAAGCCGAAACCTGGCGGCGTCGCCAGATCGACGCCTGCACCCGCGCCGGCGAGCCTGTGTTCGTGGCCAATGGCAAGTATGGCGTGGGCAAGATGCTGGCTGGCCAGGGCCGCCACGATGAAGCACTTCGCTGGGCGCGCGAGGCGCTGGCGGAGTTCCAGGCAGCGGGCTTTGCCGCCGGTGCATGGAGCGCCAGGCTCGTGGTGGCGGAAAGCCTGATCGAGTCCGACCGCGGGCTCGACGAGGCAGGTTCGCTGCTCGAGGACGCTCTTGATTATTATCAGACGCAGGAGTCCCACTTCGCGATCGCCGAGACCGAGGGCCTGCTGGCCCGGCTGGCGGAACGGCGCGGTGAGCTCACCGAGGCACTTGCCCACTTCAGGACTGCGATGGGGGCCTCGGAAGCCGCGGAGCGCGACGGTCGCGAGCGCCGGCTGGCCTACCTGCAGGTGGAGTTCGATACCCGCCTGAAGGAGCATCAGATCGCCCTGCTCGAAGCCGGCAGGGAGCTTGCGGCGGTACAGGTCACCGCGACCAAGCGCACGCAGCTGCTGCTTGCCGTGGGCGTGGCCGGGTTGCTGGTCACGGCCATCCTGCTGTGGGGCCTGCTGCGCCGCTCCGCCCGCGAGCGCCGACGCTACCGCTGGCAGTCGGAGCACGACAGCCTCACCCGGCTGTACAACTATCAGCAGATCCGCAGGCTCGGCGAGGCGGCGTTCGCGTCCGCCCGCAGCGCAAGGCGGCCATTCACGGCGATCGTCGCCGACATCGACAGGTTCAAGCAGGTCAACGACAGCCACGGCCACGCGGCCGGTGACGAGGCGCTGCGTTCACTGGGTTCATGGATCAGCGAGGTGGTGGGCGGGCAGGGCATCGCCGGACGCAGTGGCGGCGACGAATTCACCATCCTGCTCGACGCCGACGCGAACGAAGCCGAAGCGCTGCTGCAGCGCCTGGGCGAGCGCATCGAGCCGATCACGGTGTTCGGCCAGACCTTTCGCTTCAAGCTCAGCTCGGGCATCTGCCAGGACGACGGCTCCATCGATACGCTGGAGCAGCTGATCCACCAGGCCGACCAGGCGCTCTACCGCGCCAAGCACGATGGCCGCGACCGGGTGGTGCGCAGGGACATGGCCACGTCGTCCACGTCCGGCCTGGTCGTGGTCGGCAGCGGCATCGAGTTCGGGCGCCACGTCAGCGAACGCTGCCTGTCGGAGATCCGCGAAGCACAGGTGGTGTTCTGCCTGACCGATCCTTTCGCGCTGGCGATGATCTCCAGCTTCCGCCCCGACGCCATCAACCTGGGAGCGCACTACCTGCCGGGCAGGGACCGGCGCGAGATCTACCGCGAGATCGACGCTGCGATCATGGCCGAGGTGCGCGCCGGCAAGCAGGTGTGCGCGGTGTTCTATGGCCACCCCGGCGTGTTTGCCGACGTGCCGCACGCGGTGATCCGCAAGGCGCGCGCGGAGGGCATCCCGGCGCGCATGGAGCCGGGCGTGTCCGCCGAGGCCTGCCTGTACGCCGACCTCGGCATCGACCCCGGCCAACGCGGCGTGCAGTCACTCGAGGCGACCCACTTCCTGGTCTACGACCGCCGGCCCGACACCGCAGGCCTGGTGCTGCTGTGGCAGGTGGCGCTGTCCGGTGACCTCAGCTGCACGCGCCTGCATGCGGAGCCCGAGGGGCTGCAGGCACTGGTCGACAGGCTGCTGCGCTGGTACCCCGCCGATCACGAGGTGGTGCTGTACGAAGCGGCCCGGCTGCCGATCGAACAGCCGCGGATCGAGCGGCTGCGCCTGGCCGACCTGCCGGGGGCGCGTTACGAGGAGTACACCACCCTGGTCATCCCGCCGCTGGGCGAGCTGCGAGACGTCCAGGGTGCGGACTGCGAAGACCACATCGTGGCCGCGGTCGCCGGCAGCGGGCCGCGGGCCTAGCTCACCTCGACCTGCGCTGGCCCCGCGCGGGTTTCCCCGATGATCGCGGCCTCGTCGAAGCCGCCGGCATGGAAGGCGTCCAGGACCTGGTGCAGCGCCTGCGGCGCGCATGACACCAGCAGGCCACCGGAGGTCTGCGGGTCGGTGAGCAGGTCGCGGGCGGCCTTGTCGATGCGGTCGCCCTGCTTCACGCCGTCGCCGTAGGCCGTCCAGTTGCGGCCGGACGCGCCGGTGACCACGCCGTCGGCGGCCAGTGCCTGCACGCCCGGCAGCCAGGGCAGGTCGTCGTAGCGCAGGCGCACGGTCAGCCCGGCGCCGCGCGCGAGTTCCAGCGCGTGGCCAAGCAGGCCGAAGCCGGTGACGTCGGTCATCGCGTGCACGCCGGGCAGGGCGGCCAGCGCGATGCCGGGACGGTTGAGTCGCGTGGTGGTCTCGATCATGGCCCTGTAGCCGGCGTCGTCGAGCACGCCGCGCTTGAGCGCCGCCGACAGCACGCCGACGCCCAGCGGCTTGCCCAGCACCAGCAGGTCGCCGGGACGCGCGTCGCTGTTGCGGCGGATGCGGTCGGGATGCGCGATGCCCATCGCCGCAAGGCCGTAGATCGGTTCGACCGAATCGATGCTGTGGCCGCCGGCCACCGGGATGCCTGCGTCCGCGCACGCATCCTCGCCGCCGCGCAGGATGTCCGCGATCACCGCGTGTGGCAGCACGTTGATCGGCATGCCGACGATGGCCAGCGCCATGACCGGCGTGCCGCCCATGGCGTAGACGTCCGAGAGCGCGTTGGTGGCGGCGATGCGGCCGAAGTCGTAGGGGTCGTCGACGATCGGCATGAAGAAGTCGGTGGTGGCGATCAGCGCCTGGCCGTCGTTGAGCCTGTAGACGGCGGCGTCGTCGGCGGTGTCCTTGCCGACCATCAGTTGTGGCCAGACGGGCGCCGGCGCCGCGCGCCTGAGCAGGTCGGCCAGCACGCCCGGCGCGATCTTGCAGCCGCAGCCGCCACCGTGGGAGAGCGAGGTGAGGCGTGGCGCGGTGCCGGCGGACATGGGTGCGTCTGGATCTGCAGGCATGGCGTGCTCTCTGGCGTCGGTCATCCGCGCCGGGCGCGGGAGTGGCGGAAGGCAACAGGAGTCGAACCTGCCTGGGAGCGGCTGACGCCCCCAACCGGGTTTGAAGCCCGGCCGCGCCACCGGGCGCGCTTGCCTTCCACGTGAGTTGTCGTGTCGCGGCGCCTCAGGCGTCGTGGCCTCCGACTGAGGGCGCATTGTCGGCGATGGCGCCTTCCCTTGCACGGCCTTCGGGATCCACCCGCAATGACTGCAGCCAGGCACTGTCCTCGCGCACGACGTGGCCGTCGCGCACGCGTCGGGTGAGACCGGTACGGTCGAGGAATTCGAGGAGCTGGATCGCGCGCTTGCGGCCGAGGCCGCTGGCGTCGCGGAAGCGGGCGGCTTCGATGCTGCCATCGCGCCTGGCGATGCCACAGGCAAGCGTGGCCAGCTCGCGCATGCGGTCACGGTGGTAGAACAGGTCCCGCACCGCCTGGTAGGCCTCGCCCTGCAGTGCGAGCGTGCGCAGCAGGCGGCGCACGCGCTCTTCCGGTACGTCCTCGATGCGGGCGAGGTCGCGCACCCACGGCGGGTCGAAGCCGCCTTCGGCGAGTCGCGCCAGCAGGCGGCCGGCGAGGGCGGTGTCGGCCGGGTCCAGGGTGATGCTGTGGCCGGGCAGGTGCAGCCAGGGGCCGTTGCGGCGTACGCGACCGGCAGTCGTGAGCTCGTCGAGCAGCGCGTGCCACAGCGCGGCGGGCGCCGTGGGCAGGGCGATGCGACGCAGGCGCGCTGCATCGGGACCGGGTTCGTCGGGACTGTCACGGTGGAAGTCGGCAAGCGCCTGGCCGATGCGGGCCTGCAGCGCCTGCAGGTGTCCATCGGCGATGGCGACGCGCGCGGCGAGCCTTGGCGAGAGCCAGTGCGCACCGTGGGGCAGCCGCAAGCGTTCGGGCGGGATGCCGGTCATGCGCACCAGGGCAGCTTCGTCCACGCCGTGCGGGGCCTGGTCCAGCACGGCGGCCAGGCCATCGCCATCAAGCATCGCCGCGATGCCGTCCAGCCAGGCCAGGCGCTGCGGCGAGCGCCGGCGTCGGGCAGGCGCGTCGGGGTCGAGCACCCGTCCGCCGCCGATGGTGCGGCTGGCCTGGGCGTCGCGCACGATGAACCGGTCGCCGGGCGTCGCGCACAGCGCTTCGTCAAACACCAGCTGCACGCGGCCGCTGACGCCGGGCGTGATCTCGCCGATCGACAGCGGCACGGCGTGCGCCAGCCTGCGCGCCGTGCCCAGGTGGACGTGCAGCGGCGCCCAGTTGCCGACCGCGCCGCCGGCGTCGGCAAGAAGGCGCAGTTCGACGTCGATGTTGCGGGTGGGCAGGAAGGCGCGCGCATCGGCGATCCAGTCGCCGCGGTCGATCGCGCCCTTGTCGATGCCGGCGAGGTTGAGCGCGCAGCGCTGGCCGGCGTGGCCGTCGGCGCTGGCCTGGTTCTGGGCGTGGATGGCGCGCACGCGCACGGGTCGGCCGGCGGGCGCAAGCACCAGGTTGGCGCTGTCATCGCCTGCGCTGGTGCGGCCGCCGAACACGGTGCCGGTCACGACGGTGCCGTGGCCGGGGAGGGTGAAGGCGCGATCCACGGCCAGTCGGAACAGCCCGCCGGCGTCGCGGCTGCGATGGTTCGCCGCGCACTGCTGCAGGTGGGTACGCAGCGCGTCGACGCCCGGATCGTTGCCGCTGGTGGCGTTGACCGCGAACACCGGTGCATCGGCCAGCGGTCCGCCCTGCAGCAGTGCCCGGAGCTGCGCGCGCACCTCATCCAGCCGCGCGCCGTCGGCGCGGTCGGCCTTGGTCAGCGCAACGGCGCCGCGGGTCACGCCCAACAGCCCGAGGATCGCCAGGTGCTCGCGGGTCTGCGGCATCACGCCGTCGTCGGCGGCCACCACCAGCAGGCCGAAGTCGATGCCCGACGCGCCCGCAGCCATCGTGTGCACCAGCTTCTCGTGGCCGGGCACGTCGATGAAGCCGAGCACGCCGCCGTCGGGCAGGGGCGTATAGGCATAACCGAGTTCGATGGAGATCCCGCGCGCCTTCTCTTCCTTCAGCCGGTCGGTCTCCACGCCGGTGAGCGCACGCACGAGGCTGGTCTTGCCGTGGTCGATGTGGCCGGCGGTGCCGACGATCACGCGCGCAGTTCCTCCAGCTGGGCGGCGAAAGCCGCTTCGTCGTGTTCTTCCAGACAGCGCAGGTCCAGCCACAGGGCATCGTCGGAGACACGCCCGATGACCGGCCGCGACAGCTCCCTCAGCGCCTTCGCGAGGGACCCGAGCGCGCGCCCGCGGCGGCCCTTGCCCATGAACCGCAGCGACAGTCCCCAGCTCGGCAAGGCTTCGACCGGCATCGCGCCGCTGCCGATCTGGCTGTGCATGGGGGCGGCCGCAACGCTCCAGGTTTCGCCCAGTGCATCCTGCAGCGGCGGCGACAGCCGCGCCGCCTGCGCCTGCATCGCCGCCTGCGGCCGAAGCATCAGGCGCAGCGTGGTCAGGCGCTCGGGCAGGAACTCAGGGCTGCGATACAGCGCCAGCACCGGCTCCAGCGCGGCCAGGGTCAGCTTGCCCACGCGGAGGGCGCGCTTGAGCGGGTTCCTGCGGATCTTCGCGATCAAATCGGCGCGGCCGACCAGCAGCCCGGCCTGCGGACCGCCAAGCAGCTTGTCGCCGCTGAAGGTGACCAGGTCGGCGCCGGCCGCCAGCGTCTCGCGCACCGTGGGCTCGTGCGGCAGGCCCCAGCGGGCGGGGTCGAGCAGGCTGCCGCTGCCCAGGTCCACGCCCAGGGGCAGGCCGTGTCCGCGCGCGATCGCGGCGGCTTCGGCGGTGTCCACGCTGCGGGTGAAGCCCGAGATCGCGTAGTTGCTGCAGTGGACCTTCATCAGCATCGCCGTGCGCGTGCCGATGGCGTCGGCGTAGTCGGCGGGATGGGTGCGGTTGGTGGTGCCGACTTCGAGCAGGCGCGCGCCGGCGCGCTTCATGATGTCGGGAATGCGGAAGGCGCCGCCGATCTCGACAAGCTCGCCGCGCGAGACGACGACGTCGCGGCGGTTGGCCAGCGAGTTCAGCATCAGCAGCACCGCGGCGGCGTTGTTGTTGACCACGGTGGCGGCTTCGGCGCCGGTCAGTTCGCACAGCAGGCCTTCGACCAGCGCGTCGCGGTCGCCGCGGCCGCCGCGCTCGAGGTCGAACTCGAGCGCCACCGGCGCGGTGAGCGCGCGCACCACCGAGGCCACGGCCTCGTCCGGCAGCAGCGCGCGGCCGAGGTTGGTGTGCAGCACGGTGCCGGTGAGGTTGAATACGGTGCGCAGGCGCGGCCGCGAATCACGCTGCAGCGCCTGCGCGAGGTCCGCGGCCAGCGCCTCCGGTTCCAGCGCGTGCCGCGGCAGCGTTCCTGCCAGCGCCGTCTCGCGCAAGGCATCAAGCCGGGTGCGCAGCACGGCGGTCACGCGGCCCGGTCCGTGCCGTGCCAGCAGCTCCCGCAGCCCCGGGTCCTTGAGCAGCCGGTCGAGCGAGGGGATATCGCTCGCCGATGCCGCTGCGCCGTCCTCGCCAGCCGCGCGCATCGCTCAGTCCCCGGTGTCCTGCCACAGCAGCGGGTTGCCGCTGCGGCGGGCGTAGCCTTCTTCGCCCATCAGCATGTCCAGCGCCAGGCTGCCAAGGTCGTCTGCCACCGGCTCCACGTACAGGTCCTTGTTCTGGTGGAAAATCTTGCGGTAGCTCTTGCAGGCGTCGCAGGACTCCGCCCTGATCGCCTCCGGGCCATCCTCGATGAAGTGGTAGGCGATGCCCTTGGTGCTGGTGCAGTGGGAGCACTTCACCCGCTCAAGGTGCCATTCGCAGCTGCACAGCGGGCAGCACAGGTAACGGTAGCCGTCGTGGGCGCCGCCGACGCGGATCACGCTGGCCACCGGCGGCGTGCCGCAGCAGGGGCAAAGGCCGAAGCTGCCGACGGGCAGCTGCGACTCCTCGAACCCGATCGCCATCGCCGTCCAGTACACCTGCAGCGCAGCCATGACGAAGGGCGCAGGCGCCACGTCCGCGCCTTCGACGCGGCCGGCGAGGAGCGCATCGGCCATCTCCTCGACCCGCTGCGGGGTGGACTCGAGCGTGCGGCGCAGGGCGGCGCAGGCTTCGACGGCCTGCGCGGGCGTATCGCCATGGCCGCCGACGTCATCCAGAAGCAGCGCCAGCAGCATGCGCCACTCGGTGCCGCGCGCCAGGCTGGTGGCCGGCAGCGGTGGCATGTCGTGCGTTTTCGCCAATGCGACCGCGTCCGGATCGGGTGCCGGCGGCGTGAAGCCCTTCAGCGCGCGGTGCTGGGCTTCCGCCAGGCTTGCCATCAGCCGGAGGTAGTCGCCGACCGCACTGGTTTCGGCCAGGCTGCGCAGGCGCGCGGCGCGATCGGAGAAGAAGCCCGCGCGCTGCGGCATACGCATGCGGGGAATGCGGGTGTGGTCGAGGTTTTCAATCTCGCCTCGCGGCAGGATGCGCGGCACGGTGCCTCCATGGGCAGCAGTAAAAGGACGGCGCGCCAGGGCGCGCCGTTGACCCCGATGGGGCAGGTTAGGTCATTGCCGTCGGCAAGGGCAAAGCCGCGGTCGCGCCGCGGCCCGTGTTACTTGCCCTCGGTGTCGCGGTCCAGTTCGCGCAGCCAGCCACGGTGGTGTTTCCACGCCCAGCCACGGGTGACCTGACCCTGCAGCATCGCGCGCATCGCGCCCTTGACCCAGAAGCCGGTATACGCGTGGAAGATGATCATGCAGATGATCACCGTGGCCAGGATCGCGTGGACGACCGAAGCCGCGCGAATGATCGTGACGGGGAAGATGGGTGCGAACCACGGCTGCCACATCACCACGCCGGTCGCGAGCAGGCCCAGCATGCACGCCACCAGGCCCCAGAACAGCAGCTTCTGCCCGGCGTTGTAGCGACCCACCTCAGGCAGCCTGTCCTCGCGTCCGGCGGCCACGTCATCGATCTGGCGCAGCCACTGCCGGTCGCGCGCATCGATCCGGTTGGAGCCCCACATGCGCGCGGCGAACAGGAAGAACACCACGAACATGAACACGCCGATGAAGGGATGCAGGATGCGCGTCCAGGGACCGCCGCCGAACAGCGCGTACAACCAGCTCATCGCCGGATGGTAGAGCGCCAGCCCGGACAGTCCGGCCAGCACGAAGCTGATCGCCACCAGCCAGTGGTTGGTGCGCTCGTTGGCGCTGTAGCGGAGGATCTCGCGTGGTGGCCGATGCTCAGTCATGGCGATGCTCCTCTGCGCGGCTACCCGCGGGCGGACCCTCGGCGAGTGACTTCGCGGCCTCGCGCTCTTCCTCTTCGCTGACCACGTTGCGGCCGACGCGGACGTAATGGAAGAACCCGGCCACGGCGGTCAACGCCATCGCGGCCAGGCCCAGGGGCTTTGCCGCACCCTTCCACAGCGCCACCATCGGGCTGATCTTTGGATCTTCCGGCAGGCCGCTGTACAGCCCCGGCCTGTCGGCGTGGTGCAGCACGTACATGACGTGGGTGCCGCCCACCCCGGCGGGGTCGTACAGCCCGGCATTCTCGAAGCCGCGCGACTTCAGGTCGGTGATGCGAAGCTCGGCGTGCTCGATCATCCGCTCCTTGGTGCCGAACTCGATCGCGCCGGTCGGGCAGACCTTGGCGCAGGCCGGCGCCTGGCCGACCGCGACGCGGTCGGAGCACAGCGTGCACTTGTAGGCCTTGTTGTCCTTCTTCGAGATCCGCGGCACGTCGAACGGGCAGCCGGTGACGCAGTAGCCGCAGCCGATGCAGTTCTCCTCGTGGAAATCCACGATACCGTTGGTGTACTGCACGATCGCACCGGGGGACGGACAGGCCTTCAGGCAGCCCGGGTCCTCGCAGTGCATGCAGCCGTCCTTGCGGATCAGCCATTCCAGGCCGCCGTCCTCGTTCTCGTGCTCGGCGAAGCGCATCACCGTCCACGAATGCGGGGTCAGGTCGGCCGGGTTGTCGTACACGCCGACGTTGTCACCGACCTCGTCGCGCAGGTCGTTCCACTCCATGCACGCCACCTGGCAGGCCTTGCAGCCGATGCACTTGCTGGCATCGATCAGCTTGGCGACCCCGCCCGTGACCGGTTCACGGATGGCCGGCGGCTGTGTGGTGGTGGCGGAAACGCGTTTGATGTCGAGCGATTGCAGGGCCATTGCGCGTCTCCTATGCCTTTTCCACGTTCACGAGGAACGACTTGAACTCGGGTGTGTTCGAGTTGCCGTCGCCGACCGAGGGCGTGAGCGTGTTGGCCAGGTAGCCCGGCTTGGCCAGGCCCACGAAGCCCCAGTGGATCGGGATGCCGACGTGGTGCACGGTCTTGCCGTCGACCTTCAGCGCGCGGATGCGCTTGGTCACCACCGCCACGGCCTCGATGTGGCCGCGCTTGGACGAGACCCGCACCCGGTCGCCGTTGCCGACGCCGATCTCGTGTGCCAGGCCTTCGCCGATCTCCACGAACTGCTCCGGCTGCAGGATCGCATTGAGCTTCGCGTGCTTGGTCCAGTAGTGGAAGTGCTCGGTGAGCCGGTAGGTGGTCCCCACGTACGGGTAGTCCGCCACCGTGCCCATCGTCGCCCGGTCGCTGTCGAACAGGCGCGCGGCCGGGTTGCTGGTGGCCTGCTGCGAATCCGGGTAGACCGGGTTGTAGCCCAGCGGCGTTTCGAATGGCTCGTAGTGGGTCGGGAACGGGCCTTCGGCCATCGCGCCGCGTGCAAAGAAGCGGGCCACGCCTTCGGGGTTCATGATGAAGGGCCCCATGCCGTCGGCCGGGTCCTCGTCGCCCTTGTAGTCGGGCACGTCGGCACCGCCCCAGCGCTCGCCGTCCCAGTACACCAGGGGCCGCTTCGGGTCGAAGGGGTTTCCGGCCGTGTCCGCGGAAGCGCGGTTGTACAGGATGCGGCGGTTGGCCGGCCACGCCCAGGCCCAGTTGAGGGTCTGGCCGATGCCGGTCGGATCGCTGTTGTCGCGACGCGCCATCATGTTGCCGTCCTGGGTCCAGGCACCGGCATAGATCCAGCAGCCGCTGGCGGTGCTGCCGTCGTCGCGCAGCTCGCCGAAGCCGGACAGCTGCTCGCCCGCGCGGCGGGTGATGCGCGAGGGGTCGTTTGCCGCCCGCAGGTCGTCCAGCGCGCGGCCGTTGTACTCCATCGCGAGCTCGGTCGCGCTGGGATGCCGGGGCTGGGCGTAGTTCCAGGTCAGGTTGAGGATCGGCTCGGGGAAGGCGCCACCCTCGGTTTCATACAGCTCGCGCAGCCGCATGTGGATCAGGGCCATGATCTCGATGTCGCTCTTGGCCTGGCCCGGCGGTTCGGCGCCCTTCCAGTGCCACTGCAGCCAGCGTCCCGAGTTCACCAGCGCGCCTTCCTCCTCGGCGAAGCAGGTCGTGGGCAGGCGGATGACTTCGGTCTGGATGGCGGCGCTGTCGACGTCGTTGTGCTTGCCGTAGTTCTTCCAGAACTCGGAGGTCTCGGTCACCAGCGGATCCATGACGACCATGTACTTCAGCTTCGCCAGCGACGAGTTCATCTTCGCCTTGTTGGGCGCGGCCGCGAGCGGGTTGAAGCCCTGGCAGATGTAGCCGTTGACCTTGCCGGCATCCATCAGCTCATAGGTCTGCAGCATGTCGTAGGGACGATCGAGCTTGGGCAGGTAGTCGAAGGCCCAGTCGTTTTCAGCGGTCGCGGCATCGCCCCACCAGGTCTTCATCAGGCTGACGTGGAACTTGGAGTAGTGCTGCCAGTAGCTGAGCTGGTTGGGCCGCAGCGCGTGCTGGGTGCGCGCCTGGATATAGCCCTGGTAATCCTGCTCGCCCTCGTTGGGCAGGGTCAGGTAGCCCGGCAGCAGGTTGGTCATCAGGCCCAGGTCGGTCAGGCCCTGGATGTTGGAATGCCCGCGCAATGCGTTCATGCCGCCGCCGGCGATGCCGATGTTGCCCAGCAGCAGCTGCAGCATGGCGCCGGTGCGGATGATCTGCGAGCCGATGGAGTGCTGGGTCCAGCCCAGCGCATACAGGATGGTGCCGGCGCGGTCGGGGGTGGCGGTGGTCGCCAGCATCTCGACCACGGTCAGGAACTCTTCCTTGGTGGTGCCGCAGACGCGCTCGACCATCTCCGGCGTGTAGCGCTCGTAGTGCTTCTTCAGCAGCTGATAGACGCAGCGCGGGTGCTGCATCGTCGGGTCGGTGGCGACGAAGCCGTCGGCGCCGCGCTCGTAGTCCCAGCTGGACTTGTCGTAGGTGCGCGTTTCCGCGTTGTAGCCCGAGTACGTGCCTTCGTCGAACGCGAAGTCCTCGCGCACGATGAAGCTCATGTCCGTGTAGTTGCGGACGTATTCGTGCTGGATGCGGTCGTTGTCGATCAGCCACTTGATCGCCGCGCCCAGGAACACGATGTCGGTGCCGGTGCGGATCGGGGCGTAATAGTCCGCGACCGATGCCGAGCGGTTGAAGCGCGGATCGACCACGATCAGCTTGGCGGCGTTGTGCGCTTTGGCTTCAGTGACCCACTTGAACCCGCAGGGATGGGCCTCGGCTGCGTTGCCGCCCATGATCAGTACAACGTCCGCGTTCTTGATGTCGACCCAATGGTTCGTCATCGCTCCACGGCCAAACGTCGGGGCAAGACCTGCCACCGTCGGGCCGTGTCAAACGCGGGCCTGGTTGTCGAATGGGAGGATGCCGAGGCTGCGGATCACCTTGTGGGTGATGTAGCCGACTTCGTTGGGGCTGGCCGAGGCCGCGAGCATGCCGGTGGTGAGCCAGCGGTTGACCGTCTTGCCCTCTTCGGTGGTGGTGACGAAGTTGGCGTCGCGGTCGTCCTTCATCAGCCGGGCGACGCGGTCGATGGCGTCATCCCAGGACACCGCCTCCCATTTGTCCGAGCCGGGCGCACGGTACTCCGGCTGCCTGAGCCGGTTGGGGCTGTTGACGAAGTCGAGCAGGCCGGCGCCCTTGGGGCAGAGCGTGCCGCGGTTGACCGGGTGGTCCTGGTCGCCCTCGATGTGGACGATGCTGGCGGCGGCGTTCTTCGCGCCATCGCCCAGACCGTACATGAGGATGCCGCAGGCGACTGAACAATAGGGACAGGTGTTCCTGGTCTCGGTCATGCGCGCCAGTTTGAACTGGCGCACCTCGGCCATTGCCGGTACCGGACTGGCGCCGAGCAGCGCCAGGCTTGACCCGGCGAGCCCGGTGCCCGAGACCTTGAGGAACTGCCGTCGATTCATGCTGACCATGAAGCGATCCTCGAGTTGAAGTGGCTGGACAGTCCGGTGGCGTCTGCCTGTTGTCACCCGCGTGTGCGTGGCGGCGTCGGATCGCGGACCTATCTTGCTGGAATGCCACGCCCTGCCTGGCGCGTGGAACGCCAGAACGCAGGATAGACTTCGCTGGTGAATAGGTAAACCACACGGGTGAAGCGACCTGGACTGCAGGACAGCAGGCCGTCCGGGCGTGACCAACGGAACGGGAATGGGACAATGACGGGCAGCAGGGCAGTGGCATTGGAGGTGGTTCGCGCATCGGAAACCACCGGGCGGGTGGCGCTGCCCGCGGCCGCAGGTGGCGGGAAGGTGTCCCGATGATCCAGATGCTGCGCGCGGGCCTGGTCCTGTCGCTGATCGTCCTCAACACCCTGCTGCATGCGCTGCCGCTGCTGCTGGTGGCCGTGTTCAAGGCGCTGTTGCCCATCGATCGCGTGCGGCGCGGCTGCAACCGGATCCTTGCCGTCCTGGCGGAAAGCTGGATCGGTGCCAACTCCGCGATGATCGACCGCTTCACCGGTACCCGCGTCCACCTGCAGCTGCAGGGCGATGCGGCGCTGCATGCCGACGGGCACTACCTGGTGCTCGCCAACCACCAGAGCTGGGTGGACATCGTGGTGTTGCAGAAGGTGTTCAACCGGCGCATCCCGCTGCTGAGGTTCTTCCTCAAGCGGCAGCTGTTCTGGGTGCCGGTGCTGGGCCTGGCGTGGTGGGCGCTGGATTTCCCGTTCATGGGCCGCTATACGCGGCGCGAGATCGCGAAGAATCCCGAGCTCGGCAGGCGCGACATGGAAGCCACGCGGCGCGCCTGCGACAAGTTCCTGGCGATGCCGGTGGCAGTGATGAACTTCGTCGAAGGCACGCGCTTCACGCCCGAGAAGCATGCCGCGCAGTCATCGCCCTACGAGCACCTGCTCAAGCCGAAGTCCGGGGGCGTCGCCTTCGTGATCGATGCGATGGGGGATGCGCTGCATGCGCTGCTCGACGTCACCATCGCCTATCCCGCCGGACGCCCGACCATGGTCGACCTGATGGCGGGGCGGATCCCCGAAGTGCGCGTACTGGTGCGGCAGCGGCCGATCCCGACCGGGGTGATGGGAGGGCGCTACCAGGATGATCGCGCCGTCCGCGCCCGCTTCCAGCAGTGGATGAACGGGCTGTGGCAGGACAAGGATGCCGACATGCAGCGCCTGCTTGAAACCGACGGGCGCAGCTGAGGCGGTCTTATTCGCCCGGCGGCGGTTCAGGCTCGGCGACGCCCTTGGCGGCTTCGCGCTCGGCGCGCTTTTTGGCGTCCTTCTCGTCCTGCTTCTTCTTTTTCGCGAGTTCGCGCTGGCGCTTTTCAAATGAATAATTGGGCTTGGCCATGGGTCACCGGTCAGTTATGGAAGCCCCAGTGTACCGCCCCGGGTCAGAACATCTGCAGCGGGATCCCGCGCGCGTTGCGGTCTGCGTAGTCTTCACGCACCGCGCGGCAGTAGGGGCCGCCCATCGGAAAGCGGCGACAGACGTCCGGGCGCGAGGCGTAGATCGAGCAGCCGCCGCCGGCCGGATCGACCGCGACGCACCAGCCGAACTCGTCTCGCGCCATGACGTGAAGCCCGGCGGCGGTGTAGTCGGTGAGGTGTTCAGCGACCCGGTCATCCGGCTGCAGCACGACCGTCATTCGACAGCAGACGGCGTCGCAGGAGGCGCAATCGATCGCCTCGACCGCGGGTTCAGGCGTCCCGGCAGGGATACTGAAGGGCATGTTTCGCACACTCTGGGAACTCCAGCTTAGCGTGCGGCGCATGAACAGCCGCGGCGCGAACGCCCCGGCGGGCACATCGCCAGCCGGTCCCCGGGCTGCGGCTGCGCTCAGGCCAGGTGCCGGTGGAACCAGGCCAGGGTGCGCTCCCAGACCAGCCGGGCTGCGGCCTCGTCATAGCGCGGCGTGGAGTCGTTGTGGAAGCCGTGGCCCGTGCCGGCGTAGAAATGCGCTTCGTAGGTCGTGCCCGCGGCCTCCAGCGCCGCCTGATAGGCGGGCCAGGTGGCGTTGACGTTGGCATCGTGTTCTGCGAAGTGGATCAGCAGCGGCGCCTTGATGCGCGGCACGTCCTCGGGCCTTGCCTGGCGGCCGTAGAAGGGCACGGCCGCGGCGAGCTCCGGCCAGGCCACCGCCGCCGCGTGCGAGACGCCGCCGCCGTAGCAGAAGCCGGTGATGCCGATCTTGGTCGTGGTGCGCGCGTCGCCCAGCAGGAATTCGACGGCGGCGAAAAAGTCGTTCATCAGCTTTTCCGGATCGACCGTCCGCTGCAGCTCACGGCCACGCTCGTCGTTGCCGGGGTATCCGCCCACCGAGCTCAGGCCGTCGGGTGCGAGGGCGGCGAACCCGGCCTTGGCCACGCGCCGTGCGACATCCTCGATATAGGGGTTGAGCCCGCGGTTCTCGTGCACCACCACCACGCCGGGCACGGGCCCCTCCGCCCTGGCGGGCATCACCAGGTAAGCACGCACCTCGCCATGCCCCTTGGGCGAGGGGTAGCTGATGTATTCGGCGACGATCTCGGGATCGGTGAACTGCACCTGCTGCGCCAGCGCGTAGTTCGGGCTGAGCGCGGCGAGGATGCCCACCGCGGTCATGCTGCCGATGGCGAGCGTGCCGGCGCGGTCGAGGAACTGCCGGCGGCTGATGCGGCCGTGCGCGTAGCCGTCGTAGAGTTCGAGCAGCTCGGGGGAAAAGTCCCTGGCGGTCAGGCGTGTCATTGGCGGGTTCCTCGGCAGGAAGGCGTTGTGCCGCCACCATACTCCGGCAATCCGGACCTGCTTGACCGGCATCAAGGAAGGCGGCGGGGGCGGCCGACATCATGGTGTGGCCGGGCGTGCCGGCACTTGCCTGAGGAGACCGCAATGCAGTTCGACCTGTCCGCCGGAAAGTTCGACGTCGCCATGCTCACCACGGCGCTTCAACCGCTTGATCCAGATGCGAAGATCACCCTCGACATCGCCAGCGGACGCCTTGACCTGGTATCCGTCGCGAGCCAGGAGCAGATCCTGGACGCCCTGAAGAAGGTCGGTTGCCAGGCCGAACCGGCGGTGCACGAACTGCACGTCAGCGGCGGCAGCACCTGCTGCGGCGGGTGCAGCTGAGCACAGGGTCTACAATCGCGCCTTCCCTGAAATGGCGCGCACATGGCCCCCAATGCCACGATCTACCGGCTCGACCTCCAGGTCAGCGACATGGACCGGCACTATTACGCCGGCCACGCGCTGACGCTTGCCCAGCATCCATCGGAAACACCGGTGCGGCTGATGGCGCGCGTGATGGCGTTTGCCCTGAACGCGCACGAAAAGCTGGAGTTCGGCCGCGGCCTCAGCAACGAGGAAGAGCCCGACCTGTGGCGGCGCGACTACACCGGCGACATCGAGCACTGGATCGACCTCGGCCAGCCCGATGAAAGCCGCATCCGCAAGGCCTGTGGCCGCGCCCGGGAAGTCACGGTGGTGAACTACGCCGGCGGCGCCGCCGAGGTCTGGTGGAGCAAGGTCGGGAGCGGCCTGTCGCGCCTGAAGAACCTGGCGGTGGTGGACCTGGATGCCGCAGCGGTGGAGGCGTCGGCCGACCTGCTGGAGCGCAGCATGAGCCTGACGGCGATGATCGAAGACGGTGAGCTGCAGCTGCTCGGCAGTCGTGGCACCGTCGCGATCAGGCCGCGCTGGCGGATGGGGCAGCGGGACGGCTGAGCGTCCGGGCGCCAGTCGCTCACGTGCGAAGGACACAGGGTCTGGAATGATCGGCGCTGGCCATCTGGAGCCTGCACCATGTCCGACAATCCACTCACCGGCGAAGTATCCAACAGCAAGCTCGCGGCGGTCTTCAGCACCGGTGTCGCCGCACGTGATGCGGCGGCGGCGCTGCTCGCCGAGACGGGCATGCAGCCGTCGCAGGTCAAGCTGATCGGGCCCGACGAGCCGGACGCCAACATCAAGCTCGAGCCGGAAGGCCGCGGCATCTGGCGAACGATCCTGGTGGCGCACCTGCGCCTCGGCATTGCCGGCGCGGTGGCGGGTGCGCTTGCCTTCGGCATCATGATGTTGATGGGCATTCCCTTCGTGGCCCGCTCGCCGGTGGCGGCCGGCCTGGTGACCACCGCCTTTGGCGCGGTTGGCGGACTGCTGCTGGGCGGACTGGTGTCGATCCGGCCGGATCACGACCGCTATATCCAGGCCACCCACGACGCCATGGATGCGCGGCGCACCACGGTGGTCGTGCATGCCCTGTCCCGGGAAGAGCAGGAGCGTGCAGGTGAATTCCTCTCAGGCCGCGGTGGCGACGTCACGAACACGCTTTGAGCGAAATACGCGTGCCGACCCGTGCGTGCGACGGAACAGCGTGATCCCCCAGCCGTGCCTCCAAGGCGGTGGAATTGGACCATAGTGGCCGACGCACTCCGCGAGGGCTTCGACATCGGCAACCATGCCGCGGCCGCCCCTGTTGCCGCCGGTCGTGGCCCGGCACCGCTGCGCGGATCCGCATTCCGCTTCGGCTGATCGCCGTCGCAGTCCAGCAGGAGAATCCAATGAAGATCGATCTTTCCGGCAAGTCGAGGGCGGCATCGTGGAAAGCATCGCCTGAGAACACGGCGGACCCGACAGGCTTCCAGGAGGAAGGACTCATGAAAAAACGTCAGCTTGGCCGCTCCGGCATTGAAATCGCGCCGCTGGTCTTCGGCGGCAACGTCTTTGGCTGGACCGCCGACGAGGCCCGCTCGTTCGCGCTGCTCGACCGTTTCGTCGAACAAGGCTTCAACGCGATCGACACCGCCGACGTCTACTCGGCCTGGGGGCCGGGCCTGTCCGGCGGCGAATCCGAAGCCGTGATCGGCAAATGGCTGGCGCGCCGCGGTCGCCGCGACGACGTGGTGCTGATGACCAAGGTCGGCAAATGGGAGCCGCGCAAGGGGCTGGCGGCGGACAACATCGCCGCGGCCGTGGACGATTCGCTCAAGCGGCTCGATACCGACTACCTCGACGTCTATTTCGCCCACTTCGATGACCGGGACGTACCGCTGGAGGAAAGCCTGGGCGCGTTCGCGAAGCTGGTCGAGGCCGGCAAGGTGCGCGCGCTGGGTGCGTCCAACTATGACGCCAGCCGCCTGCGCGAGGCGCTGGCGATCTCCGAAGCGCAGGGCCTGCCGCGCTACGAGGTGATGCAGCCGCTCTACAACCTCTACGACCGCGCCGCGTTCGAATCGGACCTGGCCGCCGTCGCCGACGAACACCAGCTGGGCGTGGTGAGCTATTTCTCCCTGGCCAGCGGCTTCCTGAGCGGCAAGTACAAGGGAGTCGAGGACCTGCAGGGCAAGGCGCGTGCCGGCTTCCTCGAGGGCTATTTCGACGATCGCGGCATGCAGCTGCTGGACGTGCTGCGCAGGGTCGCCGCCGATGTCCGCGCGACGCCGGCGCAGGTCGCGCTTGCGTGGTTGATGGCGCAGCCGGCGGTTACCGCGCCGATCGCCAGCGCCACCAGCGTGGAGCAGTTCGATGAACTGGCCGCGGCCGCCGGCCTTTCGCTTCCGCCAGCCGCGCTCAAGGAGCTGGACGCTGCCGGCCGCTGACGCGAACAGTCGTCACAGGCCACTCCGGGGCACGCAACCTGACGCCGCCGCTGGCGCCATGTCGTGATCACGGCCCGGAGCCGCGGCACGCGTATTTCAGGCGCCGGAATCGAAGACCGGTTCGAAGCCCGCCCACATCATTCGCATGCCGTCGAAGGGCATCTCGGGCATCTTGTCCGCTGCCGCCATCTCCGCTTCCATGGCCTTGGCCGCCGCGTCGCACGTGGCCTGGTCCGGCCAGGCGATCCAGCTGAACACCGGCACCTCGCCCTCGACCGCCTTGGCGGCGCGATAGAAGTCGGTGCGCTTGCCGTGCGGGACGTCTTCGCCCCAGGCCTCGACCATGCCCAGCGCGCCGCCCTTGGCGAACATCTCCCAGCCCTGCTTCGCCATGTCGATGTACGCGGCCCTGTTTGCCGCCGGCACCGCCAGCACGAAGCCTGGTACCAGCCAGCGCCGGCCGGCTCACCCGGCTCGGACACGGGCGCGAAGCCGCCGTAAACCATGCGACTGCCGTCGAAGGGCATTTCGCCCGTCTGCTGCATCGCCTCGTCCGCTTCCATCTTCTGCCACGCGGAATCGCAGGTCGCGCGGTCGGGCCAGGCGATCCACGAGAACACGATGCTCTCGTCGTCCTTCGCCTCCACTGCGCGATGGAAGTCGGTGACCTTGCCCCTGGGCACGTCGACGCCCCAGGTTTCAATCATGCGGGTGGCGCCGTACTTCCGGAATACAGGCCACGTTGCCGTGGCGTGGTCGATGTAGTCCTGCCTGCGGGCAGTTGGAACGGCTGCGATCAAACCGGTGTAGTACATGGGCACCTCCATGGGTCGCAGGGCAGGCGGCGCCCGCCCTTTGGAGGTTCGAACATACGCCTGGTGGCATCGCCATGTGGTCGATCGCGCGGCCGTCCGTCGGCGCCGGCAACGCGCCGGGCGCGACGCCCGGCGCGAATGCGCGTGCCTCAGTTGACGCTGATCGTGCCCTTCATCAGCGCGGCATGGCCGGGGAAGCTGCAGAAGAACTGGTAGGGCCCGCCGTCCTTGATCCTGGAGACGTCGAAGGTGACCGACGTGCTTTCACCGCCGCCGATCATTTCAGTCGCGGCGATGACGCGGTCGTCGCCCGCCTTCAGGTAGCCGGCCGAAGCGCCGGCCGAGATCCCGTCGGCCGCGACGCCCGCCATGTCCGAGGATGCGGTCACGACTACGTTGTGGCCCATCGCGGCCTCGGGCAGCTGGCCGGTATGGGTGAGGTTGATGGTGAACTCGCTGCAGGTCGACGGCACGCTGATCGACGACAGGTTGAACTTCATCATGTCGTTGCCTTCGATGGCGACTGCGCAGCCGGAACCGGCAGCCGCGGCACCGGCATCGGCGGTAGCGTCGGTGGCGCTGTCAGCGGGGGTCGAGACGTTTCCGGTCTCCGCACCCTGGCCGTCACCGCCGTTTCCGGCCGAATCGCCCGGGTCGCCGGCGCCAGCCATCGAGCCGTCCGCCGGCACCTGGCCCCATGGTGCTTCGGGTACCGAGGCCGGATCGACCTTCGCGTCTTCGTCGGCGGAGGCCGCTGGCGCCGGGGTCGTGGTCGGGGTGCTGGCGGCGGTGTCCCGTGATTGCGGAGACTCGCCGCCGCAGGCGGACAGGGCCAGGGCACAGGCGGCCGCGAGCAGGGAAGCGTGAAGTTTCATCGTGCACCTCGTTGTGTGGGATCTGGTCAATGATGGACCGCTGTGTCCTTCAGCGTGCGTGAAGGCGGGTCGGCGAGGCCGGGTCGACGGGACGCCCTTTCGCATCCACCACCAGGCGCATCCGCCTGCCTTCGTGGTAGAAGCTGGCGCGGTACAGGCCGGCGTCCTCGCCGGTCCCGCGCTCGCAGAGCACGCGGATCCTGCGGGTCGACATCAGCTCACGGAAGCGCTCCACGCCCAGGCCAAGACCTTGCGCCACCATGGCGCCGTCGACTTCGATGTCCGGCTGCTCGGCAAGCTGAAGGGATATGGCATCGCCCATGGTGTCCTCCATGCGTCGGGAACGGCCGTCAGGTTCCCATTCGCACCTGGCGGCCGCATTGACCTGGGTCAGGCCCGCGCGCCCGTGCCGCGCGACCCCTATCATGGCGCGCTGCCGTCTCCGGAGTTTTCGTCCATGTCCATCCTCCCGTCTTTCATCCGCCGTCCGGGCCTGGTCACCCAGATCGCGATCGGCCTCGTGGCCGGCGTCGTGCTCGCCCTGGTCTCACCGGGCGCGGCCGCGGCGGTGGGCCTTTTGGGAACGGTGTTCATTTCCGCGCTGAAGGCCGTGGCGCCGGTGCTGGTCCTGGTGCTGGTGGCCGCGTCGATCGCCAACCATCGCCAGGGGCAGGACACGCGCATGCGGCCCATTCTCGGGCTGTACCTGGTCGGGACGGCAATGGCGGCGCTGGTGGGCGTGGTGGCCAGCTTCCTGTTCCCGACCACGCTCAGGCTCGATGTGCCTGCCGACATCGCGCTCAGCGCGCCGGGCGGCATCGGCGAGGTGCTGCGGACGCTGGTGTTGCAGGTGTTCGACAACCCCTTCAATGCGCTGGTCAACGCCAACTACATCGGCCTGCTGGCCTGGGGCGTGGTCACCGGCATGGCGCTGCGCCACGCCGGCGACAACACCAGGCAGGTGCTGTCCGACTTCTCGGAGGCGATCGCGCAGGTGGTGCGCATGGTGATCCGCCTGGCACCGCTGGGCGTGTTCGGCATCGTCGCTTCGATCCTCGCCGAAAGCGGACTGGTGGCGCTGCTCGATTACGCGCACCTGCTTGCAGTGCTGCTGGGCGCGATGCTGTTCATGGCGCTGGTGGCCAATCCGCTGATCGTGTTCGCGGTGACGCGGCGCAATCCCTATCCCCTGGTGCTGCGCTGCCTGCGCGAGAGCGGCCTCACGGCGTTCTTCACCCGTTCGTCGGCGGCCAACATCCCGATCAACCTGGAGCTCTGCCGCAAGCTGGGCTTGCATCGTGAAACCTGTTCGGTGGCGGTGCCGCTTGGCGCGACGGTCAACATGGCCGGAGCGGCGATCACGATTTCGGTACTGTCGCTGGCTGCGGTGCACACGCTGGGCATCCCCGTGGATCTGCCAACCGCGCTGCTGCTGAGCATGGTCGCGGCGACCGGTGCCTGCGGCGCCTCGGGCGTGCCGGGTGGCTCACTGCTGCTGATTCCACTGGCCTGCGGGCTGTTCGGGATCAGCCCCGACATCGCGATGCAGGTGGTGGCGATCGGCTTCATCGTGGGGGTGGTGCAGGATTCGGCGGAGACGGCGCTGAATTCCTCCACCGACGTGGTGTTCATCGCCGCGGCCTGCGACGCGACTTCGGGCCGGGACGTGGTGGCCGGGGACGTGGTCGACCCGGCCGCGGTCACCGCTGGCGGCGCGGTTCCGGGGAGCGGCCCGGGCGCGTGACATGAAAGCGGCGCGCGATTGTCGCGCGCCGCATGGTCTGGCGGTCCGGGAGGCCGGAAGGGCCGGTCAGGCCTTCTTGGCCTTCGCCGCCGGTGCTGCCGGCTCGGCTGCCGCGGTCTTGCGGCTGGTCGTGCGCGAGGTGTAGGGGCGCAGTGGCGTGTTGCCCAGCACCTCGATGCGCCCGCCGGACTTCTTGAACGAGGCAAGGTCGGCAGCGATGCGCTGGCTGGTCAGGTGTGCGGTCGTGCTGTTGGCGCGGCCGCTGGAGGTCCGGCGGAGGGGCGCGGAGGTCCTGGCGCGCGCCGGAGTGGCGGCGGTGGAAGCGGTGGCGGTGGTCTTCTGGGTGCTGCTGCGAGACATCTCGACTCCTGTCGTTTGTGGCCCGGCCAGCGCCGACGGCGCTTGGCGGTGGACCGGCGGAGGGCGGTCGTGGGCAGTGGACGGCGACCTCCACGCGCCTGCTGGTGCACGCGCGACGGAGAAAGGACTGCCGGATCGGGACGCGACGTGCCATGGGTGGACGCGAGTCCTTGCATGCATTATACAAATCGCACATTAACAAAGTGTTTGCGGGTACTTGACGCGCCTGTAACGCCGTGCAATGCCTCAGCGCCGGAAGTGCAGGAGACGCCCGGTCTGAACGCCGGCCGCATCGCCTTCCAGCGCCCCGCGCGATCGCGAGAGTGTGAAGCCAAGGGCGTCCAACAGCCTGGCCAGCACTGCGCTGTTGCCGCGACCTGGATCGGCGACCACGACTTCGGCGCGTTCGCGTGCATGCCGCTGCACGACTCCGGCGAGGAGCGCCGCGTGGTCCCGCTCGTACAAGACGTCGCTGGCGACAATCATGTCGAAGCTGCCCAGGGTCGGCAGTTCATTCTCCCAGTCCAGCTGCCGGTAATGCACGGCGGGCAGCTCGTTGAGCGCCGAGTTGTAGGCCAGGAAGGCTTCGGCGAGCGGGTGTATGTCGGATGCCACCACGTCGGCACCGCGGCGCTGCAGCACGAGGCTCGCGAGGCCGATGCCACAGCCGGCCTCGAGGATGCGCCTGCCTTCGACAGGGAGCCTGTCCATGGCGGTGGCAAGGAGGCGCCCCGAGGGCCAGAGCTGGCCGAAATGGCTCCACTGGGCCGAGGAGATCCCCAGGCGCTCGCCGTGGCCGTCCGGGTCCGCGAATTGCTGGCGATCGCTGAGCACGCGCAGGCGATAGCGATGGGCGCCGATCGCCACCGTAAGGGTGCGGGTGGAATAGCCGGGCACGGAGGCCTCCCGGGAGGGGCGTCGCTCCTTGCGGAGTGCGCGTGGGAGGATGCGAACGGGCCAAGGCCGATGCGCGCAGGACACGCATTCTGGCCGCGGGCCTTCCCCAGCCTAGCAGCAAGGAGGCCCTCCGGTGCTCAGTCCTGCGCGCGCAGCAGCTCCAGGAACTCGTCGGGCGGCATGGGGCGGGCGATGACGAAGCCCTGGCCGACGTCGCAGCCGGCTTCGAGGAGCCATCGCCGCGTGGCTTCGTCCTCGATGCCCTCGGCGGCCACGCTGGCGCCGAGCTCGTGGCCGAGATCGATCGTCGCTCGGACGATCGCGCGGTCGGAGCGCGAGGCCCGCAGCGCATGCACGAAGGAGCGATCGATCTTGAGCTCCTCAGGCGCCAGCCGGCGCAGGTTCACCAGCGAAGAGTGGCCGGCACCGAAGTCGTCGACGGAGATCCCGATCCCGTGCCTGCGGAGGCGCGGAAGGGCTTCGGCGACGCGTTCGGGTTCACGCATCACTTCGGTTTCGGTGATTTCCAGCATGAGGCAGTGGCCTTGTTCGCCACTGGCCTCGATGATCGCATCGACGAGGCGCGGGTCGGCCAAGTCGTTGGCCGAGACGTTGATCGCGATGTGCAGGGGGCGGGCGCTGTCGGGCCAGCTGCGACACTTCGCGACGCCGTGGCGCACCAGGTAGAGGGTCATTTCGCCGATGGCCCGCGCCCGTTCCAGGATCGGCACGAAGTCATCGGGCTCCAGCGCTCCCAGGCGAGGGTGCCGCCAGCGCACCAGGAGTTCGGCGCCAAGCAGCCGGCTGCTGCGAAGGTCGATCTTTGGCTGCAGGGCGAAATCGAGCTCCTGCCTGGCGATCGCCTCGCGCAGCTCGGCAAGGATCAGGGCGTCGTCGGTGCCCGGCGCGTCGGCGGCCCTGGGCGTGGTCGCGCGCCCTGCGGTCGGGCGCGGCCTGCGGCGCCAGGCGAAGAGAGCGATGCCGGCGACCAGCAGCGCGGCAAGCACGGCCACTGCAGCGAGGGCGGGCGGCGCTGCGGGGGCCACGGCAGGGACGGGCGCCGCACGTCGACGCGGTTCCACACCGGTGGCGGCGGGATTGCCGAGCCATTCGATGTACAGACGGTTCTGCTCCCCGTTCCTGCGCAGGCGTTCAAGCGATGCGTTGATCCCGGCCACCAGCGCCGGCTGCCCGGGCCTGGCCGCGAACACGTACTTGCGCTCCAGGAGTGGAGGACTCAGCGCGACGATGCCGCGCAGGCCGGATTGCTGGATTGCGTGATACCCGATGCCGGTGGGCGCCAGGGCGTAGTCGACCTCACCACGCGCGACCATTTCAAGGGTTTCGGATTCGTTGTCGATCTCCACCAGCGTGACGCCGGGGCGGGCCAGTTCCTGCATCGTCTCCCATGCCAGGCCGGCGTGCTGCACTGCCACCCGGACATTGGCAAGTCCCTCCAGCGCGGCGACGGTCGGGGTTTCGTAGTGCCCGAACAGAGCATGGTGACGAAGCAGGATCGGCTCGCTGAGTCCATAGCGGCGCTCGCGCTCCGCCGACCAGAACATCGGCACGACATCGATCTCGCCGCGCGCCAGCCGTTCCAGCGCAGCTTCCCACTCTCCGAGTTCGAACACCGGATCAAGGCCAAGGTCCGCGGCGATCCCCCGGGCGAGTTCGACGTCGAAGCCGTCGGCGCGGCCGTTGGCGTCGATGAAATGATAGGGCGCGTAGTTGGCGTCGCCGCCAAAGCGGAGGCTGTCGCGAGAGGCTTCGGCGGAACTTGTGGCGGTATCGGCGGCAGCGGGGACAGCGATGGTCAGCGCGAGCGTCAGCGCCACTGCCGCTACCGCCTGCCGTAGCGCGCAACCCCGTCTTCCGCGCTGGCCGTACGCTTCCATCCTTCCCCATCCGATGGGCCTTGGCTGACTATTAGCACGTTGCCGCGCGGTTTGGGGAAGCCGGGCGCGCATATAGGATCCCCGCATGCGAACAACGATGACCCCTGCCACCCGCATCGGCCTGTCTGTCGCCGTTGCGACGGGCCTATACGGCGTGTCCTTTGGTGCCTTGGGGGTGGCGGCGGGCCTTGACGTGCTCCAGGTGGTGGCGCTCAGCGCGCTGATGTTCACCGGTGGCTCCCAGTTCGCCTATATCGGCGTGCTTGCGGGCGGCGGCGGCGGTGCGGCCGCATGTGGCGCGGCCACGCTGCTCGGCGTGCGCAACGCCGTCTACGGCATGCAGATCAACCGGATGCTGCGGCCGCGCGGGTGGCGTCGGGCGCTTGCCGCCCAGGTGTGCATCGATGAGTCCACCGCGACGGCAGTGGGCCAGGACGACCAGGACGAACAGCGGCGCGGCTTCTGGACCGCCGGGCTCGGAATCTATCTGCTCTGGAATCTCTGCACCCTGGCGGGCGCCTTGCTGGGCGATGCGCTCGGAGATCCGCGACGCTGGGGTCTCGATGGCGCGGCGGTGGCCGCGTTTCTTGGCCTGCTGTGGCCGCGATTGTCGGCCCGCGAGCCGGTCGCGATCGCAGTGGTGTGTGCACTGGCCACGGTGCTGGCGGTGCCCTTCGTGCCGCCCGGCGTGCCGATCCTGGTCGCGGCGGTGGTGGCTGCGGCGTGGGGCTGGCATGGCAAGGCGGGGGCGGCCTGATGTCGCAGTGGAGCTGGGTGCTGCTGGCCTGCGCGGCCGCGTTCGCGACCAAATTCGCCGGCTTCCTGGTGCCGCCGCACTGGCTTGATGCGCCGCGTGCGCGGGCCGCGGCGATGGCATTGACCGTCGGCCTGCTGGCCTCGCTGACGGCGGTCAACACCTTCGCAAACGGCCAGGCCCTGGCCTTTGATGCCCGCGTGGCGGCGCTGCTTGCGGCGGCCGCTGCGCTGGCGCTTCGGGCCCCGTTCCTGTTGGTGGTGGTGATTGGCGCCGCCGCCGCCGCGGTGGTGCGGCTGCTGCTGTGACCGCGCTGCGTGCTCAGCCGCCGGCGTCGCCGGGAATGCTCTCGAGCATGTGCTTGACGTGCTGCGCGGGATTCATGTCGGAATGCACCGCAAGCACGCGCCCATCGCTGCCGATCAGGTAGGAGGTGCGGCTGGACATCTCCGGCTTGCGCTCGAGCGCCGCGGCGTAGCTGGTGGCGATCTTCGCGCCTTCGTCGGCGGCCACCGGGAATTTCCCGGCGCAGGTCGCCTTGTCGGCCGAGAACTCGCGCAGCTGTTCGGTATTGCCCGCAGTCACCCCGATCACCGACACGCCGCGCGCCTTGAAGTCATCGATGGCCTGCGAGAACAGCGCCGCCTCGATGTTGCAGCCGGGCGTGTTGGCGGCGGGAAAGAAGTAGAGCACCACCGGGCCGTCGCGCAGGGCATCGGCGAGCGAATACTCGAAGGCTTCGCCGGCAAGCCAGGCCGGTGCGGTGAAGTCGGGCGCGGCGTCGCCGGGCTGAAGGGTGGCCTGCGCCTGGAACGAACAGGCCGAGGCCAGGGCGAGGGCGGCGAGGACGATGCTGCGCTTGATGGGGTTCATGGCGGGCTCCTGGGATGCGGCGATTAGGGCGCTGGACAGGTTTCAGCGCGGCACCAGCCGACCAACCAGGTCGGCGAAGCCATCAACATACGCCTGCAGGAAGGCAGGGGTGTCGGCGCTGGTGAAATCACCGTCGGCGCCGATGAGGTCGGGCCTGAACTGGATGCAGGCTTCGCCGCCCTGGACCACCGCGCCGAGGATGCAGAGGATCTATGCTCGGGCATCACTACGGCGACGGCATCGGCGGCCGCGACCTCGTCAGTGAAGCGGACCGCTTCCGCGGGACGCCCGCCCTCGAGGTCCATGTTGTACATCGGCAGGTCGTCGGTGCGCGGGCAGCTGACCTCGAAGGAATCGGGCAGCAGGCGCGCCATCGCCTCGGCGAGTTTGCGGGTTGATGGAGCGTGCCTCAGATGTCGAGGCCGGATCCGCCCCGCTTGCCGGCTTTCAGCGCGCGATGGCGATCCTCGACGCTGCGCCAGCGGCGCACGCTGCGCTGGAAGAACAGGCTGTTGGGCACGCGCAGCACGCTGCCGCGGGGTTCGCCGGCGTCATCGATTTCCTGCAGCGTGGTGTAGACGAGGTTGATGTCTGTGACCCGTCCGCCGAGCCCGGGCTTGTCGCCGCCCTCGAGGAGTTCGACGTGGTCGTACAGCCGGAACGGGCGCGTGGCAAGGATCAGCATGGTGCAGAAGATGTTCGACAGCACGCTCCATGCGGCGAAGAAGGCCACTGCCGCAACGGCCGCGAAGCCGGTGAACGCGGTCCACAGCACTGTGCCGGACACGCCCAGCCGCTGCAGCACAAGCAGCAGGGCGGCGGCCCAGATCAGGAAGGTGATCACGCGCCGGGAGCCGATCACCAGTTCCTGCGGCGCGTCGTAGCGCTGCCATACCCGGTCGCCGACACGGCGTGCGAGCAGGCGCAGCAGCCAGGCCCCCAGGATGATCAGCGCCACCTGGCCAAGCGGCACGATCACGCCCAGCCATTCCTGCACCCACACGGGCAAATGCTCCCTCATCACGGCTCCATGCCGGCACCACGCCGGCGTGGCCGCGATTGTCCCAGATCGCGCGGCCGGGGCGGGCAGGCCGATGGCTGTCGCGACCGGGCACGGCAGCGTGATCGGAGGCGAGCCGGCGGCTGTTGGGTATGCTTGCAGGGTTGGCGTCCCGCGCGGCGCCCGTCCATTGCACCCAGTCCGGAGACCTCCATTTGAAGATCAACCTTCTCACCGCGGCAACCGCGCTTGCCCTGTCGCTTGCCGCCCCCGTAGCCGCCCATGACGTCCGCGCCGCAGGTGACTGCATCGACATCGCCTGCGACGCCAGCCTGCTGTTCGAAGCGGACGACTCCGCCGCTGGCGCCGGCGACACCGTGGCTGCCACGCGCTACGGCGCCTGGGGCATCGACACTGCGGGCATGGACCGGGACGTGCGGCCGGGCGCCGACTTCTTCCGCTACGTCAGCGGGACCTGGGCGGACAACACCGAAATCCCGTCCGACAAGTCGATGTACGGTTCGTTCCTGGTCCTGCGCGACCTGTCCGAGGCGCGCGTGCGCGGCCTGGTCGACGGGTATGCCGCGCTTGGCGACGCCGCCACCGGCGACGCGGCCAAGGTCGCGACCCTCTACCGCAGCTTCATGGACGAGGCCGCGATCGACGCCCTGGGCGCCGCCCCGCTGGCCCCGCACCTCGACGCCATCCGCGCAGCGGCCGACAAGGATGCGCTGGCCGACCTGATGGGCCGCGCCGCCGGCGGTCCGGGCGCGACCCTGTTCCGCGTGGGCGTCTCCGACGACCAGCGCGATCCCGATCGCTACACCCTGTACATGAGCCAGTCCGGACTCGGCCTCGGCGATCGCCAGATGTACCTGGACGAGAAGTTCGAGCCGCAGCGCGAGCGCTACGTCGCCTACATCGCGCAGCTGCTTGAGCTTGCCGGCTGGGACGAAGCGCAGGCCAATGCGCAGCGCGTGTTCGACTTCGAGAAGTCGGTGGCCGAAGCGCATTGGACCCGCGCCGAAAGCCGCGACCGCAGCCGCACCTACAATCCGGTCGAGCGCGCCGCATTCGCGACCACCGCGCCGGGCTTCCCCTGGGAGCGCTATTTCGCCGCCTCCGGCGTCGGCGATGCGCCGCGCGCGGTGGTCCGCCAGGACACGGCGATCCCGAAGCTGGCAGCCATCTTCGCCGGTACCGATCTCGATACGCTCAAGGCCTGGCAGGCCTTCCACGTCACCGACCAGGCCGCGCCGCTGCTGTCGAAGGACTTCGTCGACGCGCACTTCGACTTCCGCTCGAAGTTCCTCTCCGGCCAGCCCGAGCAGCGCGAGCGCTGGAAGCGCGGCGTGGCCCACGCCGAGGGCGCGATGGGCGAGGCGATCGGCCGCGACTACGTGGCGCAGTACTTCCCGCCGGACGCCAAGGCCAAGATGGATGACCTGGTGGCCAACGTGAAGGCGGCCATGGGCGCGCGCCTGGACCAGCTGGAGTGGATGGGTGAGGACACCAAGAAGGAGGCCCGCGCCAAGCTGGCCGGCTTCGGCCTGAAGATCGGCCACCCGGAGGAATGGCGCGACTACGCCGCGCTCGAGGTCAAGGATGGCGACGTGCTCGGCAACGCCCTGCGTTCGGCGGCGTTCGAATGGGATTACGACCGCGCGCGCATCGGAAAGCCGGTAGACAAGGCCGAGTGGGGCATGACCCCGCAGACGGTCAACGCGTACTACTCGTCGGTGAAGAACGAGATCGTGTTCCCGGCCGCGATCCTGCAGCCGCCGTTCTTCGATCCAGATGCGGATCCGGCGGTGAACTACGGCGGCATCGGCGGCGTGATCGGCCACGAGATCATCCACGGCTTCGACGACCAGGGCCGCAAGTCCGACGGCGCCGGGCTGCTGCGCGACTGGTGGACCGCCGACGACGCCGCCAAGTTCGAGGTCCAGGCCGCGAAGCTCGGTGCCCAGTACGAGGCCTACGAGTTCCCGCAGCTGCCGGGCATGCACATCAACGGCAAGGTGGCGATGGGCGAGAACATCGGCGACCTTGGCGGCCTGACCATCGCGCTTGAGGCCTATCGCCGCTCGCTCGACGGCAAGGATGCGCCGGTGATCGACGGCTTCAGCGGCGAGCAGCGCTTCTTCATGGGCTGGTCGCAGGTCTGGCGCACGCTTTGGCGCGACGATGCGCTGCGCCAGCAGCTGGTCAATGGCACGCATTCGCCGGGCCACATCCGGGCGTTTGCCCCGCTGCGCAACATCGATGCCTGGTACGAGGCCTTCGGCGTCACCGATGCCGACGCGCTCTGGATCGCGCCCGAAGACCGGGTCCGTATCTGGTAAGCAGAACAAAGGAGGGGGCGGATTTCCGCCCCCTTTCCTTTGGTTCTTGCCCTGATTGAGCAGGCTCCGGGAGGAGGCGCGCCCGCTCTTGATCTTCGACCCGAAGCAGGAAAGCGCCACGGCCCGTCCCGTGCACAGGGGGTGTGCGTACAGCCGGCCATGGATGGCCGGCGGCCGGCCTTGGGAGCAGGACGCGGACAGGCCGGGGAGCACACCCCTGTGTGCGGGACGGGCAGCGCGGACCGGAACGGAGCAGCTCCCGGCCCGACAACGCCGCAACTGTCATGTCAGCAACGCGGAGCCTCGAGCAAAACCAGCCACCCCGCCGGGTCTGCCTTGCGTCTCTCCTCCGGTCGGGAGATGAATCTCTTTATTCGCGCGCCGATCCGTGGCGTAATCCACGGACCCCACGTCGTCCATGTATCCACGAGGTACGCGATTCCGCACGTCCACAGGAGCCAGGCACGCAATGCAGCCGCAAGTGATCAGCGAGGAGTATGGAATTCCCCCGGCGCAGGCACGGGAGATCATCGGGCGTGAGACTCGGCGTGCGCTGGTCGGGCGCTGGCAGGCCTGGGCCTGGCTCGCGCTGACGATGGGAGCGGCGGTGGTATTGCACCTGGCACAGCCGGGCAACGGGCTGTGTGCGCTGCTGATCGCCGCCGGCGCGCTGCTGGTCTGGTTCCAGGTCGGGCGCTTCCTGGCGGAGCCGGCGGTCCACGCCGCGGCACGGAGCCGTTCCGGCGCTTGATCCCGGTCAGGGCGCCAGACGCCCGGACAGCCCAGCCTTGGCGTTCCAGTCGAGGTGGGAAATCCAATGTCAGAGCCGTCGGTCATCGTCATCGGAGCCGGCCCAGCGGGCCTGTGCCTGGCGCGCGCGCTGTCGCAGCGTGGCCTGTGCGTCGATGTGTTCGAGCGCCAGTCGCGTGAATCCGTTGCCAGGCCCGCGTTCGACGGCCGCGAGATCGCGCTGACCCGGGCGTCGATGCGCATCCTGAGCGAGCTTGGCGCATGGCAGCGGATCCCGGAGGACGCGGTGTCGCCGCTGGTCGGCGCACGCGTGGCCGACGGCGATGCCGGGCACGGATTCGAAGTCGACGCCGCGCCCCTCGGGCATCAGGCCCTGGGCGCCCTGGTTGCGAACCGCGATATCCGCGCGGCCGCATGGGAACTGGTCGAAAGCGACCCGCGCATCCGCCTCCACTTCGACGCCGTGGTCGCCTCGGTGGCGTCGGACCCGCGACAGGCCGAGGTGGTGCTGGAGGACGGTCGCCGTTTCCAGGCCCCGCTGCTGGTCGCGGCCGACAGCCGCTTCTCCTCGATCCGCCGTGCGATGGGGATCCCGGTGGCCATGCATGACTTCGGCAAGACCATGCTGGTGTGCCGGGTGCGGCTGGAGAAGCCGCACGGAGGCATCGCCCTGGAATGGTTCGGCACCGGCCAGACGCGGGCACTGCTGCCGCTGCGTGGGCAACTGGCGTCGGCGGTGGTCACGGTCACTGGCGCGGAGGCGGAGCGGCTGAAGTCGCTGGACGCCGATGCGTTTTCGCGCGAGCTGCAGTCGCGCTACGGCAACCGCTTCGGCGCGATGGCGCTGGAAGGCGAGGCGCATGCGTACCCGCTGGTGGCGACCTGGGCGCGGCGGTTCGTCGGCCCGCGCTTCGCGCTGCTCGGTGACGCCGCGGTCGGCATGCACCCGGTCACGGCGCACGGCTTCAATCTCGGCCTGGCCAGCGTCGAGCGCCTGGCGTCGGCGGTGGCCGACGCGGTCGCGGCGCACCATGACCCTGGCCACCCCGCGCTGCTGGCGCGCTACCAGCGTCGTCATCGCGCCGGCTGCCTGCCGCTGTTCCTCGGCACCGCGCTGGTGGTCCGGATGTTCACCGATGATCGCCGGCCGATGCAGCCGCTGCGGCGCGCGATCATCCAGGCCGGCAGGATGCTGCCGCCGCTCAGGCACGCGCTGGCCGACACCCTGCTGGACGACGGGCCGGTCGATCCGTCCCCGTTGCAGCGGCTTCGCCGTAGCGTCGCGCTGCTGAAGCCGGCGGCCCGCGGGCACGGCGCGCACGCCCGCTGACGCGATCGGCACCAGCGCGGGCGGGGTGGCGACACGGCCGCGCAGGCACGGGTGCTGCGCTGTGGGGCGGTCCGCTCGATGGCCGCTGGCTACACTATGCAGCCCACGCCACACCGGAGTCGCCGATGTCCAGCATTCCCGCCTGCCCGCAATGCGGACTGGAAAACACCTATCCCGACGGCGCGCTGTACATGTGTCCGGACTGCGGCCACGAATGGGCCGTGGGCGATGGCGAGGCTGCAGGCGATGCCATCGTGGTGCGCGACGTCAACGGCAATGAGCTGGCAGCGGGCGACACCGTGGTGGTGATCAAGGATCTCAAGGTCAAGGGTTCATCGATCCCGCTCAAGCAGGGCACGATGATCCGCAACATCCGCCTGGTCGACGACGACGCGGAGCACATCGAGGGCCATTCGGACAGGATCCGCGACCTCGTGCTGAAAACCTGTTTCCTGCGCAGGGCCTGAGGGGCGATGACCGCGGCGTCCGGCGCTGGAACCCTGGCGACCGGCATCCGCCGCGTCGCCGTCGTCGGCGGCGGCCCGGCCGGCTTGTTCGCCGCCGAACTGCTGCGCGCGGCCGGCTGCGAAGTCCATGTCTTCGAGGCCAAGGGCTCGGTCGGGCGCAAGTTCCTGGTGGCCGGCAAGGGCGGCCTGAACCTTACCCACTCCGATCCGCCGGCGCTGTTTTCCGGTCGCTATCGCCAGCGCAGCGCCGAGGTCGGTCGCTGGCTCTCCGCCTTCGATGCCGATGCGCTGCGGGAATGGGCGCGCGGGCTTGGCGTCGAGACCTTCGTCGGCAGCTCCGGTCGGGTCTTTCCCGTGGACCTCAAGGCTGCCCCGTTGCTGCGTGGCTGGGTCCGCAGGCTGCGTGCGCAGGGCGTGGACATCCACGTCCACCATCGCTGGCTTGGATGGGACGACAGGGGCGCGTTGCGGTTTGCGACGCCGGATGGCGAAACCGGATTCGATGCCGACGCCACGGTGCTCGCGCTGGGCGGCGGCAGCTGGCCGCAGCTGGGCTCGGACGGCGCATGGCAGGACCTCCTGCGCGATGCCGGCATCGAGGTCGCGCCGCTGCAATCGTCCAACTGCGGCTTCGACATCGGCTGGTCCGCGCACTTCGCAGGGCGCCATGCGGGTGCCCCGCTGAAGCCGGTCGTTGCGCATTGGCGCGATCCCGGTGGGCGCGTGCATGCACTGCAGGGCGAGTGCGTGGTTTCGGAGCACGGGATCGAAGGCAGCCTGGTCTACGCGATCTCCGCCGACCTGCGCGAGCTCATCGCACGCGACGGGCATGCGCTGATTGAGCTCGACCTCGCGCCCGGGCGCGAGCGTGCGCGGCTGCAGGGCGAGCTGTCGCGGCCGCGGGGCAAGCGCAGCCTGTCGGAGCACCTGCGGCGCGCAGCAGGACTCGACGGCGCCAGGGCCGGCCTGCTGCGCGAGGTCCTCGGTGCCGACGCCATGCACGACCCGGCCGCCGTGGCAGTCGCCAGCAAGCGCCTGCCTCTGCGGCTGGTCGCGACGCGACCCCTGGCGGAGGCGATCAGCAGCGCCGGTGGCGTCCGCCTCGAGGCCCTGGACGACGGCCTGATGCTGCGGGCGCGGCCGGGTGTCTTCGCTGCGGGGGAGATGCTCGACTGGGAAGCGCCGACGGGCGGATACCTCCTGACCGCCTGCTTCGCCAGTGGATGCGTGGCGGCCGAAGGCGCACTGCGCTGGCTGGATAACATCGCCCCTGCCGGCATGCGGCATGCTGACGCCCTCACGCCCCCGGAGGATGGTTGACGATGGATGCCAGACTGATCTCGATGCTGCTCGTGCTGGCCCTGCCCTTGGCGGCCTGCGAGCACGGCGCGCCGCCACCTGAAGCAGTCGCTGCCGATGACCACATGAGCGCCGCGGCTGCAAACCGGACTCTGCCAGCCGGGTTCGTGGTCCTGACCAACGAGCCGTTCTGGCAGGCGAGGGTGGAAGCGGGCGCAGTGGTGCTCAGCGGGCCCGACCTCGAAGGCCGGCGGTTCGCCATCGCCACTGACAACGAAGTCGAAGGCACCAGGCTGGTGCATGCCAGCGACGATGCCGGGACGATCGCGGTGACGCTGACGCCGGGACCGTGCGAGGACTCCATGTCGGGTGCCGTGTTTCCCCAGGTGGCCGAGCTGGTCATCGATGGCGTCGGTCCGGTTTCCGGCTGCGCGCGCCCCGCTGGCACGCCGCCGCCCGCACCGTCGGGCCTTTGACCGGCCGCTGCGCCGCGTAGAGGCTCAGGCGTGCGTGGAGCGGAGCACCGGCCCCGGTTCCACGAATACCGTATCGCCCCAGCCGGTGGGCATGGTGATGGTGACGGCCCGGCCGGACAGGGTGGCATCACCGAGTGCGACGGCGTGCGCGGCCATGGTGGCCTTGAAGCGGCTGTGGAAGACCTCGTCGAAGCTCGCCCCTGAAACCTGGAACCCCGCCGCGACCTCTTTGATCTCGACCATTGGCGCGTCCTGGTGGTGTAGGTGTGCCCCGGCCCAGCTTTACGACTTGCTCAAGGTCGCGGCCAGTTCCGTTGCTGAGCGGCATCCGTGACCGGTGCAGGGCCGTGCTGCCGGGGCCCCGCCATCATGCGCGGGGATGGCTTGGTTGCCTGTCAGTGACTTGGCGATTCGAGGGTAGGGGAAATCTGAAACCCCGGCTGGCCGGAGCGCGGCCGGGCCGCAGCGAGGCCTTCAGGGCGCCGTGTGCGGCGGGGACGCTTCGGGCTCCACCGGAAGCAGGTCTTCGTTGGCGTGCGCCTGCTGTTCGGCGGCAATGTGCTCGTCGAGGTCGCGGTTGACCGAGGTGTCGGCCGCTGCCTCCTCGGCGGCGGGCGCCTGCACGGCACGCTCGGCCGCTCCGGCCGGGGAACTTTCCTCCGGAAGCGTGGCGGCATACTGGATCACGCGCGGTGTGTTCACCCCGGCCTCGGCCAGCCGCGTACGCACCGAATGGATGGCCTCGCTGCGCACCTTGCCAAGATCGCTGCTGCGCTGGTCGACCCAGGCGAAGAAGCGCAGCGTGATCGCCGACGCGTCATACGCGTCCACCGTCCAGGAGGGCCCGGGGTCCGCAAGCACGCCATCGACCCCGCGAATCGCCGACAGGGCGAGGTCATGCACGCAACGGATGGATTCCGCAACGTCGACAGGAATCGTGAAATCCAGCCGCCGCCGCGCGTTGCTGGAGAAGTTCAGCACCACCGACTTGAACACCAGTGCGTTGGGCAGGGTGAGGCGGTTGCCATCGAAGGTCACGAGGACGGTGGCTCGCGGCGTCAATGCCGCGACCTTGCCTTCATGGCTGCCGTCGATGCGCAGGGAGTCGCCTGGCGCGAACGGGCGGCGGATGCTCAGCAGCACGCCGGCCACGTAATTTTCGGCGATGTCCTTGAACGCGAAGCCAAGTGCGAGCCCGATCACGCCTGCCGAACCCATGACCGCGCCCACCAGGGCGGTCGCACCCAGCAGGTCGAGTGCCACCAGGATCCCGCCCAGAAGCACCAGCCACTGCACCAGCTGCTGCACCAGGCTTGCGAAATACGGATTCTCGGACTGCCAGTTGCGCCGCTGGATGCGCTGCCCGAAGCGCCGTCCCAGCCATTTCCCCAGCGACCATGCCAGGGCGACCACGAGCATCGCCACGATGAGCAGCGGCAGGGTGGCCACCAGGCGCACGATCTTGTCCAGCGCGAGCGTGGACGCGGTGCCGATGCGGTCGGATATGCGGGTGCTCAGCATCACGCGGTTGTCGACCCGGGTGATCCCGGGCTGCTGTTCAACCACCTGTGCGGCGCGTTCGCGGTCCTCGGGTGCGAGGACCACGCCCTGCAGCTCGGCTACGCCGTCGCGGACGGTCACGGTGACGTCGGCCAGCCCATCGGTCTCCCGCAAGCGCTCGGCGACGCGGCGGCTGTCGGCCAGGTCGCGTCCGGTATCCGCGGTGTCCGCGGAGTCGGCGCGTTCGGCGGAATCGGGCGTCGTGTCGGTCCCCACCGCCGTGGGTGCCGGGGCCGGCGCGCTTGCCTGGGCGTGGGCCGGAGCGCCAGCGACGGCTGCCAGTGACAGCAAAAGCGACAACAGGGCGGCGAGTGGGGCAGTCGTGTTCACGCGCATGCCGCAATGGTCGCACGGCGCGGTGAAGCCGGCGCAACGCCGCGAATCGGCGCGGACCGCCGATGGTGTGGGAGCGTGGACCCGCCGCAGGGCTTGCAAGGCCGGCGGTGGACCCCGATAACAGACTGTATCCAGCATCCGCGGAGAAGCAGCATGGCCACCGGCTGGGCCGGCGACGGCGCCGTACAGGACCAGATCGACGCAACCGTGAAGGACGCGATCGAGCGCGCACGCAGCCGGCTCGGCACGGGGCCCGGGCGCGAGGACTGCGAAGAATGTGGCGAGCCGATTCCGGAAGCGCGACGCAAGGCGGTGCCCGGCGTACGCCTGTGCATGCCCTGCCAGGCCGCGCACGACGGGGAAGCTGGCCTCGCCGGGTACAACCGGCGAGGCAGCAAGGACAGCCAGCTGCGCTGAAGCAGGCGGGTCAGAGGTGCTGGAAGGCGAGGATTGCCGACAGCACGGCAGCCAGGATCAGATACTCGCCCTGGTCGTTCCGCTGCCCGTACTGGCTGCGTCCGTGGTAGCCATCTTCATACCCGCGCTGGAAGCCCTCGCGGAAATAGTGCATGTACTCGGAACGGTCGACGTACCAGCCGTTGTAGCCGTAGCTGGCGTCCTCCCAGGCGTGGCTGTTGCGGTAATCGGGCCGCCAGCCGTCGTCGTAGTCGGCGCGACCGGCCTCGCGGCCTTCCCTGTAGCCAAGGTCGACGGCCTGCTGCAGCAGGTCGGCGGCGTACTGGTTCACGCTGTAGTAGCGGCCTGAGCGCTGGTAGCGATAGCTTGCGGGCGCGCTGTACCAGGCGGCATTGTAGCTGCTCCAGCGCGGGTCGCGGGCGTGGACGCGGGAGTAGTAATTGCGCAGGTAGCGCTGCTGGTGGACGCGGCGTTGCTGGGCAAGGCGCTGTTCGTGGCGACGCTGGGCATCACGCAGTTCGCGGCGATGACGCTGGTGCTGGGCTTCACGCTGGCGCTGCTGGACGACGCGTCGTTCGCGCTCGCGCTGGTCAACGCCTTGGCCCTGGCGCCGCTCGGCCTGGCGCCGCTGGTCGGCGTTCCGGCGCTGGTCCGCCGTGCGGCGCTGGTCAGGGGTGCGACGCTGGTCCGTCGCGCGACGCGGTCCGGCATCCGGACGCTGTTCGGCGATGCGCCGACGCTGCTCCGCAATGCGGCTTCGCGCGGCATCGTCGCGCCGGTCGGTGGCCCGGCCTTGCGCTGCTTCGCGGCGGCCCGCGGCGTCCCGCTGCTGCGCCTGGCGCTGCTGCGCTTGGCGCTGCTCGGCCTGCCGTTGTCCGGCCTGCTGCTGCAGCTGTCCGCGTGCAGCCGACCCGTTCCGCTGCCCGGCATCGCGCTGTCGTGCCTGGGTGTCACGGCGCTGCCGGGGCGCCTGTTCCGGACCGCGCTGGCCCTTTCCAGCGCGATCGCTGCCGCGCGCGGCCGGGTTGAGCTGGCGCTGCTGGTCGGGGCGCTTGCGCGCCTCGCGAGCCGCCTCCTGCCTCCGCGGGCGGTCGTCGTCGCCTTGATGGGTCGGCGCGTCGCGCCGCGGACGCTCCTGTGCCCCGGCCGTTGCCGGAAGCGCGATCCCGATCGACAGCATGATCGCGAGGAACATGGGGACTGGATGCAAGCTCATTGTGGTGCTCCCTGGAGTCGTTCGCCTCCACTTCACGGTGGACATGCTTAACGCGCTCTGAGAATGACGTCCGCGGGCGATCGCTGTTCAGGCGGCGTACGCTGTAACCGGTTCCAACGATCAATTTACGGGCGGAGGTGTGGGTGGCAGGCGACAGAGGCTGGTTCGGAAGGCTGGCGGAGGCGCTTGCACGGCTGCGCGGGACAGGTCCGCTCGACCCCCACGGCGTGCGGCTTCCGCCGGCACGGCTGCACCGCTACAAGGGCTATGTTTCGCTGCACTTCCGACGGGGCCAGACGCAGAGCCGGATGCGCGGCGACACGCCCGACCGGCTGCTGATCGACTACACCAGGACCATGCTGGCAGCGTTGCTGTGGCAGCCGCGGCCGCGACGCATCGGCATCGTCGGCCTTGGCGGCGGCTCGCAGGTGAAGTTCCTCCACCGCCACTTGCCCGGGGCGCGGCTGGAAGTAGTGGAGAACCATCCCGGCGTGATCGCACTGCGTCGGAGCTTCGGGATTCCCGATGACGATGCGCGCCTGGAGGTTGCTTTCGACGACGGCGCCCGCTTCATCGCTGAGCGACCCGCGCGCTACGACCTGCTGCTGGTCGATGGCTACGACGCCGCCGGCATTCCGGAGGCCCTGGCGACGCCTGCGTTCCTCCGCGCCTGCCGCGGTGCCCTGGCCGCGGGCGGCGTGATGGCCGCAAACCTGCACGGCGACGGCTGCGCGCCGTACATCATGCAGCTCCGGGAGGCCTTCGGTGTCGACCGCGTGCTGGTGGTGCAGGAAGCGGAGATGAGCAACCGCGTGGTGTTCGCCTGGGCCGGTGATCAACCGCGCGGCGACGCCGCCACCCTGGATGCCGCGCGCGCGGTGTTCGGCGAAGAGGCCTGGCGGGAGCTTGCCCCGGCTTTCCAGCAGATCGCACGGGAACTGCGGCTGGGTTCGGAGATGGCGTGCGCCAGTTGATCCCGCTGCCTCCGGGGATGCTCGAACGGCTGCGTGCCGCCTATGCGACTCCGCCGCGCGCCTACCACCATTTCGGCCACGTCGAGGCGCTGCTCGGCCATTTCGATGAGGTTGCCGCGGGACCGGGCTGGGCGCGCCCGCGCGAAGCCTGGCTTGCCATGCTCTACCACGACGCCATCCATGACGCCGGCCGCCGGGACAACGAGGCCCGTTCGGCACGCCTGGCCGCGCAGGAAATTGCACGCTGGCTGCCCGATGCCGCGATCGACGCGGGACAGGTCGTCGAGCTGATCGAACTGACCGCCCGCCACGGCAGCCTGCGTCCGGACGCCCTTGGCGAAGGCCCGGATGGCGATGACCGTCGTCATTTCCTGGATTGCGACATGGCCATCCTCGGGGCAGATGCCGCTGCCTTTGACGCCTACGACCGTGCCATCGCCGAGGAATACCGCGACGCCGTCCCGGGCGTGTTGTATCGCATCAATCGACGGCGCTTCCTGCGTGCCCTCCTGCGCAGTGATCGGATCTACCTCAGCGCGTACTTCCACCAGCGCCTTGATGCCGCGGCGCGCGCCAACCTGCGCCGCCGCCTGGCCACGGGCGGCTGAGCCGCGGGCCGCCGGCGTGGCGGCCTGCCGGCAAATCGTTTTCGTACCACGGTCAAGGGCGGCGGGTATCCTTCGACACCATGGCCAAGCTGCTGCTCAACATGAGGATGGTCCCGGAGGACGAGGCGGACGAGGTCCGCGGGTTCCTGGACGCCAACGACATCGGGTTCCATGAGACCCGGCCCAGCCGCTGGGGCATTTCATACGGCGGCATCTGGGTCAGCGACGACGTGGACTATCCGCGCGCGCGCCGGCTGATGGACGAATACCAGGCTGCGCGCCAGGCCCGCGCCCGCGCCGAGCGCGCCGAGGCGTTGCGCACGGGCAGCGGCGAGACCTTTGCCGACGTGCTGCGCAACGAGCCGGGTCGGGTGGCGCGCGCGGCCGTGGGCATCGTGCTGCTGCTCGCACTGGCGGCGCTGCCGGTGGTGCTGCTGTGGCAAGCCTGGAAGTGAATCCGGAGCGCCGCGCGAAGGCGCGCTGGCCGGATCGTTCTGCGCATCGCAGGACGCGCCAGGGCCGTCTCGCCTTCCGGATCGCGGTGGTGCTGGTGCTGGTGTTGCCCTGGTTCGGATACCGGCAGGTGCGCGACTGGCTGGGTCCGGACGCTGGGCCGTCCGCGGCGCGTTCGCAGGCGACCGGAGCACCGGCGGTGCCGGCAGCGGCAGCCGAGCCTGCCGTCGCCATGGTGCCGCAGCAGCCTCAGCGATCGCTGGTGGCGGCTCCGCCAGCGGCCGCGGACCGCCATGCAGAAGCGGCGGCGGCCGATGAGGTCGAAGCCATCGGCCGCGACGCACGCGCCGGCGACGGCGCGCGTGCGGCTGCGCGGCTGGCGGATCTCGGTGCCCAGGTGCATCGCGAAATCCTGCTGGCAGACCGCGGCAGCGCCGTGCGCCGCGAGGCGGCGCGCCGCGATGTCGCGGCGATGCCGGGCGTGAATGCTGCGGGCTGGATCGATCGCATGACCATGCTGCTGGTGGTGTCGGCGCGCGGCGCGGGGCAGTCCACGGTGTCCGCGGCCTGTCGTCGGCTGGCCACGCACGGAGATGTGTCCGGGCTCGCCGTGAGGGTGCAGGAGGTTGCCGGCGGCAGCGTTGGCGCCGATTCGATACAGCTTGAATGCAGGCGGGACATGGCCACGGGCGAAGCCGGGCAGCCGCGCTGGTTTTCAGGCACGTCGATGCGGCCACTCGCCCCGGCTGACGCCTATGGTGCGCAGGAGGCGGAAGGTCCCGAGGCTGTCGCGGAGCGCCGTCGCCGCGAAGAGGAGAGCCTGCGGATCCTCAGCGAGACCACGCCCGAGCTCCCGTCTCCACCACCCGACCTCGGGTCAACCCCTGACGCGCACTGAACGCCGGACGATTATCATTGGCGCCTGTGCTTCTTGACGCCGGATTCCCGATTGAACCTTCGCAGCTGCCGCTCCGCCATCGCATGGATCCTGTTTGCCTGCGCCGTGGGCGTCGCGGCCGTCGGCTGCGCGCGGGATGACGGTGCTGCGGCGGCGCCCGGCGACGCCCAGCCACCGGCCACCAGCGCTCCGCCGCCGGCGCCCCGCGCATCGCTGGAACCCGATACCGCCAACGCACCCATCGAACGCGCCGCACCTCCCACGCTGCAGCCGGTGGCGCTCGGCCGCTTCGTCGCCGCCGACCGTGTCAGCGCTGCCATGACCGGTACGCTCGAGATCGGCGACGCCCGCATCAGTGGTGCCAGCGGCGCCGTCTTCGTGACCGAGCGCGTTGCCATCGTCCACGGCGGCGACGAGTTCAGCGCCGGGCAGCGCTACGCGGACGTGATGATGGTCGACGCCCGGCATCCGGTGGAGCTCCGCCGGGTGCTGGACGAAACCCGCGCCGATGATGGCCAGGCGTTCTGCGGCAGCATGAAGACCGGTTTCCTGGCGCTGGCGAGCTATGTCGAGCAGGGCATGCGCGTGGTCAAGCTGATCGCCCTGCAGGGGGACGGCATTCCGGCCGCCGCCGCCCAGGACACCCAGCTGTGCGCTGCGGCCAGCTACGAGGCCGAAGCCTGATCCCGGACTCCCGGGCGGCAGAGCCTGTCAGGCGACGCCACCGGCTGCGCGGCCCGATGCCCAGGCCCACTGGAAGTTGTAGCCGCCCAGCCAGCCGGTGACGTCCACGACTTCGCCGATGAAGAACAGCCCCGGCACCCGCCGCGACATCATGGTCGACGAGGACAGGCCGTCGGTGTCGACGCCGCCCAGGGTGACTTCGGCGGTGCGATAGCCCTCGGTGCCGCTGGCCACGACCGGCCAGGCCGAGAGCGCGGCCGCGGCGCGCGCGAGCGCAGGCTCATCGAACTGCCGCAGCGGCCGGTCGCCCAGCCAGTGTTCGCACAGGCGCTGGGCGAAGCGGCGCGGCATGCGGTCGGCGAGCACGTTGCGCAGCTCGGTTGCCGGGTGCGCCGCGCGCTGTTCGCGCAGGAACGCCAGCGCATCGGTGCCGGGAAGCAGGTCGATCGACAGCGGTTCGCCGGCATCCCAGTACGACGAGACCTGCAGGATCGCCGGGCCGCTGAGGCCGCGATGGGTAACCAGCATGGCGTTGCGGAACGACTGTCCGCGACTCGAAGCCTCGACCTCCAGCGCGACGCCGCTCAGGCCCTGAAGGCGCTCGGAATGGCTGCCGGTGAGCACCAGCGGCGCCAGGCCGGCGCGCGTGGGCAGCACCGCGTGCCCGAACTGCCGCGCCAGCCCGTAGCCCAGGCCGCTGCCGCCCAGGCTGGGGATCGAGAGGCCGCCGCTGGCGACCACTAGCGACCCGGCGGCCACCTGTCCACGCGTGGTCGCGACCAGGAACCCGCTGTCCGTGCGCGTGACGCTCTGTACATCGCAGCCGATGTCGACGTCGACCCCGGCATCGGTGCATTCGTCCAGCAGCATGCGCACGATGAGCTTGGCCGAGTCGTCGCAGAACAGCTGGCCGAGCTCCTTCTCGTGCCAGGCGATACCGTGGCGATCGACCAGCTCCACGAAGTCGGCGGGCGTATAGCGCGCCAGCGCGGACTTGCAGAAGTGCGGGTTGGCCGAGATGAAATTCGCCGGCCCGGTGCCGGTATTGGTGAAGTTGCAGCGGCCGCCCCCGGACATCAGGATTTTCTTGCCGGGCTTGTTGGCGCGCTCGAGCACGCGCACGCGCCGGCCGCGCTGGCCTGCGGTCATCGCACACATGAGCCCGGCGGCGCCGGCCCCGATGACCAGCACGTCGCAGGAAATCGTCATCGCGACAGGATAGCCCGGGGGCGTTGTGCGGCGGGGTGTGGCACGGCACCTTCCACGTCATGGTCGAGGGATTTCCGGAAGGTCGCCGGCCCAGAGTCCGCGAGCCCCGAACCGCCGAAGCGGAGCGGCGCGTGGTGGGGCTGGTCGCGCATGCGTACGTGCGATAGCGCACCGCCACGTAGAATGCGCGGATGCGCGACCCGATCCTCAATCCTCGCCGTCTTCCGTCCAAGGCCGCGCTTTGCGCCAGGATGCGACCGTGACCTGGCTCGGAATCGTCGCGGTCGTCATCGGCCTGTACCTCGCGTTCAAGGTCGCAGGCGTGGTGCTGAAGCTGGCCTTGTGGGCGCTGATCGTGGTGGCCGCGTACTGGTGGCTGGCGCCGATGCTGGGCTGGCCACCGCTTGAGGAAGTGATCCACGTCCTCGGCCCCTGAGGGTCCCGGCTCTCGTCGGCAGAAGCGGTCAGCATTGCGACCAACCCCTGCCTTCGCGGGAGCGGCCATGGCCGCGATCGCGTCTGCCATCGCGGCTCCCACAACGGCACGCTACAGCGGCTGCCACGGCTGCCACGGCTGCAAACGCGGCGAGCGGCGCAGGCAGTGGCGAACACTGCGACTCCGGCCGCGTTATTCGGGCTGCGGGCCCTTGCGGTGCGGCTTGCGCGGCGGGAACGGCTTTTTCGCGAAGGGCTTCTTCTCGAACGGCTTGCGGCCGGCGCCCTTGCCGCCGGCGGTGTCCGGCGCTTCGCCGTCGCGGGTGATGCGCAGCTGCTGGCCCGCGCACCAGACGCTCTTGAGGTGGGTCATGGTCTGCTCGGGCATGCCTTCGGGCAGCTCGATCAGGCTGTGGTCCTCGAAGATCTCGATGCGGCCGATATGCTTGGACTCGAGCGCGGCCTCGTTGGCGATCGCACCGACGATGTTGCCCGGCTTCACGCCGTGGTCGTAGCCGACCTCGACGCGGAAGGTCTGCATGCCCGGCGACGCTGCGCGTGCCACGCGTTCCTTCTTCGGGAACGCGGGGCGCTCGCCGCGGTCCGCGCGCTCGTGGCGGGCAGGGCGCTCGCGGTATTCGCGCTCCTGGCCGAAGGCCGTCGCGGAGGGCGCGGGCTTCGCGCGCGGCGGATCGAGCAGCAGCGGCACGTCGCCGCGCGCCATCTTTGCCAGCGCCGCGGCCACTTCGATCGCGGGCACGTTGAATTCGCGCTCGTAGTCCTCGACCAGCGACTGGAACAGACCGAGCTCGCCGGTGGCCAGAGTGTCGGTGATCGACTGCTTGAACTTGCCGATGCGGGCGTCGTTGACCGTCTCCACGCTCGGCAGCTCCATCTGCTCGATCGGCTGGCGCGTGGCGCGCTCGATCGAACGCAGCATGTTGCGTTCGCGCGGGGCGATGAACAGGATGGCCTCGCCGCTGCGCCCGGCGCGGCCGGTGCGGCCGATGCGGTGGACATAGCTCTCGGTGTCGTAGGGCACGTCGTAGTTCAGCACGTGGCTGATGCGGTCGACGTCGAGGCCACGGGCAGCGACGTCGGTCGCCACCAGGATGTCGATCTTGCCGTCCTTCAGCTGGGCGATGGTGCGCTCGCGCTGGGCCTGGACGATGTCGCCGTTGATCGCGGCGGCGGAGAAGCCTCGCGCCTGCAGGCGCGAGGCCAGGTCTTCGGTGGCAAGCTTGGTGCGCGCGAACACGATCATGCCGTCGAAGGGTTCGGCCTCGAGGATCCGGGTCAGTGCGTCGAGCTTGTTGGTGCCGCTGACCATCCAGTAGCGCTGGCGGGTGTTGAGCGTGGTGCTGGTCGCGGACTTGATCGCGACTTCGACCGGGTCGCGCAGGTACTTCTGCGCGATGCGCCGGATCTGCGGCGGCATGGTGGCCGAAAACAGCGCCACCTGGCGCGTCTCCGGGGTGCGCGCAAGCACCGACTCGACGTCGTCGATGAAGCCCATGCGGAGCATCTCGTCGGCCTCGTCGAGGACCAGCATGCGCAGTTCGGACAGGTCCAGCGATCCCTTTTCCATGTGATCGATCACGCGGCCGGGCGTGCCCACGATCACCTGCACGCCGCGGCGCAGGGCCTGCAGCTGCGGGCCGTAGCCCTGGCCGCCGTAGATCGGCAGCACCTGGAAACCGGGCAGGAAGGCGGCATAGGTCTGGAAGGCTTCGGCGACCTGGATCGCGAGTTCGCGGGTCGGTGCCAGCACCAGCACCTGCGGCTTGCGCGCGGCGGGGTCAAGGCGCGCCATCGCCGGCAGGGCGAAGGCGGCGGTCTTGCCGGTGCCGGTCTGGGCCTGGCCGAGCACGTCGCGGCCGGCCATCAGCGGCGGGATGGTCGCGGCCTGGATCGGCGACGGGGCTTCGTAGCCGACGGCGGCCAATGCCTGCAGCAGCGGCTGCGGCAGGCCGAGATCGGTGAACAGCGTGGTGGGGGCTTCGGAACTCATCAAGCGGCCTCTGGTGGGCCGTATGGCCTGGTGGGGTGTGGGATTCTACGCTCCGCAGCGCCTTCGCGGCGTCAGCTCGTGCGCGTGGCCAGCCGCTGGCCCAGCCTCACCGGGGTTTCCGCGCCTAGCCCGGGCGCCAGTTCGGCGACGCCCGGGGGCAGAAGTACGATCACGGTGGAACCGTAGTTGAAGCGCGCCATTTCCTCGAAACGCGCGAGGTCCACCGTCTCGCCCACGTAGTCCTTGCTGGCCACGCGGTCGCCATAGGCGGGAATTTCCTCGCCGCTCCAGACGGTTTCCACGCCTGAAACCAGCAGCGCACCGACCATCACCACGGCCATCGGTCCGAAATCGGTGGCGAAGTGGCAGACCAGGCGCTCGTTGCGTGCGAACAGCCGCGGCACGCGGGCCACGGCCGCCGGACCGACGCTGAACAAGCGGCCGGGGACGTGGACCGTGCGCAGGAGGCGGCCGTCCCAGGGCATGTGCACCCGGTGATAGTCGCGCGGCGAGAGGTAGACGGTGGCGAACAGGCCATCGGCATAGGGCGCGGCGGCGGTCTCGTCGGCCAGCAGTTCGGCGGCGGTGAAGGACTGGCCCTTGGCCTGGAAGATCCTCCCGCCGCGAATCGGGCCGCACTGGCTGATGCGGCCGTCGGCCGGCATCAGGATGGCGGCCGGATCGGGGTCGGCCACGCGCGCATCCGCGCGCAGCGCCCGGGTGAAGAACGCGTTGAACGTGGGGTAGGAGGCCGCATCGGCATTCGCCGCCTCGGACAGGTCCACGCCGAAACGGCGCACCACCGTGTCGATCAGCCAGCGGCGCAGCCTGGGATTGTCCGAATACGCGAGACGGCGCGCGGCCCCCGACAGCAGGCGGTGGGGCAGGGCGTAGCTCAGCCGGGTAACCAGGCTCACTGTGGCGATGCTCCGGTGAGGGTGGTCAAGTCGGCGGCGATGGCCGCCGGGTCAAGCGGGCCCTGGATCACGCCGGCCATCCGTCCGGCGGGATCAAGCAGGGCCAGCGCGGCCGAGTGGTCGATCGTGTACTGGTCGGCCGGTGCGCCGTCGGCGGCCGGGACCTTCATGAACACCAGCGACAGCGAGCGCGCGAATTCCTCCAGCGCGGGGATGTCGGCGGTTGCAGCGAGGGTGTCGCGATGGAAGAAGGCCGCGTATTCGCCGATGCGGTCGGGGCTGTCGCGCTCCGGATCGACCGAGACGAACAGCACCCGCGGCCGCCTGGCCTCGGGCAGCGGCTCCCATTCCTTCTGCGCGCGCGACAGGTCGGCCAGCGTGGTCGGGCAGACGTCCGGGCAGTGGGTGAAGCCGAGGAACACCAGGGTCCAGTGGCCGTGCAGCTCGCCGGGAACCAGCTGGGTGCCGTCGGACTGCTGCAGTGCGAACGGCGGCAGCTCGCGCGCCTGCGGGAACAGGCGCACGGTCTCGAGTTCGGGGTGGGCCGGGGCGCTGTTGCCGCCGAACCACTTCTGCGAGGCGACAAGGCCGAGGCCGGCGGCAAGCGCGGCCACGAGCACGATCAGGACGGTGCGGTTGAACATGGTGCCTCTGACGCCGGGAGTGACCGGACATGATAACGGGCCGCGCCGGAGGGCGCGGCCGCTTCGCTATACTGCCCGCCCCGGCGAAAGCGCCGTGAACGCGCGCCATGACCACCCAACAGCTCCAGACCATCATCGACCTGATCCGCTACGGTGCCAGCCGCTTCAAGGCGGCCGGGCTGACCTTCGGCCACAGCTACGACAACGCCCTGGATGAAGCGACCCAGCTCACCCTGCACGCGCTGCACCTGCCGCACGACCTGAGCCCGGTCTACGGCACCGCGCGGGTGACCGAAGCCGAGAAGGAAGACGTGCTCGCGCTGTTCATCCGTCGGATCGAGGAGCGCGTGCCTGCGGCCTACCTGTGCGGCGAAGCCTGGTTCGCGGGCCTGAGCTTCAAGAGCGACAGCCGCGCCCTGGTGCCGCGTTCGCCGATCGCCGAGCTGATCGAATCGGGCTTCGAGCCCTGGCTCGCCGGCCGCGAAGTGCGCCGCGCGCTGGACCTGTGCACCGGCTCCGGCTGCATCGCCATTGCCATGGCGCATTACAACCCGGACTGGCATGTCGATGGCGTCGACCTCAGCGACGAGGCCCTGTCGCTGGCGCGCGAGAACGAGCGCCGACTGATGACCGACAACGTCCGCCTGCTCAGGTCTGACCTGTTCTCTGCAGTACAGGGCGAGCACTACGACCTGATCGTCAGCAATCCTCCCTACGTCACCAACGCCGAAACCGACGCGCTGCCGCGCGAATATTCGCACGAGCCCGAGATGGGCCTGCGCGCCGGCGACGACGGCCTGGACCTGGTGCTGAAGATCCTGCGCGATGCGCCGCTGCACCTGTCCGACGAGGGCGTGCTGATCTGCGAGGTCGGCGAGGCGGAGCGCGCGCTGTCCAAGCTGCTGCCGGAGCTGCCGCTGATGTGGGTGGAGTTCAAGGTCGGGCAGATGGGCGTGTTCGTGGTCGAGCGCCATGACCTGGTCAGCCACAGCGCGCGGATCACCGCGCTGGCGGCGGAGCGGGAGCGCGGCGCGGCCGCGGCTCCTGCGATGGCGGCGGGCGCGACCGCAGCGGGCGCAGGCGCCACCGGCAGCGAACCGGACAGCCTGTTCTGATGCACATGCCAGCGGGCCAGCCGGATCCTTGCGGGGCACGTCCCTGAACACCTTCGGCCAACTGCTGCGCGTCACCACCTTCGGCGAATCCCACGGGCCGGCGATCGGCTGCGTGGTCGATGGCTGCCCGCCGGGCATCGCGCTGGCACCGGACGACTTCGCACACGACCTGGAACGTCGCGCCAGCGGGCGGTCGCGGCATACCTCCGCGCGCCGCGAGGACGACGTGGTCGAGATCCTGTCGGGCGTGTACGAGGGCCTGACGTCGGGCACCCCGATCGCCCTGTTGATCCGCAACTCGGACGCGCGCAGTCGCGATTACGAGCGCATCGCGACGCAGTTCCGCCCCGGGCACGCCGATTACACCTACTGGCAGAAATACGGCATCCGCGACCCGCGCGGCGGCGGACGCAGCTCCGCGCGCGAGACCACGATGCGCGTGGCCGCGGGCGTGATCGCGAAGAAATGGCTGGCCGAGCGCCACGGCGTCGGCGTGCGCGGCCATCTCGCGCAAATGGGTGATCTCGTGCCGCAGGCCCATGACTGGAACGCGGTCGAAGGCAACGCCTTCTTCTGGCCTGATGCGGCGCAGGTTCCAGAGCTCGAGGCGTACATGGATGCGCTGCGCAAGTCCGGGGATTCCGTCGGCGCGCGGGTTGCCGTGGTCGCCGACGGCGTGCCGCCCGGCTGGGGCGAGCCGGTCTACGGCAAGCTCGATGCCGGCATCGCCGCGGCGATGATGTCGATCAACGCGGTCAAGGGCGTGGAGATCGGCGCCGGCTTCGCCTGCGTGGCGCAAAAGGGCAGCGAGCACCGGGACGCAATGACCCCGGACGGCTTCCTGTCCAACCACGCCGGCGGCGTGCTGGGCGGCATCAGCAGCGGCCAGCAGCTCGTGTGCTCGGTGGCCTTCAAGCCGACCTCGAGCCTGCGCCTGCCGGTGCCGGGCGTGGACGTCGAAGGTGGGGTCGTGGACATCGTGACCACCGGCCGCCACGACCCCTGCGTGGGCATCCGCGCGACCCCGATCTGCGAGGCGATGCTGGCGCTGGAGCTGATGGACCAGGCGCTGCGCCATCGCGCCCAGTGTGGCGATGTCGGCGCGGTGGCGCCGCGCATCCCGGGGTCGCCGGACGGGAACGGCCATGGCTGACGCCCGCCCCAGGGTATGGGTGTCGCAGCCGCTGTACGGCGATATCGAGGCGCGGCTGGAGCAGTGGTTCGACGTCAGCCGCACGCCTGACATCAGCGACCATGCGCCGGAAGCGATCGCGGCCGCGTTGGCCGATGCCGACGGCGCCCTGGTCACGCTGAACGACCGCATCGGCGCGGCGGAAGTCGCTGGGGCGGCAGGGCTGCGCGCGATCGCCAACGTCGGCGTGGGCTACAACAACCTTGATGTGGCGGCGCTGGCCGCCCGCGGCATCGTCGCCACCAACACGCCGGACGTGCTGACCGAAACCACGGCGGACTTCGGCTTCGCGTTGATGATGGCCGCGGCGCGGCGGATCACCGAGGCTGAGCACTGGCTGCGCGCAGGGAACTGGCAGGGCTGGGGCTTCCACGAGCTGCTTGGCGCGGAGATCCACGGCAGCACCCTGGGCATCCTTGGCATGGGCCGGATCGGGCAGGGCATCGCGCGGCGCGCGCGCGGCTTCGGCATGCGCGTGCTGTACCACAACCGCAGCAGGCTGCCGGCGGCGGTCGAACGCGACTGCGCCGCGACCTGGGTGGAGCGTGACGCGCTGCTGGCGGCGGCCGACCACCTGGTGCTGGTGCTGCCGTACACGGCGGCCAACCGCCACATCATCGACGCCGCTGCGTTGTCGCTGATGAAGCCGGGTGCCACGCTGACCAACATCGCGCGCGGCGGCCTGATCGATGAGGACGCGCTTGCGGAGGCGCTGCAGGGCGGGCGCCTGGCGGCTGCCGGGCTGGACGTCTTCGAGGACGAGCCCGTGGTGAACCCGCGGCTCACCGCCTGCCGCAACGTGGTGCTGACGCCGCACATCGCCAGCGCGAGCCTGCCCACGCGGCGCGCGATGGTTTCGCTGGCGGTGGACAACCTGATCGCGGCGATGGGCGTCGGCCCCGATGCCGGACGGCCGCCGAATCCGGTCACTCCAGCCGCTGCCTGAAACCGCGCGTGGCGGCTGCCGCAGCACGCATTCCGTAGAATGAGGCGATGTACACCAGCATCGCCGCCTATCATTTCGTCGCTGTCGACGATCCCGCCGCCCTGGTCGTGCGTATCCGCGCCTGGGCCGAAGCGCAGGATCTGCTCGGGACCGTGCTGGTCGCGGACGAGGGCATCAATCTGTTCCTGGCCGGCAGCGAAGCCGGCATCGGCGCCTTCCTTGCGCTGCTGCGCGGCGATGCGCGCTTCGCTGGCCTGCAGGCCAGGTTCAGCCGCAGCCACACGCAGCCGTTCGCGCGCCTGAAGGTCAAGCACAAGTCCGAGATCATCAGCTTCCGCCGCGATGGCGTCTCGCCACTGGACGGGCGTGCGCCCGCGGTGGCGCCTGCGGACCTGGCGCGCTGGATCGCGCGCGGACATGACGATGACGGTCGGCGGCTGGTACTGCTCGACACCCGCAACCGCGAGGAGGTCGGCCACGGCACGTTCGCCGGCGCGCTCACGCTGCCGATCGACAACTTCACCGACCTGCCGGCGGCCCTCCAGCCGCACCGCGAGGCGCTCGCCGATGCCACCGTGGTCGGGTTCTGCACCGGCGGAATCCGCTGCGAAAAAGCCGTGCGATGGATGCGCGACGCGGGCTTCGGCCACGCCCTGCAGCTCGACGGCGGGATCCTCGGCTACTTCGAAGCCACGGGCGGCGCCGGATATGAAGGCCGCTGCTTCGTTTTCGACGAACGCATCGCGCTGGATCCGGGCCTGCGCGCCGCGGCCGACGAGGCTACGACGCTGGCCTGAGCCGCCGGAGCCGCCGGAGCCGCCTGAGCCGTCCGGGTCGGCGAGTGCGGGGCCGCGGCCAGGGCGCAGGTGAACCGCGCTTGCGGCCACGCCGCGGCGCCCCGCACATTCCGCCAGCCACGCGTGATAATGCCCGGCTGCGCGGCTCCCGTCGCGCCCTCAACGGACGGAGTCTCCATGGGCAGGCAATACAAGGTGGCCGTGGTCGGCGCAACCGGCGCGGTGGGCGAGGCGATGCTCTCGATCCTCGCCGAACGCGGGTTCCCGGTCAGGGAGATGGTGGCGCTGGCGAGCGAGCGCTCGGCCGGCGGAACGGTCGCTTTCGGCGACGACGAGGTGATAGTCCGCGACCTGGCGGGCTTCGATCCTGCCGGCGTCGACATCGCCCTGTTCTCCGCGGGCGCGGCGGTTTCCAAGGAGTACGCGCCGAAATTCGCCGCCGCCGGCGCCGTGGTGATCGACAATTCTTCGGCGTTCCGCCAGGACGGGGACGTGCCGCTGGTGGTCAGCGAGGTCAATCCCGAAGCCGTCAAGCTTCGCCCGCGCGGCATCATCGCCAACCCCAACTGCTCGACCATGCAGATGCTGGTGGCGCTTGCGCCGATCCACCGCAAGGTCGGCATCGAGCGCATCAACGTCGCGACCTACCAGTCGGTGTCCGGCGCGGGCCGCGTGGCGCTCGAGGAACTCGGCCGACAGACCGCGTCGCTGCTGGGCTTCCGCGGTGCCGAGCCGGCGCATTTCCCGGTGCAGATCGCCTTCAACCTGATCCCGCAGATCGACGAATTCATGGACAACGGCTTCACCCGCGAGGAGATGAAGCTGGTCTGGGAGACGCGCAGGATCCTGGGCGACGACAGCATCCAGGTGAACCCGACCGCGGTGCGGGTGCCGGTGTTCTACGGCCACGCCGAGGCGCTGCATATCGAAACCCGCGAAAAGATCAGCGCCGCCGAAGCGCGCGCGCTGCTGGAAGCGGCGCCCGGGGTCGAGGTGGTCGATGAGCGCGTTGCCGGTGGCTATCCGACGCCGGTCACGCACGCGTCGGGCAGTGACCCGGTCTTTGTCGGTCGCATCCGCGAGGACTTCTCGCACCCGCGTGGACTCGACCTGTGGGTGGTGGCCGACAACATCCGCAAGGGCGCGGCCTTGAATGCGGTGCAGGTCGCGGAACTGGTGATCGGCGAGCGCTGACGCAGCTGCCGCGTTGCCATTCAAGGCCGCGGGCCGCTAGAGTCCACGCGATGCAATGGGGGAACAAGTGCACACGACACCGCGAATGATGCGAGCAATCCGCTGGGCCGCCATGTGCGGCCTGCTGTTGGCGTTGTTCGCGGGCCAGGTGCTTGCGCTGGGCCTGGGCCGGATCGAGGTCAAGTCGCGCGCAGGCCAGCCGCTGCTGGCCGAGATCCAGGTGATCTCCAGCGATTCCGCCGAACTCGACCAGCTGCGCGCGGGCCTGGCGTCGCCGGACACGTTCCGGCGCATCGGCCTGCCGGCGCCGGACAGCGTGGTCGCGGGGCTGGAGTTCGCGGTGGCGCTCGACGCCCGCGGCAACCCGGTGATCCGCGTCACCACGCGCGAACCCGTCACCCAGCCGATGCTGACCTTCCTGGTCGAGGTCGACTGGGGGCAGGGGCGCTTGGTGCGCGAGTATTCCGCGCTGGTCGATGCGCCGCAGACCGTGGCCGCGCCGGCACAACCGGCCATCGAAGCGCCGGTCGTCGCGCCTGCGAACACCATCGTGCGTTCGCCGGAGGCTGCGGCGGCACCCGCGTCTGACGGCATCGCACCGACGGATGAAGCCGTCGCGGTCGATGAAACCGCTGCGGACGGTGCCGCCGAACGCGCTGGCGCTGCCGTGGCCGACGAAGCTGCGGCGCCTCCCGCCATCGCGCCCGCGCCGGTGGCAGCAGCGCCGCCGATGCCGGCGGCACGGCCCGCGCAGGCATCCTCGCCGCCCGGCGAATACGGCCCGGTGCAGGCGGGCGAGACGCTTGGCGCGATCGCCGCGCAGCTTGTCGGCGACGGCATCACCCGCGAACAGGCAATCGTGGCGCTGTTCCGCGCCAATCCCGAAGCCTTCATCGCCAGCAACCTCAACCTGGTGCGCCAGGGCGCGGTATTGCGCATCCCGGACCGCAGCGAGATCGCCGGGCTGGACCTGCGCGAGTCACGCGCGCTGATGCGCGAGCAGGTGGCGGCCTGGCGCGACATGACGCGTCCGGCACCGCAGCCCGAAGCGGTCATGGGCGCGCCCGCCGCCGCCGAGGCCCCAGCGCCCGGACCGGCGGGCGAACGCGAAGCCGGCCCGCAGCCGGACGCCGTGGCACGCACCGCGGACGCGCGCCTGGAAATCGTGCCGCCGTCGGCGGCCGGCGGGCAGCAGGCAGGCATACGATCCGGCATCCAGGCCGGTGGCGAGGGCGAAATGCTGCGACAGGAAATGCAACAGGAACTGCACCAGAGCCAGGAAACCCTGGCCGCACGCGAGGCCGAGGTGGACGAACTCAAGGCCCGCGTCGCGGACCTCGAGCGCCTGCAGGCGCAGCAGGCGCAGCTGATCACGATGAAGGACAGCGAGCTGGCCGCGGTCCAGGAGCGCCTTTCGGCCACGTCCGAGCCTGCTCCCGAGGCGCCGCTGCCGGCTGCTGCCGAAGCTGGCGGCCTGCCGTGGGCGTGGATCGGCCTGGGCCTGCTGCTGGTCGCCGCGGTGGCCTGGATGCTGATCCGTCGCGCGCCGAAGCCGACGCCACGGCCGCGCTTTGACGCTGCCGCCCTGGCAGCCGCGTCGTCGTCGCCGGCGGAAGGCGAGCCGCCTGCCGACGCCCTGCAGCAGGTGCCGCCGGCGCCACGTCCGGCGACGCCGGGCTGGCATGCGGACGCGGCAAGCACCGATGCAGCCGTGCCCGCGGCCAGGCTCGTGCCAGAGCACGTCCCCACGCATGCCGACACCGACACCGACACCGACGCCGATACCGACGCCGACGCCGATACCGACATCGACCGCGACGCCGATGATGCCGCGGTGATCGCCTCGCTCAACCCGTCACCAGGCGGCGCGGAGCGCATCGAGCTGGCGCGCGCCTACCTCGACCTCGGCGACGTCGACACCGCCCGCGACCTGCTGCAGGAAGTCGTCGATGCCGGCGACCACTCGGCGCGCGCGGAGGCCTCGCGCCTGCTGGAAGGAATCGCCTGACGCCTGTGTCGCCGCCGCGGCTGTGCGCGGCGCGGCCGGTCATCGCACACCATGCGCTACGCACTGGGCACCGAATACGACGGCAGCGACTTCCTGGGCTGGCAGCGACTGGGTGACGCCGGCGCCGGCGGCGCGCGGACCCTGCAGGCGACGCTGGAGGCGGCGCTGTCGAAAGTGGCGGATGCGCCGGTAGCGACCATCTGTTCCGGGCGTACCGATTCCGGCGTCCACGCGCGCTGCCAGGTCGTGCATTTCGACAGCGAAGCCGCGCGCGATCCGCGCAGCTGGATGCTGGGTACGACCTCGCTGCTGCCGCCGTCGATGGCGGTGCGCTGGTGCCGCGAGGTTGGCGACGATTTCAGCGCGCGCTTCTCCGCACGCGCCCGGCGCTACCGCTACAGCATCCTCAACCGTCCGGTCCGGCCCGCGCTGGGCCACCAGTACTTGGCCTGGAGCCGGCATCCGCTGGACGCCGATGCCATGCATCGCGCCGCCCGGTCCCTGGTCGGCGAGCTCGACTTCACTTCTTTCCGGACGGTGCACTGCCAGGCGCCGCACGCCCGCCGCGACCTGCAGCGGATCAGCGTGACGCGCGAGGGTGACGTGGTGGTGGTCGACGTCCAGGCCAACGCCTTCCTGCATCATATGGTCCGCAACATCGTCGGATCGCTGCTGGAAGTGGGCGGCGGCCGCCGTCCGGAGCAGTGGATCGCGGAAGTGCTGGACGCGCGCGACCGCAGGTGCGCCGGCCCGACCGCGCCGTCGGGGGGCCTGGTCTTCCTCGGGCCCCTCTATCCGGCAGATTGCGGCCTCCCTCCGGAAGTCACGCTGGACACCCCCGGCGCCGCGCCCGGACCCCTTCCTCTGCCACGACCCTGACATGCCACGCACCCTCTTCCGTACGCGCATCAAATTCTGCGGCCTGACCCGCGCCGGCGACGTCCGTCTCGCGAGCGAGCTCGGCGTCGACGCCATCGGCTTCGTCTTCGCCCGCGGCAGCACGCGCAGGCTCCACGTCGCCGAGGCCCGCGCCCTGCGCGAGGCGCTGGCGCCGCTGGTCGACGCGGTCGCGGTGTTCCGTGACAACCCCGCCGACGAGGTCCGCGAGGTGGTGAAGCAGGTGCGGCCGAGCATGCTGCAGTTCCACGGCGATGAGGACGATGCCTTCTGCCGCCGCTTCGGGCTGCCGTATCTCAAGGCGGTAGGCATGGGCGCCGGGGCCACGGTGGGAGGGCCGGCCCTGGTGGCCGCCTTCCCCGGTGCGTCGGCGTTCCTGTTCGACAGCCATGGCGGCGGCCATGACGGCGGCAGCGGGCGCGCCTTCGACTGGTCGGCCCTGCCGCGCGCGCTGACCCGGCCGCTGCTGCTGTCCGGTGGGCTTTCGCCCGGCAACGTCCATGATGCGGTGGCCGCAACCATGCCGTGGGGCGTGGATGTAAGCAGCGGCATTGAGTCCGCGCCCGGTCAGAAGGACGGGGACCTGATGCGCGCATTCGTGGCCGAGGTGCGTCGCAGCGATTGCCGCGCCGATGATGATGATGAAGAAGCAGTTCTGGAGATGCGTGATGAGTGACATGCCGGCCGATTTCCATGCCTTCCCCGACGCCCGCGGCCACTTCGGCCGCCACGGCGGCCGCTTCGTCGCCGAGACCCTGGCCGGGCCGCTGCGGGAGCTGGCCGCGGCCTATGACGCGGCGCGCGGCGATCCGGCCTTCGTCGCCGCGTTCGAAGCCGACCTGGCCGATTACGTCGGCCGGCCGAGTCCGATCTACGAGGCCGTGGGCCTCACGCGCCACGTCGGCGGCGCGCGCATCCTGCTCAAGCGCGAGGACCTGAACCACACCGGCGCGCACAAGATCAACAACACGATCGGCCAGGCGCTGCTCGCCAGCCGCATGGGCAAGACCCGGATCATCGCCGAGACCGGTGCCGGCCAGCACGGCGTGGCCAGCGCCACGGTCGCCGCGCGCCTGGGCCTGGAGTGCGTGGTCTACATGGGCGCGACCGACATCGAGCGCCAGAAGATCAATGTCTACCGCATGAAGCTGCTGGGTGCGACGGTGGTGCCGGTGACCAGCGGCTCGGCGACGCTCAAGGATGCGCTCAACGAGGCCATGCGCGACTGGGTGACCAACGTCCGCGACACCTTCTACATCATCGGCACGGTGGCCGGCCCCGACCCGTACCCGCGCATGGTGCGCGACTTCAATGCGGTGGTCGGCAAGGAGGCGCGCGCACAGATGCTGAAGCGGCACGGCTGCCTGCCGGACGTGGTCACCGCCTGCGTCGGCGGCGGCAGCAACGCGATCGGCATCTTCCACGCCTTCCTCAACGACCGCGACGTGCGCCTGGTCGGCGCCGAGGCGGCGGGCGAGGGCATGGACAGCGGCCGGCACGCGGCGTCCATTTCGGCCGGGCGCGTGGGCGTGCTGCACGGCAACCGCACCTATGTGCTCTGCGACGACGATGGCCAGGTGATCGAAACCCACTCGGTCTCCGCCGGGCTGGACTATCCCGGCGTCGGGCCCGAGCACGCCTTCCTCGCCGATACCGGCCGCGCCACCTATGTCGGCGTGAGCGACGACGAGGCGCTGGAGGCATTCCATTTGCTGGCGCGCACCGAAGGCATCCTCGCCGCGCTGGAATCCAGCCACGCGGTGGCGCAGGCGATCAAGCTCGCGCGCGACATGCCGAAGGACGCGCTGGTGCTGTGCAACCTGTCAGGGCGCGGCGACAAGGACGTGCACACCATCGCCGCGCGCGAAGGAGTGGAGGTATGAGCGTCGTCGAAGTCGCGCCGCGGATCGCGCGCCGCTTCGCCGCCCTGCGCGCCGCCGGACGCAAGGCCCTGGTGCCCTTCATCACCGCGGGTGATCCGTCGCTGGAAGATACGGTGCCGGTGATGCACGCCATGGTCGAGGCCGGTGCCGATGCGATCGAACTCGGCGTGCCGTTTTCCGATCCGATGGCGGACGGCCCGACCATCCAGCGCAGCTCGGAGCGTGCGCTCGCGCGCGGCGCCGGCATGGCCTGGGTGCTGGAGCGCGTGCGCGAGTTCCGCGAGCGCGACGACGGCACTCCGGTGACGCTGATGGGTTATCTGAACCCGGTGGAGATCCGCGGTGCCGCGGCCTTTGCCGCTGCCGCCGCCGATGCCGGAGTCGATGGCGTGCTGCTGGTCGACCTCCCGCCGGAGGAGGCCGCCGGGTTCCGCGATGCGTTCTCCGCCCGCGGCGTGGCCCTGGTGCTGCTGGCATCGCCGACCACGGATCCGGAGCGCGTCCAGATGCTCTGCTCGCTCGCGCAGGGCTACCTGTACTACGTCAGCTTTGCCGGGGTGACCGGCGATTCCGCCCGCCTGGACGCCGCTGCCGCGGCCGCGCACCTGCGCGCCATCCGCGCCCTCAGCCCCGTGCCGGTGGTGGCCGGCTTCGGTATCCACGATGCCGCCAGCGCCGCGGCCATGGCCGTGGATGCCGACGGCGTGGTGGTCGGCAGCGCCCTGGTCAAGGTGATGGCCGCTGCCGGCAGTGGTGCCGCCGCCGCGGCCGCCGCGGACTTCCTGGCCCCGCTGCGCCGGGCGCTGGATGCGGGCGCCGGCGGGACAGTGGGCTAAACTCCCCCGGTTCGCGGCCCAGTCCGCAAAGGATCACAGCAAACGCATGTCCTGGCTGAAGAAAATCATGCCTGCCCGCATCCGCACCGAGGGCGGCCCCGCACGCAAGCGCAGCGTGCCCGAGGGGCTGTGGGAGAAGTGCGACAGCTGCGGCGCGGTGCTTTACCGCCCGGAGCTTGAGGAGAACCTCGAGGTCTGTCCGAAGTGCGCCCATCACATGCCCATCCGCGCCCGCGCGCGGCTGGCCGCCTTCCTCGACGCCGGCAGCGGCCGCGAGATCGGCGCCGCGCTCGGCCCGGTCGACGTACTCCGCTTCCGTGACCAGAAGCGCTATGCCGACCGCATCAAGGCCGCGCAGAAAGCCACCGGCGAGCGCGACGCGCTGATCGCGATGGAAGGCCGGCTGAAAGGCAGCCCGATCGTGGCCAGCGCATTCGACTTCGCCTACATGGGCGGCTCGATGGGTTCGGTCGTGGGCGAGCGCTTCACGCTGGGCGCCGAACGCGCGCTCGAGATCGGCTCGCCCTTCGTGAACTTCTCCGCCAGCGGCGGCGCGCGCATGCAGGAGAGCCTGTTTTCGCTGATGCAGATGGCCAAGACCTCGGCCGCGCTCGGCCGCCTGCGCGCGGCGGGGCTTCCCTATGTTTCGGTGATGACCCATCCGACCACCGGCGGCGTCTCGGCGTCGTTCGCGATGCTCGGCGACATCAACCTCGCCGAACCCAAGGCCCTGATCGGCTTCGCCGGCCCGCGCGTGATCGAACAGACCGTGCGCGAGACGCTTCCGGAAGGTTTCCAGCGCTCCGAGTTCCTGGTCGAGCACGGCGCCATCGACCAGATCTGCGACCGCCGCGAGCTGCGCGCGCGCATTGCTTCGCTGCTGGCGATGTTGATGCGCCAGCCGGCGCCGCCCGCCGAGCAGGCCGACGAGGCCGCGCAATGAGCGCGCAGCGCAGTGCGACAGCCGGCGGCGCGCGCCGCTGGTTCGGCACCGACGGCATCCGCGGGCGGGTCGGCGAAGGCCCCATCTCGGCCGACTTCATGCTGCGCCTGGGCAACGCCTACGGCCACGCGCTGACCGCACGCGTCAAGGACGGCGGCGAGTGGCGCAAGCCGGTGGTGATCATCGGCAAGGACACGCGGATCTCGAACTACATGTTCGAGGCCGCGCTCGAGGCCGGCCTGGTCGCTGCAGGCGTCGACGTGCAGCTGATGGGGCCGATGCCGACGCCGGCGGTCGCGCACCTCACGCACTCGATGCGGGCCGACGGCGGCATCGTGATCTCGGCGTCGCACAACCCGCACCACGACAACGGCATCAAGTTCTTCTCGGCCATGGGCGAGAAGCTCGACGACGCCACCGAACTTGCCATCGAATCGGCGCTGGACCAGCCCTTTCGCACCGTGGCCTCCGACAGGCTCGGCAAGGCGATCCGCACCCGCGATGCCGTTGGCCGCTATGTCGAGGCCTGCAAAGGGTCGGTGCCGCGCAGCTTCGATCTCGACGGCATGCGCATCGTGGTCGACTGCGCGCACGGCGCCACCTACCAGATCGGGCCGATGGTGCTGCGCGAGCTGGGCGCGCGGGTCGAAACCATCGGCGTCGACCCCAATGGCGTCAACATCAACGACGGCGTCGGCTCCACCTGGCCCGAAGGCCTGGCCGCGCGCGTGCGCGAGTCCGGCGCCGAGCTCGGCATCGCCTTCGACGGCGACGGTGACCGGGTGGTGTTCGTCGATGGCGACGGCCAGGTGCGCGACGGCGATGACCTGGTCTACCTGCTGGCCTGCGACTGGAAGGAAAGCGGCCGCCTGCGCGGCCCCGTGGCCGGCACGCTGATGACGAACTTCGCGCTTGAGCAGGCGCTGGCCGCCCGCGACATCGAGTTCATCCGCACCAGGGTGGGCGACCGCTATGTGCACCAGGCCCTGGTGGAGCGCGGCGGCGTCCTGGGCGGCGAGGCGTCCGGCCACCTGCTGTGCCTGGACCGCTCCACCACCGGCGACGGCATCGTCAGCGCCCTGCAGGTGCTGGAAGTGCTGCACCGGCGCGGCATGTCTCTGGCCTATGCCCTGCGCGACCTGCGCAAGGTGCCCCAGCGCACGATCAACGTGCGCGTCGCCAGCGGTTCGCGGCCGGTGGAGGTCGACAGCGTCAAGGCGGCGCTGGCCGAAGCCCAGCGCGCCGTGGAAGGGCGGGGCAGGGCGTTCCTGCGCCCTTCGGGCACCGAGCCCGTGGTCCGCGTGACCGTCGAAGCCGATGACGAGGCGCTGGTGACAGCGACCCTGGAGCAGCTTGCCGCCGCGGTGCGCGCCGTCGCCTGAGTGGCGCGCATGTGGGAGCGACCGCAGCCGGTCGCCTGGGCGATGCACATGTGCGAGCGGCCATGGCCGCGATCGACCCTGGGGTGGCTCCCATGCAGCGACGGAAAGGCTGGGCAGGAACGGCGCAACCGGGCGAATGCGGGCGGTATCATGGGCCTTCAGCGTCCCCACCCCGGGCGCGCCTTCCTGAGCGAACCATGGCACCGCGAATCCCCACCCTCGACATCCGCCGCTTCACCCATCCCGCCAGCCCGGAAGACCGCCAGGCCTTCGTCGATGAGCTGGGCGCCGCGTACCGCGAGTGGGGCTTTGCCGGCATCCGCAACCACGGCATCCCGCAGGATCTGATCTCCGAAGCCTACGAGGCCTTCAAGGCCTTTTTCGCACTGCCCGAGGATGCCAAGAAGGCCTACCACGTGCCCGGCGGCGGCGGTGCCCGCGGCTACACGCCCTTTGGCGTAGAGACTGCGAAGGATTCGAAGCACTTCGACCTCAAGGAGTTCTGGCACATCGGCCGCGAGATCGCCGATGACTCCGGCTACCGCGACGTGATGCCGCCCAACCAGTGGCCGGCCGAGGTGCCGACGTTCCGCGACAAGGGTTATGCGCTCTACCAGGCGCTGGATGCGCTCGGCTCGCAGGTGCTGCGCGCGCTGGCCCTGCACATCGACCTGCCGGAACACTGGTTCGCCGACAAGACCGACTTCGGCAATTCGATCCTGCGCCCGATCCACTACCCGCCGATCACCGCCGACGACATCCCCAACGTGCGCGCCGGCGCCCACGGCGACATCAACCTGATCACGCTGCTGGTCGGCGCCAGCGCCGCCGGCCTCGAGGTGCGTTCGCACGAGGGCGAGTGGGTGCCGTTCACCGCCGACGCCGACACCATCGTGGTCAATATCGGCGACATGCTGCAGCGCCTGACCAACCACGTGTATCCGTCCACGATCCACCGCGTGGTCAATCCGCCGGGCGAACTCGCGCGCCAGCCGCGCTATTCGGTGCCGTTCTTCCTGCATCCGAACCCGGACTTCCTGATCGACGTGCTGCCTTCCTGCGTGACCGCCGACAACCCCAGCCGTTACCCGGAGCCGATCACGGCCCACGGCTACCTGGAAGAGCGGCTGCGCGAGATCAAGCTGGCCTGAGCGCGGGTGCTGCGCGCGCATGCAGGAACGTGCGCGAAGGCCTAGACTCTGCGGCCCCGCCATATCCCGAGGTCTGAACATGCGCGCACGCATCGTCGCCGGCAACTGGAAGCTCAACGGCAGCCGCAGCTCCGCCGCAACCCTGCTGGCCGACATGGCGCCGGGCCTGCCGGCCGCTGGCGTGGACGTCGTGGTGCTGCCGCCTGCGACCCATCTGGAAGGCCTCGTGTCCGCCTGGGGCGCGCGTGGCATCGGCTTCGGCGGGCAGGACGTGAGCGCCCATGCCGATGGCGCATACACCGGCGAAATCTCCGCCGCGATGCTGGCCGACGTGGGTGCGCGCTTCGCGCTGGTCGGTCACTCCGAGCGGCGCCAGTACCACGCCGAGGACAGCGCGCTGGTCGCGCGCAAGTTCGCCGCGGCGCTGGCTGCCGGCCTGCGCCCGATCCTCTGCGTCGGCGAGTCGCGCGAAGATCGCGAAGGTGGCTCGACCGAGTCGGTGATCGCCGGCCAGCTGCGCCCGGTGCTCGATCTGGTGGGCGCGGAGGGCTTCGAAACCGCCGTGGTCGCCTACGAGCCGGTGTGGGCCATCGGCACCGGGCTGACCGCCACGCCGCAGCAGGCGCAGGAGGTCCATGCGTTCATCCGTAGCGAGGTTGCCGCGCGGGGTGCTACCATTGGAAATTCACTGCCGATCCTCTACGGCGGCAGTGTGAAGCCCGCCAACGCCGCCGAGCTGTTCGCCATGGCCGACGTCGATGGAGGCCTCATCGGCGGAGCCTCGCTGGTGGCCACGGACTTCATGGCCATCGTGGCCGCGGCGGCGCGCTGACCGCCGGGCCCAAGAGAACGGAACCATGCTGCAACTCATCCTCAATATCGCCTTCGTGCTCGTCGCCCTCTCGCTGATCGCGCTGATCCTCATGCAGCGTGGCGCGGGCGCACAGGCAGGGTCGGGCTTCGGCGGCGGTGCATCCGCCACCGTCTTCGGTGCGCGTGGCGCCTCCAACTTCCTGAGCAAGTCCACCAAGTGGCTCGCCATCGTGTTCTTCGCGCTGACCCTTTTCATGGCCTGGCAGGCCACGAGGATGGCAACCCAGGCGGGCCCTTCCGCGGTCGACCTGGGCGTGATGTCAGAAATCCCCTCCGCGCCCGCGGCCCCCGGCGAAGTGCCGGCGGCCCCGGGTACGGCGCCCGCGGCGCCCGGCTCCGCGGTTCCGGCCGCGCCCGAGGCCCAGCCGCCCGCCGCACCGCCCCCCGCACAGGGGGAAACGGGGCAGGAAGTCCCGCAGGGCGGCTGATAGCGATTACAATATCGCGCCTTCGTACAAGCGTACGGAGACAGTGTAGAAATTTGCCCAGGTGGCGGAATTGGTAGACGCACTACCTTGAGGTGGTAGCGGCTTAGGTCGTGGGGGTTCGAGTCCCCCCTTGGGCACCATACAAGCGCCAGGCGCGGCCGGTCACGGTCGCGCCTGGCACCAGCTAGCAAAGGGGCGCGCATGCGTCCCGTAGCCGAGGGAACACCGTGCTGGCCGAATACCTGCCGACCCTGCTGTTTCTGTTTGTCGCAACCGGAATCGGCATTGCCCTGGTCGTCATAGGCAATGCCCTGGGCCCGAAGTTCTACAACGCCGAGAAGCTCACGGCCTACGAATGCGGCTTCGCCCCGTTCGAAGATTCGCGGATGCAGTTCGACATCCGCTACTACCTCATCGCCATCCAGTTCATCGTCTTCGACCTGGAAATCATCTTCATCGTGCCGTGGGCGACCGTGTTCCGCGAACTCGGCGTGCTCGGCCTGGTCGAGATGGGCATCTTCGTCGGCATGTTGCTGATCGGCTTCATTTACGTGTGGAAGAAGGGAGCGCTCGAATGGGAGTGATCCAGGCGGCCCGCAGCCTTGCGAATGCCGCAAGCAACCCGCTGCCCGAGGGGCGCGTCGATGACATCCTGCGTCCGGAAGGCGACAACCCGCTGCTGGAACAGGGCTTTGTCACCACCAGCTCGGACATCCTGCTCAACTGGGCGCGTACCGGGTCGATGTGGCCGGTGACCTTCGGCCTCGCCTGTTGCGCGGTGGAGATGATGCACGCCGGTGCGGCGCGCATGGACCTGGACCGCTACGGCGTGGTGTTCCGCCCGTCGCCGCGGCAGTCGGACGTGATGATCGTGGCCGGCACCCTCGTCAACAAGATGGCCCCGGCGTTGCGCAAGGTCTACGACCAGATGCCCAACCCCAAGTGGGTGATCTCCATGGGCAGCTGTGCCAATGGCGGCGGCTACTACCACTACTCGTACGCGGTGGTGCGCGGCTGCGACCGCGTGGTGCCGGTCGACATCTACGTGCCGGGCTGCCCGCCGACGGCCGAGGCCCTGGTGCACGGCATCCTGCAGCTGCAGCGCAAGATCCGCCGTTCCAGCAACTTCGGCGATGAAAAGACGGGACAGCGCAATGTCTGAGTCCGCGACGGCGTTTGCCGCGCGCCTGCACGCGCGCTTCCCGCAGGGCTTTGTCGAGGTCGCGCTGCCGCGCGGCGAAGTCGGCCTGGTGCTGGGCGCCGGCGAATGGCGCGAAGGCTGCCGCGTGCTGCGCGACGAGTTCGGCTTCGAGGTCCTGATCGACCTCTGTGGCGTCGACCACCTGGGCTACGGCACCGACGAGTGGGACACCAATTCCTCATCCGAGGGCTTCAGCCGCGGCGTCGAGGGCCAGGGTCCCGGCCGCTTCCGCTACGGCGAGACGCCCAGCCAGCAGCTTGATGATCCGGATGGCGTTGGCGCGATCCCGCTGCCCGAGAACCGCTTCTCGGTCGTGGTGCAGCTGCTTTCGATCGCCAACAACCGCCGCCTGCGCGTGACCTGCCATGCGCCGGACGATGTGCTGCCGATGGTCGACTCCCTGTGCGACGTCTGGGAAGGCGTGAACTGGTTCGAACGCGAGACCTTCGACCTGTTCGGCATCGTGTTCCCCGGCCACCCGGACCTGCGCCGGCTGCTCACCGACTATGGCTTCATCGGCCATCCGTTCCGCAAGGACTTCCCCCTGATCGGCAACGTCGAAGTCCGCTACGACGCCGAAAAGCAGCGCGTGATCTATGAGCCGGTGACTTCGGTCGAGCCGCGCGTGCTGGTGCCTCGCGTGATCCGCGACGACGCCCATCTCGCGACCGCGCGCGGCGAGGCACGCGACCTGAAGGTCGGTCCCGTGCGCGGTGTCGCGCCGGCAGGAGACGCCAAGTGAGCATGCAGCCCCCAAGCGAACTGCTGGCCAGCAACCCGGCGGAGGCACGCCAGGAGATCCGCAACTACACGCTGAACTTCGGTCCCCAGCATCCGGCTGCGCACGGCGTGCTGCGCCTGATCCTGGAAATGGACGGCGAAGTCGTGCAGCGCGTCGATCCGCACGTGGGCCTGCTCCACCGCGGCACGGAGAAGCTGGCGGAGTCCAAGCCGTTCAACCAGTCGATCGGCTACATGGACCGCCTGGACTACGTGTCGATGATGTGCAACGAGCACGCCTACGTGCTCGCGATCGAGAAGCTGCTGGGCATCGAGGCACCGGAGCGGGCGCAGTGGATCCGCACGATGTTCGACGAGATCACGCGGCTGCTGAACCACCTGATGTGGATCGGCTCCAACGGCCTCGACCTCGGCGCGATGGCGGTGATGCTGTACTCGTTCCGCGAGCGCGAAGAGCTGATGGACGTCTACGAGGCGGTCAGCGGCGCGCGCATGCACGCGACCTATTACCGCCCCGGCGGCGTGTACCGCGACCTGCCGGACCACATGCCGAAGTACCGCGAGTCGCCGTGGCGCAAGGGCAACAAGCTCAAGCGCTTCAACGAGTGGCGCGAAGGGTCGATGCTCGACTTCCTGGAAGCGTTCACCAAGGACTTCCCCTCGCGCATCGACGAATACGAGACCCTGCTGACCGAGAACCGCATCTGGAAGCAGCGCACCGTCGGCATCGGCGTGATTCCGCCGGAGCAGGCCATGGCCCTGGGCATGTCGGGCGTGATGCTGCGCGGCTCGGGCATCGAGTGGGACCTGCGCAAGAAGCAGCCCTACGCGAGGTACGACCAGGTCGACTTCAGGATCCCCGTGGGCACCAACGGCGATTGCTACGACCGGTATCTCGTGCGCGTTGCCGAGATGCGCGAGTCCAACCGGATCATCGCCCAGTGCGTGGAGTGGCTGCGTGCCAACCCTGGCCTGGTGATGGTCGACAACTTCAAGGTCGCACCTCCCTCCCGCGAGGAGATGAAGGACGACATGGAAGCCCTGATCCACCACTTCAAGCTGTTCTCCGAAGGCTATTGCGTACCTGCCGGCCAGACCTACCAGGCCGTCGAGGCGCCCAAGGGCGAGTTCGGCTGCTACCTGGTCTCGGACGGCGCCAACAAGCCCTTCCGCGTGCACCTGCGCGCGCCCGGCTTCGCGCACCTGTCGTCGATGGATTCCGTGGTGAAGGGACACATGCTGTCCGACGTGGTGGCGATGGTCGGCACCTATGACCTCGTCTTCGGAGAAGTGGACCGATGAAAGCAACCGGCAACTTCGAGAACGCGCGCAATGTCGACCCGATGGTCGTGCTCAGCGATGAGACGCGCGCGCACATCGACCATTGGGTGGCCAAGTTCCCGCCCGATCGCAAGCGCTCGGCCGTGATCCAGGGCCTGTTCGCCACCCAGCAGCAGAACGGTGGTTTCCTGACCGACGAGCTGATCGCCGGCGTGGCCGGTTACATCGGCATCCCGCCGGTGTGGGCGTACGAGGTCGCGACCTTCTATTCGATGTTCGAGACCAGGGAAGTCGGCCGTCACAACGTCGCCTTCTGCACCAACATCAGCTGCTGGCTGAACGGTGCCGAGGACCTGGTCGCGCACGCCGAGAAGAAGCTCGGCTGCAAGGTGGGCGAATCCACTGCCGATGGCCGGGTCTACCTCAAGCGCGAAGAAGAATGCGTGGCCGCGTGCTGCGGCGCCCCCGTGGTCGTGATCAACGGCCATTACCACGAGAAGCTGGACACCGCGAAGGTGGACGAGCTGCTCGACGGATTGAAGTGAGGCTGGACGCAGGCATGGCGCATCACAACACCCACGTCTCCGAAGGCTACGGCCCCGTCGGCCCCGCGCCGAAGGAGCACCAGGCCGTCTACACCACGCTGCATTTCGACAAGCCGTGGTCGTACGAGAACTATCTGAAGACCGGCGGCTACCAGGCGCTGCGCAAGCTGCTGAGCGAGAAGATTCCGCCGGCCGACGTCGTCGAGATGGTCAAGCAGTCGGGCCTGCGCGGCCGCGGCGGCGCAGGCTTCCCGACCGGCCTGAAGTGGAGCTTCATGCCCAAGGGCGACGTGCAGAAGTACATCCTCTGCAACTCCGACGAGTCGGAGCCGGGAACCTGCAAGGACCGCGACATCCTGCGCTACAACCCGCATTCGGTGATCGAGGGCATGGCGATCGCCTGCTACGCCACCGGGTCCACGGTCGCCTACAACTACCTTCGCGGCGAGTTCCACCACGAGCCCTTCGAGCACCTCGAGGAAGCGTTGGCCGAGGCCTATGCGCACGGCTGGCTGGGCCGTGACATCCTCGGCAGCGGCGTGGACATCGACATCCACAACGCGCTGGGCGCCGGCGCCTACATCTGCGGCGAAGAAACCGCGCTGATGGAGTCGCTGGAAGGCAAGAAGGGCCAGCCGCGCTACAAGCCGCCGTTCCCGGCCAACTTCGGCCTGTACGGCAAGCCGACGACGATCAACAACACCGAGACCTATGCCTCGGTGCCGGCGATCATCCGCAACGGCCCCGAGTGGTTCGCCGGCCTGGGCAAGCCCAACAACGGCGGCTGCAAGATCTTCTCCGTCTCCGGTCACGTGATGAAGCCGGGCAACTACGAAGTCCGCCTTGGGACTTCGTTCGCCGACCTGCTGGAAATGGCCGGCGGCCTGCGCCCTGGGCGCACGCTCAAGGGAGTGATCCCGGGCGGCTCGTCGATGCCGGTCTTGCCGGGCGACACCATGATGGGCCTCACCATGGACTATGACGCGCTGCAGAAGGCGGGTTCCGGACTGGGTTCGGGTGCCGTGATCGTGATGGACGACAGCACCTGCATGGTGCGCGCCTGCCAGCGCATCTCGCGCTTCTACTGGCAGGAATCCTGCGGCCAGTGCACGCCCTGCCGCGAAGGCACGGGCTGGATGTACCGCATGGTGTCGCGCATGGTCGAGGGCAAGGCCACGATGGCCGACGTCGAGATGCTGCGCGAGTCCGCCGGCCAGATCGAGGGCCACACCATCTGCGCCTTCGGTGAAGCGGCCGCATGGCCGGTGCAGGGCTTCCTGCGCCACTTTTGGCACGAATTCGAATACTTCATCGAGCACGGCCGCTCGATCGTCGACGCCAACCCGGAGGTCGCGGCATGAGCGCGCAGCCGGTAAACCCGAACCTGCCGCCCGACCACGTCACCGTCTTCATCGACGACGTGGAGATGGCCGCGCCCAAGGGCTCGATGATCATCCAGGCCGCCGACAAGGCCGGCATCCCGATCCCGCGCTTCTGCTACCACGACAAGCTGGCCATCGCGGCGAACTGCCGCATGTGCCTGGTCGACGTTGAGAAGATGGGCAAGCCTGCGCCGGCCTGCGCCACGCCGGTGATGGACGGCATGCGCGTGCAGACGCGCAGCGAAAAGGCGCTGCGGTCGCAGCGCAACGTGATGGAGTTCCTGCTGATCAACCATCCGCTCGACTGCCCGGTCTGCGACCAGGGTGGCGAGTGCGAGCTGCAGGACCTGTCGCTGGGCTACGGCCGCTCGGTGAGCCGCTTCGTCGAGCGCAAGCGTTCGGTCGCCGACGAGGACCTCGGTCCGCTGGTGGCCACCGAGATGACGCGCTGCATCCACTGCACGCGCTGCATCCGCGTCACCGCGGAAATCGCCGGCACCTACGAGCTGGGCGGCATGCAGCGTGGCGAGAGCCTCGAAATCGGCACCTACGACGGCAAGCCGCTGACCACCGAGCTCTCCGGCAACGTGATCGACGTCTGCCCGGTGGGCGCGCTGACCAACAAGGTGTTCCGCTTCCGCGCCCGTCCCTGGGAGCTGATCGCGCGCGAGTCGCTGGGTTACCACGACGCGCTCGGCAGCAACCTGTTCCTGCACACCCGCCGCGGCGAAGTGATGCGCACCGTGCCGCGCGACAACGAGGCGGTCAACGAGTGCTGGCTGTCCGACCGCGACCGCTATTCGCACCAGGGCCTGTACGCAGAGGATCGCGCGATGCGCCCGCTGCTGCGCGTTGCAAGCAACGGTGACGACGCCGACTGGCGCGAGGCGAGCTGGGACGAGGCGCTGGCGAAGGCCGCGCAGATCCTGCGCGACAACGCCGCCGACGACCTCGGCATCCTGGTGCATCCGGCAACCTCGAACGAGGAGGGTGCCCTCGTCGCCCGCCTGGCCGAGGCCCTGGGTACCGGCAACCTCGACCACCGCATCGCCCAGCATGACCTCTCCGACGGCGCCGTGGCCGAGGTCTTCGGCATGCCGGTCGACGACATCGAGAAGGCCGACGCCATCGTCATCGTCGGCAGCAACCTGCGCCATGAGCTGCCGCTGGTCCACCAGCGCGTCCGCAAGGCATGGCGCGCGGGTGCCAAGGTGCACGTGGTCAATCCGGTGGACTTCGACTTCACCTTCGATATCAGCCACAAGGCGATCGTGGCGCCGTCGAAGATCGCCGATGCGCTGGCGTCCGCCGAACTGGCCGATGCGCTGCAGGGCGCTGCGCGGCCGGTCGTCATCGTGGGCGCGGTTGCCGAATGCGGTATCCACGCCGCCGCAATCCGCACCGCCGCGGCCGGTTTCGCCGGTCGAATCAACGCCGCGCTGTGCCGCGTGCCACAGGGCGCGAACGCGGTCGGGCTTGCCCGCCACGGCGTGCTGCCGGCCTCGCGTGACGCCGGCGCCATGCTCGCCCAGCCGCGCGCCGGCTACGTCCTCTACGGCATCGAGCCGGGGCTGGACTTCGCCGACCAGGCGAAGGCGATGCAGGCCCTGGGTGCTGCGCAGGTGGTGGCCTTCAGCCACTTCGCGTGCGCATCCACGCGCCGCGTTGCCGACGTGATCCTGCCGATCGGACTGCTGCCCGAGCTCGACGCCACCCTGACCAACGTCGACGGTCGCGACCAGCGCAGCGTCGCCGGCGGCAAGCTGCCGGGCGAAGCGCGTCCGGGCTGGAAGGCACTCCGTGCGCTTGGCGGGCTCCTCGGCCTCGACGGCTTCGATTTCACCGACTTCGCCGGCGCGCGTGCGCTGATGGTGCCGCGCCAGGTCGACGTCGCACGCGGTGAAGCCGTTGCAGCCGCGGGCGAAGGCCTCGAGCTGGCGGTGTCGCAGGCGATCTACCGCGTCGACGGCGTGACCCGTCGCGCCGCTGCCCTGCAGGCGCACCCGCTCACGGTTGGTCCGCGCATCACGCTCAACCCCGACGATGCATCCGCCGCAGGCCTGCGTGAGGGCGCCATGGCGCGCGTATCCAACGGCACCGGAACGGGAACCCTGCAGGTGGCCGTCAGCACCGGCGTGGCCCGCGGCGCCGCCCTGATCGAATCCGGCTATGGCGCCACCGCGGCGCTCGGCGCCGGCGCGGTGCGGGTGGAGGCCGCATGAGCACGACGACGACCAATACGAGCACCGTGCTCCTCGGCTGGCTCGAACCCTTCCGCGCCTGGCTCGATTCGCTCGGCGCCATCGGCACCGTCATCTGGCTGGTGTTGCTGATCCTGGCGATTGCGATGCCGGTGATCATCGCCGTCGCCTTCTACGTGGTCTGGGAGCGCAAGCTGATCGCCTGGATGCATGTGCGCCACGGGCCGATGTACGTCGGCTTCGGCGTGCTGCAGGCTTTCGCAGACGTCTTCAAGCTGCTGTTCAAGGAAGTCATCCAGCCGGCGCAAGCGCACAAGGTGCTGTACATCCTGGCGCCGCTGATCACCCTGGCGCCGGCGTTCGCGGCCTGGGCGGTGGTGCCGTTCGATGCGCAGCTGGTGCTCTCCAATGCCAACGCCGGCATCCTGTACCTGCTGGCGATGACCTCGCTGGGCGTATACGGCGTGATCATCGCCGGCTGGGCCTCGAACTCGAAGTACGCCTTCCTGGGCGCGATGCGATCGGCGGCGCAGGTGGTGAGCTACGAGATCGCGATGGGCTTCGCCCTGGTCGGCGTGATGGTTGCCGCAGGCAGCCTCAACCTCAGCGAGATCGTGATGGCGCAGTCGGGCAACTCCGGCTTCCTCGAGTGGTTCTGGGTGCCGCTGCTGCCGCTGTTCATCATCTATTTCGTGTCAGGCGTGGCCGAGACCAACCGCGCGCCCTTCGACGTCGTCGAGGGCGAGAGCGAGATCGTCGCCGGCCACATGGTCGAATACTCGGGCGCGGTGTTCGCGCTGTTCTTCCTGGCCGAGTACGCGAACATGCTGCTGGTGAGCATTCTCACGGTGATCTTCTTCCTTGGCGGCTGGCTGTCGCCGATCCCGGCGGCCTGGGTCCCCGACATCCCGGTGCTCTCGGTGCTGCTGGGTGACGGCTGGTGGTGGCTGTTCGCCAAGATGTTCTTCTTCGCCAGCTGCTTTGTCTGGTCCCGCGCGACGTTCCCGCGCTACCGCTACGACCAGATCATGCGCCTGGGCTGGAAGGTGTTCATTCCGCTGTCCATCGCCTGGATCGCGGTGACGGCGTTGATGGCGTACTTCGGCGTGTTCGAGGCAGGTGCGTGATGGGCAAGTTCGTTTCCTGGGCCAGGAGCCTGCTGCTGATCGAGATCATCAGCGGCCTGAAGCTGACGTTCCAGTACCTCTGGCGCCCCAAGTACACGATGATGTACCCGATGGAGAAGATCCCGCAGTCCGCGCGCTTCCGCGGGCTGCACGCGCTGCGCCGCTACCCGAACGGCGAAGAACGCTGCATCGCCTGCAAGCTGTGCGAGGCCGTGTGTCCGGCGCTGGCCATCACCATCGATTCCGAACAGCGCGAGGACAACACGCGGCGCACCACGCGCTACGAAATCGACCTGTTCAAGTGCATTTTCTGCGGCTTCTGCGAGGAGTCGTGCCCGGTGGACTCGATCGTCGAGACCCACATCCACGAATACCATTTCGAGAACCGTGGCGAGAACGTCGTCACCAAGTCGCAGCTGCTGGCGCTGGGCGACCGCCTCGAAACGGAAATCGCAGAGCGTCGCGCCGCCGACGCGGCATACAGGTAAGCCATGGACTTCGTACAGCTCGCATTCCTTGCATTCGCGGCCGTTGCGGTGGCCGCCGCGGTCGGCGTGATCGGCTCGCGCAGCCCGGTGCATTCGGCCCTGTTCCTGGTGCTGACCTTCTTCAGCGTGGCGGTCACCTGGATCATCGCCGGCGCCGAGTTCCTGGGCGTCGCCCTGGTGCTGGTCTACGTCGGCGCGGTGATGGTCCTGTTCCTGTTTGTGGTGATGATGCTCGACGTCGACCTGGCGCCGATCAACGAGGGCTACGTGCGCTACCTGCCGGTGGGCCTGCTCGTGGCGGTGGTGATGCTGCTGGAGCTGCTGTCGCTGATCGGGATCATGGCCTTCGTCGAGACGCCGTTCGCGGCGGATCCGATCGAGGCCGAGGGCGTGCCCAACACGGTGTGGATCGCCCGGCGGCTGTTCACGGACTTCCTGCTGCCGTTCGAGATCGCCGCGGTGGTCCTGACCGTGGCCGTGATCGCCGCGGTCACGCTGACCTTGCGCCGCCGCGAGGGCACCAAGCACCAGATTCCCGGCGTGCAGGTGCGTACGCGTCCCGGCGACCGCCTGCGCATGGTGGACATGCCCAGCTCCGTGCACGTCGCCGACGACGCGCCGGCGGCCGATGCCGGCACCGACGGGGAGGAGAAGTAATGGAGTTCCTCGGCCAGGGCCTCGCCCTCGGACACTACCTCGCGCTTGCCGCCGCGCTGTTCTGCATCAGCGTCGCGGGCATCTTCCTCAATCGCAAGAACGTGATCATCCTGCTGATGTGCATCGAGCTGATGCTGCTCTCGGTGAACATCAACTTCGTCGCGTTCTCGCGCGAGTTCGGCGACGCCGCCGGCCAGGTGTTCGTGTTCTTCATCCTCACCGTGGCCGCGGCCGAGGCCGCGATCGGCCTTGCGATCCTGGTCACCCTGTTCCGCAACCGGCGCACCATCAACGTCGCCGAACTCGACACGCTGAAGGGCTGACGGAATGCCTGGCATGGAAATCGTTCTCTCCAAGAGCGTACTGCTCGCGATCGTCCTGGCGCCGCTGTTCGGCGCCATCGTCGCCGGCCTGTTCGGCCGCCAGGTGGGCCGCGTCGGGGCACAGTCGGTCACCATCCTCGGCGTGGCGATCAGCTGCGCGCTGTCGTGCTACGTGCTGTGGCAGCTGATGGGGCAGGGCGCATCGCCCTTCAACGAGAACCTCTACACCTGGTTCCAGGTCGCCGGCTACGAGATCCACATCGGCTTCCTGGTCGACCGGCTGACGGCGATGATGATGGTGGTGGTGACCTTCGTGTCGCTGCTGGTGCACATCTACACCATCGGCTACATGGCCGACGACCCGGGCTACCAGCGCTTCTTCAGCTACATCAGCCTGTTCACCTTCTCGATGCTGGCGCTGGTGATGGCCAACAACTTCCTGCAGCTGTTCTTCGGCTGGGAAGCGGTGGGCGTGGTGTCGTACCTGCTGATCGGCTTCTGGTTCAAGCGCCCGACCGCGGTGTTCGCGAACCTGAAGGCCTTCCTGGTCAATCGTGTCGGCGATTTCGGCATGCTGCTGGGCATCGCCGGCGTCGCGTACTGGTTCGGCACGCTCGACTACGCGACCGTGTTCGCCAACGCCGGCCCGACGATCGGCGGCGGCCGGATGGTCGAGATCTTCGAAGGCCACGCCTGGTCGGTCGCGACGGTGATCTGCATCTGCCTGTTCGTGGGCGCCATGGGCAAGTCGGCGCAGGTGCCGCTGCACGTGTGGCTCCCGGACTCGATGGAAGGCCCGACCCCGATCTCGGCGCTGATCCACGCCGCGACCATGGTCACCGCCGGCATCTTCATGGTGGCGCGCATGTCGCCGCTGTTCGAACTCAGCCAGACCGCGCTGCAGTTCATCCTCTTCATCGGCGCCACCACGGCCTTCTTCACCGGCCTGATCGGCATCGTGCAGAACGACATCAAGCGCGTGGTTGCGTACTCCACGCTGTCGCAGCTGGGCTACATGACCGTGGCGCTGGGCGTGTCGGCGTACTCGGCCGCGGTGTTCCACCTGATGACCCACGCCTTCTTCAAGGCGCTGCTGTTCCTCGGCGCGGGCTCGGTGATCATCGCCATGCACCACCAGCAGGACATGCGCCGCATGGGCGGCCTGCGCAAGTACATGCCGGTGACCTTCATCACCATGCTGATCGGTACCCTGGCCCTGGTGGCGACGCCGTTCTTCAGCGGCTTCTACTCCAAGGACACGATCATCGAGGCCGCCAAATACGGTGCCGAGGGCATGGGCTGGATCGGTACCTATGGCTACTGGGCGGTGCTGCTGGGCGCGTTCGTGACCTCGTTCTACAGCTTCCGCCTGCTGTACATGACCTTCTTCGGGCGCGAGCGCTTCCGCGACGCGCACGCCGATGACCACGGGCACGGCCCTGATGACGACCACGGCCACCACGGCGCGCACGAACCGCGCGAGTCGCCCTGGGTGGTGACCCTGCCGCTGGTGCTGCTGGCGATCCCGTCGATCGCGATCGGCTTCTTCACCGCCGGCCCGATGCTGTTCGGCACCGACTGGTCGGGTACGGAGCAGGTGATGCCGTTCTTCCTCGGCGCCATCGACCTTCTGCCGCAGAACGACACCCTCGCAGCGGTGGCCGCCGACCTCTGGCATGGTCCGGTCGCATTCGCGCTGCACGGCTTCATGACGCCTGCGTTCTGGCTGACGTTCGCCGGCTTCGCCCTCGCGACCGTCATGTACTGGTGGCGCCCGGAGCTGGCTGCGAAGGCACGCCGCGTGTTCGCGCTGCCGGTGAAGGTGCTGGAGAACAAGTACTGGGCCGACGATTTCTGGATCGGTGGCCTGGCGGGCGGCAGCCTGCAGCTTGGCAAGGCGTCGAACGCGGTCGACAGCAAGGTGGTCGACGGCGTGCTCGTGAACGGTACCGCCGGCGTTGTCGGCCTGCTTGCGGGCGTTGTCCGCCGCCTGCAGTCGGGGCGCCTGTACGACTATGCATTCGCGATGATCGTCGGCCTGATCTTGCTCCTGGCCGTGCTCATCCACTACTGGACCTGACGGAAGACGATACGTGTCGAACTGGCCTCTCCTCAGCATCCTCATCTGGCTGCCGATCTTCGGCGGCGCGCTGGTGCTCGCTCTTGGTAATCGTGCCGGCGCCGCGCGCTGGCTGTCGCTGGCGATCGCTCTGGTGGCGTTCGCGATCAGCATCCCGCTGCTCACCGGCTACGACGCTTCGGCGGCGGCGGCCACGATGCAGTTCGTCGAGGCCCGGGAGTGGATCCCGGCCTATGACATCCAGTACCACCTGGGTGCCGACGGCATCTCGGTCGCGCTGATCCTGCTGACCACCCTGGTCACCACGCTGGTGGTCATCAGTTCCTGGACCTCGATCGACAGGCGCGTCAGCCAGTACTACGCGGCGATGCTGATCCTCGAGGGCCTGATGATCGGCGTGTTCTCGGCGATGGACGCGATGCTTTTCTATGTCTTCTTCGAAGGCATGCTGATCCCGATGTTCATCATCATCGGCGTCTGGGGCGGCCCGCGGCGCGTATACGCGTCGGTGAAATTCTTCCTGTACACCTTCCTCGGCTCTGTGTTCATGCTGGTGGGGCTGGTGTATCTGTACCTGCAGGCCGGCAGCTGGCAGCTTTCCGACCTGTACGCGCTGCCGCTCGACGCCACCGAGCAGATGTGGCTGTTCTTCGCCTTCCTGATCGCGTTCGCGGTCAAGGTGCCGATGTTCCCGGTGCATACATGGCTTCCGGACGCGCACGTCGAAGCGCCCACCGGCGGCTCGGTGATCCTGGCGGCGATCATGCTGAAGATCGGCGGCTACGGCTTCCTGCGCTTCAGCCTGCCGATCGTCCCCGACGCCGGCCACGAATGGGCATGGCTGGTGATCGCGCTGTCGCTGGTGGCGGTGATCTACGTCGGCCTGGTGGCACTGGTCCAGCAGGACATGAAGAAGCTGATCGCCTACTCGTCGGTCTCGCATATGGGCTTCGTCACCCTGGGCATCTTCATCGCCTTCGCGCTGGTGCGCGACAGCAACCCGGAGGCCGCGCGACTCGGCCTGCAGGGCGCGATGGTGCAGATGGTTTCGCACGGCTTTGTTTCAGGCGCGATGTTCACCTGCGTGGGCGTGCTGTACGACCGCATGCACACGCGCAGGATCAGCGACTACGGCGGCGTGGCCAACGTGATGCCCTGGTTTGCAGCGTTCTTCGTGCTGTTCGCCTTCGCCAACTCGGGCCTGCCGGGTACCTCGGGCTTTGTTGGCGAATTCATGGTCATCCTGGCCTCGTTCCAGAGCCATCCCTTGATCGCCTTCGTGGCCGCCCTGACCCTGATCCTGGGCGCCGGCTACACGCTGTGGCTGGTGAAGCGCGTGATGTACGGCGAGGTCGGCAACTCGCACGTTGCCGCGATGAAGGACATCACCGGCCGCGAAGCCCTGGTGCTGGGCGTGTTTGCCGCCGGCGTGCTGCTGATCGGCCTCTGGCCCAGGCCCCTGACCGACCTGATGGAACCGTCCATCGCGCAGCTGGCGGGCATGCTCGCCAACAGCAAGCTTTGAGGAACACGACGCGATGATGCCTGGAGCTATGACCCCTCCCGTCCGGACGCTGGCCGACCTCGCGCCGCTGGCGCCCGAGTTCGTGGTGGTGATCGGCGCGTTCGCGCTGCTGATGCTGGACCTGTTCATGGGCGAGCGCCGCCGCGTGGTGACCCACGGCCTTGCCGTGGTGGTGCTGCTTGGCGCCGCGGCGATGATCGTGATGGGCGTGGGTGGCCACGGCATGGTGCTGGCCGACATGTTCGTCCGCGACACCGTTGCCGACGTGCTCAAGGTGTGCATCCTGCTGCTGACCGCGATGGCCCTGGGCTATGCCTGGCCGTTCATGCGCGAGCGCGGCCTGTACAAGGGCGAGCTGCCGGTGCTCATGCTGTTCGCCACGCTCGGCATGATGCTGTTGGTTTCCGCGCCGAACCTGACCACGATCTACGTCGGCCTCGAGCTGCTCGCGCTGTGCCAGTACACGCTGGTCGCCTTCGACCGCGACAACGCGACCGGCTCGGAAGCCGCAATGAAGTACTTCGTGCTCGGCTCGCTGGCCTCGGGCCTGCTGCTGTTCGGCATGTCGCTGGTCTACGGCGCCACCGGTAGCCTGGACCTGGCCACGATCAGCAATGCTGCGGCCATCGTCGACGGCGGTACCCGTACCCTGCTGCTGACCGGCACCGTGTTCCTGGTGGTGGGTGTCTGCTTCAAATTCGGCGCAGCGCCGTTCCACATGTGGCTTCCCGATGCGTATCACGGCGCGCCCACGCCGATGACCCTGTTCATCGGCTCCGCGCCCAAGCTCGCTGTGTTCGGCATGGCCTACCGCTTGCTCGAGTCCGGCCTTGGCCCGCTGCAGGACCAGTGGCAGGTGATGGTGGCCCTGCTTGCGGCCCTGTCGCTGGTGGTCGGCAACGTGTTCGCGATCGCCCAGACCAATCTCAAGCGCATGCTCGCGTACTCGACGGTGTCGCACGTCGGCTTCCTGCTGCTCGGCCTGGCAGGCGGCGACGCCGAGGGCTATGCGGCGGCGATGTTCTACGCCATCAGCTACGCGATCATGGCCACGGCCGGCTTCGGCGCCATCGTGATGCTGTCCAGGCGCGGCTTCGAAGCCGACCGCATCAGCGACTTCAAGGGTCTCAACGCCCGCAGCCCGTGGATGGCGGCGATGGTGCTGGTGATCATGGCCTCGCTGGCCGGCGTGCCGCCGTTCCTCGGCTTCTGGGCGAAGCTTGTGGTGCTGCGCGCGGCGATCGGCGGCGAAATGCTGTGGCTTGCGATCGTCGGCATCGTGTTCGCGGTGGTGGGTGCGTTCTACTACCTGCGCGTGATCAAGGTGATGTACTTCGACGAGCCCGAAGGCGTGGCCATCGAAGTGCGTGACAACGGCCCGCTGAAGCTGCTGTTCGGTGCCAACGCGCTTGCGCTGCTGGTGCTGGGCATTGCATGGAACCCGGTGATGGCGTGGTGCCAGGCGGCGTTCGCCTGATCGAAGGCATGGCCATGTCGCGAAGTGCGATCATGGCTTGCAAGAAATCCGACTCTGCTTCATAATAGTCGGCTCTGGTGCGGGGTGGAGCAGTCTGGCAGCTCGTCGGGCTCATAACCCGAAGGTCGCAGGTTCAAATCCTGCCCCCGCTACCATTTATACCTGCGGCGGCGTTCCTGGAAACAGGGACGCCGTTTGCTTTTGTGCGTCCCGGCTCCAGCCGGAAGCCTCAGGCTTCCAGCACCATTCGCTGGCCGCGACCGTCGCCGACGATGGCATGCGGTACGAAGCGCGCGCTGTCGCGCGTGATCGGTGAATCGTCTTCGCGGATGCCCATGCCGCAGGCAAGGTCGCCAACCACCCAGCTGCCGATCAGCGGATACGCAGCGCCGTGTTCGGGCAGTGGATGCAGCGCCTGGCGGATCGAGGGGCCACCGTAGGGTCCGGGCTGCTGCAGGGTGCGACCATCGGCGAAGTGCATCTCGATGTTTGCGCCCTCGCGCGAGAACAGCGGCTTGCGAACCCAGCCCGGCGGCAGCGCGCCGCCGTCGTCGAACTCCGCCGGCAGCAGGTTGGGATGGCCACGATGGCGGTCCCACAGCAGCGGCAGCGCGCCCTTGTTGCTGAGCAGCAGCTTCCACGCCGGCTCCAGCAGCCGCAGGCCGGAGCCTGGCAGGGCCTGCGCGAACTCGTCGGCGAACAGGTCTTCGAGTGGATACAGCTTGAACAGGCTGGCGATCAGCACGTCGTCCCCCGCGGTGAAGCGCCCGTCGGCGGAAAGACCAATGTCTTCCATTGCCACCGAGCCGGATTCGATGCCGGCCTGGGCCGCGCAGTCGCGCAGGTAATCGACGGTACCCTGGTCCTCTGGGCTGCCCTGCGATGCGGCGAAGTACAGCGGCAGGGGAAGGCGGCTGCCGATCTCGATGAAGCGCGCGACCAGCGCTTCGTGGATCGCGTTGAACTGGTCGGCACCGGGGGCGAGGGCGCCGGCCTCGCGCTGGCGCTCCAACCAGTCCCACTGGAAGAACGCGGCCTCGAACAGCGATGTCGGAGTGTCGTAGTTGAACTCGTACAGCTTTGCAGGCCCACGACCGTCGTAGGCGAGGTCGATCCTGCCGTAGAGGTGCGGATCGCGCCGCCGCCAGCTTTCGGCGATCTGGTCCTGCGCGTGCGCGGGGATCGCGAGCCGCTCCATCAATTCCTGGCTTCCGGCGGCTTCACCGGCCAGGTCCATCGCCATCGCATGCAGCTCGGCGGTGGGATCCTCGATGTCGTCTTCCACCTGTTGCAGGGTGAAGGCGTAGTACACGCTCTCGTCCCAGTAGGCGTCGCCGTCGATGGTGTGGAAGGCGAAACCGCAGTCTTCGGCGCGCCGCCGCCAGTCCGGGCGCGCCTCGATCGGAACGCGGCGCATCAGCCGCCGGCGCTGCGGCCGGCGCCCGCGCGGCCGAAGCCGCCGCGGCGCACGGTCGGCGCGCGGTCGGGCTGCAGGCTGCTGCGGGCCAGCGCGGTGGCGCCGCCGGGCCCGGCCTGCGGGCGCAGCCAGCCCGACTGGTTGGAGAGGAAGGCGGGCGCGGCGCGCGTGGCGCCGGCCGTTGCCGCCGCCGGGCCGGCGCCCGGCGCGGGCGCCATGGCACCGCCGCGGGTATTCATCATCTGCGAAAGGAAGAAGCCGGCCATCATCGGGCCGACGAAGCTGCCGCCGCCGGCCTGCTGGCGCGTGGCGCACTGTCCTTCTCCGAACTCGGCCTCGCACTCGGCGGCCGAGGCATAGCGCGGTGCCACGGCGTCGGCCTGTGACTGTGCCTGGTCGAAGGCCTGGCGACACATCGACGGGTTCATGGTTTCGGTGGCGCAGGCTTCGACCGACGTGAACAGGCCTTCCGACGTCTGCACCTCGGGCTGCTGCGCGCAGGCGACCAGGAGCAGAGGTGCCGAGCCCATCAGGACGAGGGCGGTCTTTCTGGAGCGTTTCATCAAGCCGGTACCTGTTGCGGGGACTGCGGCAAGGTTAACCGATGAGCACCCGGCCGGGCCCCGCAGCGCGGCGTCGGGGCGGGCACTCCCGGCTTGCGATACGCCGGGCCTGGGCATATACTCCAGCGGCTCAGCGGAACCTGCAGGACCATCGCAGGCGCCATCGGCGCCGGTCCGGCACCGCTGCAAGCTTTTCGCGGTCGACGGAGAGCCTCCCAGGAGGCTTTTTTCGATTGCGGGAATCGGGCTCGCGCGGTGCGCAACGAGGCGCGCCGGCACCGGATCCAGCAGTATCGGACAAGGGGCCCGCCGGGCCCTTTTTTATTTTTTGCGCCCGGCGCGGCAGGCAATGGACCAGGACAGAGGAGGCATCGTGGCCGACAAGTCGACCGACATCGCGAATCTCCTTTCGCCGACCGTTGCCGCCCTCGGCCTGGAGCTGCTGGGCGTGGAGTACCTGCCGTCGCCCGGCGGCGGCGCGATGCTGCGCCTGTACATCGACCGTCCCGGCGCCGATCCGGCGGCTGATGGCCAGGGTGTCGGGATCGAGGACTGCGAAGCGGTCAGCCGCGAGGTCTCCGCCCAGCTCGACGTCGAGGATCCGATCAGCAGCAACTACACGCTCGAGGTGTCGTCGCCCGGCGTCGACCGGATGCTGTTCACCCCGGCGCACTTCGAACGCTTCCTCGGCGAACAGGCCAAGGTCAGCCTGAAGCTCCCGCAGGACGGCCGTCGCAGGCTGCTGGGGCGGATTGCCGCGGTGGAAGGCGAAACGGTCACGTTCGAGCTCGACGGCCGGCCGTTCGCGGTCGCCGCCGACAACATCGACAAGGCGCGCCTGGTGCCCGACTGGGTGGCGCTTGGCTACGGGCCTGCGAAGGACGCCTCCGGGCGCGATGCGCGCCCTGGCAAGGGCAAGAGCAAGCCTGGCGGCAAACAAACAACCAACAACAAGCCGGCGGCGTCGAAGCCGTCCCGTGCGGAGTAATAGAGAAGATGAGCAAGGAACTGTTGCTGGTCGTCGATGCGGTCGCCCATGAGAAGGGCGTGCCGGAGTCGGTGATCCTCGAAGCCCTCGAAGCGGCCCTGGCCACCGCGGCCAAGAAGCGCTACCTCGAGCAGGACGTGCTGACCCGCGTGGCCATTGATTCCAAGGACGGCAACTACGAGACCTTCCGCCGCTGGGAGGTCGTGGCCGACGACGTGGTGATGGAGTCGCCGGATCGCCAGATCCGCATGATGGACGCGATCGACGAGGCCGAGGGCGTCGAGATCGGCGACTACATCGAAGAGCAGATCGAGAACGTCGACTTCGGCCGCATCGCGGCCCAGGCCGCCAAGCAGGTGATCGTGCAGCGCGTGCGCGAGGCCGAGCGCCAGCAGGTCGTGGATGCGTGGAAGGATCGCGTGGGCGAACTGGTCACCGGCGTGGTCAAGCGCGTCGAGCGCGGCAACGTCTTCGTCGACCTCGGTGGCAACGCCGAAGCCTTCATCCCCAAGGACAAGGCGATCCCGCGCGACGTCGTGCGCGCCGGCGACCGCATCCGCGGCTACCTGTACGACGTGCGCACCGAGCCGCGCGGACCGCAGCTCTTCATCAGCCGTGCGGCGCCGGAGTTCATGATCGAACTGTTCAAGCTCGAAGTGCCGGAAGTCGGCCAGGGCCTGGTCGAGATCAAGGCCTGCGCGCGTGATCCGGGCGACCGCGCCAAGATCGCCGTGGTCGCCTACGACACCCGCACCGATCCGATCGGTGCCTGCATCGGCATGCGCGGTTCGCGCGTGCAGGCGGTGTCCAACGAGCTCAACGGCGAGCGCGTCGACATCGTGCTGTGGTCGGACAACCCGGCGCAGTTCGTGATCAACGCCATGGCGCCGGCCGAAGTGCAGTCGATCGTGGTCGACGAGGACAAGCACTCGATGGACCTCGCGGTCGCCGAGGACCGCCTGGCCCAGGCCATCGGCAAGGGCGGCCAGAACGTGCGCCTCGCCAGCCGCCTCTCGGGCTGGCAGCTCAACGTCATGACCCAGGACCAGGTCACCGCGAAGTCGGAGGCCGAGCAGTCGACGGCGCGCGCCCTGTTCCAGGACAAGCTCGAAGTCGACGAGGAAATCGCCGGCATCCTGGTCGCCGAGGGTTTCAGCACGGTCGAGGAAATCGCCTACGTGCCGGTCGGCGAGCTGCTGGCTGTCGAGGGCTTCGACGAGGACATCGTCGAGGAACTTCGCGCCCGTGCCCGCGATGCGCTGCTCAACGACGCGCTGGCGGTCGAAGAGGAGCTCGGTGACAACGTTCCGTCCGACGACATGCTCGCGCTTGAAGGCATGGATGACGAAATCGCCTTCGCGCTCGCCGCCAACGGCGTGTGCACCGCCGAGGACCTGTCCGACCTCGCGGTCGACGAGGTACTGGAGTTCGGCATCGAGGGCCTCGACGAAGCGCGTGCCGCAGCGCTGGTGCTTGCCGCGCGCGCGGGTGAGATCGCGCGCCTGGAAAGCGAAGGCTGACAGACCGGGGCCGTCACGGCCCCCGAGCATGGCAAGCACCCAGAATTGATCCATCCATAGCGCGGCATGTGCCGACGCCAGAGGAACCGGAATCCGAATGTCGCAGCAAACCACCATCCGCAAGCTGGCCGCACTGGTGAACACGCCGGTCGAGAAACTGCTTGAACAGCTGTCCGAAGCGGGCATGCCGTTCAACGATCCCGACCAGGTCGTGACCAGTACCGAAAAGGTGAAGCTCCTGGGCTTCCTGCGCCGCACCCATGGCCGTGCCGAGAAGGGCGCCGTGGATCCGGTCGCACCCAAGAAGATCACCCTCCAGCGCAAGAGCACGCTCACCGTGGGCGGCGGTCGCAACAAGCCGACCGTCGACGTGGTCGTGCGCAAGAAGGTCACCCTGGTCAAGCCCGAGGCCGGCGGTGCCGCGGGCGGCGGAGAGGACGACGAGCGCGCCGAGATCCTGCGCAAGCTCGAGGAGTCGCGCCAGCGCAACCTCGACGAGCAGCAGCGCCTTGCCGACGCCGACCGCCGTCGCCTGGAAGAGGCCGAGGAAGCCAAGCGTCGCGAGCTTGAAGAAGCCGAGCGCGTGCGCACCGAGGCCGAGGCCGCGGTGGCGGCGGTCGCGACCGAAGAGGCTGCTCCGCGCAAGGCGCACGGCCATGGCCATCCCAAGCCGGCTCCCGCGCGCGACGATCGCAGCGCGGCCAAGGGCAAGCACCGGGGTTCGCATGCGATGGCTGCCGGCCCCGAGGACGAGGAAGGCGCCGCCGCACGCTTTGCCGGGCAGATGCACCTGTCGCCCGCCGACCGGGCGCGCCGCAGTACCGCACGCCCCAAGCGTGGCGCGCAGCGTGGCCAGCAGCGCGACCAGTCGCGCACCGGTACCGGCTTCACCCGTCCGACCGCGCCGGTCGTGCGCGAGGTCGCGATCGGCGAGGCCATCACCGTCGCCGATCTGGCCCAGAAGCTGGCGATGAAGGGCGGCGACGTGGTCAAGGCGCTGTTCAAGATGGGCGTGATGGCCACCATCACCCAGTCCATCGACCATGACACCGCGGCACTGGTCACCGAAGAGCTCGGCCACCAGGCCGTGCGTGCCGATGCCGACGACGCCGAGAGCGAGCTGCTCGCACACGTTGAAGAGATCACCGGTGACCAGACGCCGCGTCCGCCGGTCGTGACCATCATGGGCCACGTCGACCACGGCAAGACCTCGTTGCTCGACTTCATCCGCCGCACCAAGATCGCCACGGGCGAGGCCGGTGGCATTACCCAGCACATCGGCGCGTACCACGTCGAAACGCCCAAGGGCGTCATCAGCTTCCTCGACACCCCGGGCCACGCCGCGTTCACGTCGATGCGCGCGCGCGGCGCCAAGATCACCGACCTCGTGGTGCTGGTGGTGGCCGCCGATGACGGCGTGATGCCGCAGACGATCGAGGCGATCCAGCACGCGAAGGCGGCGAATGTGCCCCTGATCGTGGCGATCAACAAGATCGACAAGTCCGAAGCCGATCCTTCGCGGATCAAGAACGAACTGCTGTCCCATGATGTCGTGGCCGAAGAGTTCGGCGGCGACACGCAGATGGTGGAGCTGTCGGCCAAGACCGGCGACGGCGTCGACGACCTGCTCGATGCGATCAACCTGCAGTCCGAAGTGCTGGAGCTCAAAGCGATCGGTGAAGGACGTGCCAGCGGCACGGTCATCGAGTCCTCGCTCGACAAGGGCCGCGGCCCGGTGGCGACGGTGCTGGTTCAGCAGGGCCTGCTCAACAAGGGCGACTTCCTGGTCTGCGGCGTGGAATACGGTCGCGTGCGCGCACTGTTCGACGAAACCGGTGGCCAGGTGCCTTCGGCGGGTCCATCCATTCCGGTGCAGGTGGTCGGCCTGTCGGGCGTGCCCGACGCCGGCGACGATTTCGTGGTCGTCGACGACGAGCGCCTGGCCAAGGAAGTCGCGCAGCAGCGCGAGTCCAAGCGCCGTGAACTGCGCCTGGTGCAAGCCGCGGGCAACCGCATGGAAGACATCATGGCGCAGATGGGCGGCGGCCAGCAGCTCGAGCTGCCGCTGGTCATCAAGGCCGACGTCCAGGGTTCGGTGGAAGCACTGCGCCAGGCGCTCACGGCGCTGTCCAACGACGACATCCGGGTGAACATCATCCGCTCGGGCGTGGGCGGCATCACCGAGTCCGACGCCAACTCCGCCGCCACGTCCAAGGCGACGATCATCGGCTTCAACGTCCGTGCCGACGCGTCGGCCCGCAAGGTGATCGAAGGCAGCGGTCTCGATCTGCGCTACTTCTCGATCATCTATGACGTCATCGACCAGGTGAAGCAGGTCGCGTCCGGCATCCTTGGCGTGGAAATCCGTGAAGAGATCATCGGCACCGCCGAGGTCCGCGAGGTCTTCCGCAGCTCCAAGTTCGGCGCGGTCGCCGGCAGCATGGTCATCGAGGGCGTGGTCCGTCGCAACAAGCCGATCCGCGTCCTGCGCGACGAAGTCGTCATCTTCGAGGGCGAGCTGGAATCGCTGCGCCGCTTCAAGGAGAACGTCGACGAGGTGCGCGTCAACACCGAGTGCGGCATCGGCGTGAAGGCCTACAACGACATCAAGCCGGGCGACAAGATCGAGTGCTTCGAGCGCGTCGAAGTGCAGCGCACGCTCTGATGTCGCAGAAGACATTCCACCGCACCGATCGCGTGTCCGCCCAGCTCCGCAGGGAGCTGGGCACCCTGGTTCGCGAAGCGGTGGCCGAGCACGGGCTGCCGTCGGTGAGCGTGTCCGACGTCGAGGTCACGCGCGACATGGCACACGCCAAGGTGTTCGTGACCGCCCTGCAGTCCGAGCGCGCCGCCGAGGCGATCAAGGGCCTGAAGGCGGTGGCACCCGAGATCCGCTACCGGCTCGCGCGCGCGGTGAAGATGCGCCACGTGCCTGAGCTGCACTTCCATTACGACGATTCGGTGGACCGCGGCGAGCGCATCGACAACCTGTTGCGCGACCTGCCCGACGCCCCCGGCGAAGACTGAGGGGCTTCCTGGCTTCCCGGTTTCCGGGACGCGGACAGGCCGGGGAGCACACCCCCTGCGTACGGGACGGGCAACGCGCGCCGCAACGGAGGCTCCGTCGCGACAAGGACAGACCAGCACTGTCTCCGATCGCGGCTATAGCCGCTCCCACAGAGTCGTGATGCGTCGCTCCCGCAGGGTGGGGCCAGGTGGGCAGAGACGCCGCGGTCAGTCGCCGCCTTCATCCTGGCCGCGCCAATAGTCGTTGGCTTCGGCGATCGTCCTGAACTCGATCGCGACAAGCTCTGCCGCACGCATGAGCATCATCGGATCCTCCTCGTATTTTTCGCGCACGCGCTGCTTGGCGTCGGCATCCTTCTGGATGCTGCCGATGGTCTTCCTGACCAGGGTGATTGCCAGCTGCCGACCCTGCAGCGGAGTGCTGGTGATCAGGCTGGGTACGTAGTCGTCGCTGGCGGGCGCGGCCACCGCAGCATCCTGTGCGTGCACGGGCAGCGCAATCGCCGACAGCGCAAGGGCGAGGGCCAGGGTTTTCGTTTTCATGAACGCTCCTGTTCGTGGTCGACCGGATGTGCAGCCGGTGGATGCGGGCAGGCTGCGCCGCGTATGCGCGGGTGGCCTTGATCCATATCAAGGGCACGCCACCTACAATGCCGTGATGAAGCAACGACCGCGAACGAAATTCCGCAGGCTCGACGGCATCCTGCTGCTCGACAAGCCCCGTGGACCGAGTTCCAACCAGGCGCTGCAGCGTGCGCGCCACCTGTTCCGCGCGGAAAAGGGCGGCCACACCGGCAGCCTGGATCCGCTGGCCACCGGCCTGCTGCCGCTGTGCTTCGGCGAGGCCACCAAGATCGCCGGCGGGCTGCTCGGCGCGCGCAAGGCCTATGACACGGTTGCGCGCCTGGGCCAGGTCACCGATACCGATGACGCTGACGGCCAGCTGCTGCGCGAGCGGCCAGTGCCGCTGCTGGACATCGCCACGATCGATGCCGCCCTCGCACGGCTCACCGGCCCGATCATGCAGCGGCCGCCGATCTATTCCGCGCTCAAGCGCGGCGGCGAACCGCTGTATGCGAAGGCACGTCGCGGAGAGGACGTCGAAGTCGAGCCGCGCGCGGTCGACGTGCACGAATTCAGCCTGCTGTCTGCCGCCGACCTGCTGGATGCCACCGACGGCGTGGCGCCGGGAAATATCCTGCGGCTGCGCGTGGAGTGCGGATCGGGAACCTATGTGCGCAGCCTCGTGCGCGATCTCGGCGAAGCCCTTGGCTGCGGCGCACACGTCGCTGAATTGCGCAGGCTGTGGGTGGACCCGTTCAGGAACCCGAGGCTGTGGACGTTCGCCGAGCTCGAGGCGCTGGCTGAACGGGGCGAGCGCAGCCTCGAGGCCTGCCTGTTGCCGGTCGAGGCGGGCATGGATGCCTGGCCCCGGGTCGAGGTGGATGCCGCTGGCGCCGCGCGCCTCGCGCATGGGCAGGGGGTGGACGGCGTATTCGCCGGCGCAGGCGAAGTCGCCGTGTTCGGACCCGGCGCCCGGGTGCTGGGGCTGGGGACCACCGATGGCGAGGGCGGCCTGAAGCCGCGACGCATGTTCACATGGGCCTGCGCGCAGCCCGCTCCCGCCGCGGCGGCAGGCAGGGACTGAGGCCGCGCCTTGTCCGCAGGGGGTCGCTCGCGGTACAATTCCGCGGCTTTTTCCAAGCACTTCCGGCGCCCGATGACGGGCGCCAGGCGTCCCACAGCAAGCGGCGGTTCTCGTGGTGTGCGTCCGTGCCGGTCGGCATGGGGGCGTTCCTGCGGTCCACGCATCACAGAAAGGCATAAACGATGTCCATCGATACCAGTTCCATCATTGAAGACAACAAGCGCGGCGAGAACGACACCGGTTCCACCGAAGTCCAGGTCGCCCTGCTGACCGCACGCATCGTGCACCTCACCGAGCACTTCAAGACCCACAAGCAGGACCACCACAGCCGCCGCGGCCTGCTGAAGATGGTCAACACGCGCCGCAGCCTGCTTGACTACCTGCACCGCAAGGACATCGCGCGCTACAAGGCGCTGATCGGGAAGCTTGGCCTGCGTCGCTGATACACACCCCGCCGCGGCGCAGAGATGCGCCGCGGTTCTTTTTCCGGCGCGCCGCGGGTGCGCCACCCGGCAGGGGGCAAGGGTCCCGGCCGGTTCATCGCAAGAGACACCGAGGAATCACCAACGTGGCGAAAGTTACCAAGAGCTTCGAGTACGGCAGTCGCACGGTCACCATCGAGACCGGTGAGATCGCACGCCAGGCCGGCGGCGCGGTCATGATCTCGTGCGAGGGCACCATGCTGCTGGTCAGCGCGGTCGCCAACAAGACCGCACGCGAGGGGCAGGACTTCTTCCCGCTCACCGTCGACTACCAGGAGAAGTTCTACGCCGGTGGCCGCATTCCGGGCGGCTTCTTCAAGCGCGAGGGCCGCGCGACCGAAAAGGAGACGCTGACTTCGCGCCTGATCGATCGCCCGATCCGCCCGCTGTTCCCCGATGGCTTCCGCAACGAAGTGCAGATCATCGCCACGGTGATGTCGATGAACCCCGAGGTCGACGGCGACATCCTCGCCCTGATCGGCGCCTCGGCCGCGCTCTCGCTCTCGGGCGCGCCCTTCGACGGCCCGATCGGCGCCGCCAAGGTCGGCTACAAGGACGGCCAGTACCTGCTCAACCCGACCGTGTCGGAGCTGAAGGAGTCCGAGCTTGAACTCGTCGTCGCCGGTACCGCGAACGCAGTGCTGATGGTCGAGTCCGAGGCCAACGAGCTGTCCGAGGACGTGATGCTCGGCGCGGTGATGTTCGGCCACCAGCAGATGCAGGTCGCGATCGCCACCATCAACGAGCTCGTCGCCGAAGCCGGCAGGCCGAAGTGGACCTGGAGCGCGCCCGCTGCCGACGAAGGTATCGTCAGCGCGATCCGCACCGCGGTCGGCGAGAAGCTCGCCGAGGCCTTCCAGGTGCGCGACAAGCTCGAGCGCAAGGACACGATCTCCAACCTCAAGAAGTCGATCCTCGCCGCCATCGCCCCCGAAGCGGAGTCGAAGGCCTGGGCGACCGGTGACCTGTCGAAGGAGTTCAGCGAGCAGGAATACCAGACGATGCGCAACTCGGTCCTCACGACCAAGGTCCGCATCGACGGCCGCGCGCCCGACACCGTGCGCCCGATCGCCTCGAAGGTCGGCGTGCTGCCGCGCGTCCACGGCTCCTCGCTGTTCACCCGCGGCGAGACCCAGGCCATCGTCGCCGTCACGCTGGGCACCGCCCGCGACGGCCAGATCATCGACGCGGTCTCCGGCGAGTACAAGGAGCACTTCCTGTTCCATTACAACTTCCCCCCGTACTCCGTGGGCGAAGCCGGCCGCATGATGGGCCCGAAGCGTCGCGAGATCGGCCACGGCCGCCTTGCCAAGCGCGGCGTGCTCGCCGTGATGCCGACGATGGAAGCGTTCCCTTACACGATCCGCGTCGTGTCCGAGATCACCGAATCGAACGGTTCGTCGTCGATGGCGTCGGTCTGCGGTTCGTCGCTGGCGCTGATGGACGCGGGCGTGCCGATCAAGGCGCCGGTCGCGGGCATCGCCATGGGCCTGGTGAAGGAAGGCGACGACTACGTCGTGCTGTCCGACATCCTCGGTGACGAAGACCACCTGGGCGACATGGACTTCAAGGTCGCCGGCACCGAGAAGGGTATTTCGGCGCTGCAGATGGACATCAAGATCCAGGGCATCACCGAAGAGATCATGAAGGTCGCGCTGGCGCAGGCCAAGCAGGGTCGCCTGCACATCCTCAAGGAGATGGAGTCCGCGCTGACCTCGCCGCGTTCGGAGCTCTCCGAGTTCGCGCCTCGCCTGATCACCATCAAGATCCATCCCGACAAGATCCGCGAAGTGATCGGCAAGGGCGGTTCGGTCATCCAGGCGATCACCAAGGAAACCGGCACCCAGATCGACATCCAGGACGACGGCACGATCACCATCGCGTCGGTCGACGCCGCCGCGGGCAAGGCCGCCAAGGACCGCATCGAGCAGATCACCTCCGACGTCGAGCCGGGCCGCATCTACGAGGGCAAGGTCGTCAAGCTGATGGACTTCGGTGCGTTCGTCACCATCTCCCCCGGCAAGGACGGCCTGGTGCACGTGTCGCAGATCTCCAACGAACGCGTCGAGAAGGTCGGCGACGTGCTCAAGGAAGGCGATATCGTCAAGGTCAAGGTGCTGGAAGTCGACAAGCAGGGCCGCATCCGCCTGTCGATGAAGGCCGTCGAGGAAGGTGAAGGCACCCCGGCCGAGTAAGGGCTGGCGGGTCCGGCGCGTCGCAAGGCGCGCCATCGCGTCACCGGGAGAGCGGGCTACGGCCCGCTCTCCTGCGTTCGGAACCACCATTTTCCGGTCCGGCCGCCGGGCGCGTCCGGCGGCCGGACGGCTCAGGGAGCGGCGCGCGAAAGCAGGTGGCGCAGCAATTCCATGTGCCAGCGCACGATGCGCATCGGGAGCGGCTGCGATCGCCGCCGCTGCCTGGGCACGGCCGGCCGCTTGGCCGCGGCCGGGCCTGCGGTCGGCGAGCCCAGGGCGTCCGCCGCCGGCCCGCGGGGATATGGCGACGCGCCGTAGTCCGGCTCGGGGTGGCGCGGCAGGTTGGCGATGGCCGTGGCGCCGGCGGCCTGCACGATTCCCAGCGGCACGTGGCCCGTGTAGCCGGGAAACACAGCCTGCGCGCTGGTGTGCCCCATGCGCCGCTGCAGGATGTCCCACAGCACGCGGCGGAAGTCGGTGGTCACCGGGATGTCGCCGAAGTGCGGCGACAGTATCTCCGGGTGCAGTCCGGCGAAATTGCCGTAGAAGCGCCGGCCCACGACGGGTCCGCCCAGCACCAGCATCGGATTGCCGTAACCGTGGTCGGTACCGCCGCTACCGTTCTGGCGCACGCGGCGCCCGAACTCGGACTGCACCACCACCGTGACCCGCGAGGCCTCGCCGCCGGCGTGCATCTCGGCGTAGAACGCCGCCAGCGCCTGCGACAGTTCGGCGATCTTGTTCTGGTAGTAGTGGTAGCCGCTGCCGGCGGTGCCCTGGCCGTCGTGCGTGTCCCAGCCGCCGAGGTCGACGGTGGCGTAGCGCAGGCCCAGGTCGAAGCGGATCGACTGCGCTACGGTCCACAGCTGGCGTGCGAAGGTGCTGGTGGGCCAGCCCGCCGGTGGCGTTGACTGGAAGTCCTGCTGCCGTACCAGGCGCAGGGACGCGTCTGCGCGCTTGCCGCCGAGTTCAAGCGAAGTGGGGCCGTTCCAGAGCAGCTCCAGGGTCTCGTTGACCCCGCGCGTGCCGGCCGGCATGCCCTCGCGCCAGGTCTGCCAGCCCCAGGCCCCGGAGTCGAGGCGGAAGTCGGTCGGGCTGCCCATCGTCAGTGCCTGGGTGGCGCCGATCAGGTTCGCCGGCGTACGGCTGTTCACCGCCAGCGCGGGGATCGGGACCGATTCACTGGCGCCGGGATGGTTGGCCCAGGCCCGTGCCAGCCAGCCGGTATTGCCGCCCTGGCGTCCGGGCGTGCCGAGGTCGAGGTAGAGCTGGGCGTCGAAGTGGCTGCGGGTCACCGCGGTCTGCATGCCGCAGCCGTGGACGATGGCCAGCCGGCCATCGCCCCAGAGCTCGTGCAGGCCCGAAGCCGATGGGTGCAGTCCAAAGCCGGTGCCGCTGCCGTTGCCCAGCGTGAGCGGAAGCGCGCCGTAGGCCCCGCTGGCCGCGATCGCCAGGCCTGGCCGCGCCTGCTCGTAGTGCACGCGGTCCTCGCCGGACACCGGCACCACCAGGTTGAGGCCGTCGATGCCGCCGCGCAGGAACACGTGCACGATCGTGTCGTAGCCGTTGGCCGCGGCGTGCGCGGCCGGGGAGAACAGCAGGCCGGGACCGATGGCGCCGATGGCCGCGGTGGCGCAGCAGCCCTTGAGGAAGTCGCGGCGCTGGAATTCGATGGAAGACATGTCGTGGCTCCTCAGCGGCCCAGGAATTCGGGCGACATCAACAGCAGCGATACCATGCTGCGCAGCCGCTGCTGGTTGTAGTGCCGCTTGAGGTCGCTCATGGCCCACGTGTCCGTATCGGTGATGACATAGGTCTCGGGATTGCCATTGCGGGCCATGAAGTCCAGCAGCGCCTGCCGGCGCGCGGCCTCGGGCAGGTAGCCCAGGATGCGCAGGCACCAGAAATCCACCAGGCGCCGCGCGGTCCACTCGCCGGCGGGGATGTGGGCGCGCGTGGTGGCCAGGATCGGTGCCAGCGGCACGCCGTCGTCGCTGGATTCGGTGAGCCAGCCGAGCAGCTTCCAGGTCATGGCGTAGCGGTTGCCGCCCATCCAGTCCTTCGAGGTATCCGGATAGCCATTGGGCGCCGGCCAGTCATAGGGCAGGTGGCCGGTGAACCCCATCCGCCACATCAGGGTGTCGGAGGCGTCGTGCCCCACGCGCGGCGTCCAGTCGCAGCCGAGCACCCGCATCGCAGCGGCGACCGCCTCGAAGGGGCGACGCTGCTTGAAGCCCCAGGCGTTGTGCGCCAGGTCGGAGGTCAGCACATGGCGCAGCGTGCGCGCGATCTGGTCGGGCGCCTGCCAGTGGCTCCGGAACACCGCCGCGGCGCTGTCCACCAGGCCGCTTGGCGGATCGTCCGCGAAGAAGCGACGGATGATCTTGCCGCAGATGAACTTCGCCACCCGCGGATGGCTGGCGATGCGGTCGAGGATGTCGCGGCCGTCCTTGAGCGCGGGCTGCTCGGGGTAGATGAAGCTGCCGAGCACGTATTTCGGTCCGGTGTCGTGCCACGCCGCGCGGTAGGTGAAGGCGCCATCGTCCTCGCCCGGATACTGCCAGTGGCCGTTTCGAACCGACCAGCCGGTGAAGGCCGCCGAAGTCTCGTAGACGTCGATGTCGGTATAGCCGATGGGGTAGGACGGATCCTCCGGGCAGGGCGGCACCTGGAAGGGATCCATGAAGCCGAGGTAGTTCTCCGCGCCGAAGGTGTGCAGCTCCAGCAGCTCGCGGGCGAAATTCTCGTTGGGGCCGGAGCGGGTGTTGGAGAGGTTGTCCAGGTAGTACAGCATCGCCGTGCTCTGGGCGACGGACTCGAGCATGGCGCGGAAGTTGCCCGTGGCGTGCTGCCGGATCACGTCGCGGTGGTAGTGCACGTAGACCGGGCCGGCCGAATAGTCGCTGACCATGACGTTGAAGTGGTCGTGCCAGAAGGTGACCATCACCTCAAGCAGCTGGCGCCGCGAATAGGCGGCGCGCGCCAGCGCCGAGCGCTGCACCTCGAAGGCCGGGCGCATGCGGACGTTGTGGTCGGTGGTGTTCTGCGAATGGTCCTGCCAGAGCTGCTGCAGGCTCTTGCCCAGGGTCTGGTAGCCGGCGGCGGACAGGCGTGCCTCGACCGCGCTGTCGTCGATCGAGGACCAGGCCAGCTGGCGGTCCACGTAGGCGTTGAGCCGCGCGGCGTCGTTGCCGCCCAGGGCGTTGAACTCGGCGATCGATGCCGGGGTGGCACCGTAACCAAGGTTGTTGAGCACCCGCACCGCGAACGGCGCCCTGGTGGCCGGGACCATCACCCCGGGACGCGTCGAACCACCGGTGCCCGGCGGCGCAAGCATCGGGCCGGACCCGGGGTCGGACTCTGGCGCGGACGCCGGCGCGGTAGGCGCCGGTGCCGGTGCCGGCGCGTAGCGCGGCTGGCCCCGGAGCTTGTAGCGGTGCGTGAAGGCGTCGCGCAGGGCGTCCACCTGGGCGTTCGGCAGCTGGCTGTTCATGGACGGTCTCCCCGGCGGCGGGACCCCGCCGCCAAACCGGGTCCAGACTACCCGAAGCCGGGCTGCCAACCGTGACCGCTTTCCCAGCTCCGAATCGAAGCGCCGGGCCCGCGGTTCGCGCTGTCGCCGGGGCTCAGACCAGCCCGGTGGCGTAGAAAACGCCGATGATCACGAATACGGCGATGGTCTTGATGATCGTGATCGCGAAGATGTCCTTGTAGGCCTGGCGATGGGTCAGGCCGGTGACCGCCAGCAGGGTGATCACCGCGCCGTTGTGGGGCAGGGTGTCCATGCCGCCGGACGCCATCGATGCCACCCGATGCAGGACCTCCATCGGAATGCCGGCGGCTTCGGCGTTGGCAATGAAGCTGTCGGCCATCGCCGCCAGCGCGATGGACATGCCGCCCGAAGCCGAGCCGGTGATGCCGGCCAGCGCGGTTACGGTGACCGCTTCGTTGACCAGCGGGTCGGGGATGGCGCCGAGCGCGTCGGCGACCAGCAGGAAGCCTGGCAGCGCCGCGATCACGGCGCCGAAGCCGTATTCCGAAGCGGTGTTCATCGATGCCAGGAGTGCACCGCCGATCGCGGATTTCGTGCCCTCGGCGAAGTGCTTGAGCACCGTCTTCCAGGCAAACACCATCACCGTCACGATACCGATCAGCAGCGCACCCATGACTGCCCAGATCGCGGCGATCTTCGCCACTTCCTGCACCACTGGCGCCGGGTTGCCGACCACCGCCGGGATGAAGCTGTGGCTGTCGCCGTACCAGCCCGGGATCAGCCGCGTCAGCGCAAGGTTTGCAACGCCCACCATCACCAGCGGCAGCAGCGCGATGAGGGGATGCGCGAGCCGTTCGCCGACGAAGGGTGCCGGTTCGTTGAGCAGGGTGGCCGGGTCGCCATACCCCTCGCCGGCGCGCTGCGCAACGCGGCGGCGCCAGTCGAGATAGGACAGGCCGACGATGATGATGAAGACGCCGCCGATGGTGCCCAGGATCGGCGCCGCCCAGGTGTTGGTGCCGAAGAACGCCGTCGGGATGATGTTCTGGATCTGCGGCGTGCCCGGCAATGCATCCATGGTGAAGGTGAAAGCGCCCAGCGCGATGGTGCCGGGGATCAGGCGCTTGGGGATGTCGCTTTGGCGAAACAGTTCGGCGGCGAACGGATAGACCGCGAACACCACCACGAACAGCGATACGCCGCCATAGGTCAGCAGCGCGCAGACGATCACGATCGACAGCATCGCCCGCTGCGCGCCGACCACCTTGATAGTGGCGGCGACGATCGACTTGGAGAAGCCCGAGATCTCGATCAGCTTGCCGAACACCGCGCCCAGCAGGAACACCGGGAAATACAGCTTCAGGAAGCCGACCATCTTGTCCATGAACAGGCCGGTGAACATCGGCGCCACCAGCGAGGGATCGGTCAACAGCACCGCGCCCAGGGCCGCGATCGGCGCGAACAGGATCACGCTGTGGCCGCGGTAGGCGACGTACATCAGGAAGACCAGCGCAGCGAGCACGATCAGGAACGACATCGGCAACCCTTCGATCGTGCGGCGCACGACTCCACGGGCGACAGTGTTCCCGCCAGCCGCCGTCTCGGCCCATTGTCCGAAGGTACGATGCCGCCGCGTGCGCCGCCTCCCTAGTCTTGGCACCACGCGGCAATCGGCCGCGCGCTACCAGCATTTCCCGGGGACCCCATGAAGCCTGCCAACATCCGCGCCACCTCACTCAGCCTGGCGATCGTCGTGGCCCTGGCCGCGCCCACCCTGCATGCGCAGGACGCCGGTCCGGCCCAGGCCCAGCCCGCGAGCAGCGCAACCGACCTCGATACCATCACCGTCACCGCCCGCCGCCGCGTCGAGTCCATCCAGGACGTGCCGGTCGCGGTCAGCGCGTTCGGCGAGGAGCAGCTCAAGGACCTCCAGGCCAGCGACATCAGCGGCCTGCAGGGCGCGGTGCCCAACCTCAATATCGTCCAGGGCCGCGGCTCGTCGAACACGGTGAACGTGTTCATCCGCGGCATCGGCCAGCCGGATTCGCTGCAGACCTTCGATCCCGGGGTCGGCATGTACGTCGACGATGTCTATTACTCGCGCATCAACGGCGCGCTGTTCTCGCTGTTCGACGTGCAGCAGATCGAAGTGTTGCGCGGCCCGCAGGGCACGCTGTACGGCAAGAACTCCACCGGCGGCGCGATCAAGATCAACACCAAGAATCCGTTCGACAGCGAAGGCGCAGCGGTCGAGTTCGGCGTCGGCAGCTTCGGTCGCACCGATTTCCGCGCCTACCTCGGCGAGCAGCTCTCCGACACCGCCGCCTTCAGCATCGCCGGCGCATGGCTGAAGAACGACGGCTATGTGGAAGACCCGGTGACCAGGGAGGACTACAACGGTGAGGACACGATCGCCCTGCGCGGCAAGCTTGCACTGCGTCCGAGCGACAGCTTCAGCGCGACGTTCTCCGCCGACTACACCCGCCAGGACAACGCGCTGACCCTCGGCCAGCCGACCGCGCCGCTGATCCGCACGGACCTGGCCTTCGGCCCGGTGGTCCTGCACCAGCCGGGCACCGACGACTACGACTTCAAGAGCCGTACCTCGTTCCGCCCGGACCAGGGGCAGGAGATGACCCACAAGGGCGTCAGCGCCAACCTGCAGTGGGACCTTGGCCAGCAATGGACGGTCAAGAGCATCACCGCCTGGCGCAAGCTCGATACCAGCTCGTACATCGACATCGACGCCTCCGAATGGGAGCTCGGCGACGTCCTGGTCGAGGTGGACCAGGAGCAGGTCAGCCAGGAACTCCAGCTGCAGTACGACAATGGCAGCAACGTGCAGGCGATCTTCGGCGCGTACTACATGAACGAGACGCTGCCTTCCTACCAGGAAGCGTATGCCAGCGATTTCTTCGGCTTTGCAGGAGCGCCGATCGACTTCCTGCGCACGATCGACGATGACCTGGAAACCACCAGCGTCGCCGCCTTCGCCCACGTCAACTGGGAGTTCGCCCCGACCTGGACGCTGGCCGCCGGCCTGCGTTATTCGCGCGACGAAAAGGACTACTGGCGTACCACCAGCACCTTCTGGGGGCCGCTGTTTGCCGCGATCAACGAGACAGTGGCTTTCAGTGGCAAGCAGAGCTGGGATGCGTGGACGCCGTCGCTGAGCCTGCAGAAGGCTTTCAGTGACCAGGTGATGGGTTACGTATCGGCGAACCGCGGCTTCAAGTCGGGCGGCTTCAACGGCCGGGCCAACGCCGTGCTGGAGACCACGTCCGCGGCGTTCGATCCCGAGTTCGTGTGGACCTACGAGGCCGGCGTGAAGATGCGTTCGGCGGATGGCCGCCTGACCGCCAACGTCGCTGCGTTCCACAGCAGCTACAAGGACTTCCAGGCCCGCGTGTCGGAGGTCTTGAATCCGGACTCGCCGGTGCCGACGTTCTCGTTCCCGGTGCTCAACGCCGCCGAGATGGAAATCAACGGATTCGAGTTCGAGGGCGTTGCGCGACTGGGTGATGCAACCACGCTCAGTGGCCAGGTGAGCTGGATGGACGCCAGCTACAAGGATTTCGCGGACCTGCGCACCACCGATCCGGGCAACCCGGAATACAACCCGACGCTGCACGACCACGTTCCGTTCTCGCCGGACTGGACTGCCCGACTCGCGCTGCAGCACACCTTCGCCCTGGGCGGCAGTGGCGCCCTGACCGTGGGCGGTGACGTTTCGTATCGTGGCGACACCTGGCTGTCGGTCGACAATCGCCCGGGTCTGATGCAGGACGCCTACACCACGGCCGGTCTGTTCACGGCGTGGGATTCGCCCCAGTACGCGTGGCAGATCCGGGCCGGCGTGCGCAACCTGACGGACGAGCTGTACAAGACGGAGGGCCAGGAGTTCTCCTCGGTAGCCAATATCCAGACTGCGTACTATGCACCGCCGCGCAACTGGTACCTGTCGGTCCGCCGCAACTTCGATTTCTAGTCGTCTGCGCATGATGTCCCTGCGGGCCGCGGTTCCAGCCGCGGCCCGCTGCGTTTATGCTCCGTGCCGGTAGTACAGGGGTGGCAGGGGCCGGAATGACGCGAACAGTTGCAAGGCCATGCTGAGCGTCGGCGTGGTGGTCGCGGCCGCGGTGCTGTGGCTTGCGCTGCTGTTCGGCGTCGCGGTCTATGCCGAGCGCCGTCCGGGCACGCTGGCGCGGCACTGGCGCCATGTCTATGCGCTCTCGCTGGCGGTGCACTGCACCTCCTGGACCTTCTACGGCACGGTCACCCAGGCCGCGCGCTATGGCTGGCCGCTGCCGCCGACCTTCCTCGGCGCGATCGTGTTCTACATCGTGGCCTTCGCCTTCATGCTGCGCCTGGTCCGGCTGGCGCGCGAGAGCAATGCGACGTCGATCGCCGACCTCATCGCCACCCGCCTGGGCAAGGATCCGTGGCTTGCCGCCGTGGTCACCCTGGTCGCGCTGCTGGGCATGGTTCCCTACATCGCGCTGCAACTGAAGGCGGTGACGATGAGCTTCGCCACGCTGACCACGGGTGGTGGCGGCGGTGGCGCGATCGCACCCTGGCGCGACGGCGCGCTGTACGTGGCGCTGGCGATGGCGGTGTTTGCGATGGCCTTCGGCACCCGGCGCGCAAGCGCGGCCGAGCACAACCGCGGCCTCGTGCTGGCGATGGCCTTCGAATCGCTGTTCAAGCTGGTGGCGATGCTGGCGCTGGGTGCGCTGGTCTGGTTCGGCCTGGGCGAGATCGAAGTCGCGCAGGTACCTTCGCCGCCGGCCCCGGTGGGGGGCTTCATCCCGCTGGTGCTGCTAGGCGCGCTGGCGATGTTCATCCTCCCGCATCAGTTCCACGTCGGCGTGGTGGAGTGCCGCGACGAGCGCCACGTACTCACCGCGCGCTGGCAGTTTCCGCTCTACCTGGTGTTGATCGCACTGCCGACCCTGCCGCTGGCGCGGGCGGGCACGGCACTGCTTGGCGACAGCGTGCCGCCGGACATGTACGCGCTGGCGCTGCCGGCCGCGCTGGGCCACCACGGGTTGGCGCTGTTCGCCTTCCTGGGCGGACTGAGCGCGGCCACCGGCATGGTGGTGGTGAGCACGCTGGCGCTGAGCCTGATGATCGGCAACCACTGGTTCACGCCGGGCCTTCTGCGCGGCGCATGGTCGGCCGGTCGCGGCGGCGATGATCGCCGCGGCGCGGTGCTCGCCCTGCGACGCGCCGGCATCCTGGGGGTGATGCTGCTGGCCTGGGCCTACAGCCGCGTGATCGCCGGCAGCCAGTCGCTGGCGGACGTCGGTGCGGTCTCGTTCTCGGCGCTGGCCACGCTTGCGCCGGCGCTGTTCTGCGCCGTGTGGCGCACGCGCACGCCGGCCGTCGCGGCGACATGGGGCGTGCTCGCGGGCTTTCTCGCCTGGGCCTGGGTGACGCTGTCGCCGATGCAGGTCGAACTGTCCGGGAGCAGCGGTGACTGGCTGGCGGCGGGTCCCCTTGGAATTGCCTGGCTGGCACCGGACACGCTGTTCGGGCTGACCGGGTGGAGCCGGCTGGGGCGGGCGGTAGGCGCCAGCCTGTTCGTGGGTGCGGCGACCATGCTGGTGCTGTCGGCCTGGCTGTCGTCGCCGGATCGCGACATTGCGCGCGGCTCCGACCTGCGCACCCTGCGCCAGGCCGGGCGGCGCTTCCTGCCGGTGCGGGCGGTGGACGAGTTGCTGCGCGGTGCGCCACAGAGCGGCCCGGTGCCGGTGCTGATCGAGGCGCGTTTCGAGCGCGAGCTCGCCGCAGTGCTGGGCAGTGCCTCGGCGCGGCTGCTGCTCGACGCTGCGCGCCGCGAGGCCGGCCCCGACCTCGACACCGTGGCCGAGATCGTCGGCGAAGCCTCGCAGGACCTGCGCTTCAACCAGCGCGTGCTGCAGGCGGCGCTGGAGAACATGAGCCAGGGCATCAGCGTGGTCGATCGCGAACTGCGGCTGGTGGCATGGAACCGGCCGTATGCGGAGCTGTTCGGCTATCCGCCGGGGCTGCTGCGCATCGGGGTGCCGGTGGCGGAGCTGGTCGCGCACAACCTGGGCCGAGGACTTGTCGGCGATCTCGGTGCGCGTGTCGAGGGCGAGTCCGCAAAGCGCCTGAGGCACATGCAGGCCGGCACGCCCTATGTCAGCGAACGCGTGTTCCCGCAGGGTGGCATGGTCGAGATCCGCGGCAACCCGATGCCCGGTGGCGGCTTCGTCGCCACCTTCACCGACGTCACCGCCTTCCGTCGCACCGAGGCCGAGCTCAAGCGCAGCAACGAGACCCTGGAGCAGCGCGTCGAGGAGCGCACCGCCAGCCTCGACCAGGCGCGGCGCGAAGCCGAGCGCGCCAACGACGCCAAGAGCCGCTTCCTGACCGCGGTCGGGCATGACCTGCTTCAGCCGCTGCACGCCGCGCACCTGTTCACCGATGCGCTGGCCGAACAGGTGCAGGGCCGGCAGAAGGAGTCGCTCGGGCAGATCCGCGGCGCCCTGGATTCCACCACCGACCTGCTCACCGGCCTGTTCGACATGGCGCGACTCGAGGCTGGAGGACTGGTGCCACAGCCCCGCGCCTTCCCCTTGGCCGAAGTGCTGGAGCCATTGGCTTCGGAGTTCCGCGCGCTGGCCGGGGATCGCGGCCTGCGCTTCGACCACGTTGCCAGCAGCGCCTGGACGCACAGCGACCCGCAGCTTCTGCGCCGCGTGCTGCAGAACTTCCTCGCCAATGCCGTGCGCTACACCGGTCGCGGCCGCGTGCTGCTGGGGGTGCGGCGGGCAGGCGGCCAGCTGCGCATCGAAGTGCACGACACCGGCCCAGGCATCGACGTGGCGCAGCAGGGGTTGATCTTCGAGGAGTTCCGCCGTGGCGAAGGCGTGGGCGGGCAGGGGCTCGGCCTTGGCCTGGCGATCGCCGAACGCATCGCGCGGCTGCTCGGTTCACGCGTCGAATTGCGCAGCCGTCCAGGCGTGGGGACCGTGTTCGCGATCGCGCTGGCGTCGGTGGCCGCGCCAGCGGAAGCTCCCGCCGTGCAGGCTGCGCGTGCCGGCCTGGCCGGCGCCCGCGTGCTGTTGCTCGACAACGATCCGATGGCGCTGGAGTCTCTGGCCGCCCTGCTGCGCGGCTGGGGTTGCAGTGTCGACGTCGCTGCCGACGCGCGGGCCGCGCTCGCCGCGCAGGCCGCGCATCCAGCCGACCTGTGGCTGCTCGACTACCACCTCGATGACGGCCAGACCGGCATCGGCGCCTGGCGGCAGCTGTCGGCGCGCCACGGTGCGGTGCCCACCCTGGTGCTCAGCGCCGACGCCACCGATGCGGTGCGCCGGGACGTCGCCGAACACGCACTCGGCCTGCTGCAGAAGCCGGTGCGGCCGCTGGCGCTGAAATCGATGCTCGGCCGCATGCGCATCAGGCCCGGGCCCGCGGGCTGAGCGCCTACAATCACGGGCAACCCGCACCCGCCGATCCGATGCCCTATACCCCGATCCTGGCCACGCTTGGCTACGTGCTTTCACCCGACCACCGCCGCGTGCTGATGGTCCATCGCAATGCCCGTCCCGGCGACCAGCACCTGGGCAAGTACAACGGCCTGGGCGGCAAGCTTGAAGCCGACGAGGATGCGCTGGCCGGGATGCGCCGCGAGATCCGCGAGGAGGCCGCGATCGAGTGCACGGAGCTGCAGCTCCGCGGCACCATCAGCTGGCCGGGCTTCGGCAAGCACGGCGAGGACTGGTTCGCCTTTGTCTTCCTGGTCACCGAGTTCACCGGCACGCCGCCGGCGTCGAACCCGGAAGGCACGCTGGAATGGATCGACATCGACCGTGTGCTCGAGCTGCCGCTGTGGGAGGGCGATCGCCACTTCGTGCCGTTGGTGTTCGACGACGACCCGCGCGCCTTCCACGGCGTGATGCCGTATCGCGACGGGCGCATGCAGTCCTGGAAATACTCGCGGGCCTGACGCCGGCAGGCGGGTCGGGCGGTTGTTCGGGCCGGGCCTGCGCGGTGCTCAGGCTTCCGGGGCCACCTGGCGCGCGGGGTCGGACAGTTCCAGCTCGCGCAGGATCACGCCGGCCTGGGTGCGGTTGCGCACGCCAAGCTTCTCGAAGATCGCCGACAGGTGGGCTTTCACCGTGCGCTCCTGCACGTCCAGCCGATCCGCGACCTGCTTGTTGAGCAGGCCCTCGGCGACCAGCGCCAGCACCCGGAACTGCTGCGGCGTCAGGCTGGCCAGGCGTGCCGCAAGGTCGGTGTCGCCCGGCGCCGACTGCGCACGCGCCACGGCGCCGCGCAGCGCCGGCGGCAGCCATTCCTCGCAGGCCAGGACGCTGCGGATCGCATCGCGCATTTCGTCCAGGCCGGCGCTCTTGGGGATGTAGCCGGCGGCGCCATGGTCGAGCGCGCGGCGCACCACCCGCGGGTCTTCGTTGGCCGACACCAGCACCACCGCGACCGCCGGGAACTGCGCGCGGATGGCGGCCAGGCCGGCAAGCCCGTGGTTGCCGGGCATGTGCAGGTCCAGCAGGACCAGGTCGATGTCGGACCGCGACTCCAGCGCCGCCAGGGTGGCGTCAAGCGTGCCGGCCTCGATGGTTTCGGTGCCGGCCTCGGCCTCGACCGCGGCGCCACGCATGGCGGCGCGGAACAGCGGGTGGTCGTCGGCGATCAGCAGGGTGGCCATGGGCGCGCGTGCCTGGATGCCTGCCTACTGCGCCGTCCAGCCACCGTCGACCGGGAACGAGGCGCCGGTGACGTTGTGCGCTTCGCGCCGGCACAGCCAGGTGGCGAGCGCGCCGATTTCGGCGGGCAGGGTCATGCGCAGGCTCGGCTGTTTTTCGGCCAGGAGCGCGCGTACGCCCTCGTCGCGGCTGCCGCCATTGCGGCGGGCCTCGATCTGCGGCTCGATCAGCGGCGTCTCCACCCAGCCCGGGCAGATGCAGTTGACGGTCACGCCGCCGCCGTCACGGCTGCCCGCGGCCGCGTACTCCAGCGCGGCGACCTTCGACAGCCCGACGATGCCGTGCTTGCTGGCGACATACGGCGCCTTGTCCTTCGAGGCCACCAGGCCGTGCACCGAGGCGATGTTCACCACCCGGCCGAAGCCTCGCTCCGCCATCCCCGGCATCGCCAGGCGCATGGCGTGGAAAGCGGCGCTGAGGTTGATGGCGATGATCGCGTTCCACTTGTCGACCGGCATCTCGGCCAGCGGCACCGCGTGCTGGATGCCGGCGTTGTTGACCAGCACGTCGATGGGCGACCAGGCGTCGATGTCGGCCATCATCTTGGCGATGGCTTCGGGATCGAGGAGATTGGCGTCGAAGTGGCGGACGTCGCCGCCGCCGGCGCTGCGCACGGCGTCGAGCGCGGCGTCCACCTGGGCCTTGTCGCCGAGGCCGTTGATGGCCACGCGCGCCCCGGCTTCGGCCAGTGAACAGGCAATGGCCAGGCCGATGCCCGACGTGCTGCCGGTCACGAGCGCGGTGCGCCCGGAAAGAAAGGTGTCGGTCATGTCGGGCTGGCCTGCGGGGAGGATGTCCACGGTAGCAAATCCATATGCCGCTCCACTGCGTACGAAAGTACGATGCCGGCCTCACCGGCCGCTGCTACGGTGCCTGCATTCCCTGCTGAAAAAGGTGGCGCGCGTGCGCAAGACTACGGACCCGACCCCGACCCCGACCGCATCCGGGACGCGCCTGTTGGCGCTGGCTGCGCTGGCCACCGCCGCGATCACCGCCGGCTGCGCTGCCACTGGCACGCGTGACATGGTGATGGCCGGCGACGCCACCGGGGAGACCCTGATGTTCGAACACCAGCGCAGCAGCACCCATCGCGACGGCGACGACCTGCTCACCGCCGGGCTGGGCATCGACGGCCTGCGCCAGATGGTGCCGCCGGCATTTGCCGATGCCGAAGCGCCGACCGCCGCCGAACTCCGTCGCCGCGCGCTGTGGAGCAACTGGCGCGGCATCGCCGACCTTGGCCCGGCCGGTGGTTACGGCGAGCTCTACGGCAGCGTCGCGGCGGTGCCCGGTCGCGAATTTTCCTCCTACGCCACCGTCCAGGGCGCAGCGCACCCGCACCGCGTGCTGGTGCAGGTGCCCGATGCCTTCGACGCCGCGAAGCGCTGCGTGGTCGTGACCGCCTCCTCGGGCTCGCGCGGCATCTACGGCTCGATCGCCGTCGCCGGCGCCTGGGGCCTGCCGCGCGGCTGCGCGGTGGCCTATACCGACAAGGGCGCAGGCAGCGACTACTTCGACCTCGACGCCGGCATCGGCTTCGGCGCCGATGGTCGCGCGGTGGCCAAGGGCGCGTCCGACGACCTCGCCTTCGTGCCCACCGCCGCGGACGCCGCCACCGGCGTCGCCTTCAAGCACGCGCATTCGCAGGACAACCCGGAGGCCGACTGGGGCCGGCACGTGAAGCAGGCCGCCGAGTTCGCGCTGCAGTCCCTGGACGAGGCCATGCCGGCGCAGGCGCCCTTCACCTTCGACAACACGCGGGTGATCGCGGTCGGCATCTCGAATGGCGGCGGCGCGGTACTGCGCGCGGCCGGGATCGAGGGCGACTGGCTCGACGCCGTGGTGGCGGGCGAGCCCAACGTCCACGTCGATGCGCCCGGCGCGCGCACGCTGTACGACTACACCACGGAGGCCGCGCTGCTGATGCCCTGCGCGCTGCTGGATATGGAAAACCTGCCGCAGCCGCCGCTGCTCGACCAGGTCCGGCCGCTGTACGCGGCGCGCTGTGCGTCGCTGGCGGCCGAGGGCCTGCTGCCAGGCACCGATACCGCGACCCAGGCGCGCGCGGCGCACGAGGCACTGCGCGGCGCCGGCTGGAGCGATGAGGCGCTGCGCGCCGGCGCGCTCTCCGCCGGCTTCGACCTGTGGCGCGCGGTGGCTGCGACCTACGCCAGCGCCTACGGCCGCTATGGCGTGGGCGAGGGTCCCTGTGGCTTCTCGTTCGCGGCCCAGGGCGCCGACTTCATGCCGCGCGCGGCCACGGCCGCCGAGCGCGCCGCCTGGTGGCCCGAAGCCAGCGGCATTCCCCCTGGCTCGGGCGTCGGCATCATCGACGCCGGCATGGCGCCGCCCGACCTCACGCTCAAGGGCCTGCAGTGCCTGCGCGCGCTGTGGACGGGCGAGGGCGCCGACGCCGACCGCGTGCGCGCCGGCATCGCGGCGACCCGCGCCGCACCGCCGCGGGCCGGGCTGCCGGTAATCGTGGTGCACGGCCTCGACGATGGCCTGATCCCGGTCGCGTTCAGCAGCGCGCCCTACGTCGCCCACGCCCGCGCCGCCGGCCGCGACGTGCGCTACTGGCAGGTGCGCAACGTGCAGCACTTCGACGGCTTCCTGCCGCTGCCCGACTACGGCGCCCGCTACCTGCCGCTGCTGCCCTATGTATACGAAGCGCTGGACCGCATCGATGCCCACCTCGACGGCGCGCCGCTGCCGGTGGACGCGGTGATTGACACGACGCCGCGCGGCGCCGGGATGCTGGAGGCTTCGCACCTGGCAATTCCGCGCTGAGATGGATCGGAGATGCCGTTCGCAGCTATGGCTGCTCCTGTACAGCGGCCTCTGCCGTTGCGGGAGCGGCTATGGCCGCGACTCGGGCTTCCGGTTGCGACTACTCCACGGCAACGGCGGATTTGGCATGCTGGCAGTCCTTTCCCCCGCGACGGAGCGGCGATGACCCGCCAGCGCCATTTCTCGATGATCCGCGACTTCCACCTCGCCGACTGGTTCACCCTCGCCAACGCCGTCTGCGGCACCGGCGCGATCTTCGCGGCCATGCGCTACCTGCAGGAGGGTGCGGGCACGAACGGCATCCGCGACCTGATGCTGGGCATGGCGCTGATCCCGCTGGCCTTCGTGTTCGACGCGCTGGACGGCCGCGTCGCCCGTTGGCGCAAGGTCGCATCGACGCTCGGTCGTGAACTGGATTCGCTGGCCGACGTGATCTCCTTCGGTGTCGCTCCGGCGGCGCTGGGCTATGCCTGCGGGCTGCAGGGCGGCTGGGACTGGGTGGTCCTGAGCTACTTCGTAGGCTGCGGCGTCAGCCGGCTCGCGCGCTACAACGTTACCGCCGAGACCCTGGCCGACGGTGGCGACAAGGTGAAGTACTTCGAAGGCACGCCGATCCCGAGCAGCGTCGGCATCGTCCTGCTCCTGGCCGTGGCCGCCTGGCAGGGTGCCCTGGGCGGTGATGTGTGGTTCGGGCAGTGGCAACTCGGGCCGTGGCAGCTGCATCCGCTGGTGCTGGTGTACGCGCTGTCGGGTTCGCTGATGATCAGCAAGACCATCCGCATCCCCAAGCCTTGAGCCACGCAGGCACCGCCGCCGGCGGTTGCTATGATCGGAGCGAACAGACGGAGGCGCGTGATGTCGGGGAATCCACGGGACGATTTCGAATCGCTGGCACGGCGCTACTGGGCCGCATTGGGCGACGCGCTGCGCAACACGGTGCCGGGCGTTGATGGGGCGCCGGGCATGGCAGGATTCCCGGGCCCGGGCGGCACGCCGGGCGCAGGCGGCATCCCGGGCATGAGGGGAGCTCCAGGCATGGCCGGGATGTTCGGGCTGGGCGCAGTCCCGGGGCTGGGCGGGATGCCCGGCATGGGCGGTCCGCAGGCTTCGATCCCTGGCGCGGAAGCGTTGCAACAATCGCTGGACTGGTGGACGCGGCTGGCACAGGGCGATCGCACCGGAACCAACGACGCCCTGGCGCACTTCAACAGCCAGGCGCGGCAGTGGTATGCCCGGATGCAGGAAGTCGCGGCGCGCTTTTCGGGCCAGGAGTCGAGTGCGGCCGACGTCGCCCGCGCCTGGAAGGACGCGCTCGGCCCTGCCGGCGAAAATCCGTTCCCGGAGATGCTGCGCACGCTGCGCGGCAACGGCCTCGAGGGCCTGGAGCAGTGGATGGAGGGCGCATCGCCGTGGCTGGATTCGATCCGCGACGACGCTCTGTCCTGGCTGCGGCTGCCGGCCTTCGGTGCCGACCGGGAAAAGCAGGAGCGCGCACAGGCGCTCGCGGCCCACATGGCCGAGTACCAGCAGGCGTCCGGCGCGTACAGCGCATTGATGCTCAAGGCCCAGCAGGACGCGTTCGCCATCTTCGAAACGAAGCTGGTCGAGCGCGAAGAGCCCGGGCGCCAGCTGCAGTCCGCGCGCGCGCTGTTCGACCTGTGGATCGACGCCGCCGAGGAGGCGTATGCCGTGGTCGCGCTGTCGCCGGAGTTCCGTGCGGTCTATGGACGCCTGGTCAATGCCCAGATGCGCGTGCGCGCCGGCATGCAGCGCCTGGTCGAGGACGCGTGCGCGCAATGGGGCATGCCCACGCGCAGCGAGCTGGATGGTGCGCACCGCAAGCTCGCACAGCTCGAGCGCGAAGTGAGGGCGCTGCGTGACGCGGTGGCCCGGGCGCAGGGTGGCAGTGGCGGAACCGCGGCTGGACGCGTACCTGCCGGCGCACCGGCATCGCCGCCGGCGCGCGATGCCAACCCGAAAAGGAAGGCTGCTGCAGGAAGCCCGAAGCAGGCTGCCAGGAGCGCGGCGACGCCAGCGGTGAAACGCACCGCGACTGCCGCCGCCAAGGGCGCGAAAAAGACGTCGCGGTCATCGGCAGGGAGTTTCGGCGGCGCAATAGCCGGTGCGATGCCGCGCGCGCCGGAGCCGATTGGATCAAAGCCGGAACCAGGGCCGACGTCGAAGCTCCCGAAGAAAGCAGCGAAGAAGACGGCGAAGAAGGCGGCGAAGAAGGCGGCCAGGAAATTGACCAAGAAGGCGAGCAAAGCGGTGGCGAGGAAGTCCCCCGGCAAGGTCGCCCGGAAAACAGTGACCGGCACTGCGAAGAAGGGGAAGCGCTGACATGTATGGTCCGCTCAACATCACTCCGGCGGGACTCGCCGAAGAAGCGATGCGGCTGCAGCAGAAGCTCTCCGCCGGCATGCAGGTGCTGCGCGAGGTCGACGACGTCGACTTCGGCGCCACCGACAAGCAAGAGGTCTGGCGCGACGGCAAGGTCGTCCTCTACCGCTTCATCGGCGATCGCGCACCCACCGCGAAGGTGCCGCTGCTCATCGCCTACGCGCTGGTCAACCGCCCCTACATGGTCGACCTGCAGGACAACAAGTCGCTGGTGCGCCAGCTGCTCGCCCGCGGCGAGGATGTCTACATCATCGACTGGGGCTACCCGGACCGCTCCGACCGCTTCCTCACCCTCGAGGACTACATCGAGCGCTTCATCGGCGGCGCGGTGGACCACCTGCGCGCGGAGTACGGCCTGGACGCAGTCAACCTGCTCGGCATCTGCCAGGGCGGCGCGTTCTCGCTCAGCTATGCCGCGCTCAATCCCGGCAAGGTGCGCAACCTGATCACCATGGTCACGCCTGTGGATTTCCACACGCCGGACAACATGCTGTCCAACTGGACCCGCGGGATGGACGTCGACCTGTTCGTCGACACCCTGGGCAACGTACCCGCCGACCTCATGAACATGTGTTACCTGACGCTCAAGCCCTGGCGGCTGTTCGTGCAGAAGTACGTGGGCATGGTCGACATCCTCGACGACAAGGCGGCGATGGAGGACTTCCTGCGCATGGAAAAGTGGATCTTCGATTCGCCCGACCAGGCCGGCGAAGCCTTCCGCCAGTTCATCAAGCAGTTCTACCAGGGCAACGGCTTCGTCAATGGCGGCATCGAAATCGGCGGCCGCGAAGTGCACCTGGGCCTGGTGGACATGCCGGTGCTCAACATCTACGCCGAACAGGACCACCTGGTGCCGCCGTCGGCGTCCAGGCCGCTCGGCGGGCTGGTCGGCACCAGCGACTATTCCGAACTCTCCTTCCGCGGTGGCCACATCGGCATCTACGTGTCCGGCCGCGCGCAGAAGGAAGTCCCGGGCGCGATCCACGAGTGGCTGGGGCAGCGATGAGCGCGGACCGGCCCAGCCTCAGCCGTCCGCTTGACGACCGCGTGCTCGCCGGCGTGATCGGCGGCCTTGCGCGCAGGTTCGGTTGGAATTCCACCCTGTTGCGCGTGCTTTACGTGGTGTTCTCTGCGGCGTCGATCGCGTTCCCGGGCATCCTCGCGTATCTGGTGCTGTGGCTGTTGATGCCCGAGGACGGCTGACCGCGTCCGCGATGCGGGCGCTTCGGCTGGTCGTGGGCGCTGCGGGCGTGGCGTGGACGCTGCCGAACACCCTGGCCGGCTTGCTGGTCGGCATTGCCGCGCTTCCTTTCGGCGCGCGCGGCAGCCTGCGCAGTCGCGATTTCGCCCTGGTCTTCGACCGCGTGCCGTGGGGGCCGGGCGGTGCGATGACCTTGGGCAACGTGATACTGCATACCGGTGGCAGCATCGACTGCGATTGCATGACCTACGCCCATCGCGCGGGTCTGTGCGAGCAGCCCGCGGTGCGGCTTGCCGATCACGAGCGCGCGCACGTGCTGCAGTACATGGTCCTGGGTCCCCTGTTCCTGCCGTTGTACTTCGCGTGTGGCGGGATTGGCGTGCGCAACCGCTTCGAGCGTGCGGCCGACCGCTATGCGCTCAGTGGCCGTGGCTGGTGGCCCTGGCCGGCACCGCCGACGAACGGTCGCCTCGATTGACGTTCGCATAACGGGCCCTGCGCTATCGTCGCAGGCGTCGAAGAAAAAGCGGAAAGGCTCCGGCCCGTACGCAATCGCTTCGACGACGAAAGGCTCAGCCGACCAGGGAAACCTGGACGACTGGGCCTTTCATATGTCTGCCCCGTACGGGTTTTCCCGAGGCGCGTCCGGGATGGCGAAGGGCTAGTCTGACGACATGGGGCCGGACTGACCGCAGGATTTGCCGGACTGGCCGCGAACCGGAGAGCGAAAGCCCATGAGTCCTGTCCGCCTGCGCGCCGACGTCACGCCCTGGTCGTTCCTGCTGCCGATGCTGCTCGCGGTGGCGGGCGGAGTCCTGCTTGCCGACATCGTCCGTCACGTCGCCGGTGCCGCCTTCGCTCCAGAGGAGCCGCAGCAGCCGACGGTCGCTGCCGTCGCAAAGCCGGATCAAGACGAGGGCGATGACACGGACGACATGCATTCCGAAGCGACGGGGCTGGTCGAGGTCGGTGCCTCCAGCGGTGGTGGCGTGGTGCTGCTGCCCGGGCCGTCGACCGCGATGCGCGAGGGGGCCGATCGCGCCTGCATCAACGACACCATCGCCATGCGCCGGCCGAATGGCTGGGAACAGGGGCTGGAAGACAATGCGCCACTGCGCTGCCGCGCAAGCTCGCCCTGACGCGCAAGGCCTTCAAGGCGGCGGTCGCGGCACGAAGGCGAGGCTGGTGCCCAGCACGACCGCCCTGGGCCCGAAGCGGCGCTCCGCGAACACGAAGCCATCCTCTCCGGCCAGCACCAGCGTGCTGCAGCGCGTCCCGTAGTGATCACTGCTGACGAAGGGCGGCGACAGCCTTCGCTCCAGTTCCAGGCCGATGCCGGTATCGGGCAGGGTGTCGTCGGGTGCCAGCGCGGTATCGGCGAGCGCGGCGAACAGCGGTTCCAGCGACTCTGGATCTGACAGCGGGTCGCGCTTCGACAGTCCGGATTCCAGCCACGAAGCCAGCGCGCGGGTGGCCAGCCTGCTCTTGGGCCAGGCGGCGTTGAAGGCGCCATTGGACATGGCGTGCAGGCCCGGTGCCACCAGAATATTGGAAGCTGTTGGCCGGTTGCTCGCGAATGCCAGGCGGACGCCGTCAAAGGCCAGCAGGTTGAATGGCCCGAATTCGTCGGGACGTTCGTCGATCACGGCTGCAAACGCCGGTGCGGCTGCGGTTCCACGTACGAAATCGCGCACCAGCCAGCCGCGCGAGCGCGGCGCCACGCCTGTTTGCAGGCCGTTGCGGACATTGGTGACCGCCGCCAGGCGGCCGGAGGTGGACACCTGCAGCCAGCCGCCGCCCTGTACCAGGTCGCGGCCGCCATAGACCGCGGGATCGTCGGGATCGAGACCCGCGGCCGCAGTCGGCCGGGCGTGGGCCTCGTCGCGGTTTGCGGCGATGGCCAGCGGATAGCGGGGATGCTGGCGCCAGGCGAGCGCAATCAGGCACATGTCGCCATGGTAGCGAGGTCTGGCGGCTGCCGCGCCGGGCATGCGGCACGGGAGGCTTGAAGAGAGGCGCCGGCCCAGCACCGTGGCCAATGGCCACGGCCGTAATTCCGTTTAGGCGGCGCTCCAATCCGTTGGTGCGCTGTGCTGCCGGTCAGCACAGGATCGCCGCAAGCGGCGCTTGCCGGTATCGGCGTGGGTCCTGAATCAGGGTCAGGAAACTCCTACCCCCTACTGAAGGCCGCGGGCTGCGCGTCATACGGCGCGAACACGCAGTAGTGGTGCCGAAGGTGGGACTCGAACCCACACGGTTTTAAGGCCGGCGGATTTTGAATCCGCTGCGTCTACCGATTCCGCCACTTCGGCGCGGGCGGCAAGTATAGCGGCTGTGCGCGGCTTGCCGAGCGTCGTGTGCCGAGGGTCGCGTGCCGCTCAGGCGGCCGCGTCGGTGCGCAGGGCGTTGTCGCGGCGCAGGTGCCATTCGCCGGCTACCGCCTCGAAGCGCGAGCACAGCTCCAGCGGCGCTTCGTAGACGTGCAGGGAGATCGCGATCGCATGCGGATCGGCGTTGCGGATTGTGTGGTATTCGTGCGGTGGAATGAGGCTGCCGGCGCTGCCCGGGCCCGCCTGGATACCGCCCGCGGAGCGGAAGCGGAAGCGCTCGCCGTCGCGCTCGAGCAGCTCGTACTGGTTGATCTCCAGCTCGCCTGCCCAGACGCCTTCCACGCACCAGCAGCCGGCATGGTCGTGGATGGGCGTGCCCTGGCCGGGCCCCCAGGTCATGGCGACCACGCTGTAGCCGTGCCTGGCGCTGCGATACAGCTCGCGGCGGGCGTAGTGGTCGGTGACCGGCTCATGGATGAAGGCGGGCAGGCGCACCGCGGGATCGCGGATCACCCCGCACAGGAAGCTGCGCAGCGCCGCAGTGACCGCATGGCCATCGCCTGCGCCGACCGCTTCGTCGATGCCGGCGACAAGCAGCTCGCGGCCGGGGAAATCAATGTCGGGCAGCGCGCCGGGGGCGCGTTCGCTGGGTCGGGTCATGGCCCGAGTGTACGACGGCCCGGGCAGGCGGGTCGCCGCGCTGCAGCATGCGCGGCGGGTTCACGGGCCCGGTGCGCAGTCGCTGAGCCCAGCCTCAGAGCCCAGTCAGGAAGTCGCCGATCGCCGGGGAAAAGCGCGCGAAATCGACCAGGAAGGCGTCGTGGCCCTGCGGCGACTCCAGCGGCAGCAGGGTCGACTCGGCGCCGCCGGCGCGCAGGCCGTCGGCAATCTCTTCCTGCTGCTGCAGAGGAAACAGGATGTCGGTATGGACGCCGATCGCCAGCGCGCGCTCGAGACGGATGCGCGCAAGGCCTTCCGCCGTGGTGCCGCCACAGGATTCGCCGATATCGAACCAGTCCATGCAGCGGCTGAGGTAGAGATAGCAGTTGGGATCGAAGTTGCGCACGAAGCGCCGCGCATGCGCTTCAAGATAGCTTTCGACCTCGAATTCCAGGCCGAAAGGGTCCTCGTCGTCGCGGCGGTCGGAATCCAGGCGCACGCGACCGAAGCGGCCGTCCCATTCCAGCGCCGAACGGTAGGTGATCACCCCGAGCTTGCGCGCCATGCGCATGCCGCTTTCGGGATAGGACTCCTCGCCGTATTCGCCGTTGCTCCAGTTCGGATCCAGGCGGATGGCCTCGCGCTGCAGCGAGCGGATGGCGATCGAGAACGGCAGCGCGCGCGCGGCCCCGGAGACATTGACGTGGCTGCGGGCAATGCCCGGGTGGCGCGCGAGCACTGCCAGCGCCGCCATGCCGCCCATGGAGTTACCGATCACGCAGGCCAGTCGTTCGATGCCAAGCGCGCGTACCACGTGGGCGGCGGTGTCGGCGATGTCCTCGATGGCGACGTCCGGAAACGACAGGCCATAGGCACGACCCGTCGCGGGATCGATTGACGCCGGTCCGCTTGAACCCTTGCAGCTGCCGAGTGCGTTGACGCAGACCACGTGCCAGCGTTCGGTGTCGATCGCCTTGCCCGGGCCCAGCATGGCCTCCCACCAGCCCGGCGACGGGTTATCGGCGCTGGCCGCGGCATGCGCGTCCGGCGACAGGCCGGTGAGGATGAGGATCGAATTGTCGCCCGAGGCGCTGCGGCGGCCCCAGGTTTCGCAGGCGATGCGGCCCTGCAACAGCTCGCCGCCGCGCTTCATGGCGAAGGGCGAGGGGAGGTCGATGAAACCCGTGCCGGGCGGGATGAATTCGGTCATGGCCGCAAGTTTAACGGCCGCCACCGCGCGTGTCGGTCGGGACGGACCGCATCTGGCGTCGGAGGCGCGCCGGCGTCGCCCGGGATCAGGTGATGCCCTGGGCCAGCATCGCGTCGGCCACGCGCACGAAGCCGGCGATGTTGGCGCCGTCGAGGTAGCTCACCGTGCCGTCGTCGCGGCGGCCGTGTTCAACGCAGGTGGCGTGGATGTCCCTCATGATCTGCCGCAGCCGCCCGTCGACTTCGTCGGCGCTCCAGCCCAGGCGCATCGCGTTCTGGCTCATCTCCAGTCCCGACGCCGCGACCCCGCCCGCGTTGCTGGCCTTGCCCGGTGCGTAGAGCACGCCCGCGGATTCGAAGATCTTCGCCGCCTCCGGGGTGGAAGGCATGTTGGCGCCCTCGGCGACGCAGCGCACGCCGTTGTCGACCAGCCGCTTGGCGTCGCCGGCGTCGATCTCGTTCTGGGTGGCGCAGGGCAGGGCGACATCGACCGGCACCGACCACGGCCGCATGCCGGCCTCGAAGCGCGCGCCGACGCGGTCGGCATAGTCACTGACCCGGCCGTAGAGGTGGTTCTTCACCTCCATGAGCTCGGCCAGCTTGTCCGTGCTGAAGCCGTCCTCGTCGATGACCGTGCCGCTGGAGTCGGAGACCGTCACCACCCTGGCGCCGACCTCCATCGCCTTTTCGATCGCGCACTGGGCGACGTTGCCCGAGCCTGACACCGACACCCGCAGGCCGTCGAGCTCGGCGTCCTGACGCGCCAGCATTTCCTGCGCGAAATAGACAGTGCCGTAGCCCGTCGACTGCGGCCGCATGAGCGAGCCGCCAGAGGCCAGGCTCTTGCCGGTGAACACGCAGTCGGCGCGGTTGCTGAGCTTCCTCATCATCCCGGCCATGAAGCCGATCTCGCGGCTGCCGACGCCGACGTCGCCCGCGGGCACGTCGGTGTGGGCGCCGATGTGCCGGGACAGCTCGGTAACGAAGCCTTGGCAGAAGCGCATCACCTCGCCGGGGCTCTTGCCCTTGGGGTCGAAGTCCGATCCGCCCTTGGCGCCGCCCATCGGCAGGGTGGTCAGCGCGTTCTTGAAGGTCTGCTCGAAGGCGAGGAACTTCAGCACCGACAGGTTCACCGAGGGATGGAAGCGCAGGCCGCCCTTGTAGGGTCCCAGCGCGTTGTTGTGCTGCACGCGATAGCCGCGGTTGACCCGCACTTCGCCGTGGTCGTCGACCCACGTGACCCGGAACAGCACCGTCCGGTCGGGTTCGACCAGGCGCTCGAGCAGGCCCTGGCTGGCATAACGCGGATGCGCGGAGAGGAACGGCCAGAGGCTGTCCACGACCTCGGTGACCGCCTGCAGGAACTCGGGCTGGCCGGGATTGCGCTGTTCGACGCGGGCCAGGAAATCCGCGGAGGATTCATGTTTCATGCGTGACATGCTCCCGGGGCGGATGAATCGATGCTGCAGCGCAGCATCAATCATGTCAAGCGCAGGTCACTCCGTGCCGAGGATCAGCTCGATCACCTCGTCGCCCGGCATGGAGACGCGGACGGCGGCCGATTCGACGTCGTCCGCGCTGCGCTCGACCGTGCCGGAGGCGGAGATGCGCGCTGAAACCAGGGCGGTGTCGAGCTGCGACAGGACCTGCGTCGGCATCGGGCTGTCGGCGTCATCGAGCACGATGTCCAGCGGCAATGCGGACACGGGGTGGCGCTCCGCGGCCACCGGCATCGGGGGGCCGTCGGGGTCACGCGCCATGACGAACACGATGCCCTCGCCGCCCAACCGTTCGGCGAGGCCAGGGGCCAGCGAAATGCGTACGCGCAGGCCGCCCGAAGATCCCGCTTCGGTGGCTTGGCCGGCAGCGCTTGCGACCGGTGGCGCGGCCACGGATCCTGGGGCGGACCCGGTTGCCGCTGGCAGGCCCGCTGCCGCGCGCGCATCTCCGATCTGCGTGCGCAGGCTCGCTGCGGTGGCGGGGTCCACCTCGTCCAGCATCGCTTCCCAGGTCGCGACCGCTTCCGCGTCCATGCCGCGCTGGCGCTGGGCAACGCCTATGAACCAGCGCGCGCGCTGGTTTGACGGCTGCAGCGTTGCGGCGCGCTGCAGCAGGGCGAGCGCCTGGTCTTCGAACAGATTCTGCGGATGGGCCTGGGCACTGGCCTGCGCGAACTCGACCATCAGCGCCGGCTCGTCGGGGACCAGCTCGAGCGCTTTCGCATACGCGTCGCGCGCGCCGGCGGCATCGCCCTGCACCGACAGCGAGCGGGCGAGCAGGGCCCAGCCTTCCGGCTGTTGCGGATTGCGTTCGAGTTCGGCGCGTAGCTGGGCCACGGCGCCGGCGAATTCGGCGGGATCGATCCCGGCCCCGTCGTCGGCCATGGCGAGGGGCGCACGCGCGGCCGGATCCAGCGCTGCGGGCGTACCCAGCAGCTGGTACATGCCGACTGAAAGCAGGGGAACCACGGCCAGCACGGCGAGCCATGTGCGCGGCGAGCCGCGGCGCAGCGGCGCGGCAACCAGCGCGGTGGCCAGCAGCGACCCGAACAGCACGACAAGCATGAAGACAACGGTCATTACCACTCCTGTCCGTCGTCGACGGGATCCAGCGCGACGCGGTTGCGGGCCGCACGCTTGCGCACCACCACCACCAGGACCACGGCACCGCCAAGCAGCACGATTCCCGGTCCCAGCCACAGCAGCAGCGTGCCGCCGCCGAACTGCGGGCGGTAGAGCACGAACTCGCCGTAGCGATCGACCAGGAAGGTCTTGATCTCGGCGTCGCTGCGGCCTTCGCGCATCAGGTTGAAGACTTCGCGGCGCAGGTCATGCGCGATCGGCGCGTCGGAATCGGCCAGCGACTGGTTCTGGCACATCACGCAGCGCAGTTCGAGGGTCAGCTTGTGGAAGCGCCGTTCCTCGGCGCGGTCGCGGAACTCGAGGGGCTGCGCGTTGCGCGCGGCCTGGGCCGAAGCAGGTGCCGGCACCAGGGCGAGCGACAGTGCGACCAGCAGCAGCGCCAGCAACCCGCCGGAAAGCGTCGTGCGCATGTTCATCCGCCGGTCTCCATGGCTTCGACCATCGGTGCAACCACGGTATCGATGATCTCGTCGGTCAGAGGGCCCACGTGCTTCCAGCGCACGATCCCGTCGGCGTCGACCAGGAAAGTTTCGGGTGCCCCGTAGATGCCCCATTCGATCGCGGCGTCGCTGTCGTAATCGGTGACCACGACCCAGTACGGATTGCCGAACTGTTCCAGCCAGCGCAGTGCATCCTCGGGCTCGTCCTTCCAGTTGTAGCCGACCACGCGGATCTTCTTCGTTTCCGCGTAGCGCGCCAGCACCGGGTGCTCGACCTGGCAGGCGGGGCACCAGCTGCCCCAGACGTTCATCAGATAGGGCTTGCCCTGCAGCTCGGCGGTACCGACGCGGTAGCTGGCGTCGTGCAGCACCGGCAGCGAGAACTCGGGCGCGGGCTTGCCGATCAGCGGCGAGGGCAGGGATTCGCGATCGGGGCGGTCGGAGCGGCTCACGCCCCAGCCCAGCAGCACCAGCAGCAGCAGGAATCCACCAAACAGGAGCACGGTCAGCAGCTTGCGGCTACCGCCGTCGGCGTCGGTGCCGGGAGGCCGCGGCGCGTTCATCGCGCCTCTTCCTTCTTCAGCGGCAGGCGGAAGCGGCGGTCGCAGGCAGTGACCAGGCCGCCCAGCGCCATGAGCACGGCGCCGGCCCAGATCCAGCGGATGAAGGGTTTGATGTGCAGGCGGACGGCCCATGCGTCGCCGCCCAGCGGTTCACCCAGGGCAACGAAGATGTCGGCGCGGACACCGGCGTGGATGCCGGCATCGGTCATCACCTGGCCGCCGCTGGCGTAGGCGCGCTTCTCCGGATGCAGCAGCACCAGGGGCTTGTCGTCGCGGAACACCTGCACCAGGCCGCGGTCGGCCATGTAGTTCGGACCCGGCACGCGTTCGACGCCGTCGAAGCGGAACGCATAGCGGCCGATGGTCTGCGTTTCACCCGGCACCATGGGCACCTCGCGCAGCACGTTCTGCGCTTCGACCAGCATCGCGCCCAGCACGAACACCGCGACGCCGAGGTGGCCCAGCACCATGCCGAACATTTCCGGAGTGAAGCTGCGGCCCTTGGCGCGCACGCGCGTCCACGCGAAGCGCAGCGTGCCCAGTGCGACCCAGGCCGCGGCGCCCACGCCAAGGCCGGTCTTGAGCGCCCCCTGCGGCGCCTTGAACCAGGCGATGACGCCCAGGAGCACGGCCAGCCCGAGCCAGGGCGCGAGCATCGCCAGCGGCTTAGAGGCCTGTTCCTGCTGCCAGCGCGTCAGCGGCCCGAAGGGCACCAGCATCACCAGCGGCGCCATCAACACCAGGAACAGGGTGCCGAAGTAGGGCGGGCCGACCGAAACCTTGCCCAGGTCCAGCGCGTCGGCGATCAGCGGATACAGCGTACCCAGCAGCACCATCGCGCAGGCGGACGCCAGCAGCAGGTTGTTCACCAGCAGCAGGGTCTCGCGCGAGGAGGCCGCGAAGGGTTTGCCCTGCGCCAGGCGCGGCGCGCGGGTCACATAGACCAGCAGCGCGCCGCCGATCACCGCGCCCAGGAACACCAGGATGAAAAGACCGCGCGAAGGGTCGGCGGCAAAGGAGTGCACGCTGGTCAGCACGCCCGAGCGCACCAGGAACGCGCCCAGCAGCGAAAGCGAGAACGCCGCGATTGCCAGCAGCATCGTCCAGCTGCCGAAGCTGCCGCGCTTTTCGGTGACCGCCTGCGAATGGATCAGCGCCGCGCCCACAAGCCAGGGCATGAAGCTCGCGTTCTCGACCGGATCCCAGAACCACCAGCCGCCCCAGCCGAGTTCGTAGTAGGCCCACCAGCTGCCCATGGCGATGCCGACGGTGAGGAAGGCCCAGGCGACGTTGGTCCACGGCCGCGACCAGCGCAGCCAGCGCGCGTCGACCGCGCCCTCAAGCAGCGCCGCGAGCGAGAACGCGAACGGCACCACGAAGCCGATGTAGCCGATGTACAGCAGGGGCGGGTGAATGATCATCCCCGGGTCCTGCAGCAACGGATTGAGGTCGTGCCCCTCGGCGACCGCGGGCAGCAGCCGCGCGAACGGATTGGAGGTGAACACCATGAACGACAGGAAGCCGACCGCCACCAGGCCGATCACGCCGAGCGCGCGCGCCCGGAAGCTCCACGGTATGCGGCCCGATGCCAACGCGACTGCGGCATTCCACACCGCCAGCATCAGCGCCCACAGCAGCAGCGAGCCTTCATGCGCGCCCCAGACCGCGGTGTAGCGATAGACCAGTGGCAGCAGCGAATTGGAGTTGTCGGCCACGTACTTGACCGAGAAGTCCTGCATCACGAAGGCCAGGGTCAGCAGCACGTAGCCGGTCAGCACCAGCACCAGCTGCGCGAGCGCCGCCGGGCGCGCAACCGCGGCCAGGTCCTCGCGCCCGCGTGCCGCGCCGGCAAGGCCGGTGATGCCCTGGAGGACGGCGAATACCAGTGCCAGGGCAAGGACCGCCTGGCCGATCTCGGGCAGCACCTAGAGGGCGCCTTCGGGCTGCGGCGCGGGCACGTCGACGTTGTGCTTCTCGTGCGCCAGGCCCATCTTGTCGGCCACTTCCTTGGGCACGTAGGTCTCGTCGTGCTTGGCCAGCACGTCCTCGGCGACGAAGGTACCGTCGGCGCGCATGCGGCCGGTGGCGACCACCGACTGGTTCTCGCGGAACAGGTCCGGGAGGATGCCCGAGAACACCACCGGCATCAGCGCATCGCCGTCGCTGACCATGAAGCGCGCCTCCATCGAGCCGGGCGTGCGTTCAAGCGAACCGTCGGCGACCATGCCGCCAAGGCGGAAGCGGGTGGCGCCGGAGGCGACGTCGGCGCCGGCACGGCCGTCGAGGATTTCGGCCGGGGTGAACAGGTAGGCGACGTTGCGCTGCAGGGCCATGGCCACCAGGACGGCCACCAGCGCGGAGGCGGCGACGATGGCGAGCACGAACCAGAGGCGTCGGCGGCGGGTGGGATTCATCGGCGAAGCTCCGTGGAACGGTCGGGTCGGTCGGGACGAACGGTGCGGCGCGCCGCGAGCCGGCGTGCGGCGCGCAGCTGGCGCGCAATGGCGAGCCGCGGGGCGATGAGGTCCCAGAGCAGCATCAGGGCGAACACCGCATAGGCGGCGATGACGTACTCGAGGTAGCTCATTCGCGTGCCCCGGCCGCGGACGCTGCGGCGATCCGGCGGACCCAGTCCTTGCCGGCCTCGCGCTGCAGGTTGTCGGCGCGCGCGCGCGCCAGCAGTGAACCGGCAAACCAGAGCTTGGTGCCGATCAGCATCCACACCAGCGGCGGCAGCATGCTCGGGTCCATCGAGGACTCGCCGAACACGCGGATGGTCTGGCCCTGGTGCAGCGAATTCCACCACACCACCGAATAGCGGATGATCGGCAGCATCACCACGCCGACCAGCGCCAGAAGGCCCGCGGCGCGCGCGGCGGTGCGGCGGTCGTCGATGGCCTGGTACAGGCCGATCACGCCCAGGTAGAGGAACAGCAGCACCAGCTGGCTGGTCAGGCGCGGATCCCAGTCCCACCAGGTGCCCCACATCGGCTTGCCCCAGATCGAACCGGTGGCCAGGGTGACGAAGGTGAAGGCCGCGCCGATGGGTGCGCAGGCCATGGCGAGGATCTCGCAGAGCTTGATCCGCCAGATGAGCGCGATCGCGGAATAGAGCGCCATAAGCCCGAACACGAGCAGGCTCATCCAGGCCGCCGGCACGTGGATGTAGAGGATGCGGAAGCTGTCGCCCTGCTGGTAATCGGCGGGCACCTGGAACAGCGCTCCGTACACGCCCCAGGCCATCACCAGCGCGCCCAGCGCGTAGCCCCAGGGGGACCATCTGGCGGCAAAGCGGTCGAAATAGGGCGGTGAGCCAAGCTGGTGGAACCAGCGGATCACCGGATTCATGTCGGACATCGTTTTCGCTGGCAGGAGGTGGGGCTGGCCCCGCTGTTTGCCGGCTCAAGGCCTGCCGGGGGCCTTGGCCAGGCAGGGCCATTCTTTCAGGTTTGGCCCCCCGGGCCAAGCACGCGGAACGGCACCGGGCCGTTCCGCGGAGGTACGCAATGGCGCTTACTTGACGGTGATGGTGCCCTTCATGAGCGCGGAGTGGCCCGGGAAACTGCAGAAGAACGAATTCGGGCCTGCGCCGAGCTTGGCGACCGGGAAGGTTACCGAGGTGCTCTCGCCGCCGCCGATGAGCTTCGAGTGCGCAATCACACGGCTGTCGCCGGCCTTGACATAGTCGGCGGCCGCGCCGGCCTTGATGCCGTCGGCGTCGATGCCCTTGATGTCGGCGGTGGCGGCGATCACCACGTTGTGGCCCATCGCGACCTTCGGCAGCTGGCCGGTGTGCTTGAGGTTGATGGTGAAGTCCTTGCAGCTCTTGCTGACGTCGATGTTGGCGACGTTGAACTTCATTGCGTCATTGCCTTCGATATCGACCGAGCAGGCCGCGGCCATGGCCGCAGGGGCGCCGAGCATGAGGACGGAAGCAAAGAGGATCTTGCGAATCATGGGTGACTCCTTGGTAGGACAGAGGATGACTTGCTGCAGGAGAATGATAGGGAGGCGGGCTTGGCGACCACCTGATCCGGGTCAAGTGGACCGCGGGCCGCACCGTGCACGTTGCACTCGGTTCAGCAGCGGCGATCCCCGCCATCGCAGGGGTTGCACCGGCTATTCCAGTGCGATGCGGATCGCCGCGGCGGCGGCAAGCGGCGCGAGCACCAGGGCGGCCACCAGCCCCGCGGCCAGCAGCAACAGGCCGCCCACCGGGTCGAAGCCCTGCGCCGCGGCGGTGACGCTGCCGGCACCGAACACCAGCACCGGCACATACAGCGGCAGCGCCAGCAGCGCGACCAGGATCCCGGAGCGGCGCATGCCCACGGTGAGCGCGGCGACCACCGCGCCGAGCAGCGCCAGCAGGGGCGTGCCCAGCGCAAGGGCCACGAACAGCACCGGCCAGTGCTCGCGTGGGAGGGCCATCAGCTCGGCCAGCAGCGGCATGGCGATCAGCAGCGGCAGCGCCGTGGTCGCCCAGTGCGTGGTCACGCGCACCAGCACCAGCCAGGCCAGCGGCACCGGTGCCAGCAGCCATTGTTCAAGCGAACCATCCTCGGCGTCGCCGCGGAACAGGGTGTCCAGCGCCAGCAGCCCGGACAGCAGCACCGCCACCCACAGCGCGCCCGGTGCAACCCGCGCCAGCATCACCCGGTCATTGCCCAGCGCCAGCGCGAACAGTACGAGGACCAGCAGGGCGAACAGCGCCGGCTGCAGGGCATCGCCGCGCCTGCGCCACAGCAGTTGCAGGTCACGGGTGGCGAGCGCGCGCGCGGCCGACCACATCACGCCGGCCGCTCCAGTACCAGCAGCCGGGTGCGCACCGGTGGCGCGGCATAGGCGCCGTGGGTGGTGACCATGGCGCCGCCGCCTTCGCGCAGGTGCGCCTGCACCATCCGGTTCACCAGTTCGATGCCTTCCAGATCGAGGTTGGCGTAGGGCTCGTCCATCAGCCACAGCGGCGCCGGCGACAGCCACAGTCGCGCCAGCGACAGGCGCTTGCGCTGGCCGGCCGACATCTGGCGCGCGAGCGCGTCCTCGTAGCCGGCCAGGCCGACGGTCGCCATCGCGTCTTCCAGCGACATGCCCGGGCGGCTGCCGTGCAGGCCGCAGAGGAAGCGGAGGTTCTCCAGTGCGCTGAGGTCGGCCTTCTGCCCGGGCAGGTGGCCGAGGTAGCCGATCACCCGCGCGCGCAGCGCCGGGAGCACGGGCTGGCCCTGGAACCGGATCGAGCCGCCGTCGGCGTGCAGCAGTCCGGCCAGCACCTTGAGCAGGGTGGTCTTGCCGGCGCCGTTGTCGCCCTGGACCAGCAGCGCCTCTCCGGTACCCACCTCGAAATCGACCGGGCCGAACACCGGCATCTCGTTGCGCGTGAAGCGCAGGGCCTGGGCGGAAAGTAGCGCGGGTGCTGGGTTGGCGGCTGGGGGCATCGTGCGCACGGGCCGCGACGGCGACCGGAGGGCCGCTATTCTAGCCAGTCGATCGCGGCCGCGGGTCCGGAGTGAGCCGGCCGCCTTGCCTGCATGCGCAGGCGCACCGGGTCGCCGCGCAGCCACCACAGGGCGCCGAGCTGGCCGAAGCGCCGGGCGAGGGCGTCGAGGTCATCGCTGCCGATGTCGAAAATCAACCAGCCGGGTTCGCGCCAGCTGCGATTGGTCGCGGAAGAGAACGCGGGGAGGTGTTGCAGCCCGCGGCCAGTGAGTTCGGCTTCGAGCGCCGCATCCTCGAGCCGGTTGGAGGCTTCGGCGCGCGGCTGCGAAAACGGATTCCAGGCCGACAGCAGCGCGAAGCTCCGCACCCCGGGATGCAGCAGCTCGAGCCCCGGCGCCGGCAGGCCGACGCGGATGTCGTGCCAGTCACCATCGCGCGCCCAGCGGTATTCCGCCTGCAGGTACGCGGCGGCAAGGCGCTCGGCGTCGGCGTCGGAGACGGGAGGCAGGGGCTTCGACATATCCCGGATTTAACGCCAGTCGGAGGCCTGCGTAAACTCGCGTCTCACCGGCAGCGGCCGGATGCGGAGGACATGCGGATGCCGGGTACAAAACTCCCGAAGGTGGGGACGACCATTTTCACCGTGATGTCGCAGCTCGCGGCGGAGCACGGTGCCGTGAACCTCGGACAGGGCTTCCCCGATTTCGATGTTCCGGCGCGCCTGGTCGATGCCGTCGACCGCGCGATGCGCGCCGGCCACAACCAGTACCCGCCGATGACCGGCGTGGCCGCGCTGCGCGAGGCGATCGCCGACAAGACCGCGGCGCTGTACGGCTATCGCCCGGACCCGGATGCCGAGGTCACGGTGACCAGCGGCGCCACCGAGGCGATCTTCAACGCCGTCCACGCCGTGGTCCGCGCCGGCGACGAAGTGGTGGTGCTGGACCCCGCCTACGACTGCTACGAGCCGGCGATCGACCTTGCCGGCGGGCGCGCCGTGCACGTGCCGCTGGATCCGGCCACCTTCGCCCCCGACTGGGCGCGGGTGCGGGCCGCGATCGGCCCGAAGACGCGCATGCTGATCGTCAACTCGCCGCACAACCCTTCCGGCGCGATGCTCACCGCCGACGACATGGCCGAGCTTTCCGCCATCGTCGAGGACAGCGGAATCTGGCTGGTTTCCGACGAGGTCTACGAGCACATCGTGTTCGACGGTGCGCGCCACGAGTCCGCGTTGCGTTACCCGGCGCTGCGCGAGCGCGCGTTCGTGGTGTCGAGCTTCGGCAAGACCTACCACTGCACCGGCTGGAAGCTCGGCTACTGCATCGCGCCGCCGGGGCTGTCGCTCGAGTTCCGCAAGGTGCACCAGTACAACGTGTTCTGCAGCTTCGCGCCGGCGCAGCACGCGTTTGCGGAGATGCTGCGCGAGGAGCCGGAACACCACCTCGGACTGGGCGATTTCTACCAGCCCAGGCGCGATGCCTTTCGCGAACAGCTGCTGGGCACGCGGCTGCGGCCGCTGCCGGTGCCCGGCGGTTACTTCCAACTGGTCGACTACTCCGAAGTCAGCGACCTGGCGGACGTCGAATTCTGTCGCTGGCTGACGATCGAGCATGGCGTCGCCTCGATCCCGCTGTCGCCGTTTTATGAAAGCCCGCCGCCCGGGCAGCGCCTGGCACGCCTGTGCTTCGCCAAGACGCAGTCCACGCTGGATGCAGCCGTCGAGCGCCTCACCCACCTGTAGGAGCAGCTACAGCTGCGACCGCGACGCCGCCCTGCGGCCATCGTCGCCCGCGGCGTCCGGGCAGACTAAGATCACCCCATGGACAACCTGCGAATTTCCCTGGTCCAGGGCGAAACGCTCTGGCACGACCCCGCCGGCAACCGCGAGTACTACGGCGGCCTGATCGCATCGCTGCGCGGCATCACCGACCTGGTGCTGCTGCCGGAAACCTTCACCAGCGGCTTCAGCAACGACGCCATCAACCAGGCCGAAGGCATGGACGGGCCGACCGTGCAGTGGATGCGCGACCAGGCCGCGTCGCTGGGCGCGGTGGTAAGCGGCAGCGTGCAGCTGCGCGACGGCGGCGACGTCTACAACCGCATGATCTGGGCCACGCCCGACGGTGGCCTGCAGCACTACGACAAGCGCCACCTCTTCACCTACGCGCGCGAACACGAGCGCTATGCCGCGGGCCGCGACCGTCTGGTGGTGGAGCTCAGGGGCTGGAGGATCAATCCGCTGGTCTGCTACGACCTGCGTTTCCCGGTGTTCGCGCGCAACACGCTCGATGCCGATGGCCGGCCCGCCTTCGACCTGCAGCTGTACGTGGCCAACTGGCCGGCGACGCGCGCGTACGCCTGGAAGACGCTGCTGCGCGCGCGCGCGATCGAAAACCTGTGTTACGTCGCCGGCCTGAACCGCGTGGGACGCGATGGCAACGGCCTGGCATACAGCGGCGACAGCGCGGTGATCGACTTCATGGGCGCGCCGCTCAGCGAATGCGCCGCCGAGGAGGTCGTGGTGACCACGACCCTCCTCGCCGAAACGCTGGCTGCCCATCGCGAGCACTTCCCGGCGCTGCTCGACGGCGACGCCTTCAGCCTCGCGACCGACTGACCTTTTTCAGGCGCCGCGTCGCCCGCCGCCGCCGCCACCGCGGGGGCCGCGATTGCCGCCCGGACCCGCACCTGCAGGGCGACCGCCGCCGGGGCGTCCACCCGCGGGGCGTCCAGCGCCAGGCTTGCCACCACCGGGCCTGCCGGCGCCGCCCGGCTTGCCGCCGGGCCTGCCCGCGCCGGCAGCTCCACCGGGCCGTCCAGCGCGACCTGCGCCCGGGCCACGAGGGCCGGCGCCTGGCGTTGCGTGATCGGAGGGAAACGACGGTGCCTTGCCATACGGATTCCCCGCGCGTGCGGGTCTGCCCGCACCACCCGGGCGTCCGCCGCCGGCCGGCTTGCGGCCGGCGGGCTTGCCTGCGCCCGGGCCGGCGTTGCGGTGCCCGGTCGGACCGGTGTCGACGCCATCGGGCACGTACCAGCTGCGGAACGCGGCCGGGTTGCCCTCGGGCAGGGCGCGCTTGTCCTTGCGCTGCTTGAGCGGATTGTTCGACTGCCGCGCGGCCGCCTCGCCGGTGACGGTGAGGCCGCCGGAGGGCTTGCGCGGTCCGCCGCCACGACGGCCGCGGTCCTCGCGCACGTTGTCGAAGCGCCGCAGCTCGCGGCCCTCGTCGGCCGTGCTGTGGCCGCCGACGTAGCCCTGGCTGCGGTGCTCGCCACCCACCTGCACGGTGGACTTGGCGGCGCGGCGCTGGCCGATCACCGGCAGCAGGGTCAGTGCGGCCGGTGCGCCATCCTCGAGCCCGAGCTTGCTGCGCAGGGCCTGGACCTTGTCATCCACCAGCTCCTGCGACTGCCCGCGCAGCAGCGGCTGCGGCAGCTCGACCGGCCCGTAGCGGACGCGCTTGAGGCGGCTGACCTGGCAGCCCTGCGACTCCCACAGGCGGCGCACTTCGCGATTGCGGCCTTCCTTCAGCAGCACCTGGAACCACTCGTTGGAGTCCGTGCCGCCGATGCGCTTGATCTCGTCGAACTTCGCCGGACCGTCGTCCAGCGCGACGCCGCGCTGGAGCACGTCGACGATGCTTTCCGGCACCGTCTCGTGGCCTTCGGGCGCACGCACGCGGCAGACGTACTCGCGCTCGATCTCGAACGAGGGATGCATCATCGCGTTGGCCAGCTCGCCGTCGGTGGTGAGCAGCAGCAGGCCGGTGGTGTTGATGTCCAGGCGGCCGATCGCGATCCAGCGCGCGCCCTTCAGCGCGGGCAGCGAATCGAAGATCGTGGGCCGGCCCTCGGGATCCTCGCGCGTGGTGACTTCGCCCTCGGGCTTGTTGTAGAGCAGCACGCGCGCCGGCTCGGTCAGCGCGCTGGCAACAAAGCTGCGGCCGTCGAGGTCGACGCGGTCACCGCCGCCGATGCTCATGCCGACCTGGGCAACCTCGCCATTCACCTTGACCAGGCCCTCGGCGATGCGCTGTTCCAGCGCGCGGCGCGAGCCCAGGCCCGCCTGTGCGAGCACCTTGTGCAGGCGCTCCTCCATGCGCGGGGCTTCGGCTCCGGTGGCGGTGTCGGTGGTGCGCTTGAGCGACAGCTTGCGGCCGCCCGTCTTGTCTTCGGTCATTCCTGTTCCACTCCGATGCTGTCGCCGTCAACGGCGAGGGCATCTTCTTGTTGTGCCGCGTCTTGCGGCAGGGAGGATGCAGATCCAGTGGAGTCCACGGTGTCTGCGTCTTGTTCGGTTGGGGTTTCTGTTTCAAGTTCGATGTCGCCGACCGGCATCGCGCCGTCGTCGTCGTTTGCCTCCGGCTCGAAGCGCAGCTGCGGCTCGAGTTCGCCGAAGTCCTTCAGCTCCGACAGCGGCGGCAGTTCGTCCAGCCGCTTGAGGCCGAAATAGTCGAGGAAGCCCTTGGTGGTGCCGAGAAGCTCGGGCCGGCCCGGCATGTCGCGGTGGCCGACCACGCGGATCCACTCGCGCTCTTCCAGCGCCTTGATGATGTTGCTGTTGGTGGCGACGCCGCGGACCTGTTCGATCTCGCCGCGGGTGATCGGCTGGCGGTAGGCGATCAGGGCCAGGGTCTCGAGCGTGGCGCGGGTGTATTTCACCTGGCGCTCGGTCCACAGCCGCGCAACCCAGGCATGGACGTCGGCCTGCACCTGGTAGCGCCAGCCCGAAGCGACCTCCACCAGCTCCACGCCGCGCCCGGCGGATTCATCCTGAAGCGCCCCGAGCGCCTGCGCCACGGCGCCTTCCGGCGCGGGCTCGTCCAGCGGGAACAGGCCGTTGAGCTGCACCACGGTCAGCGGCTGGCTGCTGGCCAGCAGCGCGGCCTCGACGATGCGTTTGATCAGTTGTGGATCCATGTGCGTCCTGTTGCGGAATGCGATGTGTCAGCGCGCCGGGGCGCCGTTGTTCGCGGCGGTGCCTTCGTCGTCGAATTCGCTGGACAATTCCAGCGGCCGGTCGTCCTCGCGGACCAGGGCCAGCGATTTGACGTAGATCGGCCCAAGGGCTTCCTCCTGCACCACCTCCAGCAGCTGCTCCTTGGCGAGCTCGAGGATCGACAGGAAGGTGACCACCACGCCGAGCCGGCCTTCGCGCGCTTCGAACAGCTGCTCGAAGCGGTGGAAGGCGCCATCCTCCAGGCGGGCGAGGAGTTCGCCCATGCGCTGGCGCACGCTCAGTGCCTCGCGCTTGATGGCGTGGCCGGTGAACAGCTCGGCGCGCTTGAGCACGTCGTGCAGGGCCATCAGCATTTCGCGCAGGTCCACCGCCGGGGGCAGCCGCACTTCCGCGCGCTCGGGGACGTGCGCGCTGGCAACGCTGGTGTCACGGTCCAGGCGCGGAAGGGTGTCGATGTCCTCGGCAGCCTGCTTGAATCGCTCGTACTCCTGCAGCCGGCGGACCAGGTCGGCGCGCGGATCGTCCTCGAGGCCTTCATCCGCCGGAGGCCGCGGCAGCAGCATCCGCGACTTGATCTCGGCCAGGATCGCGGCCATGACCAGGTATTCGGCCGCCAGTTCGAATCGCAGCTCCTGCATCACGTCGATGTAGGCGACGTACTGGCGGGTGATCTCGGCCACCGGTATGTCGAGGATCTCGAGGTTCTGGCGGCGGATCAGGTACAGCAGCAGGTCGAGCGGACCCTCGAAGGCTTCGAGGATGACCTCGAGCGCGTCCGGCGGGATGTACAGGTCCTGCGGCACCTGCAGCAGGGGCTGGCCATGCACCATCGCCAGCGGCATTTCCTGCTGCAGCGGACGGCTCCCGGACGCAGGGGCGTCGGGCGCTGACATGGCGGCGGTGTCTGAACCGGCTTGGGTCATCGGGTCGCGGCCCCCTCCGGGCCACTGGAACTATGGGACGTCACGCACCCGGTCCTGACAGGGAACCGCGGAATACGTCTGTGCAGCGAAAGCCGCGGGTAGTGCAGCCTGACCACTCCACCCGGGCGCGACGGCAGGGCCGTGGCGGCGCGTGGTGGCAGTGAAGTCGTGGGCGGGCCGGTGGGGGCAGGACGGGCCGGGATCGCACCGCCCCTGCGTTCCTGCAACCGGAACCGCAGCTCAGGGTACGGGCAGGCAATATCGATTGTCCAGCCCGGAGGGGCCGCGGCTTCATCGCCGGTTGCGGCTAGGATGGCGGCCATTGCCGCGAGTGGAGCGAGTTCGATGTGGTATGCGATCGAAGGGCGTGACGGTGCCGACGTGCTGGACAGGCGTGCCGCCGCGCGCGAAGCGCACCTGGCGCGCCTGCACACGCTGCGCGACGAAGGCCGCCTGCTGCTGGCCGGCCCGTGTCCGGCAATCGATTCCGAAGACCCGGGTCCCGCCGGTTTCAGCGGCAGCATCGTGATCGCGGGCTTCGAGTCGCTCGAGGAGGCCCGGGCCTGGGCCGATGCCGACCCCTATGTCGCCGCCGGCGTCTACAAAAGTGTCGAAGTGCGCCCGTTCCGGCGCGTGCTGCCCTGAGCAGCGGCCGCGCGCGCATGGTCGCCTGCGCGGGCCGCCGGATCGGACCGCCGCCGCGGCGCAGCATGCGCGGCCTTTGCGGTAGCCGGATGTAAACGTTTACATTTCATCCGTCCAGCACAGGCAAGGGTCGATGGCGGTCACGATCAAGGACGTCGCGCGCGAATCCGGGGTGTCGGTGGCGACCGTGTCGCGCGCCATCAACGGCCACGACAACGTTGCCGCGGCGGTGCGCGAGCGCGTACTCCGGGTCGCGCGGGAGCTCGACTATGCCCCGCACCAGGCCGCGCGTGCGCTCAGCAGCCGGCGCACGCACACCGTGGGCGTGGTGCTGCCCGACCTGCACGGCGAGTTCTTCTCCGAGCTTATCCGCGGCATCGGCCAGGTGGCGCGCGCCAACGGCCTGCACCTGCTGGTATCCAGCGACCATGGCGAGCCGACGGAGCAGGGCGCGGCCCTGCAGGCGATGCGCGGCCGCGTCGACGGCGTGCTGGTGATGGCGCCGACCGACGAAGGCTCCCGGTTGCTGGCCGGTCATCTCACGCCCGCGCTGCCCGCCGTGCTGATCAACACCGTCGACCCGGGCGGCACCCGGCCGGCCGTGGGCGTGGACGGCTACGGCGGCGCGCGCAGGATGGTCCGGCACCTGCTTGCCAGCGGCCATCGCCGGATCGCCTTCGTGTCCGGACCTGCGGACAATCAGGATGCGCGCGAACGCCGGCGCGGCTACGAGGACGAGCTGGCCGTGAGCCTTCCCGGCAGTACGCCATACGTGCTGGAAGGGGACTTCAGTGAAGCGTCCGGGCTCCATGCCGCCGGCCGGCTGCTTGCCGGCGTCAGGCGTCCCGATGCCGTGTTCGCGGCCAACGACGCGATGGCGGTCGGCTGCCTGCGCGGACTTGTCGATGCCGGCGTGGCGGTGCCGGCCGACATCGCGCTGGCAGGCTTCGACGATATTCCCTTGGCACGCCATCTCCAGCCTGCGCTCACCACCATGCGGGTGGACATCGCCGAGCTGGGGGGCAGGGCGCTGGAGGCGCTGATCGAGCACCTGTTGACCGGTTCCGGGGCCGCGGAACCGGCTGCGCTGTCGCCCCGCCTGATCGTGCGCGCGTCCACCGCGACCGCGCGTATTCACGCCGTCGCCCGCGACGGTTCCTGAACATCCGGAGACGGCGGCTATTGCCGGTCGCCCATCGAGAGACCGCCCTGGGAGGGGACACACCATGACATCGAACCACAACCACCCGCGGAGCCGACACCCGGTCCTGTCACCGCGGCGCAGCCTGCTGTGCTGCGCGCTTGCGGCTGCGATGCTGCTGTCCGCGCCGGCCCTTGCCCAATCGACCGCCGCGACGCTGCGCGGCCAGGTCCTGGTCGATTCGGCTCCCGCGACCGAAGCCACGGTGACGGCCACCAATACCGCGACCGGCCTGACGCGCAGCGTGCAGACCAGCAACGGCAGCTACAGCCTGGCCGGCCTGCCGCCGGGGCCGTACCGGGTCGACGTGGTCGCCGGTGGCGAAACCAGCAGCCAGGAGGTGTCCCTGCGCATCGGCCAGACGGCGACGCTGGACCTGCAGGCGGGTGGCCTGGCCGAAGCCGCCCCGTCAGGCGAAGCGACGGAGTTCGACACCGTCGTCGTCACCGCTCCGCCCATGGTTGAAACGCGCACCTCCGAAGTCGCGACCTACGTGTCGCAGCGGCAGATCGAGGCGCTGCCCCAGGCGTCGCGCAACTTCCTCGCCTTCGCCGACACGGTGCCGGGCATGATTTTCGAAACCGGCTCCGATGGCTCCAGCAAGCTGCGCGGCGGATCCCAGAGCTCGAACGGCATCAATGTCTTCATCGACGGCGTGGGCCAGAAGAACTATGTGCTGAAGGGCGGTGTCAGTGGCCAGGATTCCAGCAGCGGAAGCCCGTTCCCGCAGCTCGCCATTGGCGAGTACAAGGTCATCACCTCGAACTACAAGGCCGAGTACGACCAGATCAGCAGCGCTGCGGTCACCGCGGTGACGCGCTCGGGCGGCAACGAGTTTGAAGGCAGCTTCTTCCGCGATTACACCTCCGACAGCTGGCGCTCGCGAACCCTGCGCGAAGAGGCGGACGGCGCGAAGGTGCCTTCGAGCGAGGAGCAGTACGGCGCCGCGTTCAGCGGCCCGATCATCCAGGACCGGCTGTTTTTCTTCGTCACCTACGAGGCCAAGGAGATCGACCGCCCGCGCGACGTTCGCATCGGGGATACCGCGTTCAATCCCGCGCACCTGACGCCGGAGCTCGCGGCCAACCTCGGGTCGTACACCGCCCCGTTCCAGCAGGACATGTATTTCGGCAAGCTCACCTGGTATGCCAACGACGAGCACATGGTCGATCTGTCGGTCAGGCGCCGGGACGAAGAGGAGCTGCAGGGGATCGGCGACGGCCCGAACACGCCGTCGTACGGCTCCAGCAAGACCAACGACAGCACCCGCATCGATCTGCGCTGGCAGTGGACGGGTGACGACTGGTTGAACGATTTCCACCTGACGTCCGAGGACGACTACTGGAGCCCGCGGCCGATCACGATCGGCCCGGGCCTGGACATCCGCAATACCCTGGTCAACCAGGTCGATGGCAGCACCATACTCAACCTCGGCGGTGGCCGCGATTACCAGAACAAGGGCCAGAAGGGCTATTCGCTGCAGAACGATTTCACGTTCACCGGATTCGAGGCACACACGCTCAAGGCCGGCATCAAGCTGAAGTCCGTGGATGTCGAATCACTGGAGCAGCAGCCCTACAACGCCCAGTACCGGGTGGACTACTACGAGAACCTGGAAGCGGGACGCACCAGCGTCGATGCGTTCGTGCCCTGGCGGGTGGAATTCGGAGCGCCACTCGGCGGCGAGGACCGCGCGGTGAGGTCGAACAACAGGCAGTTCGGCATCTACCTGCAGGACGACTGGCAGGTGAACGACAAGCTGATCCTCAACATGGGCCTCCGCTACGACTACGAGGAGACGCCGGCGTTCGAGGACTTCGTCACTCCCGCCGATCTTGCGGCTGCGCTCAGGGCATGGCCCAACCTGCAGGGCCCGAACGTGGACTACGACATCGAGGACTACATCAGCAACGGCCGCAACCGGAAGCCGGACAAGGACAACTGGGCGCCGCGGCTGGGATTCTCGTATGACCTCTTCGCAGACCAGCGCCACGTGCTGTTCGGCGGCATCGGGCGGTCCTATGACCGCAACCTGTTCGACTACCTGGCGTTGGAACAGACCAAGAACACCTTTCCCGGCTACACCTGGTTCTTCGATACGCCGGACCATGACTGTTCGGCAGCCGGGCCGACCTGCCTGGAGTGGGATCCGTCCTACTACGACATCCAGAACCTCTACTCGCTGGTCGCCGACAGCCCCAACCTGGGCGCCGAGGTCAACCTGATCAACAACGATCTCGAGACGCCGTACTCGGACCAGCTCAGCATCGGCATCCGCAACAGCTTCACGCTGGGCGGCCAGGACTGGCATGCGTCGACCACGCTGTCGCACGTGCGCAGCTACGAGGGCATCCTGTTCACCCTGGGCAACCGCTGGCCGGATGGCAGCTTCCGCGACCCCGCCAATCCGGACGCGACCTGGGGTGGCCAGCCCTGGGGCCAGCCGATCCCGGGCTACGGCACCTTGATCATCGCCGACAACGGCATCGAGACGAAGTTGAACTCGCTGCTGTTCTCGCTCGACAAACCATTCACCCGTGATTCGCCCTGGAGCGTCACCGTCGCTTACACATACAGCGACGCGAAGGAGAACCGCTTCAATGCGGCCAATGCGGACGAGCATTATCTTTTCGATGGCCCCGGCCTCGATGGCCAGCGGTTCCTTACGGCGGTCGGCGTGCCCAGGCACCGCCTGGTCGCCACCGGCATCGCGGAGTGGGCGGGAGTGACCTTCTCCAGCAAGCTGACCCTGGCGAGCCCGTCGCCAAAGGATTCGGTCAACTGCTACAACGTCGACATTCCCGGCAACTGCTACTTCGACGAGTTCATCCCGGATGGTTCGGTCGGGTTCAAGCAGTTCGACGTCGCCATCCAGAAGGTGTGGGAGACCGGGACAGACATCAGGTTCCGCGTCCGCGGGGACGTCATCAACGTGTTCAACTGGCAGAACCACCTCGACTACAACACCGGCCGCGGCGACCCTGGGAACCCCAACCCGCAATTCGGCCAGCGCAACGGCAACGGCACCGTGTGGCCACCGAGGATGTTCAAACTGTCCCTTGGCTTCGACTGGTAGGAGCCGATCAAGGCAATGCGAGCTGTTGGATTACATCGTTTGAAGTGTGTGCTGCCTTTGCTTGCGGTCGTGCTGCTTGCAGGCTGCGGGCGGGAGGCGCCTGAGTCCGAGGTATCACCTCCACGACCGGGGCCGATCGAGGAGGTGGTGGTGACCGCACCGCCTCCCGATGCCGTGGCGCCGGCCGCGGCCGGGCAGCTGCCGCCGCTGTTCGACGACATCGAGAAGCGCACCTTCCAGTTCTTCTGGGACACCACCGACGAGCGCAACGGCATGACGCCCGACCGCTTCCCGTCGCGGCCCTTCGCAAGCGTGGCGGCGATCGGCTTCGCGCTGACGGCGTACCCGATCGGCATCGAGAACGGGTGGATCAGCCGCCGGCAGGCGGTGGACCGGACCCTGCTGACGCTGGAGTTCCTGCTCGAGTCGCCCCAGGGGCCGGAAGAGACCGGCACCATCGGCCATCGCGGATTTTTCTACCATTTCCTCGACATGCGTACCGGCCATCGCTACGAGCCCTGGGTGGAACTGTCGAGCGTCGACACCGGGCTGATGATGCTCGGCGTGCTGTTCGCGCAGAGCTACTACGACGGCGATGGCCCGCGCGAGCAGCGGATCCGCGAGGTCGCCGACGAACTTTACCGGCGCATCGAGTGGCCCTGGCTGCAGCAGCGGCCGCCGCTGATCTCGATGGGCTGGTATCCGGAACGCGGCTTCATCGAGCATGACTGGACCGGCTACGACGAGGCGATGCTGGTCTACATCCTGGCGCTGGCCTCGCCCACGCACCCGATCGGGCCCGAGGCGTGGGACGCGTGGACTCGGACCTACGACGACAGCTGGGGCATTTTCCAGGGCCAGGAGTACCTCAGCTTCGCACCGCAGTTCGGCCACCAGTACACGCATGCCTGGATCGACTTCCGCGGCATCCGCGACGCCTACATGCGCGGCCGCGGCATCGACTATTTCGAGAATTCGCGGCGCGCGACCTATGCCCAGCGCTCGTACGCGATCGAGAACCCGATGGGCTGGAAAGGCTATGGAGCCGATGTCTGGGGTTTGACCGCCAGCGACGGGCCGCAGCGAACCGACGAGCTGTACCAGGGCGTGGTGCGCGAGTTCCGCCACTACAGCGCGCGCGGTGCCGGCATCGCGGTCGCGTTCGACGACGGCACCATCGCACCGACGGCCGCGATCGCCTCTCTGCCCTTCGCGCCCGAACTGGTGGTCCCGGCCACCCTGGCGCTGGTGGAGCAGCACGGCGACTACCTGTATTCGAGCTACGGCTTCCTGGATTCGTTCAATCCCAGCTTCGAGTACGACATCCCGCTGAAGACCGGACGCATCGTGCCGGGCAAGGGCTGGGTGGCCAGCGACTACATCGGCATCGACCAGGGGCCGATCCTGATCGGGATCGCGAACCACCGGCGCGAATTCGTGTGGAACGTGATGAAGCGCAATCCCCATATCCGCGCCGGGCTGGAGCGCGCGGGCTTCACCGGCGGCTGGCTGGCGGAGCTGCAGGCGCAGGATGAGGTGGAGGCCCGGGAGGACGCCGAGGCGCGGGCGCTTGAAGCGACGGACACCGACAGCGCGAAAGCCACGGGCGCAGACGCGGCGGGCCGCAGCGCTGCGGATGCCGGTGCGGGCGTGGAGAGCCGCCGCGATGTGCCGGCGCGCGCGCCACCTTCGCCGCCCGCGGACTGACCGGCGATGCCACCCATTCGCGCCGGCCTTGCCATCGTCCTGGTGTTGGCGGCAGTGGCCGGCCTGGCGGCAGGCTGCGCGCGGCAGGCTGCCGAGGGAACGACCACGATCCGCTTCTGGGCCATGGGGCGCGAGGCCGAGCTGGTCGCAGCGCTGCTGCCAGACTTCCAGCGCGAGCATCCCGACCTGCGCGTGGAGCTGCAGGCGATTCCCTGGAGCGCGGCGCACGAGAAACTGTTGACCGCCTATGCCGCCGACGCGATGCCCGACCTGCTGCAGCTGGGCAATACATGGATCCCCGAGTTCGCGGCGCTGGAGGCGCTGGAACCCCTGCAGGCGCGTATCGACGGGTCCGATGCCATCGCCGCGGAGGACTACTTCCCCGGCATCCTGGACACCAACGTCGTGGAGGGCAGCGTGTTCGGCGTGCCGTGGTACGTCGACACCCGGCTGCTGTTCTACCGCAAGGACATCCTGCGCGACGCGGGCGTCGCCGCCCTGCCACGCGACTGGGACGACTGGGCCGTGGCGATGGCCGCGGTCAAGCGCCACGTCGGCCCCGGGCGCTACGCGATCCTGCTGCCGCTCAACGAGTTCGAGCCTCAGCTGTCGCTCGCATTGCAGCAGCCCGACCCGCTGCTGCGCGAGCATGGCACCCGCGGCAACTTCGACAGCCCGGGCTTCCGCAGCGCGCTGGCGTTCTACGCAAGGATGTTCGACGAGGGTTGGGCGCCGGTGCTGTCGGAAACCCAGATCTCCAACGTCTGGGATGAGTTCTTCCGCGGCTTCAATGCCTTCTACCTGTCCGGTCCCTGGAATATCCGCGAATTCCGCAGGCGAGCACCTGCGGAGCTTGCGGACGAGTGGGGCACGCTGCCGCTGCCGGGTCCCGACGGTCCGGGTGCAGGGATCGCGGGTGGCACCAGCCTGGTGCTGCCGCGTGGCGGTGCGCATGCGGACGCGGCCTGGAAGCTCGTTGAATACCTCTCGCGGCCCTGCGTGCAGCGCAGGTTCCATGCCATGAGCGGCAACCTGCCGCCGCGTCGCAGCACCTGGGAGCATCCGGATCTGGCCAATGACCCCTTCGCCGCCGCGTTCCGCGACCAGCTGGAGCGCGTGCGGCCCACGCCCAAGGTGCTGGAGTGGGAGCGGATCGCCCAGGAGATGCGCCTGGTGACCGAACGCGTGGTGCGCGGCGGGTTGGCGCAGGACCAGGCCGTGCTCGAACTGGATGCCCGCGTCGACGCCATCCTTGCCAAGCGCCGCTGGATCCTGGCGCAGGAGGATGCCGATGCGCGCTGATGCCGCCGGCTGGATCTTCGTGGCGCCGGCGCTGCTGGTGCTGGGCCTGTTTTTCGCGCTGCCGGTGGCCTCGGCGCTGCTGCTGAGCCTGACCGACTTCGACCTCTACGCGCTTGCCGATCCGGCAAACCTGCGCTTCGTCGCGCTCGACAACTACATCGACCTGCTGCGCACGCCGATCTTCTGGAAGGCATTGTGGAACACCACGTATTTCGTGGTGGTCGGCGTGCCGCTGTCGATCGCGGTGTCGCTGGCGGCGGCGCTGCTGCTCGACTCGCAGCTTGCGCGCGCCAGGCCCTTCTTCCGCACCGCGCTGTTCGCGCCGGTGGTGACCACCCTGGTCGCGGTCGCGGTGATCTGGCGCTACCTGTTCCACACCAGCTACGGCCTGGTGAACTGGGCGCTGGGGCACATCGGCATCAGTCCGGTCGACTGGCTGGGCGACCCGCTGTGGGCGATGCCAACCATCATCGGCTTCGCGGTCTGGAAGAACTTCGGCTACAACATGGTGATCCTGCTCGCCGGCCTGCAGGCGATCCCGCGCGAGCTTTACGAAGCCGCGCGCATCGACGGCGCTTCCGCCTGGCGGCAGCTGGTGCACATCACGCTGCCATCGCTGGGGCCGGTGCTGCTGGTGGTGGCGGTGATCACGGTGTCAGGCTACTTCCAGCTCTTCGCCGAGCCCTATGTGATGACGCGCGGCGACCCGCTGCAGTCGACGGTGAGCGTGCTGTATTTGATGTTCGAGGAAGGCTTCAAATGGTGGAACCTCGGGCGCGCCTCTGCGGTGGCATTCATGCTGTTCCTGGTGATCCTGGGCGTGACCACGCTGCTGCTGCGCGCCGGGCGCAGGCGGGACCTGGTGTGAGCCGGCCGGTCGGCGGCAGGCGCCTGGACACGCTGCTGGTCAATGGCGCGCTGCTGCTGCTCGCGCTGCTGGCGCTGGCGCCGCTGGCGTGGATGGTCTCGGTGTCGTTCATGCCGACGGGCGAAGCCAGCCGCTTCCCGCCGCCGCTGCTGCCCGCCGCGACCACGCTGGACAACTACCGCGAGCTTTTCGCGCGCACCGGCTTCGGCCGCGCATTCGCCAACAGCCTGCTGGTGTCGCTGGCGATCACGCTCGGCTCGCTGGTTGTGAACACCGCTGCAGGTTACGCATTTGCCAAGCTCCGCTTCCGCGGCCGCGAGCGCCTGTTCCAGGTCCTGCTGGCGGCGCTGGTGGTACCGGCGCAGGTGGCGATGCTGCCGCTGTTCCTGCTGATGAAGCAGCTCGGCCTGGTGAACAGCCTGGGCGGCGTGGTGGTGCCGGCGCTGGCCGGCGTGTTCGGGATCTTCCTCGTGCGCCAGTACGCGCGCTCGATCCCCGACGCGCTTCTGGAAGCCGCGCGCATCGACGGCGCCGGCGAGCTGCGCATCTTCGTGCAGGTGGTCCTGCCGATGCTGAAGCCGGTGCTGGTGACGCTTGCGATCTTCACCTTCATGGCGGCGTGGAACGACTTCATGTGGCCGCTGATCGTGCTGGCCGAACAGCAGCAGTACACGCTGCCGGTCGCGCTTGCGGCGCTGTCGCGCGAGCACATCATGGACGTCGAGATGATGATGGCCGGCGCGGTGGTCACCGTGCTGCCGGTGCTGTTGCTGTTCCTGGGACTGCAGCGCTGGTACATGCAGGGGCTGCTCATGGGCAGCGTAAAGGGTTGAGGAGGATGTGCGCGATGGGTGTGCGGAGCGGAAACCGGTGGCCCCGGGGCCGGGTCGGAGCAGTGCTGCTGGCGCTGGCGGCGTTGGCAGGCTGGTCCATGGCGATGCCGGCGTTCGCCCAGGAAGCGTTGACCACGCGCCTGCTCGACGGCTTCGACGATCCGCGTGCGTGGAGCGTGGTGGCATCCGACCAGGTCGGCGCGGAGATTCGCGCCATCGATGGCGAAGAGGGTCGTGCCCTGTGCCTTGACTACGACTTCAACGGCGTCTCCGGCCACGCCGGCATCCAGCGCGCGCTGCCGCTCGAGTACCCTGGCAATTACCGCTTCGACCTGCGCCTGCGCGGTGAGGCGCCCGCCAACGACCTGCAGTTCAAGCTGGTCGACGCCAGTGGCGACAACGTGTGGTGGGTGAACCGCATAGACCAGGAACCGCCGCCACGCTGGACGCCGGTGCACTACAAGGCGCGGCACATTGTGAAAGCCTGGGGACCGGATCCGGATCCCGTGCTGCGCGCCAGCGCGAAGCTGGAGTTCGTGGTCTACAACCGCGTCGGCGGCCGCGGCTCGGTGTGTTTCGACGAACTCGTCTTCAGCGAGCTGGCGCCGGCCGACGACAGCCGCCTGGCCGCGACTGCGCTCGGCATCGCGGGAGACGCCGCTGCCATTGTCGACGGCGATCCCGCCAGCGCCTGGCGCGCGCCGACGGCCACCGGCGGGCAGCGCCTGGTGCTCGACCTCGGCAGCGTCCGCGAGTTCGGCGGCCTGGTGCTCGACTGGTTGCCCGCGGCACAGGCCTCGCGCTACCGCATCCAGCTGTCCGCGGACGGCATCGCCTGGGCCGACGTGCGCGAAGTGTCCGGTGGTGACGGCGGCCGGGACTGGATCGCGCTGCCGGAGTCCGAAGCGCGCTATGTCGCGCTGGACCTCCTGGCCGGCGTTGGACCGGACTTCGCGCTGGCCGAAACCACGGTGAAACCACTGGACTTCAGCGCCCACCCGAACGACTTCGTGCGCGCCGTTGCCGCAGACCTGCCGCGCGGCCGCTATCCGCGCGGCTTCAGCGGCGAGCAGCCGTACTGGACCATCCTTGGCCTCGACGGCGGCCTGCAGCAGGGCCTGATCGGTGAGGATGGCGCGGTCGAAGTGGCCCGCGGCGGCTTCAGCATCGAGCCCTTCGTGATCGCCGACGGCCGCCTGGTGTCCTGGGCCGACGCCACGCCGCGGCAGTCGCTGCAGGACGGCTACCTGCCGATCCCGAGCGTGGACTGGCGGCACGATGGCTTCTCGCTGCGGGTCACCGCGTTCGCCGCGGGCGACGCGGCGCGCTCGCAGCTGGTGCTGCGCTACCACCTGGCCAACACCACGGGACGTGCGCAGGAACTGCAGCTGGCGCTCGCCACGCGACCGCTGCAGGTGAATCCGCCGGCCCAGTTCCTCAACACCCTGGGCGGCGTCAGCCCGATCACCCGCATTGCGGTCGACGGCGGCATGGTGTCGGTGGCCGGCGTGCCGCGGGTGTTCGCCAAGCAGGTGCCCGCGGTCTCCTTCGCTTCGGCATTCGACGCCGGCGACGCCGTGCAGCACCTCGCCGCCGGCAAGCTGCCCTCGACCACGCGGGTGGTCGACGATCCCGCCGGCCTGGCCTCGGCGGCCCTCGTCTACCGCATGAAACTGGGACCGGGCGAAGTCGGCAGCGTCGACGTGATGGTGCCGATGACCGGCGGCAGCGGCCCGGCGCGGCGCTGGTGGGATGCGGAAGAGCTGCAGCACCGGGTCGCGGCGGAGTGGCGCGGCAAGCTCGACCAGGTGCAGCTGGACCTGCCGCCGCAGGGCCGGGCGCTGGCCGACAGCCTGCGCACCGCGCTCGCGCACATGCTCGTTTCTCGCGTCGGTCCGCGCCTGCAGCCTGGAACGCGCTCGTACTCGCGCAGCTGGATCCGCGACGGCGCGATGATTTCCGAAGGGCTGCTGCGGCTGGGACGCGCCGACACCGTGCGCGACTACGTGGACTGGTACGCGCCGTTCCAGTTCGACAACGGCAAGGTGCCCTGCTGCGTCGATGACCGCGGCAGCGACCCGGTGCCGGAGAACGACAGCCATGGCGAGCTGATCTTCAACATTGCCGAGTACTGGCGTTATACCGGCGACGACGCCTTCCTCGAGCACATGTGGCCGCACGTGCTGGCCGCCTACGAATACATGGAGGTGCTGGCCCTGAGCGAGCGCACCGAAGCCAACCGCGCCCTCGACGTCGCCTTCTACGGAATGATGCCTGCCTCGATCAGCCACGAGGGGTATTCGGCCAAGCCGATGCACTCGTACTGGGACAACTTCTGGGCGCTGCGCGGCTACAAGGACGCGGTGCAGGTGGCCGAGGCGCTCGGCAAGGATGCCGATGCCGCGCGCATGGCCGCATCGCGCGACCGCTTCCGCGCCGACCTGTTGGCTTCGCTGGATGCGGCCGCCGCCCGCCATGGCATCGACTTCCTGCCCGGCGCGGCCGAGCTTGGCGATTTCGACGCCACCTCGACCACCATCGCGCTGGCGCCCGGCGGCGAACTCGCCAAGCTGCCGGCCGACCGCGTGCGCAACACCTTCGAGCGCTACTGGCGCGAGTTCGCCCAGCGCCGCGACGGTGAACGCGAATGGAAGGACTACACGCCATACGAATGGCGCAACGTCGGCGCCTTCGTGCGCCTGGGCTGGCGTAGGTGCGCCTGGGAGGCGGCGCAATGGTTCCTCGACGACCGCGCGCCGCCGGCCTGGAACCAGTGGGCCGAAGTGGTGACGCCGACGCCGCGCACGCCGTTCTTCCTCGGCGACCTGCCGCACGCCTGGGTGGCCTCGGACTTCGTGCGCTCGGCGCTGGACATGTTCGCGTATGCACGCGAGGCGGACGACAGCCTGGTGCTTGCCGCCGGCGTGCCCGCTGACTGGCTCGACCAGGGGATCGGCGTGCGCGGCCTGCGCACGCCGCAGGGCACGCTCGACTATTCGCTGCGCCGCACGGGGGACGTGCTGGTGCTGGAGCTTGCGGACGGACTCGACTTGCCGCCGGGCGGCCTGGTGTTGCCGTGGCCGTGGGCCTATGGTGCGCCAGGCGCCACTACCATCGATGGCCGTCCGGCCGCGTGGGAGGCCGGAGAGCTGCGCATCATGGACGCCCCGGCGCGGGTCGAGATCAGGGGCGCGGAAAGCGGGCGTTGAGGCGGTCCGCCATTGCCCGGTTCACGGGCACCAGAGGATCCGCAGCGGCGCCCCGGGCGTGAGGAAGGCCATGCGCACCGGGAACTCCATCGGGTCGTCGCCGTCCAGCACGCGGTCGAGGAGCTCGCGCTTGCGCGCACCGCGGATCAGCAGCAGCCGCGTGTGCGCCGGCGCCAGGCCGGTGGGCGTCAGGCTCACCCGGCGCGTCCACGGTCCGGCGCCGGGGCAGCCGGTGGCATCGACGGCAACGTAGGGCCGGGGCGAGGCGAGGGCGTCGGCCAGCCCGGTCATGTTCGGGAACAGCGAGCCGGCGTGGCCGTCCTCGCCCATGCCCAGCACGACGATGCCGGCCGGATGCGCGGCATGCATGTTCGCGATGGTCACCGCTTCCTCGATGCTTCGCCCGGGCCGGGTGATCGACTCGAAGCGCGCGGCCTCGGCATGATCGGCGAGCAGCGACTCCCGGACCAGGCGCGCGTTGCTGTCGGGGTCGTCGGGCAGCAGCCAGCGTTCATCGACCAGGGCGACATCGACCCGGTCCCAGTCCAGCGGCGCGCGGGCGAGCGCGGCGTAGACCGGTCCCGGCGTGCGGCCGCCGGACAGCAGCAGCCGCGTCCGGCTTTCGGATTCCAGGCTGCGGCGCAGGGCCGCCGCCAGGGTCACGGCCGCCGCCCAGGCCCACTGCGTGCTGTCCTGGAACGCCTGGAATTCGACTCCGGCGCGCAGCTGGACGCCTCCGTTGGCGCCGGTGGCGCTCATCCCGCGGCTCCTTGGCGCTGGCTGGGAAATGCATGCATGCCGGGCGCCAGGGGCCTCTAGTAGGGAAGCGGGTCGGAGAGCGTGCGTCCGTTGCTGGCGATCACGTCGGAATACCAGCGCGCACTGTCCTTGGGCGTGCGCTCCTGCGTGCCGTAGTTCACATGCACGATGCCGAAGCGCTTCGAGTATCCGAGCGACCACTCCAGGTTGTCCAGCAGCGACCACGCCATGTAGCCGCGCACGTCGACACCGGCGTCGATCGCGTCGTGGATCGCGGTGATGTGCTTGCGCAGGTAATCGATGCGCAGCGGATCGCGTATGCGCCCGCCTTCGGCCACCGTCTGGTCGAAGAAGGCGGCGCCGTTTTCGGTGATGTAGACCGGCAGGTCGCCGTAGGTCCGCTTGAACCACAGCAGCAGGTCGGTCAGGCCCTGCGGGAACACTTCCCAGCCGGTTTCGGTATAGGTGCCCAGCGGCTGGCGCACCACGGCGGTCTTCAGCGGATAGCTGTCGCCGGCGGCGGTCACGCTGCGGGTGTAGTAGTTGATGCCGACGAAATCCAGCGGCTGCCGGATCAGTTCGAAGTCCTCCGCCGGCCAGTCCGGCCAGGCGTCGCCGAAGATCTCCGCAAGCTCCGGCGGGTAGTGGCCGAGCAGGGCGGGATGCAGGAACTGCTCGTTCATGTAGGCATGCGCTCGGCGCACGGCGGCGGCGTCTTCAGCCGAATCGCTGGCTGGGTATTTCGGCTCGATGTTCACCACCAGGCCGATCTCATGCTTGCCTTCGGCGCGATAGGCCCGCACCGCGGCGCCGTGCGCGCGCATCAGGTTGTGCGCGGCGATCGGCGCCTCGTAGCGGCTGCGGTGGCCAGGCGCCAACGCGCCGTGCAGGTAGCCGCCGTCGGTCACCACCCAGGGTTCGTTGATCGTGGCCCACTTCTTCACCCGGCCGTCGAGCGCGCGGTAGAGGGTGCTGCCGTAGTCGGCGAACCAGTCCGCGCAGTCGCGGTTGAGCCAGCCGCCGCGGTCATCGAGCGCCGCGGGCAGGTCCCAGTGGAACAGCGTGGCCAGCGGTTCGATGTCGTTGGCCAGAAGTTCGTCGACCAGGCGAGAATAGAAGTCCAGGCCCTTCTGGTTGACGCGGCCGGTGCCCTCGGGATGGATGCGCGACCAGGACACGCTGAAGCGGTAGGCCTTCAGCCCGAGCTCGCGCATCAGCGCGACGTCGTCCTTCCAGCGCTTGTAATGGTCGCAGGCGACGTCGCCGGTATCACCGTTGAGGGTCATGCCCGGCGTGTGCGCGAAACGCGTCCAGATGCTGGGGCCGGCGCCGTCGGCCAGCGGCGAACCCTCGATCTGGTGGGCCGCGGTGGCGGCACCCCAGAGGAAGCCCTCGGGGAAAACGAGGTCTCTTGCAGCAGTGGAATCGGACATGGGGCAGGGGCTCTGTGGGCTGATCGGCGCGCAGGAATGCGTTGAAAACGGTTACATTGCGAGGATAACGCACAGCCCCCGCAGCCGCACGACGGGGACACCCGGAGTGACGATGGCGCAGGTCAGGCTCGAACACGTCCGCAAGGTCTACCCCGACGGCTTCATCGCCGTCCACGACGCCTGCTTTGAAGCCGGCGACGGCGAGCTCCTTGTGCTGGTTGGACCGTCGGGCTGCGGCAAGTCGACCCTGCTGCGGATGATCGCTGGCCTGGAGACGGTCGACGGCGGCACGATCTCGATCGGCGAGCGGGTGGTGAACGACGTTGCGCCGCGCGACCGCGACATCGCCATGGTGTTCCAGAACTACGCCCTGTACCCGCATATGAGCGTGGCCGGGAACCTGGCCTTCGGCCTGAAGCTGCGCGGCATGGACAAGGCGGCGATCGCGGAGCGGGTTGCGGGCGCGGCGAAGACGCTGGGGCTGGAGGACATGCTGGAGCGCAAGCCGGCGGCGCTTTCGGGCGGCCAGCGCCAGCGCGTGGCACTCGGGCGCGCACTGGTCCGGCAGCCGCAGGTGTTCCTGCTCGACGAGCCGCTGTCCAACCTCGACGCCCGCCTGCGCGCGGCGATGCGGGTGGAGATCGCGCGGCTGCACCGCAGCCTCGGCACCACCATGGTCTACGTCACCCATGACCAGGTGGAGGCGATGACCCTGGGCCAGCGCATCGTGGTGCTCGACGGCGGCCGCATCCAGCAGGTCGACACGCCGATGGCCCTGTACGAGCGGCCGGCGAACCTGTTCGTGGCCACATTCCTGGGCAGTCCGGCGATGAACGTGATTCGCGGCCGCCTGGTGTCGGTTGACGGCGCGCCCGCGCTGGTGGCCGATGGCGATCTGCGCGTGCCGCTGCCCGGGCTGCGGGTGCCCGGCGATTGGGAGGGCCGCGAACTGGACATGGGCCTGCGGCCCGAGCACCTGCTGCGTGCGGACGCCCCGGCCGGCGTGGAAGCCGTTGGGGGAGGCGACGCCAATTTCGAAGCGCTGGTGGAAGTGGTCGAGCCGGTGGGCAGCGAGGTGTTCGTGAACCTGGAGCTGGGCGGGCATGCGCTGGTGGCGCGGCTGCCGCCCGGCGACCTGCCGCGTCCGGGGGAGTTGCTGTCGCTTCGGGTCGCAGTCCCCCGTCTGCATTTTTTTGATATCGACGATGGGCGCCGATTGGACCCGATGGGGCAGTCCCAACATCTTTGAATGGGTCTTTTCCCGACAGAGTGGGAGAGAGCCGCACCGCCAGCTTGGGCCTAGCGGCGCATCCCAACCCTGTGCCTGTGGGAGCGGCTATAGCCGCGATCGGCGACAGCGTCAGGCCGGTTGCCGCGGCGCTCGTACGCTGCCTTGGTGCAGGCTGCCGGGAAACCAGGAAACCAGGAAGCCTGATGTTTGGCGGCACTGCGGCACGATGCCTGCTGCCGCTCATGTCCTCCGGCTCCGGCCTTCGGCCGGAGCCTCCTCCTTGACTTCCCGTCAGCAGGCATCGCACCACAGGTCGTCACGCTGTCGGCTGCCGGATGCAGGGTGGCCGCCGCTGCCGCGCAAGCGCGACCGCTTTTGATCGTCGTCCCGAAGCCGAAGATGGCCGGAACCCGTCCCGTGCACAGGGGGTGTGCGTACAGCCGGCCATGGATGGCCGGCGGCCGGCCTTGGGAGCAGGACGCGGACAGGCCGGGGGAGCACACCCCCTGTGCGCGGGACGGGCGGCGCGGACCGCAACGGAGGCTCACGCCGCAACAAACTGGCCCGGCGCTGTCGCCGATCGCGGCTATAGCCGCTCCCACAGAGTCGGGGTGCGCCGCTCCAACGGGATCGGGGCCAGGGCGGCGTGTGAACCTTCAGTTGCCGGGTCCAGTGCCAGGTCCAGGGCCGGATCCGGATCCGGGGCCGGCATCGGACGGCGGCTCGCGCAGCCGCATGAAGCGTGCGAAGCGCGGCAATCCATTGATGGTCAGGCCGTTGTAGCGATAGGTCACCAGGCTGCCGAGCGGCGGCGGCGCGTCGCGCTCGGCGTCGCTGAGGCCACTGCCGAGGCGGAAACGCGCGCCGTCTTCGCGCTCCACCAGCAGGGCACCGACCATGCCGGCGTACTTGCCGCGACCTGGCAGATGCGCGACCACGCGCGCTTCGGCATCGTCGTGCGGCTTGAGCTTCAGCAGGCCGTCGCTGCGGCCGGGCATGTAGTGGACATCGCGGTGCTGCAGCATCAGGCCCTCGCCGCCGGCGTCGACCACTGCGCGCAGGCGGGCCTGCAGCTGCTTGTCGTCAGCGACCCTTGACTGCGCCACCGGCCGCAGCCAAGGGGGAGTGTCCGGGCCGGCGAGCGCGCGCATGGCCTGGACCCGCTGCTCGAAGGGACCGGCGTGGGCCGGGAGGTCGAACACGAGGAAGCGCATCGCGCGCCACGGCGCGTCATCGGCCGGCGGATTGCGTACCAGGCTGCTGGCCTCCTCGAAGCGGCCGCGGCCCAGCCACAGTTCGCCGTCCATCGGCTCCTCTGGCCAGCCCGCGGTGAACCAGGGCGGCGCGTCCACCGGCAGGCCACCGCGCGTCCACAGCCGCCGACCGTCCCAGCGCCCGCGGACGCCGTCGAGCTTTTCGCTCAGCCAGTAGTCCGCAATGGGCCCGGCAGGTATCGCGCCGGGCGCAAGCACCGCGGGCGCGGCGTGCATGAGATCGGCTGGCTGCGCGTGAATGGCCGTGGGGGCGAAGGCCGGCGCGGACATGCATGCGCAGGCGAGCGCGCCGCGAAGGAACACGCCTGTTCCAAGTGCCGGAGCCGTGGTCATCGGTATGGTCCATCCTCGGGAAAGGCAGGCCAGCCTCCCGCCTCGTGCCCACCCTGCATATCGGCGCGACGGCCAAGCCTGCATCGGTGAGTTGCCCGTGACGATGCCGGGTACTGCGCCGGGATCCGGCCAAGGGGCGTCGAATCGGCGATCATCGCAGCGTGCAGATCCGATCGAACCCATGAGCCCGCGCTACCGCTTCGGGCGCCACTTGCTGGACACGGCCACGCGCGAACTTCGGCGCGACGGAGAGCCGGTGGTGCTGCAGGCGCGCGTGTACGAGTGCCTGCTGTGCCTCATCGCCCACCGCGACCGCGCGGTGTCGCGCGACGAACTGGTGCGGGCGGCGTTCCGCCGCGCCGACGTGTCCGATGCCCAGCTCGGGCAGGTGATGGTGCGCACGCGGCGGGCGGTCGGCGACGACGGCCAGTCCCAGCACACCGTGCGCACGGTGCCGCGCTACGGTTTCCGCTGGATGATGCAGGTGGACGTCGAACAGGGCACGCCGACACCGGCCCCCGTTCCCGTTCCCGTTCCCGTTCCCGTTCCCGTTCCGGCCAGCATGGAGCCGCCCCCTCGACCTCCGCCGCCGGACCCGCCCCGCCCGGGCGATTCCGGCCGGCCCGGCCGGCTACGCCAACGGTCGGCTGTCGGATCGTTCGCGCTCCTCCTGTTGGCGGTCTTCGCGGCCACGGCATGGTGGGCGACGCGCCAGCGACCTCATGCAGGACCGCTGGACGCGGTTGTCGCCGGCAGTGGGGCGACGGTGCCGGTGCAGGACGCGCTGCTGGTGCTGCCGACCCGCGTGGAGGACGGCGACGATGTCGCCTGGGTGCGGCTTGGCCTGATGGACTACCTCGGCGACCGGCTGCGGCGCAGCGGCCTCGTGGTGCTGTCGAGTGAGTCGGCGCTGGCGGCGGACGCACGCGAGGGGGGCGACGGGCCCGCCCAGTTCCGCGCCATGCTGGGACGCGGCTGGCGGGTGGAAAGCGCGGTGGCGCGGAACGGCGCGGCGTGGCGTGTCCGCCTGACTGCAGGGGACGGCGGGGGCATGACCCACGCCGCGGCCGGAGAGGCCGGCGACCTGCTCGAAGCCGCGCGCCTGGCGGTCGATCGCTTGGCCCCGAGGCTCGGCGGAACGGCGCTGGCGGATGCCGAGGCCACGGACCTGGCCGAGCGCCTGCAGCGTGCGCGAGCGGCGATGCTGGCCAACGAGCTCGAGGCCGCACGCGGCATCCTGCTTGCCGCGCCCGAGCTGCAGCGCGCACAGCCGCGGCTGCAGTACCAGCTGGCGCGGGTGGATTTCCGCGCCGGCGAACACGCGCGGGGCCTGGCGCGCCTGGAGCGCCTGCTGGAAGAGGATGCCGTGCCCGATCCGGTGTTCCGCGCGCAGGTGTTCAACGCGCGCGGCGCGATGCTGCTGCGCCTGGAGCGGCTTGACGAGGCGGAGGCGGCGTATGACACCGCGATCGCGCTGGCCGCGGAGTACCCGGCCGAGCTCGGCCAGGCCCTCAGCGGGCGCGCGGTGGTGTACGCGATGGACGAACGCTTCGACGCGGCCCTGGCCGACTTCGGCCGTGCCCGAGTGACGCTGCAGCGGACCGGCGATGCCCTGGCGGTCGCGAGGGTCGACGCCAACATGGGCATCCTCGAAGCCGATCGCGGCCGGCCGGCCCAGGCCCTGGCCTTCCTGGACGAAGCCGAACAGGCGTTTTCGGCAATGGGGGCGGTGAACGAACTGGCGACCGTGCTGGCAGCGCGCACCGACGCCGAACTCGGCCTGCTGCGGGTGGAGCAGGCGCTGGCGGCAAGCGGGCGCGGCCTGGCGCTGCGCGACCGCGTCGCCGACCCGGCGCAGGCGCGGGCGCTGCTGCAGGCGCGGGCCGGGGCGCTGCGGGTCGCCGGCCGGCTGGACGAGGCGGCGGACATCCTCGCGAGCCGTGGCCCGCCAGGCCCCGGTCTCACGCTGCAGCTCGAGGCGGCGCGGCACGAGGTTGCGCTGGCCCTCGACCGCGAACGGCCGGACGAGGCCCTTGCGTTGGCTGATGCGGCCCTCGCCGCCGTTCCCGTCGGCGTGCATCCGGAGGCCCGCGCCTGGCTGCTGCTGCGCCGCGAGCAGGCCGCGCTGCGCCTCGATCGGCCGGTGCGCATGGCGGCGGAGGCCGATCTGGGGGCGTTCGTGCCCGACCGGCTGCGGCGCGCACTGGGCGTGCAGCAGGCGGGACGGCCAGCAGCCGAGGTGGACGCCGCATTTGCCGACGCCCTGTCACTGGCCGAGCGCGAGGGCGTGCCGTCCGACATCGCCGACGTCGTGCTCGCCTACGCCGACTGGCTGCTGAAGCAGGAGCGGCAGGCCGAGGCCGCGGCGCTCGCGGGGCGCGTGGCGATCTGGGCGCCCGCCGTCCCGTCGCTGGCGGAGCTGCAGGTGCGGGTCGCTGCCGCGATCGCCGGATGACGGTGGAGTTCGCCCGCAAGTGTCTGATTTCAAGCGCAATGATCATGTAACAGTCATGCGTCTGGAGTGTCCGGCAGCAGGTCGGGTCCCAAGGTCGGTGATCCACCCCAGCAAGACAGAGGATCCGTACGTGAAGCCGAATCCGTTTCTCACTGCCGCGCTTGCGGCTGCCATGGCCTGCACCCTCGCCGCGGGCGTCGAAGCCGCCGAGCCGCTCAGGCTCAACCTGCTGCGCGGCGGCGGGATCGCGGCTGCCCCGGTCGTTTCCGGCGAGCTTGCCTACGTCCCGACCGGCCGCGTGATCGCGACCTGGAACTACGCCCGACCTGATCGACCGGTGCGGCTGGAGACCTCGGACGCCGTGGGTGGCCCCATCAACGGCTTGGTGCGCGTCGGCGACCACCTTTACGCCAGCTGGCGCGGCGACAACGGTCGCAGCGGCGTCGCCACCTGGTCACTGGCCGACCCGCGGGTCCCGCGCCTGGTGCGCGATGACGAGGCCTACCTCGATAGCGATCGCACGCTGCGCGCCCTCGGCCTGACCACGGCCAACGACCATCTCTATCTGTTCGACGATGGCCACGGGCTGCTGGTCGGCAAGCTCGACGATCCGGAGGCGCCGGTCTTCGCGGCCAGCGCCGTGGGCAGCCTCCCGGCCCAGTTCACGGACCTGGCGGTCCACGGCAACACCATCCACGCCAGCGGTCGTGGCTGGTTGGGCAATACGGTCTACACCCTGTACGACGTGTCCGCGCCTGGAGCCCCGGTGGTGGCGTCGAGCCACGGCCTGGACGGCCTCGACACATTCCGGGTCGTCAGCGGCCCGGAGACCGCGGTCGGCATCGGCAACAACCTGTCGGTCTTCGACACGGCCGCGGGCATGGCCCAGCGTGGCTCGATCGAGATTCCCGCCGCCACCGCCGGCGCCCGCCTGGGCGACCATGTCTACAGCTTCGGCTACGGGCCCGGGATGGGGATCTGGAACGTGGCCGACCCGGACGCGCCGCAGGCGGTGGCACAGTCCACGATCGATGCCTTCGCCGGCAGGCGGGCCGTGCCGCTGGGCGAACAGGGCATGTTGCTGCAGACCGGCACCGATCTCATGCATGCGCTGGACGTCGGCCAGCCCGGCAAGCCGCAGCTGGTGGCCACCGGCTGGCTCCCCGGCGGCGTCCGCGCCGTGGACGCCGCGATCCATGACGGAAAGACGGTGCTGCTGCAGGCGAACTACGGCCTGACGGTTAACGACCCGGATACGCTGGCGCCGCTGGCGCGCGTGGAGGCCGGCCTGCCGAAACTGCTGGAGGGCCGCAGCTTCGAACAGATGGCCATGGCGGGCGACATCGCCTGGATGGCGGCCTGGGGCTACGGGCTGGTGGCGGTGGATCTCGGCGCGCAGGGTGGGCCGAAGGAGGTCTCGCGGCTTCCGTACCAGTTCGCCGCGACCATCGCCATCGAAGGAACCCGTGCCTGGGTCGGCCGCTGGACCAATGAAGGCGGGCTGGCGACGGTCGACATCGCGAAGCCCGGCGCGCCGGCGCTGCTGTCGGAGATCCCGCTCGCCAACCAGCCGTACCGCCTGCATGCCGGCAATGGCTACCTCTACATGGCCCAGGGCGCGCAAATCGAATCCGGATACCCGGGCGGCATGATCGTCTTCGACGTGTCCGGCAGCGGGGCGCCGCGGCAGCTTGCCCACGTCGACGACGGCTGCGGCGCAGCCTTCGATCTCGCCGTCGACGAGGCCATGGACCTGGCCTACCTGGCCTGCGGAGAGGGCCTGCGTGTGGTCGACATCGCCAATCCGGCGGCGCCCGAGGTGATCGGGCGCTACTCCCCGGGCAGCGGCTTGGGGGACTACACCCGCGTGGCCCAGGCCGGCGAACTGGTGTGGTTCGCGGACGCGGAAGGCCTGCACGAGCTTGACGTCAGCGATCCCACCAGCCCGGAGCTGCGGAAGCTGACGTCCTTGGGTGGTGCCGCGCCGCAGCGCCTGCTGGCCACCGGAGACCAGCGCCTCCTGGCCCTGGGCGGCGACACCGGCGTCCACGTGCTGGGTCCGGATGCCCGGCTGCTGCGCGCCGGGGAAACGGTGCGGGGCCTGTCCGGTGCGGAAGGCGATTCGTTCCTGTTCGCCGTCCGGGTGCCGGCCGGCGTGCGCAACATGACGGTGCTCAGGGGCGGTGGTGGTGGCAGTGGTCAGCTGCGCATCGAGTCCCGCCACCAGGCGGTGCCGGAGGATGGCGCCGCCGATGGTTCGACCAGCGGCCGTGGCCTGCGCATCCAGGCGGCGGAGCCGGGCCTCCACTACATCCGTGTCACCGGACTGCAGGCGTTCGCCGGGGTCAGCCTGTACGTCGTCTTCTGAGGCTTGGGGGTAGCGGCATCCGGCCCAGCCGGGTGCCGCTATACTGCGGTGCTGCTGCCTCCGGGCCGCATTCCCGCTGCATTTCCCCGAAACCGACCGCCGCCACGGCCCGCCCGTGTGCCGCCGAGGCAACCGACCGCCGCATGCGCCTGTCCACGATCAAGCTCTCCGGCTTCAAGTCATTCGTCGATCCGACCACGCTCCACCTGCCGACCAACATGACCGGCGTGGTGGGCCCCAACGGCTGCGGCAAGTCGAACATCATCGACGCCGTGCGCTGGGTGATGGGCGAGAGTTCGGCCAGCCGTCTGCGGGGCGACTCGCTGACCGACGTGATCTTCTCCGGCTCGACCTCGCGCAAGCCGGTCTCGCAGGCCACCGTCGAGCTGATCTTCGACAACAGCGACCACACCATCACCGGCGAGTTCGCGGCCTTCAACGAGATCTCGGTCAAGCGCCTGGTCTCGCGCGATGGCCAGAGCAACTACTACCTCAACGGCGCCAAGTGCCGCCGGCGCGACATCACCGACCTGTTCCTGGGCACGGGCCTGGGGCCACGCAGCTATTCGATCATCGAGCAGGGGATGATCAGCCAGATCATCGAGGCCCGGCCCGAGGACCTGCGCGTGTACCTGGAGGAGGCCGCCGGCATTTCCAAGTACAAGGAGCGGCGCAAGGAAACCGAGACCCGAATCCGCCATACCCGCGAAAACCTCGATCGTCTCAATGACCTGCGCGAGGAAGTCGGCAAGCAGCTGGGTCATCTCGCGCGGCAGGCGCGGCAGGCCGAGCAGTACACCGCCATCCAGGCCGAACGCCGGATCCGCGAGGCCGAGTGGAAGGCGCTGGAATTCCGGGCGCTGGATGCGAAGCTGTCGCGTCTGCGCGAGGGGCTGTCACAGGAAGAGACCCGCCTGCAGCAGCTGATCGCCGAGCAGCGCGAGGCCGAACGCGAGCTGGAAGAGGGGCGCGTGAAGCGCGAGGAGGCCATGGAGGCCCTCAACCGCGCCCAGGCCGCGGGCTACGAGGTCGGCGGCACGCTGGCGCGCATCGAGCAGCAGATCGCCCACCAGCGCGAGCTGTCGCAGCGCCTGCTTCGCGCCCGCGAGGAGGCAGAGGACGCGATCGCCGAGCTGGCGCAGCACATCAGCGGCGACGAGGAGCGCCTGGCGATCCTGGAGGAGTCGGTCGCCGAGGCCGAGCCCGCGCTGGAAGCCCTGCGCGAGAGCGACGAAGCCCGCCAGGACGCCCTGCGCGAAGCCGAGGCCGCGCTGGCCGACTGGCAGGAGCGCTGGGACGCCCACAGCCGCGAATCCGCCGAGGCCGCGCGCGCGGCCGATGTCGAGCGCACCCGCGTCGACTACCTCGACCGCCAGTCGCTCGACGACGACCGCCGCCGCGGCGTGCTGTCCGCCGAGCGCGCGGGCCTGGACCTGGACGCGCTGGCGGAAGCCTTCGCCGGCGTTGCCGAAGAACACGAGACGCAGAAGCTCGCGCTGGAAGGCCTCAACGAAGGCCTGGACGTGCGCAAGCAGGCCGCGCTCGACCTGCAGGACCAGCAGCGCGCCAGCCAGCAGGAGATCTCCGACGTCCGCAAGCAGGCGCAGGAAGCCCGCGGCCGGCTGTCCTCGCTCGAGACCCTGCAGAACGCCGCGCTTGGGCAGGAGCAGGGCGCGGCCATGGCCTGGCTGCGCCAGCACGGCCTGGATTCCGCCACCCGCGTGGGCGAAGCGCTGGAGGTCGAGGCCGGCTGGGAGAACGCGGTCGAGGGCGCGCTGGGACAGATGATCGAAGGCGTGCTGGTCGAGAGTCCGGAGGCGCTGGTCGACGCATTGGCGGATCTCGGCGATGGCCGCATCGCGCTGGTGTCGTCCGCACATGCCGATGAAGGCGGGGCTACGTTCGCGCCGACTTCGCTGGCCGCGCGCGTGCGCGGGCCGCTGGCGATCCGCCGGCTGCTGTCGCGGCTGCACGTGGCCGATTCACTGGCCGAGGCGCGCGCGCTGCAGGCGCGGCTGGAGCCCGGCGACTCGGTGATCACTCCGGACGGCGAGCGGCTTGGCGCCGGCTGGCTGCGGGTGCTGCGCTCGGGCGCGGCGCGCCAGGGTGCACTGCTGCGCGAGCGTGAGATCCAGGCCCTGCGCGAAAGCATTGAAACGCTGCAGGCGCGCGAGGCCGAACTTGAAGAGGCGCTGGCCAGCGGCCGCGAGCGCCTGCTGGCGGCCGAACAGGCGCGCGAGGACACCCAGCGCCAGCTTTACCACGCGCATCGCAGCGTGTCGGAGCTTGCCGGCCGGCTGCAGGGCCAACAGGGCCGGCTGGACGCCGCACGCAACCGCATCGAGCGCATCGATGCCGAACTCGCCCAGCTTGGCGAGTCCATCGCCGGTGGCGGCGAGCAGGCGCGCGAGGCGCGCGGCCGGCTCGAGGACGCCGTGTCGCGCATGGCCGAGCTCGAAGGCGTGCGCCGCGAGTTCGAGGCCGAGCGCGCGCGCCTGGCCGCCGCCCGCGATCAGGCGCGCACCGCGGCGCGTGAATCGCGCGAACAGGCCCATGCCCTGGCGCTGCAGCTGGAAACCCAGCGCACCCAGGCCAACGGACTGCGCCAGGCCCTGCAGCGAATGGGCGGCCAGCGCGGCCAGCTCGACGGCCGCCTGGATGAGATCAGCGCGCAGCTCGCCACTGGCGATACCCCGATCGATGAGCTTGAACAGCAGCGCCAGGCCGCACTCGCCCAGCGTGTCCATGCCGAACAGGTCCTGGCGCAGGCGCGCACCGCGCTCGACGCCGTCGACGCCGTGCTGCGCGGCAACGAACAGGTGCGCCACCAGCGCGACGAGCAGGCCATCGCCCAGCGCGAGGCCATCGCCCAGCGTCGCCTCGACCAGCAGGCGCTGGTGATCCACGCCGAACAGCTGACCGCCGCCGTGGTGGAGGCTGGCTTCGTGCTCGACGACGTGGTCGCGGGCCTGGCCGACGATGCCGAAGCCGGCGCCTGGGGCCGCATGGTCACCGACTTCGACGCCAAGCTCCGCCGCCTGGAGCCGGTCAACCTGGCCGCGATCCAGGAGCATGCCGAAGCCGCCCAGCGCAAGGAGTATCTCGACAGCCAGGACGCCGACCTCACCTCGGCGCTGGACACGCTGGAGGACGCCATCCGCAAGATCGACCGCGAGACCCGCGGCCGCTTCAAGGACACCTTCGACCGCGTCAACTCCGGCGTGCAGGAGATCTATCCGCGTCTGTTCGGTGGCGGCCACGCCTACCTGGAGCTCACCGGTGAGGACCTGCTCGACACCGGCGTCGCGATCATGGCGCGGCCGCCGGGCAAGCGCGTGTCCAACATCTCGCTGCTGTCCGGCGGCGAGAAGGCGATGACCGCCGTCGCGCTGGTGTTCGCTATCTTCCAGCTCAATCCCGCGCCGTTCTGCCTGCTCGACGAGGTCGACGCGCCGCTGGACGAGGCAAACGTCGGTCGCTTCAGCGCGCTGGTCACCGAGATGAGCGAGAAGGTGCAGTTCCTGTTCGTGACCCACAACAAGTCGACGATGGAAGCCGCGAAGCAGCTTTCGGGCGTTACCATGCGCGAGCCCGGCGTCAGCCGGCTGGTGTCGGTCGACCTTGCGGAAGCCGCACGCCTGGTCGGCGCCGCCTGAACCAACAAGGGAGAGCACGATGAGCGACGTTTGGCTGCTGCGGATCGGGATCCTGGTCGCGGGCGTCCTGCTGTTTGGCGCGATCTGGTACTTCGGCACCAGGCCGCGCAGTCCGCAGGGACGCCGCGTGCCGGCCAGGTCCACGCCGGCGGCGCGCGAGGAGCGCTTGGAGCCGACACTGGGCGCGCAGCTTGAGCGCGAACTGGGCGAGGGTGGCGAGACGCCGGTCGATGACGCCATGCAGGCCGAGATGGACCTGCTCGACGGCGCTGTCGGCGGCACTGCGGGCGCCACGGTCAGCCAGTACGGCCAGCGCGTCAGCGACGACTTCGACAAGATCGTCACCCTCTACATCGCGGCGCGCGCGGGCCACGTGCTGCGCGGCCCGGACATCGTGGTCGCTGCCGAAAAGGCGGGGCTGACCTATGGCCATCTCAATGTGTTTCACCGCCTGGTGGCCGGTCATCCCGAGCGCGGCCCGGTGTTCAGCGTCGCCAATATCCGCCGTCCCGGCAGCTTCGAGATGGCGGAGATCCAGGCGCTGGAAACGCCTGCGATCGCCTTCTTCCTGACCTTGCCCGCGCCGATGTCGGCGCTCGACGCCTGGGACGCGATGCTGCCCACGGCCGAGCGCATGGCCGAGCTGCTCGACGGTGTGCTGCTCGACGAACAGCGCAACGCTCTCGGCCGCCAGCGCATCTCGCACCTGCGCGAAGAGCTGCGCACCTACGACCGCGAGCAGGACGTCCCGATCACCCGCAGCCCCGACTGGTAATAAGCGCTCGGGTCCGCCCGATCCCCCCCGCGGATCCCCCTGTAGGAGCAGCTATAGCTGCGGCCGTGATCGACCATTGTGGGAGCGGCTATAGCCGCGATCGCCGCTATAGCTGCGATCGCCGCTATAGCGGCTCCCACAAGTAGCGGCTCATACAGCTTCCGGGGGACAATCCGGCCATGCCCCAGACTGCCCAGCTGCGCGCCGCCGAACTGCGTCGCCTGATCGACGACGCCAACCACCGCTACCACGTGCTCGACGATCCGGCACTTCCGGATGCCGAGTACGACCGCTTCATGCTCGAGCTGGTTGCGCTTGAGGCTGCCGACCCATCGCTGCAGACGCCCGACTCGCCGACGCTGCGCGTGGGCGGCCTGCCTTCGGGCAAATTCGCCGAAGTCCGTCATGCGGTGCCGATGCTGTCGCTGGCCAATGCCTTCAGCAAGGACGAGGTCGCGGAGTTCGTGGCCCGCATCGTGCGCGAGACAGGCGAGGATGCGCCGGCGTTTTCGGTCGAGCCCAAGTTCGACGGCCTGGCGATCAGCCTGCGCTACGAGGACGGCCTGTTCGTGCGCGGCGCCACCCGTGGCGACGGCAACACCGGCGAAGACGTGACCGCCAACCTGCGCACGGTGAAGGCGATTCCGCTGCGGCTGCGCGATCCTGGCGACCCGGACACGCGCGAAGCCGGCGGCGCCAGTACCAGCCCCGGTGTTCCAGAGGTGCTCGAAGTCCGCGGCGAGGTCTACATGCCGCGCGCCGGCTTCAAGGCCTACAACGACTGGGCACTCGCGCACGGTGCCAAGCCACTGGCCAATCCGCGCAACGGCGCGGCCGGCTCGCTGCGGCAGCTCGATCCCTCGATCACCGCGAAGCGCCCGCTGGCGTTCTTCGCCTATTCCCTGGGAGAGGTCCTGGGCGCGCGCGTCCCGGCGACCCACTCCGGCGTGCTGGCATGGCTCCGCGGCCTCGGCCTGCCGGTGTCGCCGCTGGTGGAGTGCGCGACCGGCCTCGACGGCGTGCTCGACTACTACCGCCGGATCGGCGAAGCCCGCGACGACCTGCCGTACGACATCGACGGCGTGGTCTACAAGCTCGACAGCCACGAGCTGCAGGCCGACCTCGGCTTCGTGTCACGCGCCCCGCGCTGGGCGATCGCGCACAAGTTCCCGGCGCAGGAGGAGGCCACGATCGTCGAGGCGATCGAGGTCAACGTCGGGCGCACCGGCGCGGTCACTCCCTGGGTGCTGATGACACCCGTGCATGTGGGCGGCGTGATGGTCGCCCGCGCAACCCTGCACAATGCCGACCAGGTCGCGCGCCTGGATGTGCGCGTGGGCGATTCGGTGATCGTGCGCCGCGCCGGCGACGTGATCCCGGAAGTGCTGCGGGTGATCCCCGAACGTCGGCCGGATGGCACCACTCCGTGGCGGATGCCGGAAAACTGCCCGGTGTGCGGCTCGGAAATCGTGCGCGAGGAGGGCGAAGTGGTGGCGCGCTGCAGCGGTGAGCTGGTCTGCCCGGCGCAGCGCGTGCAGGGCCTGTTCCACTTCGCCTCGCGCCGCGCGATGGACATCGAAGGCCTGGGCGAACGGTTGATCCAGGCGCTGGTGGACTTCGATTGCACGAAGAGCGTCGCCGACCTCTATCGCCTGGGCGTCGACGACTTCGTCGAGATGAAGCGCCGCGCCGACGAGCGCGACGGCACCACGCCGGAGACGGTGAAATCGGGCAAGGTCGCGACCAAGTGGGCGGAGAACCTGGTGGCCGCGATCGACCGCAGCCGCGAAACCACGCTGGAGCGCTTCCTGTTCGCGCTCGGCATCGAGAACGTCGGCGAGAGCACGGCCAAGGCGCTGGCCGCGTGGTTTGGTGATCTCGACCGCATCCGCCGCGCGCCGTGGCCGCTGTTCAAGCGCGTGCCCGACATCGGTGACGAGGTCGCGCGCGCGCTGGGCCACTTCCTCGACCAGCCGGGCAACCAGGCGGTGATCGATGCGCTGCTGGCCGCGGGCGTGCGCATCACCGACGCGCATCCGCCTTCGCCGAAGCTGCGCGAAGGCCTGGTGCTGGCCCAACTGCTGGCGGACCTCGCCATCCCGAAGCTGACGCCGCTGCGTGCGAAGCAGCTGGCCGATGCCTTCCCGGACGCCGCGACGCTGCTCGACCAGGAGCGGCACAATTTCGTGATCGCCGGGCTGCCCGACGAGACCGCCACCGCGGTGGCGAAGTGGCTGTCCGACGAGGCCAACGCACGCACGCTGCTCGCTTCCGCGGCGATGCAGGCCGAGTTGCTGGCGGCGCTGCCCGAAGGTGGGGCGGCGACCGACGGTCCGCTCGACGGCGTGACGGTGGTGATCACCGGTACGCTCGACGCCATGGGTCGCGACGAAGCCAAGGCGAAGCTGGAAGCGCTCGGCGCCAAGGTCTCGGGCAGTGTTTCGAAGAAGACCGGCTTCGTGGTTGCCGGCGCCGAGGCGGGCTCCAAGCTGGCCAAGGCCACCGCACTCGGCGTCGAAGTCTGGGACGAGGCGCGGCTGCTGGCTTTCCTGGAAGAACATTCGTGAGCGCGGCGGCCGCAGCGGCGTTGGCACTGCGCCCGGTCAGGCGCGACGACCTGCCGGAGCTGCTTGGCATGCTGCGCCGTTTCTATGCCGAGGACCGGATCCCGCTCGACGAGCCGCGCGTGCGTCGTGGACTCGAACAGCTGCTGATCGATGCTTCGCTCGGCGCCGCGCTGTTCGCCGAGGTCGGGGGCGAACGCGTGGGCTATCTCGTGCTGGGCTGGTGCTTCAGCATCGAGCAGGGCGGTCGCCACCTGCTGGTCGACGAGCTGTACCTGGAGCCGGCTGCCCGCGGCCGCGGCCTGGGTGGCGCGCTGCTGGCGGCGGCCTGCGACTGGGCGCGCGGGCAGGGCGCCGAGGTCGCGCGGCTGGAGGTGAACCGCCACAACCCGCGCGCGAAGGCGCTCTATCTTCGCCACGGCTTCCGCGACGACGACCGCGACATCCTCAGCCTCGCAATCGCCGGAGGGGGTGCATGAGCCACGAGGCACTGCGCCTGCGCGCGCGGCTCAATCGCCTGGTGCGCGACTTCTTCGACGCCCACGGCGTACTCGAAGTCGAAACGCCGGTGATGTCGCGTGCCGGCAATACCGATCCCAACATCGACTCGTTCACCGTCGCGTTCAGCGGCCGCACCGGGGGCGCGCCGCGCACACGCTGGCTGCGCACCTCGGCCGAATACCCGATGAAACGCCTGCTCGCCGAGGGCATCGGCGACTGCTACGAACTTGGCCGCGTGTTCCGCGACGGCGAGGCCGGCGGCCGCCACAATCCCGAGTTCACCATGCTCGAGTGGTACCGCGTGGGTTGGGCGCTGGACCCGCTGATCGACGAAACCGCGGAGATCGTGCGCGCCGCACTCGCCTTGGTCGGCCGTGACGCGACCCTGCGCAAGGCCTCGTTCCGCGAGGTCTACCAGGAGGCGCTTGACCTTGATCCATTGACCGCCCCTGTCGATCGGCTGCAGGCCGCGTTCCCCGGCCAGGTCGATCCGGAAGGCCTGACCCGCGACGACTGGCTCGACCTGCTGATGACTCATCGCATCCAGCCCGCGTTCCCGCCGGGGCAGCTGCTGGCGATGCATGACTATCCCGCTTCGCAGTGTGCGCTGGCGAAGGTCGTGCGCCGCAGCGACGTCGATGTCGCCGAACGCTTCGAGCTCTATCTCGGCCCGCTCGAACTGGCCAACGGCTACCACGAGCTCACCGATGCCGCAGAGCAGCGCGCGCGCTTCGAACGTGATCGCGCTGTGCGCTCGCTGCGCGGCGCGGCGCTGCCTCCGGTTGACGAAGCCCTTCTTGATGCACTTGGCGCCGGCTTGCCCGAGTGTTCGGGCGTGGCCCTGGGCATCGACAGGCTGCTCATGGCGATGCTCGGCAGCGGCGCGATCGCCGACGTGCTTGCGTTCGATTTCGCCCAGGCCTGATCCGGCCCCGCGCGCTGGTTACCGATGCGCCTGGCGGGTCCAGGAGAAGCCGGGCGCACGCACAGCGAGCACGCTGCCGATCGCGGCCGAGGGCAGCAGTGCAAAGGCGATGAACTGCACGGCCTGCAGGCCTTCGACCACGACGAGCCCGTAGCCCGGCGACATGGCCTGCGTCGTGGTCATCCAGGCCGCATGCACGCCCATCGGGACCCAGACACTGCCGCCGACAGCACGGGCATAGCCAAGGATCAGCGCGAACCCGGGCAGCAGCATCTGTTGCGACGGCGTCGACATCGCGCCCAGCGCCCAGGCGAAGCCGAGGAACAGGGCAGTCTGCAGCAGCAGGGCCGCCCATGGCGGGAACCGGGTGCCGAGCAAGCCCTGCGCGTAGCCGCGCACGGCGAGTTCTTCGGGGAAAGCTTCCACCAGGAACACGGCCAGGCCCACCAGCGCAAGAGTGACCAGCAGCTCTGCGGGCGATGCGTGCAGCGACACGGTGGCCCAGCCCAGCGCCACGCACACCCCGATGCCGGCCAGGGCGGGCACCAGCCAGAGGGCCGCACCAAGCAGGAACGCGCGGGCGTTGGCCGCTGCTCCGTGATGGCCCAGAACTGCGCGCGGCAGGCGGTCGAAGTGCGCCAGCACCAGCACGGTGATCAATGCCGTGCAGGAGAGGCCGGCGCCGAGCGCGATGCGCGATTCCGGCGCGCTGCCGGGAAGCTCCGCCACCCCGATGCGCCAGCAGGCGAGGAGAACGGCCATGAGCACGGCCAGGCGCAGTGCCAGCGACGCCAGGGACAGGGTTTTGCGGTGCGCTTGCATGACCGCATTGTCTCGACAGCCGCGACTTGGGGATAGTGATAACTGTCAGGGCTCGCGGATGGCGCTTCGCGGAAGCGATGCACAGCTTGCACAGGCTGCGGATATCCAAGTGGCCGCCGGTAGAATCCGGTGCATGACCGACACCATCGACTACGCCCGCTACGACCGTATCCGCCCGATCCGCTGGACCGGCGACGCGCTGGAACTGCTGGACCAGCGGAAGCTTCCCTTCACCACCGAATACGTCAGTTGCGTCGACAGCGACGCCGTCGCTGCCGCGATCCATGCGCTCGCGGTGCGCGGCGCACCGGCGATCGGCATCGCCGCGGCCTGGGGCGCGGTGCTGGCTTCGCGCGACATCGAAGCCGATGCTGCCGCGCAGGCGGTCGAGCGCCTGGAGCCCGCGCTGCGGCGGCTCAACGCGGCGCGGCCCACGGCGGTCAACCTGGCCTGGGCGCTGGCGCGCATGCGCGCCGCGCTGTTTCGCGCGCAGGCGGGCGAGGGCAGTGATTGGCGCGCTGCGCTCGAGGCCGAGGCGCGCGCCATCGAGACCGAAGACCTGGCGGCCAACCGCGCGATGGGAGTGCTGGGCGCCTCGCTGATCGATGCCGGCAGCGGCGTGCTCACCCATTGCAACACCGGTTCGCTGGCCACCGCCGGCTTCGGCACCGCGCTGGGCGTGATCCGTGCCGGCGTTGCCCAGGGTCGCGTCAGGCGCGTTTTCGCCGGCGAGACCCGGCCCTGGAATCAGGGCGCGCGGCTGACGGTGTGGGAGCTGCAGGCCGACGGCATCGACGCCACCCTGATCGCCGACGCCGCGGCCTCGCACCTGATGAAGGGCGGCGAGGTGCAGTGGGTCGTGGTGGGCGCGGACCGCATCTGCGCCAACGGCGATGTCGCCAACAAGATCGGCACCTACCAGCTGGCGATCTCCGCGCGCCACCACGGGGTGAAGTTCATGGTGGTGGCACCGTCGTCGACCGTCGACATGGCCACGGCATCGGGCGATCTGATCGATATCGAGGAGCGCGACCCGGGCGAACTGCTGGGCGCGGGCGGCAGTCGCACCGTTGCCGAAGGCGTGCAGGCCTGGAACCCGGTGTTCGATGTCACACCGGCCGCGCTGATCGATGCCATCGTGACCGAAAAGGGCATCGTCGAGCGCCCGGACGAAGCCTTGATGCGCACACTCTTCGGCAACTGAGCGCGCGGCTCGCCAAGCCGTCTTCGTATCCCGTCCGCGACGCCCCATGTGTAGGAGCAGCTCTAGCTGCGACCGCACCCAGGTAAAAAGCCAAGAGCATTTTTGGCCACGGATTTACGCGGATCAGGCGAATCACGCGGATTGAGCCGAGGCCAGTGTCCAAACCCCGCTCCGATCCGGCTTTGTGTTTCAGAGTGGCTCCCTGGCAACGGGCTTGCCTCGGCCTGATCCGTGTGATTCGCCTGATCCGCGTAAATCCGTGGCTGAAAGGCGTTTCCCTGTCTTCGCGCTATCGCAGCTATAGCTGCTCCTACAGGAGCGTCGGCCATGGCGGGGGTGTCCGGTACGGTCGCAAAGCATGCCCGATGCGCTCGCAAGCCATTGATTTTTGGCGGGATCGGGCGGGCAGGGATTGGTCGGATGTGATAGAATCCCGAGGTTCTGCCGGGACATGCGCGCGGGCTTTTGCGCAGCGTTCGGAGGCAGTCTTCCGAACCATTCTGAAGGGTCGCAATGGCTGAGCTCGCCAAGGAAATCATCCCGATCAATCTCGAGGACGAGATGCGTCGCAGCTATCTCGATTACGCCATGAGCGTGATCGTGGGCCGCGCGCTCCCAGACGTCCGCGACGGGCTCAAGCCGGTGCACCGCCGCGTGCTGTTCGCGATGCACGAGCTCGGCGCCCACAGCAACAAGCCGTATTACAAGTCGGCGCGAATCGTCGGTGACGTGATCGGTAAATACCATCCGCACGGCGACCAGTCGGTGTACGACACCCTGGTGCGCATGGCGCAGCCGTTCTCGTTGCGCTACATGCTGGTCGACGGCCAGGGCAACTTCGGCTCGGTCGACGGCGACCCCGCCGCGGCGATGCGCTACACCGAGGCGCGCATGTCGCGCATGGCGCACGAACTGATGGCCGATATCGACAAGGACACCGTCGATTTCCAGCCCAACTACGACGAGAAGGAACACGAGCCGACGGTCATGCCGACCCGGTTCCCGAACCTGCTGGTCAACGGCTCCGCCGGCATCGCCGTCGGCATGGCCACCAACATCCCGCCGCACAACCTGGGCGAGGTGATCGACGCGCTGATCGCGCTCATCGCCGACCCGGACATCGACATCGATGGCCTGATGGAATACATCCCGGGCCCGGACTTTCCCACCGGCGGCATCATCAACGGCGTCGGCGGCATCCACCTGGGTTACCGCACCGGCCGCGGCCGCGTGCGCATGCGCGCGAAGGCCGATATCGAGATTGCCGACAACGGTCGCGAATCGATCATCGTCACCGAGCTCCCCTACCAGGTGAACAAGGCGCGGATGATCGAGAAGATCGCCGAGCTGGTGAAGGAGAAGAAGCTCGAGGGCATCAGCGAGCTGCGCGACGAGTCCGACAAGGACGGCATGCGCATCTACATCGAGATCAAGCGCAGCGACTCCGCCGACGTGGTGCTGAACAACCTGTACCAGCAGACCCAGATGGAGTCGGTGTTCGGCATCAACATGGTGGCGCTGGTCGACGGCCGCCCGCGTCTGCTGAACCTCAAGGAGTTCCTCGAGGCCTTCCTGCGCCATCGCCGCGAAGTGGTCACGCGCCGGACGATCTTCGAGCTGCGCAAGGCGCGCAACCGCGCCCACATCCTCGAAGGCCTGACCGTCGCGCTCGCCAACATCGACGAGATGATCGAGCTGATCAAGACCTCGGACAATCCGCAGGAGGCGAAGGAGCGCATGCTCGCGCGCCTGTGGCAGCCGGGCCTGGTCGGCAGCCTGTTGGGCGCGGCCGGTGCCGAGGCCTCGCGTCCGGAAGACCTGGCCAAGGGCGTGGGCCTGCTCGAGGGCGGCTACCAGCTGACCGAAGTCCAGGCGCAGCAGATCCTCGAGATGCGCCTGCATCGCCTGACAGGGCTGGAGCAGGAAAAGCTCACCGAGGAGTACCGCCAGTTGCTCGAAGCCATCCGCGTGCTGATCGAGATCCTCGAGGATCCGGAAGTGCTGCTGGAGGTGATCCGCACCGAGCTGCGCAACGTCAAGGAAGAGTACGGCGACCCGCGCCGCAGCGAGATCCGTGCCAGCGAGGAAGACCTCGACATCCTCGACCTGATCGAACCCGAGGACGTGGTGGTGACTGTCTCCCAGGCCGGCTACGCCAAGCGCCAGCCGGTCAGCGCGTATCGCGCGCAGAAGCGCGGCGGCCGCGGCCGCAACGCTGCCACCACGAAGGACGAGGACTTCATCGCCCAGCTCTGGCTGGTCAACACGCACGACACGCTGCTGGCGTTCACCAGCAGGGGGCGCGTGTTCTGGCTGCCGGTGCACCAGCTGCCGGAGGCCGGCGCCAACGCGCGCGGCCGGCCGCTGATCAACTGGATGCCGCTGGAAGAGGGCGAAAAGGTGCAGGCGGTGCAGCCGGTCCGCGAGTACCGCGACGACCAGTACGTGTTCTTCGCCACCCGCCGCGGCACGGTCAAGAAGACCCCGCTCACCGAGTTCGCCTATCGCCTGGCGCGCGGCAAGATCGCGATCAACCTGGAAGATGGCGATGCCCTGGTTGGCGCCGAGCTGACAGACGGCGGGCGCGACATCATGCTGTTCGCCAGCAACGGCAAGGCCGTGCGCTTCGACGAGTCCGCCGTGCGTGCCATGGGCCGCACCGCCACCGGCGTGCGCGGCATCCGCCTGGCCGAGGGCGAGTCGGTGGTGGGCCTGATCGTGGCCGAACACGCCGACAGCCTGGTCGAGTTCGAAGGCGACGAGATCCTTGCCGGTGACGCGACCGATGTCGTCGATGCCGACGCCGAGCTCGCTGGCGAGCCAAATGCCTACATCCTCACCGCCACCGCCAACGGCTACGGAAAGCGCACGCGCCTGGCGGAATACCCGCGCAAGGGCCGTGGCACCCAGGGCGTGATCGGCATCCAGACCACCGAGCGCAACGGCGCCCTGGTGGCCGCCGTGCTGCTCAGCCGCGAAGACGAGGTGCTGCTGATCTCTGACGGAGGCACCCTGGTCCGCACCCGCGCCGCCGAGATCTCCGTGGTCAGCCGCAACACCCAGGGCGTGACCCTGATCCGCCTTGGCGAAGGCGAGCGCCTGCAGGCGATCGAGCGCGTGGACGGTTCGATCGTTGACGACGACGGCAACGATGACGGCGACGAAGGCGCTGAAAGCAGCGAGGTCATTGAAGGTGTTGCCGGTACTGCAAGTGCCGATGCCGATGCCGATGCCGATGGCAGCGATGTCGATGGCGAAGGCGATGCTGCACCGGAAGGGACCGCGGCCGACTGAGGCCCCGCCCGCCGCCCCGGTCCGCCGCCTCCTGTAGGAGCATCTATAGCTGCTCCTACAGTTGCGGGCTGCGGTAGCGGTAGCGGGCGGTAGGCGGCAGGTTCACCAGATGCGGTCAAGGCGGAACCCCGTTTCGCGCCGTGGTGCGTTGTCGTCGGGACTGCCGGCGCTTCTATACTGCCGGTAACTCATGACGGCGGACTGGCAATGAAGGGAAGCAATCGTTCGGTCGGCCTGCGGCTCATCGCCGCGGCCGTGGTGCTGCTGTCTTTGACGCTGCTGCCGGTGGGCTGCAAGCGCAATGAAGGCGGCCAGATGCCTGCGCCCAGCGGCGAGGCCATCGTCGCCGAACGCGCGGAGGTGCAGGGCTTCGGCCTGGTGCGCGCCTGGCCGGACCAGACTGATGGATCGCTCGCGCTCGCGGTCGAATTCTCGCAGCCGCTGGTCGGCACCCAGGACTTCGACAAGCTGCTGACCTTCGCCGAACCGGTGGCCGCCGACAGCGGCTGGAGCCTGGACGATGAAGGCCGCGTGCTGCGTTTCCCCTTCGTCCAGGCCGATCGCGACTACACGCTGCGCATCTCCGCCGCGCTCACCGCCGCCGACGGCAGCACGCTCGGCCGCGACATCGAACAGAAGGTCCATACCGGCGAGCTGGACCCAGCCGCCGGCTTCGCGTCCCAGGGCAGCGTGCTGCCGGCGCGCGAATCCCGCGGGTTGCCGGTGGTGTCGGTGAACGTGGAGGAGGTCGACGTCGAGTTCCTGCGCGTGCGCGACTCCGAGCTCGCACGCTTCTTCTCCGAGTACCAGCGCGGCGGCCGGCGCAGCGGCTGGGAACTGGACAACCGCTACAACGGCGATCGCAGCGTGGCGCGGATGGCCGAGCCGGTCTATGTCAACCGCTTCGTGCTCGGCGGCGAGCGCAACGAGCGCGCGGTCACCTACCTGCCGCTGCAGGACATCACCGAGCTGCAGCAGCCTGGCCTGTACTTCGCCACCATGAAGCGTGCCGGCAGCTTCGAGGGCATGTACGACACCGCCTTCTTCACAGTGAGTGACATCGGTCTGCACGTGCGCGCATACGCTGACCAGCTGTTCGTGCACACCGCCTCGCTGCAGGGCGGCGGGGCGCTGGGTGGCGTCGAGCTGCGCGTGCTCGACGGCAAGGGCGAAGCCGTGTTCAAGGCCGAGACCGACGGCAACGGCAACGCCGTGCTCAAGCACAAGCTCGACGCGTCCCAGGTACTGGTGGCGACGCGCGGCAACGATGTCTCGCTGCTGCCGTTCAACCAGCCCGCGCTGGATCTTTCCGAGTTCGCGGTGGCGGGCCGCAGGCAGGCCTGGTTCGAGGTCTTCGCCTGGTCGGGCCGTGACCTGTATCGCCCGGGCGAAACCGTGCGCGTCTCCGCGCTGCTGCGCGACGCCGACGGCAAGCCGGTGCCGGCGGTGACCGGCGGCAAAGCGCAGCCGCTGTTCGCCCGGCTGAAGCAGCCCGACGGCAAGACCTTCGTGGAATCGCGGCTGGAAGCCGGTGCGCAGGGTTATTACCGCTTCGAGAGGGAGATCCCGGTCGAGGCGCCCACCGGGCGCTGGCAGGTCGAGTTCCGTACCGATCCCGCTGACAAGGACGCCGTGCAGGGCATGGCGTTGCGGATCGAGGAGTTCCTGCCCGAGCGCATGAAGCTGGATCTCGACAGCGCGCAGGCGCGCCTGGCGAAGGGCGACGCGCTGCGGCTGGAGGCCACCGGTGCCTACCTGTATGGCGCGCCGGCCGCGGGCAACCGCTTCACCGCACGCCTCGCGGTCGCGGTGGAGCAGCACCCGGTGGAGTCCCTGCCGGGATACTTCTTCGGCGATCCCACCGTGTCGCTGCCGCGCGAGGCAAGCGACGTGATCGACGCCACGCTCGATGGTGCAGGCAGGCTCGCCCAGGCGCTGCGGCTGCCCGCCGAAGTGCGCGGCGACACGCCGGTGTCGGTGGTGCTGGCCGGCAGCCTGTACGAAAGCGGCGGCCGCACGGTGAACCGCAGCCTGGAGCGCGTGCTCTGGCCGGCCGACGCGCTGGTCGGCGTGCGTCCCCTGTTCGACGACAAGGACGGCAGCGATGCCAACGCGCGGGCCGGTTTCGAGATCTTCCGCGTCGACGCCGATGGAACGCCGCGGCCGCTCGCCGGGCTCGAGCTGAAGCTGGTGCGCGAGCATCGCGACTACCACTGGAACTTCGACGACGACGCCGGCTGGGACTACAGCCACACCAGCCGCTTCGAGATGGTGGAAACGCGGACCATCGACGCCGGGCAAGCCGCCGTCCGGGTCGATCTTCCGGTGGAATGGGGCGGCTACCGCGTCGAGGTCCGCGACCCGGAGACCGGCCTGGTCACGCGCTATCCCTTCAACGCCGGCTGGAGCTGGAACGACGACAACCGCGGCCTGGATGCGCGGCCGGACAAGGTCAAGCTGGCGCTGGATCGGACCGGCTATCGCGCCGGCGACACGATGGAAGTCACGGTCACGCCGCCGCACGCCGGCAAGGGCCTGCTGCTGGTGGAGAGCGACCGCCTGCTCTACGTGCAGGCTATCGATGCCAAGGCCGGCAGCAAATACAGCATCCCGGTGACCGCCGACTGGGAGCGCCACGACGTCTACGTGACCGCGCTCGTCTTCCGCGGCGGCAGTGCGGCGAGCAAGGTGACGCCGGCGCGCGCGGTCGGCGTGGCCCACGTGCCGATGGAACGCGGCGACCGGCGCGTGGCGGTGGGCCTGTCGCTGCCAAAGCAGGCAAAGCCCGATGACACCCTGCGCGTGACGCTCGCCGTGCCGGCGCTGGCCGGCAAGGCCGCGCATGCGACGGTGTCCGCGGTCGACGTCGGCATCCTCAACATCACCCGCTATCCGGTGCCCGACGCCAACCGCCACTTCTTCGCCCAGCGCAGGCTGGGCGTGGAGGCCTACGACATCTACGGTCGCGTGATCGAAAGCCTGGAGGGCGGCACCGCGCGCCTGCGCTTTGGCGGCGACCAGGGCCTGGAAGCGCTGCCACAGGCCCGGCGGCCAACCGCGCGCGTGCAGACGATCGACCTGTTCTCGGGACCGGTGAAGCTCGACGGCAAGGGCAATGCCACCGTCGAGTTCACGCTGCCGGACTTCAACGGCACCCTGCGCGTCTCGGCGCTGGTGTTCGGCGACGAGGCCTACGGAAACCGTGACGCGGAGCTGCTGGTGCGGGCGCCGCTGGTCGCCGAGGCCAGCATGCCGCGGGTGATGGCGCCCGGTGACCGCGGCACGATGACGCTCGACCTGGCCAACTTCACCGGCAAGCCGGGCGACTTCCGGGTGCGCGTGGAGGGCATCGGGCCGCTGCACGTGGAGGAGGGCGTGCGCAGCGTGGCGCTCGCGGCCGACGGGCGTTCGACCCAATCGTTCCCGCTGCGCGCGCTCGACGGCCATGAGGTCGGCAAGGTGCGCGTGCGGGTGGACGGGCCGGGCGTGGCGGTCGATCGCAGCTACGACCTGCCGGTGCGCGCGCCCTGGCCGCAGGTGCTGCGTTCGCGCAGCCTGGTGCTGGATCCACTGGCGCCGGTGGTGCTCGATGCCTCGCTGGCCGAGGGCATTCTGCCTTCATCGGTGAACGCGCGCCTGGGCCTCAGCGCCACGCCGCCGATCGCCTTTGCCGCGGCGCTGGAGGGTGCACTGCGCTATCCCTACGGCTGCGCCGAACAGACTGCCAGCAAGGGCTACGCGGCGCTGATGCTGGATGCGCCGACCGCCGAAGCCTACGGCATGTCGCCGCTGCCCGGCGACGATCGCCTGCGGCGGATGGAGAGCGCGCTCGGGCGGTTGGCCGCGCTGCAGTCCAGCACGGGGCATTTCGCGATGTGGGGTGGCAGCGGCGGAACCGAGCCGATGCTGACGCCGTATGTCGCCGAGTTCCTGCTGGATGCGCGGGACGAGGGCTTCCAGGTGCCCGACGCGATGCTGCAGAAGGCGCTGTCGCGGATGTCGGAAGACCTGCTCTCCGACGGCCAGCAGTTCTACGGCCGCGACAACCGCGAGCACCTGCGCCTGGCCTACAAGGCCCACGCCGGCTACGTGCTCGCACGCGTGAACCGCGCGCCGCTCGGGACGCTCCGCGCGCTGTACGACGGCGGACGCGACGCAGCGCGCAGCGCCATGCCGCTGGCGCATCTCGGGCTTGCGCTCTCGCTGCAGGGCGACGCCGCCCGCGGCGGCAAGGCGCTGGACGCGGCCTTTGCGTGGAAGCGCGAGCGGCCCGGCTGGCTGGGCGACTACGGCACGCCGCTGCGCGACGCCGCGCTGATGCAGGCCCTGGTGCGCGAGCACGACCTGGCCACGCCGCAGCGCAGCGCCGGCCTGCGCACGCTCGGGCTTGAGCTCGATGCCCGCCGCAAGGCGCGATGGTTCCATTTGAGTACGCAGGAGCAGTCGGCGCTGGCGCGGCTTGGCCGCGCGCTGGCAGGCACGCCCGGACGCACGTTCTCCGGCACCCTGGTCGAGGCCGGCGTGGAGGAGGCGCTGGAACCGATGCGCCGCTTCTCTCGCGGCTACGGCCACCAGGCCTTGGCCTCAGGCGTGCGCCTGCTTCCCGAGGGCCAAGCTCCGCTCTACGCGAGCATGGACGTGGCCGGCATTCCCCGCGCCGCCCCGGAGCCCGATGACAGCATGATGCGCGTCGAGCGCCGCTGGTACACCACCGACGGCAAGGCCTGGACGCCGCGCGCGCTGCGCGAGGGCGAGGCGCTGGTGGTCCGCGTCACCGTCACCGCCGACCGCGACATGCCGGACGCACTGCTCACCGACCTGCTGCCGGCGGGCCTCGAGATCGAGAACATGAACCTGGGCGATGCGTCCACATGGGCCGACGTGGTCGTCGGCGGCATCCGCCTGGACGAGCGCGGCAGCGCCGCCGAGCTGCTGCACGAGGAGTTCCGCGACGACCGCTACGTCGCCGCCATCAGGCTCGACGCCGGGCGCAGCGCGGACGTGTTCTACCTGGTGCGCGCGGTCACGCCGGGCGAGTACATCGTGCCGCCGCCGCTGGTCGAGGACATGTACCGGCCCGAGCTGCGCGGCGTGGGCCGCGCGCAGCCGGCGCGGATGACGGTGGTGCAACCGTGAGCTTGTGGTGGAGTCGGGAGTAGGCGGCAGGCCGGTCGCCGATGGGTCGCACCGGCCGGTGTCTTGGCCGGCGATCCTGCGCTGGGGGACTGTCGTGCTGCTGGTCCTGCTGCTTGGACTCGATTTTGCGTTCCCGCCGCCGCTGCCCGAAGCGCGCGATCACGCCACCCTGGTCACCGCGCGCGACGGCACGCCGCTGCGCGCCTTCGCGGACGCCCACGGCGTATGGCGCTACCCGGCCTCCGAGGCCACCGTTTCGCCGCTGTACGTCGATGCGCTGCTCACCTATGAGGACCGCTGGTTCCGCCGCCATCCCGGCGTGAATCCGCCGGCCCTGCTGCGCGCCGCCTGGCAGGCCACGCGCAGCGGCCGCATCGTCTCCGGCGGCTCCACCCTGACCATGCAGGTCGCGCGCATCCTCGAACCGCACCGGCGCACGCTGCCGGGCAAGCTGCGGCAGATGCTGCGCGCGCTGCAGCTCGAGGTACACCTGACGAAGGACGAGATTCTCACGCTGTACCTCGAACGCGCACCTTTCGGCGGCACCATCGAGGGCGTGGAGGCGGCGAGCTGGGCCTATCTCGGCAAGCCCGCCACGCGGCTGTCGCACGCCGAGGCCGCGCTGCTGGCGGTGCTGCCGCAGGCGCCCACGCGCCTGCGGCCCGACCGAGAGCCCGAGGCGGCACGTCGCGCCCGCGACAAGGTGCTTGAACGCATGGTCACCAGTGGACGCTGGAGTCGCGCCGAAGTCGACGACGCGCTGGTCGAGCCGGTGGTCGCGCGCGCCCTGCAGCCGCCGCTGTCCGCGGCGCTGCTGGCCCAGCGCCTGCGCTCGCGCCATCCGCGCGCCGACCGCATCGAATCGACCATCGACGCCGCCCTGCAGCGCACGCTGGAGGAGCGCCTTGGCAACTACGTCGGCCAGCTGCCGGAACGCACTTCGGCGGCGCTGCTGGTGGTCGACAACGACACCATGCAAGCGCGCGCCTACCTCGGCACCGCTGCCTTCGGCGACGCCGCACGCCTGGGCCACGTCGACATGGTGCGCGCGTGGCGCTCGCCGGGCTCCACGCTCAAGCCCTTCGTCTACGGCATGGCGATCGACGACGGCCTGGTGCATTCGATGAGCCTGCTGGTCGACGCGCCGCAGTCCTTCGGCGGCTATCGACCGGGCAATTTCGATGCCGCCTTCAACGGGCCGGTGTCGGTGGCCGACGCCCTGCGCCTGTCGCTCAACGTACCGGCGGTGGACATGCTCGACCGCGTGGGCCCGGCGCGCTTTGCCGCGCGCCTGGACCACGCGGGGATCGGCCTGCGCTTCCCGCGCGGCGCGCAGCCCAACCTCACCCTGATCCTCGGCGGAACCGGCGCGCGGCTTGAGGACCTGGTCGGTGCGCAGGCGGCGCTTTCGCGCGGCGGCATCGCCGGGCGGGTGCGTTACGCCGCCGACGAGCCGCTGGTCGAGCGCCGCCTGCTGTCGCCGGGTGCGGCCTGGATCGTGCACGAAATCCTCGCCTCCAATCCGCGCCCGGGCGAGCGCGCCGATACCTTCGACACCGGCCGACGGCCACGCGTGGCCTGGAAGACGGGCACCAGCTACGGCTATCGCGATGCCTGGGCGCTCGGCACCACGCGCCGCTACACCGTGGGTGTGTGGGTCGGGCGTCCGGACGGCACGCCGCTGCCGGGCCAGTACGGCGCGGTCACCGCACTGCCGCTGATGTTCGAAGTGGTCGACAGCCTGCCGCAGCGTCCCGGCGATGGCGCACGCCTGCCGTCGCCGGCAAACGTCGCCGGGCGCGAGGTGTGCTGGCCGCTGGGCACCGCGGCCGAGGCACAGCCCGAAGGCGCCTGCCATCGGCGGATGCAGGCCTGGGTGCTCGACGGCGCGGTGCCACCCTCGCTGCCCGATCGCGACGCGCGCAGCTGGGCGCCGGTGCTCGAACGGATCGAAGTGGATGCCGCCAGTGGTCTTCGGCTGACCGCCGGTTGCGCCGGGACGCACGAGCGACGCATGCGCCACATCGCGCGCTGGCCGGCGCTGGCGTCACCGTGGCTGGGCGCGGCCGAACGCGAGGCCTCGCGCCTGCCGCCCTTGGCCACCGGCTGCGGAGATGACGGCCGCGGCCAGGCGGTGGCGATGCGGATCGAAGGCGTCAACGACGGCGCGCTGCTGCTGCGCGCCCCCGGCTCGGCCAAGCCGCCTCGGCTTGCCCTGCGCGCGGTGGGTGTCGATGGCGATGTGCAGTGGCTGCTCAACGGCCGCTGGGTCGGTGAGACCCGCGGCCGCCAGCTGCTGTGGCGCGAATTCGGCGAGCCCGGCCGCCAGCAGCTGACCGCGCTGGCCGAAGGCGGCGCCTGGGCCAGCCTGGCCTTTGACGTCGGTCGCTGAGGCCTCAGATCGCGCCGAGCACGTGCTCCGCGGAAGAGACCTTGAACTCGCCCGGAGCCTCGACGAACAGCTGCTTGACCACGCCGTCTTCGGCGTAGAGCGCGAAGCGCTTGCTGCGCATGCCCATGCCGAAGGCGGTACCGTCCATCTCCAGTCCGAGCGCGCGGACGAAGTCGCCGTTGCCATCGGACAGCATGCGCAGGCCCGAAGGGACGCCCTGGCTCTCGCCCCAGGCCTGCATCACGAAGGGGTCGTTGACGGCCATGCACGCGACTTCGATCCCGCGCTCGCGAAAGGCTTGGAAATGCTCGATGAAGCCGGGCAGGTGGCGCTCGGAGCAGGTCGGCGTGAACGCGCCGGGCACCGCGAACAGCACCACGTTCTTGTGTGCGAACAGGGTCGGGGTGTCGATGGTCTGCACGCCGTCGTCGATGTGCTTCAGCGTGACCTCGGGGATGGCGTCGCCGGTCTGGATGGTCATGGGGAGGGCTCCGTATTCGCGTGGGTGGCGGGGAATCGCCGCCGCTCGCACCATGGTGCCACGCCGTGGCCGCCGCGGGCTTGTGTCACCCGTCGTTCGTCCCGATATTGCTACCCTGCCGCGGCCGGCACCAGGGTCGCGCACGTGGAGATCGCATGCAGTTCAAGGATTACTACGCCGTGCTCGGCGTCGAGGCCAGCGCCGGCGAGGCCGAGATCAAGACCGCCTACCGGCGGCTGGCGCGCAAGTACCACCCCGACGTCAGCAAGGAAACCGGGGCCGAGGACAAGTTCAAGGCCGTCAACGAGGCCTACGAGGCGCTTCGCGACCCTGAGCGTCGCAAGGCCTACGACCAGCTGCGCGGTCGCGGCTACCGGCCGGGCGACGAGATCCATCCGCCGCCGGGCGGCTTCCGCGGCAATGGCGGCGGCCCCGGGTTCGACCACGAAGAAGTCTTCGGCGGGGGCGGCAACGGCGGCTTCAGCGACTTCTTCGAAAGCCTGTTCCGCCGCCAGGCACAGCAGCAGGGGGGCGGGCCGGGCTTCGGCAATCCGCCGCGCGGCGATACCCGCGCGCGCCTGGCCGTGCCCGTGGAAACCGTATACCGCGGCGGGGCGATGCGCATCGCGGTCAACGGCCGGACGCTTGAGGTCAAGGTCCCGCGCGGGATCCGCCCGGGGCAGGTGATCCGCCTGGCGGGCCAGGGCGGGCAGGGCGGCAACCTGCTGCTGGAGGTCGAGTACGCAACGCATCCGCGCTTCGAGGTCGACGGCCGCAACATCATCTATGCGCTGCAGGTCGCGCCCTGGGAGGCGGCCCTGGGCGCGGCCGTCAGCGTTCCGACGCTGGGCGGCACCGTGGAGCTCAAAGTGCCGGCCGGGTCCGAGGCCGGGCGCCGGCTGCGCCTGCGCGGCCGCGGCCTGCCGGGAACGGGCGGGCAGGCCGATGGCGACCAGATCGTCGAGCTTGAGGTGCAGGCGCCGGTGCCGCAGGGCGAAGCGCAGCAGGCGGCCTACGAGGCCCTGCGCGAGGCGTTTTCCGGGGAGTGGAGGCGCGAGTAGCGCCGCCGTAGCCCCGTACCCGGGGCGCCGGCTCAGGCGGCCGCGGGCGGCGTCGGTTCGGTGGCGATCGCCTCGACAATCGTCGCCGAAAGCTCGGTGTCGCTGAAGGGCTTGGTGAGATAGGCGCGTGCGCCCTGGCGCATGCCCCAGACCTTGTCGGTCTCCTGGTCCTTGGTCGTCACCAGGATCACGGGGATGTGCTTCGTGCTGGGGTCGCGGGTGATCGAGCGCGTGGCCTGGAAGCCGTTGAGGTTCGGCATCACCACGTCCATCAGGATCAGGTCCGGGAGCTCGCGCTTGGCCACCTCGACGCCGGCGGCGCCGTCTTCCGCGGTCAGCGCCTCGTGGCCGAGGCTTTCGACGATGCGGCGGATGCCCATCAGCTGTGATGGCGAGTCGTCGACGATCAGGATGCGCGCCATGGTGTTCCCCGTTCAGTTCCCGCGATTGTAGCCCGCGGGCGGCGGCCTGCAAGCAGGGGCCGCCGCGCGGCTCGCGTTCTCACAGCGTGACCAGCGTGCGACCGTGGGAACCGCCGGCCAGCATGCCCTCGAAGACCTCCGGCAGCGCGTCGAGTGCGACTTCGCGAGTGCAGATCCGCTCGAGGTGGCGCGGCTTCCAGTCGCTGGCCAGGCGGCGCCAGACCTCGTCGCGGATGTCGCGCGCCGTGCCCGCGGACGCGACCCCCAGGAGCGAGACGCCGCGGATGATGAAGGGCATGACCGTGGCGGACAGGTCGTGGCTTGCGGCCAGGCCCGCGCTGGCAACGTTGCCGTAGGGGACGGTCTGCGCCAGCAGGCTCGTGAGCATCGCGCCACCGACGTTGTCGAGTCCGCCGCCGAAGCGGGCCGATTCCATCGGCCGGGTGGTGGCGAGCGCATCGCGCCCGAGCACCTCGCTGGCGCCGATCTCCTTCAGGTAGGCGGCCTGTTCCGGCTTGCCGCTGATCGCGTGCACTTCGTAGCCCGCGCTTGAAAAGATGTCGACCGCAAGCGAACCGACGCCGCCGGTGGCGCCGGTGACCGCCAGCGGGCCAAGCCCGGGCTGCTGCCGGTTCTCGCCCATGCGCAGCAGCGCGAGCGCGGCGGTGAAGCCGGCGGTGCCGAGGATCATGGATTCGCGCAGCGACAGGCCGGCCGGCAGCGGAATCGCCCATTTCGATTCCACGCGCGCGTATTCGGAGTAGCCGCCGTCCCGGGTCTCGCTCAGGCCGCAGCCGGTCACCAGCACCTGGTCGCCTTCGCGGATGGCGGGATCGGCGGAGGCGACGACGTGGCCGGCGACGTCGATGCCGCCGACCAGCGGGAAGCGGCGCAGGATCCTGCCCTTGCCGGTACCTGCGAGTGCGTCCTTGAAGTTGACGGACGAGAACGCGGTCTTCAGCACGACCTCGCCGGGCGCAAGCTGGTCGATGCAAACCTGTTCGATGCCGCTGCGATAGCCGGCGTCATCGCTGTGGATGCGGAAGGCGCGGAACGTGTCGGGAATGCTCATGCCGTCTCCTTTGAAACGCCGCCGTGACTGCGGCCCGGTTCGATTATCGGCGATGCCGCCCGCGACAGGCCGGCTGTCGCACAACCGGCTGTTGCAAGAACAGTGGTGCTGCAGCAACGCTGGAGTGCGGCCAGAGCGCGGCCAGAGGCGGCCGCGGGAGAGCGGCCGCTCTCAGCGCAGCTCGCGGCTGCGTTTCTCGTCGAGCCACTTCGAAGCCTGCGCGGGCTGGTAGCCGCGCATCCATTCGAACATGGCGTCGATGTTGTCGCCGGTCCACATGTCCTCGCGCTGGCCGGGATGCAGGAAGCGCTCCTCGACCATGCGGTCCATCATCGCGACCAGTGGCTGGTAATACCCGTTGATGTCGAGCAGGGCGCAGGGCTTCTCGCTGATGCCGAGCTGCCGCCAGGTGAACATCTCCACGATTTCCTCGAGCGTGCCGAAGCCGCCGGGCATCGCCACGAAGGCGTCGGCCAGGTCGAACATGCGCGACTTGCGCTGGTGCATCGAATCGACGACTTCGAGCTCGGTGAGGCCGCCGTGCGCGACTTCCATGTCGACCAGGTGCTTCGGGATCACGCCCACCACCTCGCCGCCCGCGGCCAGCACGGCGTCGGCGATCGTGCCCATCAGGCCGATGTTGCCGCCGCCATAGACCAGGCGGATGCCGTCACGGGCCATGCGCGTGCCCAGTGCGATCGCGCCCTCGATGTAGGCGGGATGTGCACCGCTGTTGGAGCCGCAGTAGACGCAAAGGCTTTTCATGGGCAGTGATTCTTCGAAGACTGGAAAGGACGGCGCCGGGCAGTGCCCGGCGCTTTGCGGCAGCGGAAGGTGCGGGGCCGGGCATGCGCCGGCCCGCGCCTTCAGTTCGCCTTGTGGATCGCGCGCTTGTCGACGGCCATCGCCGCGTCGTGGATCGCTTCCGACAGGCTCGGGTGCGCGTGGCAGATGCGCGCGAGATCGTCGGCGGAGCCCTTGAACTCCATCGTCAGCACGCCCTCGTGCACCAGCTCCGACACGTTCGCGCCGACCAGGTGCATGCCGAGCACGCGGTCGGTCTCGGCGTGCGCCAGCACCTTCACGAAGCCCGCCGGCTCGACCATTGCCACCGCGCGGCCATTGGCGGCGAAGGGGAAGCTGCCCGATTTGTAGGGGATGCCTTCTTCCTTGAGCTGCTGCTCGGTCTTGCCAACCCAGGCCAGCTCCGGCTCGGTGTAGATCACCCAGGGAATGGTGTCCATGTTGACGTGGCCGGGCAGGCCCGCGATCAGCTCGGCCACGGCGATGCCTTCCTCGAAGCCCTTGTGCGCCAGCATCGGCCCGCGGACGCAGTCGCCCACGGCCCAGACGCCGTCGACGCCGGTGTGGCAGTGCTCGTCGACCTCGATCTGGCCGCGCTCGGTGAGCTTCACGCCGCTGCCTTCGGCCAGCAGGCCCTTGGACGCGGCCCTGCGGCCCACGGCGACCAGCAGCTTGTCGACGGTGATGGTCTCCTCGCCCTTCTTGTCTGCGAACGTGACCTGCACTTCCTTCTTCTTGCCCTTGCCGGTGACCTCGGCCTTGGAGACCTTGGCGCCGAGCCTGATGTCCAGGCCCTGCTTCTTGAACTCGCGCGCGGCCACCTTCGAGACCTCGGCGTCGGCCGCGGCCAGGAAGTCCGGCATCGCCTCGAGGATCACGACCTCGGCGCCCAGGCGCTTCCACACGCTGCCCAGCTCCAGGCCGATCACGCCGGCACCGATCACGGCCATGCGCTTGGGCACCTCGGCGAAATCGAGCGCGCCGACGTTGTCGACGATCGTGTCGCCATCGAACTTCGCGAACGGCAGTTCGATCGAATCCGAGCCCGCGGCGATGATGACGTTGGTGCCGGTCAGCTCGACCTCGTTGCCGTCGTGCTGCTTGACCTTCACCAGGCGGTCGGCATGCAGGGTGGCGAAGCCGTAGTACGGCGTGACCTTGTTGGCCTTGAACAGCTGCGCGATGCCACCGGTGAACTGCTTCACGATCGCGTCCTTGCGGCCGACCATCGTGCCGACGTCGATCTTGGCGTCCTTGGCGGTGATGCCGTGCTGTCCGAAGACATGCTGCAGGTTGTGGAACTGGCGCGAACTGTCGAGCAGCGCCTTGGACGGGATGCAGCCCACGCGCAGGCAGGTGCCGCCCAGGGCGGGCTTGCCGTCCTTGCCGACGCCGGCGTCGATGCAGGCGACCTTCATGCCCAGCTGGGCGGCGCGGATCGCGGCGTGGTAGCCGGCGGGGCCGGCACCGATCACGACAACGTCAAATTGTTCAGCCATGTTCCTGTTCCTCGATATCCCTTCCCCCGCCGCGCGGGGGAAGGTGCCCCGAAGGGGCGGATGGGGGGCAACCTCGCAGGGAGCGGCTTACATCCCCAGCAGCATGCGGTGCGGATTCTCGAGCTGGTCCTTGATGTCGACCAGGAACTGCACCGCGTCCTTGCCGTCGATGATGCGATGGTCGTAGCTCAGCGCGATGTACATCATCGGCGCGGCGACCACGGCGCCGTTCTCGACGATCGGGCGCTCCTTGATGGTGTGCATGCCCAGGATCGCGGACTGCGGCGGGTTGACGATCGGCGTCGACATCAGCGAGCCGAAGGTGCCGCCGTTGGTGATGGTGAAGGTGCCGCCCTGCAGGTCGTCCAGCGACAGCTTGCCGTCGCGCGCCTTGGTGGCGTAGTCGGAGATCGCCTTCTCGACGTCGGCGAAGCCCATGCGCTCGACGTTGCGCAGCACCGGCGTCACCAGGCCGCGGTCGGTGGAGACCGCGATCGAGATGTCGGCGTAGCCGTGGTAGATGATGTCGTCGCCGTCGACCGAGGCGTTGACCACCGGATACTTCTGCAGCGCGTTGGCGGCGGCCTTGGCGAAGAAGCTCATGAAGCCGAGCTTGATGCCGTGCTGCTTCTGGAAGCTCTCGCCGAGCTCCTTGCGCATTGCCATGACCTTGCCCAGGTTGACCTCGTTGAACGAGGTCAGCATCGCGATCGATTCCTTCGACTGCATCAGGCGCTCGGCGATGCGCTTGCGGATGCGGGTCATCGGCACGCGCTCTTCCGGACGCGCGCCGCCGGACACGCCCGCAGTCTTGCCGCTGGCGTAGTTGACCAGGTCTTCCTTGGTGACCGCGCCGCGACGGCCGGTGCCTTCGACCTGCGACGGGTCGATGCCGTCCTTCACCGCGGTGAAGCGCGCGCCCGGGGGCAGCCCGGCCGTGCCGCCGGAGGCGGGCGAGGGACGGGTCGACGAAGGCGCCTTGGCCTCGGCCTTCGCGGCGTCGGCCTTGGGCTGCACTTCCTGGGCACCCGCGGCCGGCTCGGCCTTGGCCTTGCCAGCGTCGCCATCGTCGCCCTTGGCCGGCGCGGCGCCCTCCTCGATCACCGCCAGCACCTGCTGGCTGGTGACGGTGTCACCCTCGGCGTACTTCAGCTCCTTGATCACGCCGTCGACGAGCGAGGGTACTTCGAGCACGACCTTGTCGGTCTCGAGGTCGACGATGTTCTCGTCGCGTGCAACCGCGTCGCCCACCTTCTTGTGCCAGGTGGCGATGGTGGCGTCGGAAACGGATTCGGGGAGTACCGGTACCTTGATCTCGGTGGCCATGGTCTTGATGCGTCCTGGTCGTTGCTGTCAGCGTTGTGGGGGTCAGTCGGCGGCGAAAACGCTGCCGGCCTTGGAAGTGAGTGCGTCGGCGACCAGCTGCTGCTGCTCGGCGACATGGTCGGCGAAGTGGCCGACGGCGGGCGAGGGCGAGCGCGAGCGTCCGGCGTAGTGCAGCTCCAGCGTGTCCGGAACGCAGTACTGCAGGTGGTGGCGGATCTGGTACCACGCGCCCTGGTTCTGCGGCTCTTCCTGGCACCAGACCACCGAGGTGGCCTTGCCGTACTTGCCGAGCTCGGCGACCAGCGCCTCGCGCGGGAACGGATAGAGCTGCTCGACGCGCACCAGCGCCACGTTGTCCTGGCCGCGATTTTCCCTGTCTTCGAGCAGGTCGTAATAGACCTTGCCCGAGCACAGCACCACGCGCTCCACCTTCTTCGGATCCGCGGAAGCGTCGCCGATCAGGTGCTGGAATTCGCCCGTGGCGAGTTCGTCCAGCGTGGAGACGGCGAGCTTGTGGCGCAGCAGCGACTTCGGGCTCATCACCACCAGCGGCTTGCGCGTGGTCATGCGCATCTGCCGGCGCAGCATGTGGAAGGCCTGGGCCGGCGTGGATGGCACGCAGACCAGCATGTTGTCGAGCGCGCACAGCTGCAGGAAGCGCTCCAGGCGCGCCGAACTGTGTTCGGGGCCCTGGCCTTCGTAGCCGTGCGGCAGCAGCAGGGTCAGGCCGTTGATGCGGCCCCACTTGGCCTCGCCCGAAGCGATGAACTGGTCGATCACCACCTGCGCGCCGTTGGCGAAATCGCCGAACTGGCCTTCCCAGATGCACAGCGTGTTGGGATCGGTGGTGGAGAAGCCGTACTCATAGGCCATCACCGCTTCCTCGCTGAGCAGCGAGTCGATGATCGTGGCCCGCTCCGGCGAATCGACCAGCTGCTGCAGCGGCAGGTAGTAGTTGTCGGTCTTCTGGTCGTGCAGGATCGCGTGGCGGTGGGTGAAGGTGCCACGCCCCACGTCCTGGCCCACCAGGCGCAGGCCGAAGCCCTCGTCGAGCACGGTCGCGTAGGCGAGGTTCTCGGCGAAGCCCCAGTCGGCGGGGATTTCACCGGCGGCCATCCTGCGGCGGTCCTCGTAGACCTTGGAGACGCGGGAGTGCAGCTGCACGCCTTCGGGAATGGTGGTGATGGCCTTGGCCAGCGCCTTCAGCTTCGCCGGCTTCACCACGGTACTGGCCTTGTCGGCCAGCGTGCCCGCGACCAGGGCGCCCCAGTCCACGAACAGGCGGCTCTCCGGCGGAGTCTTTTCCACCCGTGCCAGTTCGGTCGTGACCTCGCCGGCATCGAGCCGGTCGCGGTAACGGTCGACCAGCGCCTGGCCGCCCTTCGCGGGCAGCACGCCGGCCGCCTCCAGCTGGTTGGCGTAGAGCTCGCGGGTGGTCTTGTGCTTGCGGATCACCTGGTACATCACCGGCTGGGTGATCGCCGGCTCGTCGGCCTCGTTGTGGCCGTGGCGGCGGTAGCAGACCAGGTCGATCACCACGTCCTTGTTGAACTCCTGGCGGAAGTCATAGGCCAGGCGCGCGGCAAAGGCCACGGCTTCGGGATCGTCGGCGTTCACGTGCAGCACCGGTGCGCCAATCATCTTGGCCACGTCGGTGCAGTACAGCGTGGAGCGTGCGTCCTCGCGGGCGCTGGTGGTGAAACCCACCTGGTTGTTGACCACCACGTGCAGCGTGCCGCCGACCGCGAAGCCGCGCGCCTGCGACATCTGGAACAGCTCCATCACCACGCCCTGTCCGGCAAAGGCAGCATCGCCGTGGATCAGGATCGGCATCACCTGGCGGCGGGCCGTGTCCTGGCGGCGCTCCTGGCGTGAGCGCACCGAACCGGTGACCACCGGGTCCACGATCTCCAGGTGCGACGGGTTGAAGGCCAGCGCCAGGTGCACCGGGCCGCCATCGGTGGCGACGTCGGCGGAGAAACCCATGTGGTACTTCACGTCGCCGGCGTGGGCGAGGTCGTTGTGCTCGAACTTGCCTTCGAACTCGTCGAACAGCCTGCGCGGGCTCTTGCCCAGCGTATTGACCAGCACGTTCAGGCGGCCGCGGTGGGCCATGCCGATCACGATGTCCTTGACGCCTTCGTTGCCGGCGCTGCGGATCACGGTGTCGAGCAGCGGAATCAGCGAATCGCCGCCCTCCAGCGAGAAGCGCTTCTGGCCGACGTACTTGGTGTGCAGGTAGCGCTCCAGGCCCTCGGCCGCGGTCAGGCGTTCGAGGATGCGGCGCTGTTCGTCGGCGCTGTGGCTGTAGCGGCCACCGGCGGTTTCCATGCGCTCGTACATCCAGCGCCGCTGTTCGGCCTGCGGGATGTGCATGAATTCCGCGCCGATCGGGCCGGCATAGGTCGCGCGCAGCAGGGCGAACAGGTCGCGCAGGCGCATGCGCGGGGCACCGCCGAAGGTGCTGGTGCCGCCGGCGGCGGGCCCGGTTGCGAACTCGGAGTCGAGGTCGGCGTCGGACAGGCCGTGGAAGGGCAGGTCGAGATCGGGCGCGTCGATCTTCTCGGCCATGCCCAGCGGATCGGTGTCCGCCTGCAGGTGGCCGCGCGAGCGGTAGGCGGTGATCAGCTTCAGCACCGAGCCCTGCTTGCGCTGGGCTTCGAGGTCGCCGCCACCGGAGGCCGCCACCACGCCGGCCCTGGCTTCCCGGCCGGCGCGTGCGACCGCGTCCATGACCACCGAGTGCGGGACGTCGCCGGCCTCCCGGCCCTGGAAGCCGTCGAACCAGGCCTTCCATTTATCGCCGACGCTGTCGGGGTCAACGAGATACTGCTCGTACAGGTCCTCGATGAAGGCGGCATTGGCGCCGAGCTGGGAGGACTGCGCAAACTGCTTCAATAGATTGGCCACGATGGCGTCGGAAGGCTCAGGAAATGGGGGGATGGTCCGCTTTCGCGGGACGGTTGCCTGTTCAGGCACCCGATCCGGGCAATTATAGCCCTCCGGGCGGGGTTGAGGCGCCAGAATCCCGGTTCGAAACGCATCGTTGCCCAGGCGGCGGAAGGTCGGGTGCCGCCGCAGCCGCTCAGATGCCGAGGGCGCGGTATTCCGTGCAGGGCCGGGCGCGCTCCCAGAAGGCGTCGAATACGCCGCGCAGGTGGCGCGCGCGACCGGCGCCGTCGAGCCGCGTTTCGCCCTCCCAGCGCTGGCCCTGCGGCCGGAAGAAATGGCCGCCGCCGTCGTTGGCGATGAAGGCCGAGGCATAGGCGCGGTCGACCTGTTCCTCCACCGCCCGGAAGGCGATCGCGCTGGGCAGGCGCTGGCCGAGCGCGATCAGCGGCGCGAATGCACGCAGGGGCGCTGCCGGCTCCTGCAGCAGGATGCGGATCGCGCACTCGCCACCGGTGGCGCAGCGGCGGATCGCGGCGACGATCCCGGGCTGGTCGAACAGGCCCGGATCGAGCTCGCGGCTGTAGATGTCGAGATGGCGGCGGGCGCCCGCGATGACGCCCGCCGTGGCGGCGATCGCCGCGTCGCGCGAGTCGACGAGGTTGAGTGCGCCCGGCCGCAGGAGCATGCCCTGGTGCTCGATGCCGGCTTCCTGGAAGCGCTCGCCGACGGGGAGGAAGCCGGCGCGCGCATAGAAGCCGATCGCCGTGGCCTGGGCGTGGAGGCTGACTTCGGGCCACTCCAGCGTCTGCGCCTGCTCCAGCAGGGCCTGCAGCAGTGCGTCGCCGACGCCGCGGCCGCGCCATGCGGGCAGGACCGCCATCCGGCCGATGCCGCGCGCCGGCGTGAGCCGGCCGGTGCCGATGGCGTTGCCGGCGTCGTCGCGGGCGATGACGTGGTGGCAGACCGGGTCGAGTTCGTCCCACTCCAGGGCCAGCGGCACGCCCTGTTCCTGGACGAACACCGCTTCGCGCACGCTGCGCAGCTCCGGAAGGCCTTCTTCGAAACCGACCGCATGGATGGTGAATGCCTGCGCCTGGGCCATGGATCTACTCCCCGTCGTCGCTGTCGTCGTCGCCGTCGTCTTCCAGCACCAGCTGGTAATGGCCGGCTTCCAGCAGGGCCAGCACGCAGCCGCGCGCATGCGGCGTCAGGGCGGCATAGGCCGCGTCGCCAAGCACGGGCGCATTGGCGATGGCCGCGGCGTCCGCGGCCGGCATCGCGTAGGCCTCGCCGTTGACGAAGAGCTGCGCATCGTCGCCGGACCGCCGCCAGGCCATGCGCGAATACGGATGGCGGTGGAGGCCGGCACCGTGCTCGAGGTCCCACTCGACCTCGATGCGCGAGCGCGGCGGGGCGTCGCCCCCGTCGGGGGCGGCGACTTCGCCGCCGTTGCGATACAGGGTGATGAAGCGGCCGAACCAGTCGCCCAAGCGCTGCGGATCGTCGCTGCGCAGCAGGTCCAGGGCATGCACCACGCGCGCCATCGCGGCATCGTCGATTTCCGCCGGGTCATCGGGCAGTGCAAGGTCGGGGTCGGCGTAGCGCAGGGTGTCGTCGGCGTCGGCCAGCAAACTGTCGGCCAGGTCGCCGAGCAGCTCGGCCGCGGACGGGGCGCGCATGCCGACCGAGAACGTCAGGCAGGCATCCTCGGCCACGCCGTGGTGCGGCACGTTGGGCGGCAGGTACAGCATGTCGCCGGGGCCGAGCACCCGGTCGTGGGTGGGCGTGAACTCGCGCAGCAGCTTGATGTCGACGTCGTCGCGGAAGTCCAGCGGCGGCTCCGTCCCGCCCATGGCCACGCTGGCGTCGATCGTCCAGCGGCGGTGGCCGTGGGCCTGCAGCAGGAACACGTCGTACTGGTCGACGTGCGCGCCGACCGAGCCGCCCGGCGCGGCGAACGAGACCATGATGTCGTCCAGCCGCCAGCGCGGCAGGAAGCCGAAATGCCGCAGCAGGCCGGCGATGTCCGGATCCCACTTGTCGACGTCCTGGACCAGCAGGGTCCAGTCCTGGTGCGGCATCGCCGGGAAGGCTTCCTCGGCGAATGGACCCTGGCGCACGGTCCAGGCATCGCAGGCACGATCGTGTTCGATGATGCGGGCCAGCACGCCGTCCTCGCAGGCCAGGCCGGCTAGGTCCTCGGGCGCGATCGGCGAGCTGTAGCCGGGGAAGGCGTTGCGGATCAGCAGCGGACGCTTCTGCCAGTAGTCGCGGAGGAAGTCGGCCGGCGGCATGCCCAGCGGACCCTTGCCGGCGGCGTCGATCTCGAGCGGCAGATCGTGGGCAGGCGCTTTCCCGCTGCTGGAGGCCTTGCGTCCGGAGGGTGCCTTGCGGGTCGTCATGGTGCTGGTCTCGTGCGGTTCGCGACTGCGTGGAGAGGGCGTGGATCCGTCGATCTTTGCGGGAGCGGCCATAGCCGCTCCCACAGGTCCCGGCTTGGCGGGTCAGACCTCGCGGGCAAGTGTTTCCGCGTGGCCTGAATAGCTGCCGGGCCTCATGTCGAGGAGACGCTGCTTCGCGTCGTCCGGCAGCTCCAGTCCGGCGATGAACGCGCGCATCGACTCCGCGGTGATGCCCTGGCCGCGGGTCAGCGCCTTGAGCTGTTCGTAGGGGCTCGGCAGGCCGTGCCGGCGCATCACCGTCTGCACCGCTTCGGCCAGCACTTCCCACGAGGCGTCGAGGTCGGCGGCCAGCCGCTCCGGGTTCGCGCTGAGCTTCCCCAGTCCACGCCCCAGAGCGTCGAAGCCGACCAGCGCGTGGCCGAAGGCGGTGCCGAGCGCGCGCAGCACGGTGGAATCGGTGAGGTCGCGCTGCCAGCGGCTGATCGGAAGCTTGGTCGCGAAGTGCTCGAACAGGGCGATCGCGATGCCGAAGTTGCCCTCGGCGTTCTCGAAGTCGATCGGGTTGACCTTGTGCGGCATGGTCGAGCTGCCGACTTCGCCGGCCTTCACCGCCTGCTTGAAATAGCCCAGCGAGATATAGCCCCAGACGTCGCGCGACAGGTCGATGAGGATGGTCGCGATGCGCTTCTGCACGTCGGCGATCTCGGCGATGCAGTCGTGCGGTTCGATCTGGGTGGTGTAGGGATTGAAGTCCAGCCCCAGCGATTCGACGAAGCGGCGCGAGAACGCCGGCCAGTCGACGTCGGGATAGGCGGCCAGGTGCGCGTTGTAGTTGCCGACCGCGCCATTGGCCTTGCCGGTCAGCGACACGGCGGCCAGCTGCGCGCGCTGGCGCTCCAGCCGTGCGACCACGTTGGCGAGCTCCTTGCCCACCGTGGTCGGTGAGGCGGTCTGGCCATGGGTGCGCGAGAGCATCGGCAGCGCGGAAAATTCGTGCGCCATGCCGCGCAGCGTGGCCGTGACGCCGTCCAGCGCCGGCAGCATCACTTCGCGGCGCGCGGCGTCGAGCATCAGGCCATAGGACAGGTTGTTGATGTCTTCGCTGGTGCAGGCGAAGTGCACGAACTCCAGCGCGGGGCCCAGCGCGGCGTCGTCGGCCAGGCGTTTCTTGATGAAGTACTCGACCGCCTTGACGTCGTGGTTGGTGGTGCGTTCGATCTCTTTGACGCGCGCGGCGTCGGCGGGCGAGAAGCCATCGGCCAGGGCGCGGAGGCTGGCGGTGGCGCCTTCGTCGAAGGGGGCCAGTTCGGGAATGCCGGGTTCGGCGGCCAGGGCCAGCAGCCATTCGATCTCGACGCGCACGCGGGCGTGGATCAGCCCGAACTCGGAGAACACCGGTCGCAGCGCCTCCACCTTGCCGGCGTAGCGGCCGTCGAGGGGAGAGAGGGCGAGCAGCGGGTCGAGGGCGGGCATGGCGGGCTTCGGCGTGGGCGGCCGGACATTCTACCCGGCGGGTGCTTTGGGATGCCGGGTTGTTGCCGGGTGAGAGTCTTGCGGCTGGCTGGTTTTGGGCACCACGGCTTCGGGCACGCGTTTCTCCACGACCCCCTCGACGGTGTTCGGGAGCCTGCGATCGCCGGCGTATCCTCCAATGCATCACCAATGGAGGACGTCATGGCTGCCAAGGATTTCCGCATCGAACACGACAGCATGGGCGAGCTGGAAGTGCCCGCCGGTGCGCTCTGGGGCGCGTCGACGCAGCGCGCGGTGGAGAATTTCCCGGTCAGCGGGCGGCCGATGCCGCGTGGTTTCATCCGTGCACTGGGGCTGGTCAAGGCCGCGGCGGCCGAGGCCAACGCGGGCTTCGGGCTGCTGCCCAAGGGCCTGGCGGCCTCGATCCGCAAGGCTGCCAACGCGGTCGCGGCCGGCGACCATGACGCGCACTTTCCGGTCGATGTCTACCAGACGGGATCAGGGACCTCGTCGAACATGAATGCCAACGAGGTCATCGCGACGCTGGCGACGCGCGCGGGCAAGCGGGCGGTGCATCCCAATGACCACGTCAACCTCGGCCAGAGTTCGAACGACGTGGTGCCGACGGCGCTGCGGGTGTCGGCGCAGCTGGCGGTGGTGGAAGAGCTGCTGCCGGCGCTGCAGCACCTGCGCAAGCGCATCGATCGGAAGGGACGCTCGCTGCGCAAGGTGGTGAAGACCGGTCGTACGCACCTGATGGATGCGATGCCGCTGACGTTCGCGCAGGAGTTCGGAGCCTGGTCTTCGCAGCTGGCGTCGGCCGAAGCACGGCTGGGCGACACGCTCAAGCGCCTGCGCAGGCTGCCGATCGGGGGCACGGCGATCGGCACCGGCATCAATGCGGATCCCCGCTTCGGGAAAGCCGTCGCCAAGGCGCTGTCCGATGCCACCGGCACGCGATTCGAGTCCGCCATCGACAAGTTCGAGGGCATCGCTTCGCAGGACGACGCGGTGGAACTGTCGGGCCAGCTCAATGCGGCGGCGGTGGCGCTGATCAAGATCGCGAACGACCTGCGCTGGATGAATTCCGGGCCGCTGGCCGGGCTGGGCGAGGTCGAGCTGCCGACCCTGCAGCCGGGCAGTTCGATCATGCCGGGCAAGGTCAATCCGGTGATTCCCGAGGCCACGGTGATGGCCTGCGCGCAGGTGATGGGCCACCACGTGGCGGTGACGGTGGCGGGCCAGACCGGCAATTTCCAGCTCAACGTGGCGCTGCCGCTGATCGCGAACAACCTGCTGGAGTCGATCCAGCTGCTGTCGGCGGTGTCGCGGCTGCTGGCCGACCGGGTGATCGATGGGCTGGAGGTGCGGCGCGACGTCGTCGGGGCCGCGCTGGAGCGCAATCCGATCCTGGTGACGGCGCTCAACCCGGTGATCGGCTACGAGAAGGCGGCGGCGATCGCCAAGCAGGCGTATCGCGAAGGACGCCCGGTGCTGGAAGTGGCGGTGGAAGCCACCGGTCTGCCGGAGGCGAAGCTGCGCACGCTGCTCGACCCGCTGGCGCTGACCCGCGGCGGCATCCACGGGGCAGGCTGACGGCGCGTTCACCCGGCGCGTCAGTCGCGCGCCTTCGGTTCCGGCACCAGCAGGGTGTCGCAGGGGCTGGCGTCGAGGATTTCGCGCGCCACGCTGCCGATGAGCAGGTGGAACAGGGCGCTGCGGCCGTGGCTGGCCACGACCACCAGGTCGGCGTCGGACGCCATCGCGTGTTCGGCCAGGCGGGCCGCGGCGTCGCCATGGGCGGCCGCCACCGGGATGCCGGCGTGGCCCTGCGCGGCAAGGAAGTCGCGGGCCTTCTGCAGGGTGGCTTCGTGCACGTCGCCGACGCTGCGTGCGCGGTCGCCATCGCGCAGGCCGAGGTAGGGCAGTTCGAAGGCGGTGAACAGGCTGGTGGCGGCTTCCGGAAAGAAGCAGCGCGCGACATCGAGTGCGCGCGCCGAGGACGGCGAGAAGTCGCTGGCCACGACCATCCGTGCGTAGGGTGCGCGGGCACGGTCGCGCACGACCAGCAGCGGCAAGTGGCCGTGGCGGGACAGCCAGGTGACGGTGGAACCCAGCAGGTGGCGTCCGAACAGCGCGTCGTGCGCGATGCCGGTTACCACCAGGCTGCAGCCTGTTTCCATGGCCACCGAGTCGACGCAACTGCCGACCTGGCCCTCGCGTATCAGCAGTTCAAGCTGGACTTCGTCGGCAACGGGGCCAACGTCGCGCCGCAGGCGCGCGGCGGCGCGCAGCGCGGCGTTGCTGGCGTGCGGCGACTGTGCCTGGTCGCGACGCTGGGGAGGTGGCGCGGGCGCGGGTTCGACCACGGTCAGGACGACAAGCTTCGCCTGCCATTCGCGCGCCAGCGCAACGGCACGGTCCAGGGCGCGGTCACAGCGTCCGTCCAGGTCGGTGGCAAGCAGGATGGCGCGCGGCGCGCCGGGCTTCCAGACGATGTCGTGCATGCGATCCTCGGCGTCGGAGCGCCGCGCCGCGCGGCTGCGGCGTGGTCGATACACAGTCTAGCCGCGGCGGATGGGCGCGTCCGGGTACGCGCCCGCGGGGCGGGGCCTCAACGCTTGCGCGGAATGTCGACCTGGCCCGCAACGCCTTCGTGGTCGACCGAGCCGCTGCCCAGCGAACGCACGCGCAGGTCGCCGCCGATCCCGCTGGCGTCGATGTCGCCTGACCCCACGGAACCCACGTCCACGCTGCCGCCGATGCGCTGGAGATCGGCATCGCCCGAACCGATCGAACCGATCTCGACCCGGCCATCCACGTCGTGCAGATCCAGGTCGCCCGAGCCGACGCTGCCCATGCGCGCATCGCCGCGGACGTTCCGTGCCGCGAGGTCGCCGGAGCCGATCGAGCCGCCGTCCAGGCTGCCGATGTCCTCCAGCGTGATATCACCCGAGCCGACGGTCGCCCGGACTTCGCCGCGGATTCCCCGCGCTTCGGCGTCGCCGGAGCCGACGATGAGGCCGAGCCCGGACAGGTCACGCAGCCAGGCGTCGCCAGAGCCGACCGAGACCTCGACCGGCATGTCGTCGGGCACGGTTCCCGACAGGTCGAAATAGGCGTAGTGGTTGCCGAAGAACGACCAGCCTTCGCGTTGCTCGAGGTTGAGGCGAACGACCAGGCGGTCGCCTTCCCGGGACTGCTCCAGCTGCAGCCGCGCAAGGTCGTCCGCACTCGAGGCGCAGGCGCGTCCCTGCAGGTTGGCGGATCGCCCGGGCTTGCCGCCAAGGCGCAGCTTGCTGGCGCCGACGCGGAACTCGACCAGGCGCGCATCGCCGATGTCGAGCACGAGCGATTGCGGCGCGCTGTGCCTGCACGCGCGGTCGTCGTCGGCCAGGGCCGGGGCGGACGCTGCCGCCAGGGAGAGGAGGGCGAGGGAGAGCGTGGTGGCTGGAATGCGCATCGATAACCTCGTGTGCTGGGGGGCGGGGGGCGGAGGGCCCGGGCGCGCCGCGGGGCGCAGGTGTCGGACGGGTCAGGCGGTGATGGTTTCGCCCGCGCCTGCCCCGGCGGCGTCGTCGTCGCCGTGGCTCGCGCAGTCCTCGATGTCGCGGGGTGTCATCGTCGCGTAGGGGGCGAAGGCGGGCAGCGCGCCGGCCAGCGCTTGCTGGCTGTCGTACAACGCCGGCAGCAGCGCGCAGAGCTTGAGTGCTTCGTCCCTGATCCTGTCCGCTTCGGCTTCGATCCGTGCCTCATAGGCCTGGCGCCCCTCGTCGCCGCCGAACACCGCTTCACCGATCCCGGTCAGCGCGGCGCCTGCGACGTCCGCACCCTGGACGCCAATGGCCATCCCGGCCAGGGCCACGTCTTCCAGGTGGCGGCGATGTGCAAGCAGCAGGGTGCGCTGTTCCGGGGTGGCCGGCACCGCCTTGCCTTCGATCAGCAATTCGCCGTCGGGCGTGAGTTCGGCCTTGGGCAGCCCTTCGCTACCGTGCCCGCCGCCATAGTCGCGCCCGTTGATGGTGATTGCGAAGTCGTCGCCGAGGCCCAGGTTCTTCGATTTCAGCGCCTGGCTCGCCTTGGCGATCGCCTTGGCGGCCTGGCGACCGATGAAGGTCTTCCCGGCATCGGCTTCGCTGGCCTCGGCTGCGTCCGTGGCGGGCTGTGCATCGGTTGCCGGGCTGCAGCCGGCGGCCAGCATGCAGAGCAGCGCGGCTGAAAGGGCGTGGGACGCGCGCATCGTGATGGTCATCGGTATTCCTCCAGGAGTCGTCACGTGGCTCAGCCTTCGTCGCGCCAGCGGCGCAGGCGGGTGGCGAGCAGCAGCATGGCCACGCCGGCGGCGGCGCCGATCCAGGTCGCGGGCTGCAGCAGGTTGCCGTAGACAGCCGCGGGTTCGATCAGCTGGACGATGCCGCTGCTTTCGATCTGGGCGCCGTCCATGCGCGACAGGTCGTAGGGCGTCAGCGGCACCACGCCGAGCAGGATCCGCGCCACGATGTTGCTCCAGAACCACTGGGCGTCGAGGTTGAACAGCCGCATCACGCTGAACATGCTCACGAAGGCACCGGAAAGCACCGGCAGCAGTACCGCCCACAGGAAGGGCACGCTGCGCGCCCAGGCCGAGCACAGCATCAGCCAGCCGACGGTGGGCAGCGCCCAGATCGCATAGACCGGTATCGCAGCCAGCAGGGACAGCGAGATGGTCAGCGCATGGCCCGGGCCCCAGATCAGCTCCAGCGGGTTGCCGCCGTGGTACATGACCGCCGCGCTCAGGAGCAGCAGGAAGACCAGCATGGTGGCGATGGCCACCAGCGTCGCCAGCAGCGGCACCGCGATCGTCGCGGAGACCACCTTGGACAGCACGGTCTCGCCATCGGACACGGGCAGCGACTTCCAGAACAGCACGCTGCGGTCCTTGCGTTCGTCGTACAGCGCGCCCAGGCAGTAGAAGAACATCACGAACACCATGACGATGAACGGCCATGCCGATGAGAGCAGCATGGTCAGGTCGATGCCGGTGGCAAGCTGGGCCTTGTCGTCCGCGCTGAGCTGTCCGGCCAGGACGCCGAGGTCGAGGCCGTTGATCGACATCGTGCTGCCGTCGTCGAGGTGGAACTTCGCGTCGCTGTCGGCGTTGCGCATGCCGACCAGGGCGATGGTGAACAGGATCGCGGTCAGCAGCAGCGAGACCGCGGCGGCGATCACGGGGGCCCAGAAGAAGCCGCCGCGGTGCTCCCAGTACTCGCGCCGGAGCAGCACGGCGAAGCGGTGGGTCCGGTGCGCCGGGGACTTGGCGACCGGCAGGGTGTCGACTGTGGCGTTCATCAGTAGGTTCCCTTCATGGTGGCGACGAAGAGGTCGGCGAGCCCGGGGGTACGGGTTTCGCCGTAGGCGGCCAGCGCGCTGCGATCGGCGCCGTCGAAGAGCATCACGGTCTTGCCGAAGGGCAGGGCGCGTTCATCGATCGGCGACAGCGCGCGCGCGGCCTCGGCCTTGTCGGCGTTGACCAGGACTTCGGTGAAGCGCGCGGCCAGTTCGTCCATCGGCGCATCGACCACGATCCGGCCGTCGCGGATGAACAGCGCATCGGTGAGGATGTGCTCGACCTCCTCGACCTGGTGGGTGGTGATGACGATGGTCTTGTCCTCATCGAAATAGTCCTCCAGCAGGCGCTGGTAGAACTGCTTGCGGTAGAGCACGTCGAGTCCGAGCGTGGGCTCGTCAAGCACCAGCAGGCGGGCGTCGATGGCCATCACCAGCGCCAGGTGCAGCTGCACGATCATGCCCTTGGACATCTCGCGTACCCGCATCTTCGGGTCCAGTTTGGTGTTGGCCAGGAAGCGCTCGCAGCGGGCGCGGTCGAAGCGCGGGTGGACGCCTTCGACGAAGGCGATCGCCTCGCGCACCCGCATCCAGCGCGGCAGCACGGCAACGTCGGCGATGAAGCAGACGTCGTTCATCAGCAGGTTGCGATCGCTGCGCGGGTCGCGGCCGAGAACCGACAGCTCGCCCCGGAACGGGATCAGCCCGAGGATGGCCTTCAGCGCCGTGGTCTTGCCGGCGCCGTTGGGGCCGATCAGGCCGACGATGCGGCCGCGTTCGATGCGGAAGCTGGTGCCATCGAGGGCAGGCTTGCCCTTGTAGGCCTTGACCAGGCCGCGGGCGTCGATGACTGCGGATTCGTGTGCGTTCATGCGGAGTGTCCTTCGCGCAGGAGGTCTTCGGGCGAGAGGCCGAGGAGCCGGATTCGCTCCAGCACCTGGGGCCATTCTTCATTCAGGAATCGGTCGCGTTCGTTGCCCAGCAGTTTTCTGGACGCCTCCTCGGTGACGAACATGCCCAGGCCCCTGCGCTTTTCCACCAGGGCTTCATCGGCCAGTTCCTGGTAGGCGCGCGATACAGTGATCGGGTTGAGCTGGTATTCGGCGGCAACCTGGCGCACGGAAGGCAGGGCGTCGCCCGGTTTGAGCTGGCCATCGAGCATCATCGCGATGACCCGCTCTTTCAGCTGTCGGTAGATGGGAGCGCCATCGCTCCATTGGATGCCGGACATGACTCAGCCTCCGATACGGCGCATGCCGTGGGCAAAGGAGAAGTAGGGAAGTGCCAGTCCGCGGCGTGCGCCCCTGGAGGCGCGAGGCGCGGGGCGGCCGGACGCCGGGTCATCGGCTGGCGCGTCGAGGGCGACCGCGGAAGGACCCGTGGTGCGGCCGTCGCCATCGACCGGGCTGGATGCCAGCAGGGCGGCGGCCAGGCATATGCCGGTGACGGACAGTGCGGTCAGGCTGTGGCTGAGCTTGCGGTCCATGGCGGAAGTCCTGCTCTGGATGACTGGTGTTGTATGCAACTATAACACCACCACACGCACGGTCAAGCGTTTCCCGACCCAACTGATGGCAGGCTGCCGGCGATTGCCGCCGCCGGCCGCGCCCGCGACAATAGGCAGCTTGATGCCGCCGATCGCGGCCGGAGTCCAGGAGCATCCCCCGATGAAATCCACTCTGCGCGGCCTTGCCGCGCTGTCCCTCGCCGCGGCCCTGTCGCTGGCCCCCGCAATCGCACAGGAGAACGCCGTGCCGTCGACGGAACGCGAAAAGAACAGCTACATGATCGGTATGGACGTTGGACAGTCGATCGAGGCTGTCGGCCCGGACATCGACCGTGACGCATTCATGCGCGCCGTGACCCACGCGCTCGACGGGGGTGAGCCGCTCATCACCGAGGCCGAGGCCGCGGCGATTGCTCCGGCGCTGATGCAGCGGATTGCCGCCCGCAGCGGCCAGCAGGTCCCCGGCATGGCGCCGGGCAGCGTGCCGGCGGAAGTGGACCGCGACAAGGTCGGCCTGATCGTGGGCGCCGATGTCGGGCGTTCGCTGGCGCCGGTGAAGGACGAACTCGACCTGGCGATGTTCGCCCGCGGCGTCGGCACGATGTTCGACGGCGGTACGCCGCTGCTGGCCGAAGGCGAGCTGGCGACGATCCGCGAGGCCTTCGGCAAGCGCATGCAGGAGCGCGCCCGCGCCGAGAGCGAGGCCGCCGCGCAGAAGAACAGCGCCGCAGGGGCCGAATTCCTCGCCGGCAACAGGACCGCCAAGGGCGTGGTGACCACGGGCTCGGGCCTGCAGTACATGGTGCTGCGCCAGGGCTCGGGTCCGCGCCCGACCGCTGATTCGCAGGTGCGCGTGCACTACGAGGGCAAGCTGCTCGACGGCAGCATCTTCGACAGTTCCTACGAGCGCAACGATCCGGCGACCTTCGGCCTCGGCCAGGTGATCGCAGGCTGGACCGAGGGCCTGCAGCTGATGCCGGTGGGTGCCAAGTACCGCTTCTGGATCCCGTCCGAACTCGCCTACGGCCGCAATGGCTCCCCGGGTGGCATTCCCCCGAACTCCACCCTGGTCTTCGACGTCGAACTCCTGCAGCTGCACTGACCGCGGCTCTCCACCCCTTTTTTTTCCGAGGTATACCGATGAACACCGCCGTCCGCACCATTGCGACCAGCCTGCTGGCCGCATCGCTCCTCGTCGCCCTTGGCGCCTGCAAGAAGATCGAGCCCGAGGCCGACAAGGCCGCGGCCGCCGAAGGAACTGCCGCCGGGCTCGACATCAAGGGCCTGCCGACCGAGAAGCACCAGGCGGGCTACGCCATCGGCCTGCAGGTCGGTGGCACGCTTTCGGAGATCAAGGACGAGGTCGATTTCGATGCCCTGGTCAAGGCCATGCGTACGGCGATGAACGGCGAGGAGCCGCTGATGGACGAAGCGCAGGCGCGGCAGGCATTCGAAGCCTTCGGCCAGCGCATGCAGACGAAGATGGCGGCGGGCAACCGCGAGGCCTCCGAGGCATTCCTCGCCGCGAACGCAGGCCAGGAAGGCGTCGAGGTCACCGCGTCCGGCCTCCAGTACAAGGTGCTGGAGCAGGGCGACGGGCCCAAGCCCGGTCCCGAAAGCCGGGTCAGCGTGCATTACAAGGGCACGCTGGTCGACGGCACCGTGTTCGACAGCTCCTACGATCGCGGCGAGCCCGCCGTGTTCACCCTGTCCAGCGTGGTTCCCGGCTGGCAGGAAGGCCTGCAGCTGATGCCGGCCGGCAGCAAGTACATGCTGTGGCTGCCCAGCGAGCTCGGCTATGGCGACATGGGCACCCCGGGCGGCCCGATCGCGCCGGGCAGCGCGCTGGTGTTCGAGGTGGAGCTGCTCGAAATCCTGGATTCCCCGGCGGAGTAAGCGCATGCGCGTCAGCATCTTCGGCACCGGCTACGTTGGCCTGGTGACCGGTACCTGCCTGGCCGAGGTCGGCCATGATGTGATCTGCGTCGACGTCGACGCCGGCAAGATCGAGCGCCTCGGCCATGGGATCATCCCGATCTACGAGCCGGGACTCGAGCCGATGGTGAAGTCCAACCACGCCGCCGGCCGGTTGGATTTCACCACCGATGCCGCGCGCGCCATCGCCCATGGCGAGGTGGTGTTCATTGCCGTGGGCACGCCGCCGGACGAGGACGGCAGCGCCGACCTCCAGTACGTGCTGACGGTGGCGCGCACCATCGGTGAACACCTCGAGCGCCCGGCGATCGTGGTCGACAAGTCCACGGTGCCGGTGGGCACCGCCGACCGCGTGCGCGAGACCATCGCCGCGGCCCTGGCCGCGCGTGGCGTCGACATCGCGTTCGACGTCGTGTCCAACCCCGAGTTCCTGAAGGAGGGCGCCGCGGTCGAGGACTGCATGCGCCCCGACCGCATCGTGCTCGGCGCCGACAGCCCCGCCGCGGTGGAGCGGCTCAAGCGCCTGTATGCACCGTTCAACCGCAACCACGACCGTTTCGTGGTGATGGACGTGCGGTCTGCGGAGCTCACCAAGTACGCGGCCAACGCGATGCTCGCGACCAAGATCAGCTTCATGAACGAAATCGCCAACATCGCCGAGAAGGTCGGGGCCGACGTCGAAATGGTGCGCAAGGGCATCGGCTCGGATCCACGCATCGGCTGGCACTTCATCTATCCCGGCGCCGGCTATGGCGGCTCGTGCTTCCCCAAGGATGTGCAGGCGCTGGCGCGCACCGCCCAGCAGGTCGGCCACCAGCCGCTGCTGCTGGATGCGGTGGAAGCGGTCAACGAGCGCCAGAAGGGCCATCTGCACGAGCTGGTGCAGCGCCACTACGGCGAGGCGGGCATCGCGGGCAAGACCTTTGCCGTCTGGGGCCTGGCGTTCAAGCCCGACACCGATGACATGCGCGATGCATCGAGCCGTCGCCTGCTGGCGCAGCTCTGGGAATCCGGTGCGCGCGTGCGCGCCTACGATCCCGAGGCCACCGGCGAGGCGAGGCGGATCTTCGGCGAGCGTGAAGACCTGGAGCTCTGCGAATCGGCGCAGGCGGCGCTCGAAGGCGCGGACGCGCTCATCGTGGTGACGGAGTGGAAGGAGTTCCGCAGCGTCGACCTCGCGCGGCTGCGTAACCGGCTTGCCGACGCCGCGGTCTTCGACGGCCGCAACATCTACCGTCCCGAAGACGCTGAAGGCGCGGGCCTGGCGTACTACGGCATCGGCCGCGGTCGCTCGGTCCGGGCCGCCTGATCCATGTCCAGCGGGCTTGAATCACGCGTGGTGGAACTGGAGACCCGCCTGGCCTTCCAGGAGCACGCACTGACCGAGCTCAGCGATGCGCTGGCCGACGCCCGGCGCGAACTGGCCCGGAACGACGCGCTGCTGCGCCGCGCGCTCGACGAACTGCACGCCAACCGTCCCGGGGTGACCGGCGATCCCGCCGATGAGCCACCTCCGCCGCATTACTGAAGAACGATGAGCGATTCGCTGAAAGACCAGTTGCTGGGCCTTGGCTTCAAGCCGGCCCCGGTTCCAGACCGGCCCAAGGGCCCCCGCGCGAAGGACGGCCCGGGTGCGAGGGCCTCAGGGGCGGCCGCGCCCGGCACGCAGCACCGGAACCGGCGGGGCCCGCAGAGTGGCAAGGGCCCGCAGGCCGAGCGGGGCCCGCGTGACGGCAAGGGTCCGCCGCGTGTCAAAGGCCCGCAGGGCGGCAGGGGCCCCGGCGACGGCGGGCGCCGCCGCGCCGCGGCTCCCGAGGGCGACATCGACCTGGCCAAGGCCTTCGCCATCCGCGCCCAGCGCGAGAAGGACGATCGCATCCGCGCCGAGCGCGAGAAGCAGGAAGCCGCGCGCCAGCGTCGCGAAGCCCAGGCGAAGCTCGCCGCACTGCTGGAAGGCAAGGGCCTGAACGTCGCCGACGCCGAACACGTCCGCCACTTCGAATACGGCGGCAAGATCAAGCGTGTGCACGTGACCGAAGCGCAGCTGCGCGCGATCAACGCCGGTGAGCTCGGCGTCGTGCAACTCAACGGCCGCTACCTCGTGGTGACCCTCGACACGCTGGCCGAAGCCGAGGCCGTATTCGCGAAGGCCGTGGCCCTGAGGGTCGACCCGAACGCGCCCGCCGCCGACGACCCGTATGCCGATCCGAAGTACCAGGTGCCGGACGACTTGATCTGGTAGGGATCCTTGGCAAAAGCGTTTGCTCTACCGGGCGCGCACCCGCGCGGGCACGACCCAGATCCAGGCGATGACGCAGCCGACCAGAGCGAAGCAGCCTGCGGCGAGGAAGGCAACGCGGCCGTCGCCGTAGGGCCAGAGCTGGCCGGCGATGAGGGCGCCCAGGACGCCGCCGAGGCCTGACGAGAATCCGTAGAACAGGCCTTGGGCGTGGCCGTTGAGGCGGCCGGGGAAGTGGCGTGCGAGCAGCTGCATCGCCGCCGCGAAGAAGGCTGCGAAGCTCAGCGCGTGCGTGGCCTGGGCGACCAGCATGGCCGGCATGCTTTCCGGCCACAGCGCGGTCGTCCACCAGCGCAGCACGGCGCTGGCCATCGACCCCAGCAGCAGCCAGCTGGGGTCCCAGCGCCGGAACACGGCGGAAATGGTGAAGAACACCGCGACCTCGAACACCACGCCCACGGTCCACATCAGCCCCAGGGTCGAGGTCGCATAGCCCAGGTTGTCCATGTAGACGGAGAAGAAGGTGTAGTAGGGGCCGAAGGACAATTGTTCCAGGAAGCAGGCGACCAGGAAGGCCGCAACGCGAGGTTGGCGCACGATCTTCCAGAAGTCCGGACCCGCGCGCCCCCTCGGCCCGACGTGGCCGGCGTCCGAGTTCGCAAACGCGCTCACCGCCATCAGCACGAACAGGGGCAGCATCGCCCAGGGCAGGATCGCTGCGCCGTAGTGTTCGATCAGCCAGCCGAAACTGGTGGTGACGATGATGAAGCCGATCGAACCCCAGACCCGGATCGCGCCGTAGCGGTGGGCCTCGGCGCCAAGGTGGCCGAGCGTGATCGCCTCGAACTGCGGCATCACCGCGTTGTAGAAGAAGCAGAACGCGACCATTACCGCGAACAGCGTCCCTTCGGGCTGCTGTGGCAGGAAGCAGGCGAAGCTTGCGGCGGTCAGCACGCTGCCGATGCGCAGCCAGCGGATCGGGCGAGGCGAGGTGGCGGCAAGCGTTGCCCAGGCAGTGGGTGCGAGGACGCGTGTCGCGTACCACAGGCTCATCATCACGCTGATGGTGGTGATGGACATGCCGCGCGACTGCAGATGCATCGCCCAGTACGGCGTGAACGCACCCAGCGCCGCGTAATAGGTGAAATAGAAACTCGACAGCCGTAGCGCCGGTACGGTCGCGGTCGTGCGTGGATCCGGGGTCATCGCGCTGCCGTGGGCCGGGTTATTCCGGATCGTAGTCGAGGTTGGACGCCAGCCAGCGCTCGGCGTCGGCCAGCGGCACGCCACGGCGCCTGGCGTAGTCGGCCGCCTGGTCCTTGCCCACGCGTCCGACCACGAAATACTTGCTCCCGGGATGGCTGAAGTAATAGCCGGATACCGCGGCGGTCGGCAGCATCGCGAAGCCGTGGGTCAGCTCCATGCCGGCGTTGCCGGTGGCGTCGAGCAGTGCGAACAGCTGTTCCTTGGGACTGTGGTCGGGGCAGGCCGGGTAGCCGGGTGCGGGCCGGATGCCGCGGTAGGCTTCGGCGATCAGGGCCTCGTTGTCCAGCGCTTCGTCCGGTGCATAGCCCCAGAACTCCGAGCGCACGCGGCGGTGCAGGTGCTCGGCCAGGGCTTCGGCCAGGCGGTCGGCCAGGGCCTTGAGCAGGATGCCGCGGTAGTCGTCGTGGTCGGCGCGGAAGCGCTCCAGGTGCGGCTCGATGCCGATGCCGGCGGTGACCGCGAACATGCCCATCCAGTCGCGCAGGCCGGTGTCCTTTGGCGCGATGAAATCGGCCAGGCAGAAGTCAGGGCGTTCGACCGGCTTGTCGACCTGCTGGCGGAGGAAGGGGACGGTGATGACTCCGTCTCCCGCGGGCTTGCCCCCATCCGCGCCTTGGGCACCTTGCAGATACAGTTCGACGTCGTCGCCGACGCTGTTGGCGGGGAACAGGCCGAACACCGCTTTCGCGGTCAGCCACTTCTCGCCGATGATGGCATCGAGCATTTCGCGGGCGTCGCGATACAGCTCACTGGCGGCAGTGCCGACAACCTCGTCGGTCAGGATCGCCGGATAGCGGCCGGCGAGCTCCCAGGCCTGGAAAAAGGGGGTCCAGTCGATGGTGTCGACCAGGTCGGCGATCGGGTAGTCGTCGAACGCGGTGATGCCGGGTTTTTCCGGCCGCGGCGGGACATAGTCGTCCCAGCCGCCGTCAAAGCGCTGCCCGCGCGCCTTTTCCAGCGAGACCAGCCGCTTGGCGTCGCCGCGGTTGCGGTGGCGCTGGCGGATCTCGGCGTAGTCGGCTTCGCTGGCGGCCACGAACGGCGCGCGCAGTTCCGGCGACACCAGCGACTGCGCCACGCCCACCGCGCGCGAGGCGTCCTTGACCCAGATCGTCGGCGACTTGTAGTGCGGATCGATCTTGAGTGCGGTGTGCGCGCGCGAGGTGGTGGCGCCGCCGATCATCAGCGGGATGGTCATGCCCCGGCGCTGCATCTCGCGCGCCACGTGGCCCATCTCCTCGAGCGAGGGTGTGATCAGGCCGGACACCCCGATCATGTCCGCGTTCTCGGCGATCGCGGTATCGATGATCTTCTGCGCCGGCACCATCACCCCGAGATCGATCACTTCGAAGTTGTTGCAGGCCAGCACCACGCCGACGATGTTCTTGCCGATGTCGTGGACGTCGCCCTTGACGGTCGCCATCACGATTTTGCCGTTGTTCCTGCCGGTGTCGCCGGTGCGCAGCTTCTCGGCTTCGATGAAGGGCAGCAGGTGGGCCACGGCCTTCTTCATCACCCGCGCCGACTTCACCACCTGCGGCAGGAACATCTTGCCGGCGCCGAACAGGTCGCCGACCACGTTCATGCCGTCCATCAGCGGGCCTTCGATCACGTCCAGCGGGCGCGTGCTCAGCAGGCGGGCCTCTTCGGTGTCCTCGACCACGTACTGGTCGAGGCCATGCACCAGGGCGTGGCTGAGGCGCGCGCGCACGTCCCTGTCGCGCCAGGCGAGGTCCTCTTCCTGCTGCTTGCCCTTGCTGCCCTTGTAGCGCTCGGCCAGCGTCAGCAGGCGCTCGGTGCCGTCGGGGCGGCGGTTGAGCACGACGTCCTCGACGTGCTCGCGCAGTTCGGGGTCGATGTCGTCGTAGATCGTCATCGCGCCGGCGTTGACGATCCCCATGTCCATGCCCGCCGCGATCGCGTGGTACAGGAACACCGAGTGGATCGCCTGGCGCACGGTCTCGTTGCCGCGGAAGGCGAACGAGACGTTGGAGACGCCGCCGGAGACGTGGCAGTGCGGCAGCGTCGCCCGGATGATGCGCGTGGCCTCGATGAAATCCACGGCGTAGTTGTTGTGCTCTTCCAGCCCGGTAGCGATCGCGAAGATGTTGGGGTCGAAGATGATGTCCTCGGGCGGGAACCCGACCTCGTCCACCAGGATCCGGTAGGCGCGGGTGCAGATCTCGACCTTGCGCGCGGCGGTGTCGGCCTGGCCGTCCTCGTCGAAGGCCATGACCACGGCCGCGGCGCCGTAGCGCAGCACCCTGCGCGCATGCTCGACGAACTGCGCCTCGCCTTCCTTGAGCGAGATCGAGTTCACCACGCCCTTGCCCTGCAGGCACTTCAGCCCGGCCTCGATCACCTCCCACCTGGAGGAGTCGACCATCACCGGGATGCGCGCGATGTCCGGCTCGGACGCGATCAGCGTGAGGAAGCGCGTCATCGCCTTCGCCGAGTCGATCAGCCCCTCGTCCATGTTGACGTCGAGGATCTGCGCGCCGCTGGCCACCTGCTGCCGCGCGACCTCGACCGCTTCCTCGAAGCGGTCCTCCTTGATCAGCTTCTTGAACTTGGCGCTGCCGGTGACATTGGTGCGCTCGCCGACGTTGACAAACAGCAGCTCCGGCGTGATCACCAACGGCTCCAGCCCGGACAGCCGCGTGTATCCGGGCGTGCTCACCGGGACACCTCGCTGTTCTTTTTCCACGGATCTGCATCCTCCAGCGACCGGGGCAGCCGGCGCGGCGGGAGTCCCCGGACTGCTTCGGCGATGGCGCGGATATGGTCGGGGGTCGTGCCGCAGCAGCCGCCGACGAGGTTCAACAGCCCGGAGCGGGCGAATTCTTCCAGGGTGGCGGCGGTCTCTTCCGGCGTCTCGTCGTATTCGGCGAAGGCATTCGGCAGCCCGGCGTTGGGATGGGCGCTGACGAAGCAGTCGGCGACCCGGGCCAGGGTTTCGACGTGCGGGCGCAGGTCCTTGGCGCCCAGCGCGCAGTTCAGGCCCACGGCCAGCGGACGCGAATGCGAGACCGAGATGTGGAAGGCTTCCGCGGTCTGGCCGGAGAGGGTGCGCCCCGAAGCATCGGTGATGGTGCCGGAGACCATCACCGGCAGGCGTGCGCCGCGGGCGTCGAAGGCTTCCTCGATCGCGAACAGCGCCGCCTTGGCGTTGAGGGTGTCGAAGATGGTCTCGACCATCAACACGTCGGCACCGCCGTCGATCAGGCCGTCAATCGCCACGCGGTAGTCCCCGCGCAGTGCGTCGAAGCTGGTGTTGCGAAAGCCCGGATCGCTGACATCGGGGCTGATCGACGCCGTGCGGCTGGTGGGGCCGATCACGCCGATCACGAAGCGCGGCTTGTCGGGTGTCGCTGCCTCCGCGGCGTCGCAGCAGGCGCGCGCCAGGCGCGCGGCTTCGAAGTTCAGCTCACGCACCAGGTGCGGGAGGTGGTAGTCGGACTGGCTGACCGCGGTCGAGTTGAAGGTATTGGTCTCGACCAGGTCGGCGCCGGCGGCCAGGTAGGCATCGTGCACGGCGGCGATGATGTCCGGGCGGCTCAGCGTCAGGAGATCGTTGTTGCCCTTGAGGTCATGGCCGATGCCGTCGCCGGGGTGCAGGCGGTCGAAGCCGCCGGCGAAGCGCTCGCCGCGATAGTCGGCCTCTTGCAGCCGATGGCGCTGGATCATCGTGCCCATCGCGCCGTCGATGACCAGGATGCGCTCGGCCAGCGCAGCCTCGAGCAGCGCCACGCGCGCGGCGTGGAGCCATGGAAGCCGGCTCATGGCTTGCCCGCGATCAGGGAGACGACTTCGAAGTGCGGCGGGCGCTTTTCGCGGGTGACCGTCTCGGAGGACTGCAGCACCAGCCCGGCCTTGTCGACGAAGCGGCGCAGCTCCTTCTCGGTGAAACCGAGGTTGATGTGGCCGAAGGCCTCGACCGCGGCGCGGTGGCCGTGGCGGGCCAGGCTGCTGAGCAGGAGTCGACCGCCCGGCCGCAGCACGCGGGCCGCCTCGGCCACCGACAGCGCGGGCTTTGCCGCGTAGGTCAGCGCATGCATCAGCACGACCAGGTCGAAGCTGCCGTCGGCGAAGGGCAGGGCGTGCATGTCGGCCTCGCGGACTTCGACATTGGAATAGCGCTTCAGGCGTTCCTGCGCCGCGGCAACCACGCGCGGACTGGTGTCGATGCAGACGTAGCGCTGCGCATGGGGCGCCAGCAGTTCGGCGAGCACGCCGTCGCCGGAGGCGATGTCGAGCACATCGCCGGTTTCCAGCAGCGGCAGCGCCGAGCGCGCCATCGCCTCCCAGGTGCGGCCTGGTGAATAATGGCGCTCCATGTCGCCTGCGACCGAGTCCGCCCAGTTCTGGTCGGCGGCCCGCATCGCCAGCACGCCGGCCACGCGCTCGGCGTCCTGACGCAGCAGTGGATCGTCGCTGCCCTCTCGCAGGGTCTGCCACAGCGCCCGCTGCGCGGGGTCCAGGCGGTCTTCGTCGAAGCGGTAATAGGCGGAGACGCCGGCGCGGCGGTCGCGGACGAGGCCGGCTTCCTTGAGTCGCGCCAGGTGGGTGGAGACGCGCGGCTGGGCCAGGCGGGTGATGGCCGAGAGTTCGGCGACCGTGAGTTCCTCGCCGTCGAGCAGCGCCAGCAGGCGCACGCGAGTGGCATCGGCCAGCACCTTGAGATGGCTCGACCAGGCTTCCAGGTCCATATATATCTTCCCATCGCGATATAGAGATGCATTGTCCAACGGGATCCGGGGCAGGGTCAAGCAGGGTCGGGCGCCCCGCCCGGGCGCATCGCGCCGGCTTCCAGCCGGTGGACGCTCGAAGCCGCGCGGCGGGCAGGCTAGAATGGCGGCCTTGCCAACAGCGGCCGCGCGCGTGCGCGGCACGACTCAGGAGCCGCGCGTGGATTTCAGCTTTACCGAAGAACAGTTGATGCTTCAGGACGTGGCCCGTCGGATCGCGCAGGAAAAGATCGCGCCGAGTGCCGAACACCACGACCAGACCGGTGAATTCCCGCTCGAGAACATCCGCCTGCTGGGCGAGAACGGACTCATGGGCATCGAGGTGCCGGCCGAATACGGCGGCGCCGGGATGGACCCGGTGGCCTACGTGCTGGCCATGGTCGAGATCGCTGCGGCCGACGCCGCGCACTCCACCATCATGTCGGTCAACAACTCGCTGTTCTGCAACGGCATCCTCACCCACGGCACCGAAGAGCAGAAGCAGCTCCATGTGCGTGCGATCGCCGAGGGCCGTGAGATCGGCGCCTTCGCGCTGACCGAGCCGCAGTCCGGCTCCGACGCCACCGCCATGCGCTGCCGCGCCGTGAAGCAGGGCGACGGCAGCTATGTGGTCAACGGCAAGAAAAGCTGGATCACGTCCGGCCCGGTGGCGAAGTACATCGTGCTGTTCGCGATGACCGACCCGGACAAGGGCGCGCGCGGCATCACCGCCTTCATCATCGATACCACCCGCGACGGCTTCAGCCGCGGCAAGACCGAGCCCAAGCTCGGCATCCGTGCCTCGGCCACCTGCGAGATCGAATTCAACGACTACGTCGTCCGCGCCGAAGACGTGCTGGGCGATGAAGGCCAGGGCTTCAGGATCGCCATGGGCGTGCTCGACGCCGGCCGCATCGGCATCGCCAGCCAGGCCATCGGCATCGCCCGCGCCGCCTACGAGGCAACGCTCGAGTACGTGAAGGAGCGCAAGGCCTTCGGCCAGCCGATCGGCGCGTTCCAGATGACCCAGGCCAAGATCGCCGACATGAAGTGCAAGCTCGACGCGTCGCTGCTGCTGACCCTGCGCGCTGCCTGGGTGAAGGGGCAGGGCAAGCGCTTCAGCAACGAGGCCGCGATCGCCAAGCTCACCGCCTCGGAGGCCGCGATGTGGATCACCCACCAGGCGCTGCAGATCCACGGCGGCATGGGCTATTCAAAGGAAATGCCGATCGAGCGCTACTTCCGTGACGCCAAGATCACCGAGATCTACGAAGGCACCAGCGAGATCCAGCGCCTGGTGATTGCCCGGAACGAGACCGGGCTGCGCTGAGGCTTAGCGACCTGCAGCCCGTGGCGACAGCCTGCCATTGCCCGCGTACCGAGCCGATCGCCCAGACGGGCGGCGGCGCGGTGGCGGAACCCTGAAAAACCTCCCGGCCCGTGCCTTGTGCGCGGGCCTCATTGCATCCGGATGACGACATGACTGTTCGCAAGAAGGCCCCCGCAATCTCCAACGCTGCCGAAGACGCCAGGTCCGGCAAGGTGACCAGGGTCGGCAAGGCCGCCGGCAACGACGCCGAGCGCCGCGGTCGGCCGCGCGACGGCAGGCTGCTCGACCCGGTCCTGGCGGCCATGCGCAAGCGCGTGGGCAAGGCCGGCGGTGACGACGCGAGCGCCTTCGCGGCTGCCTTCTACGAGCGCATGGGCGAAGACGAGATCGGCGTGCACGAGGCCGACGGCTGGGCGGCGCTGGCGGCCGATTTCCTCGCTTTTCTCGGCAAGCGCAAGCCGGGCACGGCCAGCATCCGCCTGTTCAACCCGACCCTGGCCACCCACGGCTGGGAGACGCAGCACACCGTGTTGCAGATCGCCAACGACGACATGCCCTTCCTCGTCGACTCGGTGACCATGGCGCTCGCCGAGCTTGGAGTCGGCGTGCACGTGCTCGGCCATCCAGTGGTGTCGCTCAAGCGCGACCGCGGCGGCAAGCTGCAGGGCGTGGGCGAGGGCACGACCGAATCGCTGATGCACATGGAAATCGACCGCCAGTCGCCGGAAGGCTGCGCCCGCGTCGAGGCCGCCGTGCGCGGCGTGCTCGAGGACGTGCGCAGCATCGTCGCCGACTGGGCCACGATGCGCACGCGCATGGAACTGGTGGCCGAAGGCCTGTCCGATGGGCCGCTGCCGGTGTCCGACGCCGAGCGCGCCGAGATCCAGGCCTTCCTGCGTTGGGCCGCCGACAACCATTTCACCTTCTTCGGCTACCGCGAGTACGAAGTGGTCCGCAAGGGTCGCGACGACGTGCTGCAGGCGATCGACGGCAGCGGGCTCGGCCTGCTGCGCGGCCGCGACGTCGGCAAGCCGCGGCTGCTGCGCACGGTGGGCGCACAGCGCACCGACCGCACCGTCGAGCCGCTGATCCTGACCAAGACCAATGCCCGCTCCACGATCCACCGCCCGGGCTACATGGACTACATCGGCGTGCTCGGCTTCGACCGCAGCGGCAGCAAGGCCATCAGTGAAAAGCGCTTCCTCGGCCTGTACACGTCCAGCGCCTACAACCGCCGCCCCTGGGACATCCCGATCGTGCGCGACCGCCACGAGCAGGTCATGGGCGCGTCCGGCCTGGCCGACACCGGCCACAGCGGCAAGGCGCTCAAGCACATCCTCGAGACCCTGCCGCGCGACGAGCTCTTCCAGGCGTCCAGCGGCGAGCTGCAGCGGGTCGCCAGCGGCATCCTCGGCCTGCAGGAGCGCGTGCGCAGCCGCCTGTTCCTGCGCCGCGACCACTACGGCCGCTATTACTCCGTGCTCGCCTACGTGCCGCGCGACCGCTACAACACCGAGGTGCGCCTGCGCGTCGAGGCGATGCTCAAGGACGCGCTGGGCGCCGATCACGTCGATGCCAACGTCACCCTGGGCGAGTCGCCGCTGGCGCAGCTGCACATGCTGGTGCGCCCGCGCACCGGCGAGGCCATCGAGGTTGACGAGTCCGCGCTGCAGGCGCAGCTGACCGCGATCGTGCGCAACTGGCAGGACGACCTGCGCGAGGCACTGATCGGCGAACACGGCGAGGCCAAGGGCCTGGCGCTGGCTTCGGGCTGGGGTCGGGCGCTGCCCGCGCCCTATATCGAACGCGCGACCCCGGCGGTCGCCGCCGCCGACGTCGCCCAGCTCGATGCCCTGGCCGCCGCCGACGACCTGCGCCTGAGCCTGCGGCGCTCCGCGCTCCAGCAGCCGGGCGAGAGCGCGCTGCGGCTCAAGCTGTATCGCGCCGACCACGACGTGCCGCTGTCGGACGTGCTGCCGATGATGGAGAACATGGGCCTGCGCGTGATCGCCGAGCATCCGCACCGCCTGCTTGGCCCGGCCACCGGCGACGGCGGCCAGCGGGTGGTGTACATCCAGGACTTCGAGGTTGAAGTGCCCGGTGGCGCCGAGCCGGACGCGGCCGCGTTCGAAGAGGCGTTCGCGCGCATCTGGCACGGCGATGCCGAAAACGACGGCTTCAACCGCCTGGTCGCGGCCGCCGGCATCGGCTGGCGCGAAGTGTCGATGCTGCGCGGCTACTGCAAGTACCTGCTGCAGCTCGGCGTGCCGTTCTCGCAGAGTTACGTCGAAGAAACCCTGGTCCGCTATCCGCCCATCGCGCGCGGCCTGGTCGAGCTGTTCCAGGCCCGTTTCGATCCCGCCGCCGACAAGGGCCGGCCGGCCGCGATGGCCGCCGCCAACGCCGCGATCAAGGGCATGCTGGAAGGCGTCGCCAGCCTCGACGAGGACCGCATCCTGCGCGGCTTCGTGGGCGTGATCGAGGCCACGCTGCGCACCAACTACTACCAGGCCGGTGCCGAAGGCGCGCCGAAGGACTACATCGCCTTCAAGTTCGACTCGGCGGCGGTGCCGGACCTGCCCAAGCCGCGCCCCTACCGCGAGATCTTCGTCTGCGGCCCGCACGTCGAGGGCACCCACCTGCGCTTCGGCCCGGTGGCGCGCGGCGGCCTGCGCTGGTCGGACCGCCGCGAGGACTTCCGCACCGAGGTGCTGGGCCTGGTCAAGGCGCAGATGGTGAAGAACACGGTGATCGTGCCGGTCGGCTCCAAGGGCGGCTTCATCGTCAAGCGCCCGCCGGTGGGCGGCGACCGCGACGCCATGCAGGCCGAAGGCATCGCCTGTTACAGGCGCTTCATCAGCGGCCTGCTGGACGTCACCGACAACCTGTCCATCGACGGTGACATCCTGCCGCCGGCCGACGTGGTGCGCCACGACGATCCGGATCCGTACATGGTGGTCGCCGCCGACAAGGGCACCGCGACCTTCTCCGACATCGCCAACGGCATTTCCCGCGATTACGGCTACTGGCTCGACGACGCCTTCGCGTCGGGCGGCTCGGTGGGCTACGACCACAAGGGCATGGGCATCACCGCGCGCGGCGCTTGGGAGTCGGTCAAACGCCACTTCCGCGCGATGGGCATCGATTGCCAGAAGCAGGACTTCACCGCGGTCGGCATCGGCGACATGTCCGGCGACGTGTTCGGCAACGGCATGCTGCTGTCGAAGCACATCCGCCTGGTCGCGGCCATGGACCACCGCCATATCTTCGTCGACCCGAACCCGGATTCGGCGACGTCTTACAAGGAGCGCCAGCGCCTGTTCAAGGTGCCGCGCTCGAGCTGGGACGACTACGACAAGTCGCTCATCAGCAAGGGTGGCGGCGTGTTCCCGCGCAGCGCCAAGTCGATCGCGGTCTCGCCGGAAATGCGCGAGGCGCTGGGCCTGGCCGAAGGCACCACCGCGATGACCCCGAACGAGCTGATGTCGGCGGTACTGAAGGCGCCGGTCGACCTGCTGTGGAACGGCGGCATCGGCACCTACGTCAAGGGCGCGGGCGAGACGCACGCCGACGTCGGCGACCGCGGCAACAACGCCATCCGCGTCAACGGCGGCGAGCTGCGCTGCCGCGTCGTGGGCGAGGGCGGCAACCTCGGCATGACCCAGCGCGGGCGCATCGAGGCCGCGCAGGCGGGCGTGCTGCTCAATACCGACTTCATCGACAACTCCGCGGGCGTGGACACCTCCGACCATGAGGTCAACATCAAGATCCTGCTCACGGCGCAGGTGCAGGCCGGCAAGCTGAAGATCGACGAGCGCAACAAGCTGCTCAAGGCCATGACCGACGAGGTTGCCGGCCTGGTGCTCAATGACAACTACCGCCAGAACCAGGCGATCAGCCTGATGGAGCGGATGAGTGTGCCGCGCCTCGGCTCCAAGCAGCACTTCATCCGTACCCTGGAGTCGCAGGGCCTGCTCGACCGCCAGATCGAATACCTGCCCAGCGATGCCGAGATCGCCGACCGCAAGGCGCGCAACCAGGGCCTCACCCGGCCGGAACTCGCGGTGCTGCTGTCGTACTCGAAGCTGGTCGCTTTCGAGCAGCTGCTCAATTCCGACATCCCCGAAGATCCGTACCTGTCGCGCGAGCTGCAGCGCTACTTCCCCAAGCCGCTGCAGGCGAAGTACGCCAAGGCCATGGAGCAGCACCGCCTGAAGCGCGAGATCATCGCCACCGCAGTCACCAACTCCACCATCAACCGCATGGGCGCGACCTTCCTGCTGCGCATGCAGGAAGACAGCGGGCGTAGCCCGGCCGAGGTTGCCAAGGCCTATACGGTCACCCGCGAGACGCTCGAGGCGCGCTCGCTGTGGGCGCAGATCGACGCGCTCGACGGCAAGGTGCACGAGTCGGTGCAGATCGACGCCCTGCAGGTGATCTGGGCGCTGCAGCGGTCGTTCACCCGCTGGCTGCTGGCGCGGCCGGGCGCGCTGCCGACCATCACCAGCGCGGTCGACCGCTACCACGACGGCTTCCAGGCGATCCACGCCGGCGAGGACATCCTCACCGCCGCGCAGCGCCCGGCCTACGAGCAGTCGCTGGCCGACTGGCGCGCCAAGGGCGTTCCGGACGCGCTCGGTGGCCAGCTCGCGGCGCTGCCCTACCTCGAGGCCAGCCCGGACATCATCGAGCTGGCGCGCGAGCGCAAGCGCAAGCCGGTGGACGTGGCGCGCGTGCACTTCCGCCTGGCCGACGCGCTCAACCTGCCGTGGCTGGTCCAGCAGATCGATTCGCTGGCGGTCGACGGCCGCTGGCACGCGGTGGCCCACGGTGCGCTGCGCGACGAGCTCGCCGCCCAGCACCGCGCCCTGGTCGCGCAGGTGCTGTCGATGCCGGGCCGCGATGCCGACGCCAAGGTCGCGCAGTGGATCGGCCGCGACGATGCCGCGCTGAAGTTCACGCTGGGCATGCTCGACGAACTGGCCGCGCAGAAGACGCTCGACTACCCGACGGCGTCGGTGGCGGTGCGCCGGCTGGCGCAGCTGGCCAGCGCCAGCTGAGGCAGGCGGGCGATCGACCGGCCTGTCCGCGCGAAGACCGCGCGGACAGGCGTCATCGGCAACGCCTGCGGGGTATGCTCCGGGCATGACCGGATCGCCGCGCATCGCCTTCCTTGCCAGTACCGCCCCGGAGGCGCAGGCCGCGCTGGCGCAGTTCACTGCGCGCCACGGCCAGTGCGAGCCGGGCGAGGCCGACATGATCTGCGCGCTCGGCGGCGATGGCTTCATGCTGCAGACGCTGCATCGGCACGGGGCGCTGGCCAAGCCGGTGTACGGCCTGAAGCTGGGCAGCGTGGGCTTCCTGATGAACCACTACCAGCGCGGCGACGTGCTGCCCGACCTGATGGCGCGGCTCGAAGCCGCGGAGCCGGCGGTGCTGCGGCCGCTGGAAATGATCGCCGCCACCGAATCGGGTGCCAGCGTCGGCTCGCTGGCCTACAACGAAGTCTCCCTGCTGCGACAGACGCGGCAGGCCGCACACGTCTCGATCGAACTCAACGGCCAGGTGCGACTGGACGAGCTGGTCTGCGACGGCGTGATGCTGTCAACGCCCGCCGGCAGCACCGCGTACAACTATTCCGCGCACGGGCCGATCCTGCCGCTCGGGTCCAGCGTGGTCGCGCTGACGCCGATCGCACCGTTCCGGCCGCGGCGCTGGCGCGGTGCACTGCTCAAGGCCGATACGGTGGTGCGCTTCCGCGTGCTTGACCCGTACAAGCGGCCGGTCAGCGCCACCGCCGATTCGCACGAGGTCCGCGACGTGGTCGAGGTCACGATCCAGGAGTCGCGCGAGCGCACGGTGACCCTGCTGTTCGATCCCGAGCACAATCTTGAAGAGCGCATCCTGAGCGAGCAGTTCGAGACCTGACCGGTCTCGCCCCCTGCGACCGCCATCGCGCATACTCGGCGCATGCCTTCCGATGTCCTGCCGCCGCTGACCGTTGCCATTTCCTCCCGGGCGCTGTTCGACCTGGAGGACAGCCACGCCCTGTTCGAGAGCGACGGCATCGCCGCCTACGCCGAGCACCAGCGCGCCAAGGAGGACGAGATCCTCGATCCCGGCATCGCCTTCCCGCTGGTGCGCAAGCTGCTGGCCTTGAACGAAGGCGCGGCAGCCGATGCCCCCAGGGTCGAGGTGATCCTGCTGTCGCGCAACTCGGCCGACACCGGGCTACGGATCTTCAACTCGATCCAGCACCACGCGCTGGCGATTTCGCGCGCCACCTTCACGTCGGGCGAGCCGACCTGGCCCTACATCCGGCCCTTCGGCGCGCAGCTGTTCCTGTCGGCCAACCCGGATTCGGTGCGCGCAGCGCTTGAGAACGGCGTGGCCGCGGCGACCATCCTCCCGGCGAAGGCGCCCGCGCACCGCCATGACCAGCTGCGCATCGCCTTCGATGGCGACGCGGTGATCTTCGGCGACGAGGGCGAGCGTGTCTCGCGCGAATCCGGCATCGAGGCCTTCCACCTGCACGAAGTGGAGCGCGCGCGTGAGCCGCTTTCCGGCGGCCCGTTCCGCGGTTTCCTCGACGCGCTGCACCACCTGCAGGCGGCGTATCCACCGGGCGAGGCGTCTCCCATCCGCACCGCGCTGGTGACCGCGCGCTCCGCGCCGGCGCACGAGCGCGTGATCCGCACGCTGCGCGAATGGGGCGTGCGCCTGGACGAGGCGCTGTTCCTCGGCGGGCGCGCCAAGGGCCCGTTCCTGGACGTGTTCGGCGCCGACATCTTCTTCGACGACTCGTTGCACAACATCGACTCGGCACGCATGCACGTGACCACGGGGCATGTGCCGCACGGGGTCTCGAACGCCGGTTGAAGCCGCGACCTTGGCGGCTGTGCGTGCGTGTTATAATTGCGCGGCATTTCGTGCAGATGACGGAAGATCGCGTCTGTTTCGATGATCTTGCGCGTGCCGTCGAAGGGGTTCCGCGGCCCGTGTCCATGTCCGGCATCCGCCGGGCTCCGGGTGGCCTCCATCCGGCATTCCACGATTTTTCGCGCGGTCCGCCGCGTGTCGCCCGCAGAGCGGGCCTTCGCACGCCGGTCGGCGTGGTTTCCATCCCCGGCCGGTGCTTCGCGCTTTTCGCGCGCGGGTACGCTCCGGTTGGGCGTGCCCCTGACAGGAGATGACAAACCACATGACCCAGCGTATCGCCGTACTCGGCGCCGGCCCCAGCGGCCTGGCCCAGCTTCGCGCCTTCGATGCCGCCCGCCGCGCGGGTGCCGAAGTCCCTGAAATCGTCTGCTTCGAGAAGCAGTCCGATCTCGGGGGAATGTGGAACTACACCTGGCGCACCGGCCTGGACCAGCACGGCGAGCCCGTGCACGCGAGCATGTACCGCTACTTGTGGTCGAACGGCCCGAAGGAGTGCCTGGAGTTCGCCGACTACAGCTTCGAAGAGCACTTCGGCCGGCCCATCGCGTCGTATCCGCCTCGGCCGGTGCTGCGCGACTACATCATGGGGCGGATCGAACGCAGTGGCTTGCGCGACCAGATCCGCTTCAACACCGCCGTGCATTCGGTGGAATACAGCGAGGACACCGGCAAGTTCACCGTCACCGTGCGCGAGCTGGAGGAAGACCGCATGGTGAGTGAGGAGTTCGACTGGGTGGTGGTCGGCACCGGCCATTTCTCCACGCCCAATGCGCCCGCGTTCGAAGGCCTGTCGCAATTCCCGGGCCGCGTGCTGCATGCGCACGACTTCCGTGACGCCTGCGAATTCACCGGCAAGGACCTGTTGCTCGTCGGCAGCAGCTACTCGGCCGAGGACATCGGCACCCAGTGCCACAAATACGGCGCGAAGTCGGTGACCTTCAGCTACCGTAGCGCGCCGATGGGCTACGACTGGCCCGAAGCCTTCAGCGAGCGTCCGCTGCTGCTTCGAGTGGAGGGCAACACCGCGCATTTCGTCGACGGCAGCAGCCAGGAGGTCGACGCGATCATCCTGTGCACCGGCTACCAGCACCACTTCCCGTTCCTGCCCGATGAACTGACCCTGCGCACCGGCAACCGTCTTTACCCGCAAGGCCTGTACAAGGGCGTGTTCTGGATCGACAACCCGAAGCTCATCTATCTCGGCATGCAGGACCAGTACTACACCTTCAACATGTTCGACGCCCAGGCGTGGTTCGCGCGCGACGTGATCCTCGGGCGCATTCCACTGCCGGACGCCGAGGCCATGCGCGCCGACAGCGCGGAATGGTTCGCACGCGAGAACGCCACGACCGGCGCCGACGAAGACATCGACTTCCAGGCCGCCTATGTGCGCGACCTCGTCGACCGCACCGACTATCCGGAGTTCGCGATCGAAGGCGTTGCGGAGATGTTCAAGGAATGGCTGCGCGACAAGCAGGCGGGCATCCTCGACTACCGCAACAGGAGCTATCGCTCCGCCATCACCGGCACCCTCGCACCGCCGCACCACACGCCGTGGATGGAGGCGATGGATGATTCGCTGGAGGCATTCCTCGGGCAGGGCGAAGCGCAGGACGCGGCGCGCGGCAAGCCGCGAAACGCTGCCGTGGCCGCGCCGCCTGGCGTAATCCCGAACCTGCGTCCGGAACGCGCGCCCGTGCCCGTTCCGGAGTTGTTGCGCGAGTCCGCCTGATCAGTTCCGGCCGCCGGGTGCCGCCGTTGGCGGGGCATCCGGTGCCGGCAGGCGGATCTCCGAAAGTCGCCAGCGCGTGCCATTGCGCGTCAGCACCAGCACCAGTTCGCTGCGGTCGTCCAGCGTGACTGTGGCCGACATGCGCGAGAGCGACTCGAAGCGCAGGCGCGGATCAGGAATCGGGTCCGGCTGCGCGCCGGTGTCGCTGCGCGTGGGCGGCGGGATGCCGCCGACCCGGTTCCAGACCTTGCGGCCTTCCATCAGCGCACCCAGTCCGGCCGGCGTCACCATCGCGTCCACCAGCCCGCCCGCCAGGCCCGTGGCCACGGTCAGGCCGAAGGCGGCGAACGGACCCGACTGCGCCTCGGCACCGGCTGCGCGCACGATCCGGTCCTGCACCTGGGGCTTGAGGCTGGTGCGCAGCGCCGGGAAGTCGACGTGGCGCGCCAACGCCCGTGCATCCTCGGTCTTCACCGCCTGGCGGATGCCGTCAATGGTGCGCCATGGGCCGCTGCCGACCCAGGCCAGCAGCGCGAGCAGCAGCGCGGCGACAGCCCAGGGCAGCCAGCGAAGGTCGCGTCGGGTCGCCATCGTCAGAACTCCAGGTCCAGCGCTGCGCAGAGATAGTCGACGAAGGGCGCAAGGTCGTGCAGGTCCTTCGCCAGCGTCTGCCGCAGGCGTGGTCCGGTCACGATGGCGTCGTCGAGCGCGCGCCACGCAACGAAGCTGCGGTGCCGCAGGTCGTCGATGAATTCGAAATCGGCGGGAAAGCCGCGCGGCGGGCGCACCAGCATGTCCCCGTCGTCCAGCGCATAACGGCGCTTGAATGCGGGCGCGTGCGCGGCGGCCCTCCAGCCGGCAGGGTTGTCGACGATGAACTGGCGGAGCTGGCGCAGCACGGGCGAATCCGGCCGCCAGATCCCGGCGCCGACGAAGCAACCGCCCGGCTCGATGTGCAGGTAGTACAGCGGCGATGCCAGCTCCTTGCGCCTGGCATGGAACAGCCGTGCGCCCTGCCATGTCTTGTAGGGCCGCTTGTCGTTGGCGAAGCGCGTGTCACGCTGGATCCGGTACAGCGATCCGCCGACCGTGCGCGGATCAGCGCGGAACTGCAGGCTCACCTCGGCCAGGTCGGGCTGGAGCTCGGTGATGAGCTGCTGCAGGGGCGCGCGCACGTGCGTTTCGTAGTCCTTCTTGTGCTCATGGAACCAGGGGCGCGCGTTGTTGCGCGCCAGGGCGCGCAAAAAGCGGAAGGTCCTGTCGCTGAAGTAGGCGCTCATCGGTCTGCAGGGTTGTCGGGCGTCGTGAGAATGTCGCGGCTGCCGTTTTCGTTGTCGGAGCCGGCCACAGCCGCAGAGGGTGCGCTCGCGGCAGCCAGGTCGTCCGCCAGGTCGCGACCCCAGCGTTCCAGTCGGTCGAGGAGGGCGACGCGCTCGTCGCTGCCCGCATGTTCGCCGCGCAGGCGCGCGATGTCGGCGAAGTAGTCTTCGAAGACGCATTCCGACAGGCTCGCGTCGTCGCACAGGCGCCGGCGGCGGTAGTCGTCCCAGCGCAGCCGTTCGGCAGCTTCAAGGGTGTCGGGCCAGTTTCGGGCGCGGTAGCGGAACAGAAGCTCCGGAAGCCGCGGGTCCTGGAAGCCGAAGTCACGCGTTCCGAGCTCTGCGGCCGGTGTGGCCCGTACCCTGGCCAGCCGGGCCTTGTCGCCATCGCCGATGAAGCCGTCGTAGAGCGCGGCATCGACGTCGGGAGGCGTGCGGTCGCCATCGCGGTCGCCGGCGTAGACGCGACGGACCTTTTCGGCAAGCTCGGGGCCGTGGGCGCGAATGCGTTCCACGCGCGCTTCGGCGACGTCGCGATCGATGCCCAGGCGGTCGAAGTCCGGCGCCCGGAGGTGGTCCCATTGGACCAGCGCCGGGCACTTGTTGGTGTGGATCTCCTTCAGCGGCACCCGGGCCACGCCTTCGGGAAGGTCCGCAGAGCGCACGTACAGGCGCGCGGCAATCTCTTCAGGCGACAGTGACAACAGCGCGTCGGGCTCGGTGTCGAGGTCGTAGACGATCATCCGCGTGCCGATCCGGGGATGCACCGCGATCGGCACCACCGCGGCGGCGCACATCCGCGCCGCTGGATAGCGCTGCGAGACGTGCAGCAAGGGTGTCATCGCGATCGGGTCGAGCATGCCGGCGACATGGCGCTTGTTGCGCAGCGCAAGCGCGTACTGCCAGAGCCGCGGCTGCGCATCGCGGAACAGGCGCGCCAGGCCGATCAGCGCGCGCACGTCCGACAGCGCTTCGTGGGCATCCCCGGTGCGCACGCCGTTGGCCTCGGCCAGGTGTTCGAGCTTGAAGGAGGTCGCGCCGTCTTCGCGCGTGGGCCAGGTGATGCCATCGGGCCGCAGCGCGTGCGCGAGCCGCATCACGTCGAGCAAGTCCCAGCGGCAGTTGCCATTGCGCCACTCGCGCTCATAGGGATCGTGGAAGTTGCGAAACAGTCCATGGCGGACGAATTCGTCGTCGAAGCGCAGCGAGTTGTAGCCCAGCGTGCAGGTGCCGGGGTGACCCATCTCATCGACGATGCGGGCGAAGGCTTCGGTCTCGGACAGGCCCGTGGCCAGCGTGTCCTGCGGCGCCAGGCCGGTGACCATCGAGGCACCGGGCGAGGGCAGCAGGTCGTTCGCAGGACGGACCAGGAAGTCGATCGGCTCGCCCAGCTCGCGCAGCTCCACGTCGGTACGGATGGCGGCGAACTGCGCGATGCGCGTCCGCCGCGGATCGGTGCCCCAGGTTTCGAGGTCGTAGAAGAGGAAGCTGTCGCTCATGCCTCGGGGACCTCGTTGCACACTGTGGGAGCGGCGATCGCGGCGGTAGCCGCTTCGCAGGTGCTTGCGGTCGCGGTCACGGAGTGTCCTCCAGCGGAGGGAGCACACGCTCGACCACCGGGTCCAGGGCCGGGAGGTCGATCTGTTCCAGCGTGGAAAGCCCGCGGGTCGCGTCCTCCAGGATCTGTCGCTGGACTTCGCCGCGCTCAAGCGCCAGCGAGTAGGGGATGCGCATGAAGGTGACCATCGCGTAGTGCGGGATGAAGCGGGTCGGGTGCCGCGCCTGCAGCGCCAGCTCCAGTTCCCGCTGGAGCAGGAAATCCGGGTCGTCGACCAGATCGCGCATCTCGATGTAGTTGTCGAGCGCCATGCGCTGGATCGCCACGGCGTCGGGCATGCGCTCGGCTTCGAAGGCGGCATAGGCCTCTGCGAGGTCCGGCGAGGCATCAAGCTGCGTCGCCAGGGCCACGCAGTCCTCGAAGGCGCAGTTCATGCCCTGGCCGTGGAAGGGCACCATCGCATGCGCGGCGTCGCCGATCAGCACCGCGTCGCCGCCTGCATGCCAGCGGTCCAGGTACAGCGTGCCCAGGCTTCCGATCGGGTTGGCTTCGAAGTCGTGCTCGAGCTCCGGGATCAGGGGCAGGGTGTCGGCAAAGTCGCGCGCGAACAGGGCGCGCGCGCCGGTGGCATCGACCACGGTCTCGAAGCTCGGGTCGCCGTGGCCTTCGTCCTCCATCGCCATGAACAAGGTGACGGTGAACGTGCGCTCGTCGTTGGGCAGGGCGATGCACATGTAGCGGCCGCGCGGCCAGATGTGCAGCGCGTTGGGTTCGATGCGGAAGTCGCCGTCGGCGGCGGGCGGGATTTCCAGCTCCTTGTAGCCGTGGCCGAGCCATTCGGTGCGCTCGCCGAGGTCGCGGTGCTGCTGCATCTGGGCGCGCAGCGTGGAGCCGGCGCCGTCGCATCCGATCAGGGTGTCGAATCCCACACGATGGAGCTCGCCGTCGCCGCGGTAGAAGGCGCGTCGCGCAGCGAAATCCACGGCCTCGAGGCGGCGGTCGAAGTGCAGTCCGGCACCCGCGGCCTCGGCGGCGTTGATCAGGGTGATGTTGAGCTCGCCGCGGCTGACCGACCAGATCACTTCGCTGTCGTCGCGGCCATAGCGCTGCAGCTGCGGCGTCCCTTCGAGCGGATGCACCATGCGTCCGCGCATCATCACCGCCTGTGCCAGCACGTCGCGGTCGGCGTCGGCGGCGCGCAGCGCGTGCAGGCCGCGCTCGGCCAGGGCCAGGTTGATCGAACGCCCGCCGGCGAAGCCGTGCACGCGCGGATCGCCGCGGCTCTCGTAGACATCGACCTTCCAGCCGCGCTGGGCGAGCAGGGTGGCCATCAGCGCGCCTGCGAGCCCGGCGCCGACGATGGTGGCTTGGCGCTGTCGCTGCCCGGCGCTGCTTGCGGACGTTGCGGTGGTCACGCGCGGCCCTCGCGCCAGGCCTCGGTGGCGCGCACGAAGCGCAGCACGTCGGCATGGCTGTTGTACATCGGGGCCGGCGAGATCCGGATCACGTCGGGCTCGCGCCAGTCGCCCAGCACGCCCTGCGCGGAGAGCGACTCGAACAGCGAGCGACCGGCGTCGCGGCCCCGGAGTCCGCGGCCTTCGAGCACGCGCAGGGACAGCTGGGCGCCGCGCTGCGCCGGATCCCGCGGCGTGACGATGTCCAGCGATCCCGACAGCCGCTGCTCGATCAACGTTTCCAGGTAGCCGGTCAGCGAGCGCGATTTCTTGCGCAGCGCGTCGATGCCGATGCGATCGAAGAGCTCCAGCGACGCGCGCAACGGTGCCAGGCCAAGGATCGGCGGATTGCTGAGCTGCCAGCCATCGGCCCCCGGCGTCGGCTCGAACTGCGGCTCCATGCGGAAGCGCGTCGCCTCCTCGTGTCCCCACCAGCCGGCGAAGCGCGGGCGGTCGGTACGCGCGTGGCGCGCATGCACGAAGCAGCCGGCCACCGCACCAGGCCCCGCGTTCATGTATTTGTAGTGGCACCAGACCGCGAAATCCGGGCCGTCGTCATGCAGGCGCAGCGCGAGGTTGCCGGCGGCATGCGCGTGGTCGAAGCCCACCACCGCGCCGGCGGCGTGCCCCAGGCGCGTGATCTCCGCGACGTCGAAGGCCTGCCCGCTGCGGTACTGCACGCCCGGCCAGAGCACCAGCGCCAGGCGCGGCCTGTGCTGCTCGATGGCGCCCGCGATCGCCTCCATCGAGAAGCGACCCTCCGGCTGGTCCGGCTCCAACTCGATCAGGTCCGTGGCCGGATCGAAACCGTGGAAGCGCAGCTGGGACTCCAGCGCATAGCGGTCCGACGGAAACGCGCCTGCCTCCATCAGGATCGCGGGCCGTTGCTTCGTGGGGCGGTAGAAGCTGACCAGCATGAAGTGCAGGTTGGCGGTGAGCGAATTCATCGCCACCACTTCTTCGGGCTCCGCGCCGACTACCCGTGCCAGCGGCTCGCGCAGCAGCGCGTGGTAGGGCATCCACTGCGTGGTGCCGGTGAAGTGCGCCTCCACCGCCTCGGCGGCCCATTTGTCGAGCACGTCCTCGACGTGCGCCCGCGCCGACTTCGGCTGCAGGCCCAGTGAATTGCCCACGAAGTAGGCCTGCTCGCCATTGCCGTGCCGCGGCACGTGGAACTCCCGGCGCAGCCCGCGCAGCGGATCGGCGGCGTCGAGCGCTTCGGCATGTTGGTCGGTGTACTGGTCGGTCATTTGAAAGCCTTTGTTGCCACGGATTCGCGCGGATGCACGCGCATGGGCGAAAGCAGCGGGTTGGAAGGGCGAACTTCAGTTCAAGCAAACCTCGACGCCGGCAGCCCCAGCCATTCCAGGGCGGTGCCGTGGTAGAGGCGGGCCTGGCCGGCAGGGTCCAGTTCGAGCGCGTCGATGCCGGCGCCGGGGTGCTGTTCGCCCAGCGGGAACGGATAGTCGGTGCCCAGCATCACGCGCTCGATGCCGCAGGTGTCGATCAGGTATTCCAGGGCCTTCGAGTCGGCGACCCAGGAGTCGAAGTACAGGCGCGACAGGTACTCGCGCGGGTTGCGCGGGTTGTCGGTGGCCACCAGGTCCGGGCGCATGTTGAAGCCGTGCTCGATGCGGCCGATGGTGTACGGGAAGCTGCCGCCACCGTGCGCCATGCAGATCTTCAGCTTCGGCAGGCGTTCGAGCACGCCGCCGAACACCAGCGAACAGGCCGCGCGCGACTGCTCCGCCGGCATGCCGACCAGCCACGGCAGCCAGTATTTGGGCATGGTGTCGGTGCCCATCATGTCCCAGGGGTGCACCAGGATCGCGGCGCCAAGGTCGGCGGCGGCCTCGAAGAACGGAAACAGTTCCGGCGCGTCCAGGTTCCAGTGCGTGTCGGCCGAGACCTGGACATGCGAGCCGACCTGCACGCCTTGCAGGCCGAGTTCGTCGATGCAACGCTCGAGCTCCTGCACCGCCAACCGCGGCGATTGCAGCGGCACCGTGCCGATGCCGGCGTAGTGGCGCGGATGCGCGCGGCAGGTCTCGGCCATGTGGTCGTTGAGCGCCTGGTGCAGCTCCAGCGCCTGGTTGGGCCTGGCCCAGTAGCTGAACATCACCGGCACCGTGCTGATCACCTGCACCTGGACCCCGAAGCGCGCGTAGTCGTCGATGCGCTCCTGCGCGTCCCAGGTCTTGGACCAGATCTCGCGGAAGAAGCGCCCGTCCTTGTAGATGCGGTGGCGGCCGTCCTCGGTGTGGTGGATGACGGGGAAGCGCTCGTCACCGTACTTGCGCGCGAGGTCGGGCCAGTCGCGGGGAAGGTAATGGGCGTGGATGTCGATCTTGAGCAAGCGGCTGTCCTCGGGCGATCGCGGCCATGGCCGCTCCCACGGTGGGCTGGGCGGATCAGGTGATGTCGGCCTGGGAGTCGGCCTGCATTTCGTAGCGCGTCGGGCGCGGATTGAGGTGCCCACAGGCTCTGCACGTGCGCAGTTCGTCGGAGCGGTAGAAATTCTCGAACACGCGGAAGAAGTCCTGCTCGATGTCTTCGAGGTGGAAGAATTCCTCGTACACCTTCTCGTTGCAGGCCTCGCAGAACCACATCAGGCCGTCGTCCTCGTGCGCCAGGCGCCGGCGCTCGATCACCAGCCCGATCGAGCCTTCGGCGCGCTGCGGCGAGTGCGGCACGCGTGGCGGCAGCAGGAAGGTCTCGCCGGCACGGATCGGCACGTCGCGCACCTTTCCGTCCTCCTGGATACGCAGCACCATCTCCCCTTCGAGCTGGTGGAACCACTCCGGGCCCTCTTCCCAGTGGTAGTCGGTGCGCGCATTCGGCCCGCCGACCACCATCACGATGAAGTCGCCGTCGTAGATGCACTTGTTGCCCACCGGCGGCTTGAGCAGGTGGCGGTTGTCGTCGATCCATTTCTGGAAATTCAAAGGTGCAGGGATCATGTCGGTCTCCCGTGGAAGCTTCAGTCGCGCGCCGGCGACAGGGCCGCCACGCACTTCAACTCGATCGCGATCGGCGTCGGCAGCGCGGTGATGCCGAGCGTGGTGCGGCAGGGCGCGGTGGCGATGTCCGGGAAGTGTTCGGCCCAGACCGCGTTGTAGGCCTTGAAGTCGCGTGCCATGTCGGTGAGGTAGACGGTCACGTCGACCAGGTCCTCCCAGCGCGCGCCGCTGGCTTCGAGCACGGCGCGGACGTTGGCGAACACGGCGTGGGCCTGTGCGCTGATGTCGTGATCGCGCACGCGACCGTCGGCGGAGTAGTCGTTGCCGGGAATCGCGTCAGTGGCCGGGTCGCGCGGGCCGATGCCCGAAAGGAACAGCAGGTCGCCGACGCGGCGCGCATGCGGATAGGCGCCGACGGGCTTGGGCGCGGCATCGGCGCGGACCGCCTCGCCGGGCATCTCAGCGGTCCTCCCGGTCGTCGCGGATGCGCTCCAGCGCCGGTTCGTACTGTTCCGGCAGCGCGGCGGCCGAATCGATCGACAGGCCGAGGTCGTGCACGCGGCCGTCGCGCAGCGAATACACCCAGGCGTGCACGGCAAGCTTCTGCCCGCGTGCCCAGGCCTCGCGGACCACGGTCGATTCGCAGACGTTGATCATCTGTTCGAGCGCGTTGAGCTCGCACAGGCGGTCGTGGCGGATGGCGTCGTCGTCGATCGCCTCGATGATCGCGCGGTGCTTGTGCTTGACATCCTTGACGTGGCGGATCCAGTTGTCGGCCAGGCCCACGCGCTGGCCGGTGAGCGCGGCGCCGACGCCGGCGCAGCCGTAGTGGCCGACGATCAGGATGTGCTCGACCTCGAGCACGTCGATCGCGTACTGGATCACCGACAGGCAGTTGAGGTCGGTATGCACCACCACGTTGGCGACGTTGCGATGCACGAAGACCTCCCCCGGGTTCATGTCGATGATCTGGTTGGCCGGCACGCGCGAATCGGAGCAGCCGATCCACAGGTACTTCGGCCTCTGGATCTTCGACAGCCGGGTGAAGAAGCCGGGGTCTTCGGCCTCGACGCGTTCGGCCCAGATGCGGTTGCGTTCGAGGAGGTCGTGCAGTCTGTGCATGGGAATCCGTGGTGCGGGGAAGTGGTGCGAAAGAAGGGCGGCGCTCAGGTCGCGATGCAGACGTTGCGCGGTTCGGTGAAGAAGCGCATGGCCTCTAGGCCGCCTTCGCGGCCCAGGCCGGACTGGCCCATGCCGCCGAAGGGCGTGCGCAGGTCGCGCATCAGCCAGGCGTTGATCCAGACGATGCCGGTGTGCAGCTGCGCGCCGAAACGGTGCGCGCGCGCGAGGTCGCGGGTCCAGACCGAGGCCGCGAGACCGTAGTCGCCGGCATTGGCCAGCGCCAGCGCATGGTCGTCGTCGTCGAAGGGCTGCAGGGTGGCGACGGGCCCGAAGATCTCTTCCCGGTTGCTGGCGCAGTCGGGACCCAGGCCCTCGATTACCGTGGGGGCCACGAACCAGCCCGGGCGATCCAGCGCCACGCCGCCGCACAGCAGCTGCCCGCCCTCGTCGCGGGCGCGCGCGATCGCGGCCACCACCTTGTCGAAGTGCACCTGCGAGACCAGCGGCCCGAAGTTGGCGTCGCTGTCCATGGGATCACCCGGACGCAGCGCCAGCGCGCGCGCCACGAAGGTGTCGCGGAATTCGGCGTACACAGCGCGCTCGACCAGGATGCGCGAACCGCACAGGCAGATCTGGCCGCTGTTCTGGAACGCGGAGCGGACGATGGTGTCGATATGGTCGCGCCAGTCGCTGTCGGCGAATACAAGCGTTGGATTCTTGCCGCCGAGTTCCAGCGACACCTTCTTCAGCAGCGGCCCGGCAATGCCGGCGATGCGCTTGCCGACCGCGGTGCTGCCGGTGAACGAGATCGCCTTGACCGCTGAGTGGCGGACGATCGCTTCGCCGACCTCGGGGCCGCCGCCGTGGACCACGTTGAGCACGCCCGGCGGCAGTCCGGACTCCAGCGCAAGGTCCGCGAGCATGGTCGCGGTCGCGGGCGTGACCTCGGAAGGTTTGGCGACCACGGTATTGCCCGCGGCCAGCGCCGGCGCGATCTTCCAGGTGAACAGGTACAGCGGCAGGTTCCAGGGTGAGATCGTGCCGACCACGCCCAGCGGCTGGCGCAGGGTGTAGTTCAGGCCGGCTTCGCCGTGGTGCGATTCGCTGGAGAACTGCGTGGCCGCGTGGGCAAAGAAGCGCAGGTTGGACACTGCTCGCGGGATCTCTGCGTCGCGGGCCAGGGCGAAGGGCTTGCCGCCATCGCGGGCTTCGGCATGGGCGAAGTCGTCGGCGCGCGCCTCAAGGGCCGCGGCCAGGCGTTCCAGGTGCTGCGAACGTTCGCTGTTGCGCAGCCCGGACCAGGCGGGGAAGGCGTCGGACGCCGCACCGACGGCCGCGTCGACGTCGGCTGGAACGCCGTCTGCGACTTCGGCATACGCCCGGGCGGTGGCCGGGTCGAATACTTCGCGCCAGCGCCCGCTGGGGGCGGCGTCGCGGGTGCCGCTGCCGATGACGTGCGTATAGCGTCGCATCCCGCAAGCTTACCCGCGCCGGCCGAAACCGTCAGGACTGGCAGCGCGGGCAGAGGTACAGGCGGCGCGAGCCGACCATCTCCCGCTCGATGGCGCTGCCGCAGACGGGGCAGGGCTCACCTTCGCGGCCGAAGACCAGGAAGCGGAAGCCTTCGGCGGTGTCTGTCAGGTAGTCGTCGCGCATGCGCTCGGCCGGCGCGATGCCGCGGGTGGCGTAACTCAGCCGGGGGATGTCGAGCAGGGCGGCCGCCAGGCGCGCGATGGCGGAGGCGTCGAGCTCTTTCGGCCGCCGCCCGGGGCGCAGGCCGGTCGCGAACAGCACTTCCGAACGCAGGTAGTTGCCCATGCCGGCAAGGAAGCCCTGGTCGAGCAGCAGTCCGCCGAGCGCGCGGCCGCGGAAGGCCGGCGACTGCAGGCGTGCGGCCACGACGGCGGCATCCAGCGCAGGGTCGAGCACGTCGGGACCCAGGCCCTGCAAGAAGGGGTGTGATTCGACCTCGTCGCTGCGCCACATCGACACGTCGGAAGCGGAATACAGCAGGATCGCGCAGCGGGCCGTTTCCAGCGCCACGCGCAGCGAGCGCTTCGTGGCCGGGCGTTCGCCCGCGGCCGCGACCTTCCATACGCCGTACAGCTGGTTGTGGCTGTACATCGTCCAGCCTTGGTCGAAGCGGGTCAGCATGGCCTTGCCGCGCGCGGTGATCGATTCGATGCGATGGCCGACCAGCTCGCGCTCGAAACGCTTCAGCTCCGCAAACGCGAACTCCACGCGGACCAGCGGCTTGCCCACCACCGCCGCGGCAAGGCGGTCGGCGGCGCGGCGGATCTCCGGGCCTTCAGGCATGCCCTCAGATCGAGGCCATGCGTCCGCCGTCCACCGCAAGGCTGACGCCGTTGACGTAGGCCGCGGCCGGCGAACACAGGAAAGCGATGACCCCGCCGGTCTCATCGGCGGTGGCGAAGCGGCGCGCCGGGATCGCGGCCTCCATGTCGCGGCGGATGTCGTCCTCGCTGCGGCCTTCCTTGCCCGCGCGATCGCTGATGATCTGGCGGATGCGCCCGGTTTCGGTGAAGCCCGGCAGCACGTTGTTGACCGTGATGCCCTCGGCCGCCAGCTCGCGCGACAGGGTCTTGGCCCAGGAGGCCACCGCGCCGCGGATCGTGTTGGACACGCCCAGGCCCGCGATCGGTTCGCGTACCGAGGTGGAGACGACGTTGACGATGCGGCCCCAGCGCGCCTCGCGCATGCCTGGCAGCACCGCCTGCAGCAGCACCTGGTTGGCGAGCAGGTGGCGGCGGAAGGCCTCCTCGAAGGCCGCCAGCGGCGCGTCGGCGACCGGGCCGCCCGGCGGGCCGCCGGTGTTGTTGACCAGGATGTGCACGGGACGCCGGGCGACCACTGAGGCCACGGCCTTTCGCAGGCCATCGGTGTCGGCGCTGTCGGCCACGGCCAGGCGATGTTCGCGGCCGTCGCCCGCGGCGAGCCCGTCGATCACCTCGCACAGCACATCTTCGCGGCGGGACAGCACGGTGACGCTGGCGCCAAGCGCGGCGAGTTCCACCGCGGTGGCGCGGCCGATGCCTTCCGAAGCGCCGCAGACCAGGGCATGTCGCCCCTTGAGATCGAGATCCATGCTGTTCTCCGTTGAAGCCGTGGGGATGTGCCGGTCAGGCGTTGCCGCCGCGCAGCGTCTGCACCATGCCGGCCTGCAGCACGCCGTCGTCGTCGCCCTGAGGCGGCGCCAGTTCGTCGAGCAGGAAGCCGCGCTCGGCCGCGTCCCCGGCGTCGAGGCCATCGAGGGCGATGAACTCGGCGTCCATCAGCATGGCGCGCGCGGTGTCCTCGCTGTCGTAGACCAGGGTATTGCCGTCGCTGTCGAGGACTTCGGCGGTGCCCGCTTCGCGCACGCGCAGCCGCGCCCAGATGACGATCCGGCCAAGGCTTGCCAGCCACCATTCGTCGCGCTGTCCCGCGTCCGTCGGGCCGGTCATGACAGCGCCACCGACCACAGCCACATGATGGCGGCGCCACCCAGGCCGAAGATCACCGTCGACAGCGCGATGCGCGCGGGCGTGGCCAGGCCGGTGAAGGTCGGGTCGCGCGTGTCGCGGTATTCGCCGCCGAGCAGCCACCACATCACCGCGGGCTTCAGGAAGGCACCGTCGCCCAGGCGTTCGCGCACCGCGGGGTGGCGGTCGCGCAGGTGCACCAGCGACAGCGGCCAGAAGATGATGTAAGCGCAGGCGCCGGCGATGGCGACGCCGACGAAGCACAGGGCGAAGAAAAGGAGCACGGCCTCAGTACTCCGCGGTGCCGGGCGCGCGCGGGTAGGGGATCGCGTCGCGGATATTGGACAGGCCGCAGACATAGACCAACAGGCGCTCGAAGCCGAGGCCGAAGCCGGCATGCGGCACCGTGCCGTAGCGGCGGAAGTCGCGGTACCAGTCGTACAGCTCGCGATCGAGTCCGAACTGGTCCATGCGCGCGTCGAGCACGTGCAGGCGCTCCTCGCGCTGCGAACCGCCGATGATCTCGCCGATGCCGGGCGCCAGCACGTCCAGCGCAGCGACGGTTTTCCCGTCATCGTTCAGGCGCATATAGAAGGCCTTGATGTGCTCCGGGTAGTTGGTCACCACTACCGGGCGGCCGACGTGCTGTTCGGTCAGCCAGCGCTCGTGCTCGGTCTGCAGATCCAGGCCCCATTCGACGGGGAAGTCGAACCTGTGCCCGGACTTCTGCAGCAGGGTGATCGCATCGCTGTATTCGATGCGTTCGAACGGCGCGTTGACGAAGCCCTCCAGGCGCGTGATCGCGTCCTTCTGCACGCGTTCGGCGATGAAGGCCATGTCGTCGCCGCGCTCGTCGAGCACGGCGCGGAACAGGTATTTCAGGAACTCTTCGGAGATGCGCGCGGTGTCGTCGAGGTCGGCGAAGGCGATCTCCGGTTCGATCATCCAGAACTCGGCCAGGTGGCGCGTGGTATGGCTGTTCTCGGCGCGGAAGGTCGGGCCGAAGGTATAGACCTTGCTCATCGCCAGCGCGAAGGCTTCGACGTTGAGCTGTCCGGAAACGGTGAGGAAGGTTTCCTTGCCGAAGAAGTCGCGGCTGAAGTCGACCGCGCCGTCCTTGCCGCGCGGCAGGTTGGCCATGTCCAGGGTGGAGACGCGGAACATCTGCCCCGCGCCTTCGGCGTCGGAGGTGGTGATGATCGGGGTGTTGACCCAGAAGTAGCCGTTCTCGTGGAAGTAGCGGTGCGCGGCCTGCGCCAGGCAGTGGCGGATCCGGGTGACGGCGCCGAACAGGTTGGTGCGCGGGCGCAGGTGTGCGACTTCGCGCAGGAACTCCAGCGAATGCGCCTTGGGCTGGATCGGATAGGTTTCCGGGTCGTCCACCCAGCCGACGACTTCGATCGCGGTGGCCTGGATTTCGAAGCCCTGGCCCTGGCCCTGTGACGCCACCAGGGTGCCGGTCGCGATCACCGAGCAGCCGGCGCTGAGGCGCTTCACTTCGTCCTCGTAGTTGGGCAGGGTGCTGGGCGCAACCACCTGGACGGGCGCGAAGCAGGAGCCGTCGCTGACGTTGACGAAGCTCAGGCCCGCCTTGGAGTCGCGGCGGGTGCGCACCCAGCCGCGGACCGTGACTTCGCCGCCGGCGGGCAGCTTGCCCGAGAGCGCATGTTCGACGCTGACCACCGTCATGCCTTGAATCCTTGGGGAGGGGACCGATACTTGTTGGGCAGTTTACCGGACCTGTCACCGGGCGTATCCGCCCTTCGGAGTACAATCGACGCCATGGCCATCACTCTTGCTCCTGCCGCCCTGGAACGCGTGAAGGGCTATCTCGCTTCGGCACCCGATGCCCTCGGGCTGCGCTTCGGTGTGCGCCGTACCGGTTGCTCCGGCTGGGGCTACGCGGTGGACCTGGCGCGCGATGAGCAGGCCGGGGACACGGTGTTCGAGCAGGACGGGGTGCGCATCTTTGTCGATGCCGACAGCCTGGAGCTGGTCGACGGGACCGAGATGGACTTCCTGAAGCAGGGTCTGAACGAGCAGTTCACGTTCAGCAATCCGAAAGCGGCGGCCGAGTGTGGCTGTGGCGAGAGCTTTACGACGGACGCTGACAAGGCGGCCTGAGGGAGTTTCGGGGCTGGGCCTGGATTCCTTGATCGCTGATCGCTGAGTGCTCGTTGCGGATTCGCCGGGGCAGAGGGTGGGCGGGTACTCCGCCGGCGTCGCGGTGGAGCTGCTCCTTATTGCCGGCGGAATACCCGCCCACCCTCTGCTGCCAGCGCTGAGGTGAACTGGTAGGGAGTGCAGGAGCGCGTCGCTTTTTGGACGTTTCCGCGGCGGGTAGACAGCGGGAAAGCGCCCCGCTTTTGCTCTTTTAGCGGCTCGCGGCCAAGCGCTGCGAGGCGGCTGGGGGGTGCGGAGTGGGCATAAAGGCCCGCGAAGCGGGACAGCCCACGGAGTACCCACCAGTCGCCGTACCGCGCGCCTGCGGGAGCCCGTCCAAGGTCACCTGGGGATGGATTGGCCGGGTAGGATGGCGGGTCGCAGCTGTAGCTGCTCCTGCAGAGTTGCCGGGAGCTCCGGGCGGTGCGATACTGTTCGGCTCCCGTTTTGCGGGAGACCCTTGCCCCACGGCGTCCATACGGATCGTCCCGGGGGCTATCCGGGCCCGCGGCATGCCGCGCGGCCGATATCCACAAGGAACAACACATGCGTCATTACGAAATCGTGTTCCTGGTCCATCCGGACCAGAGCGAACAGGTGCCGGCCATGGTCGAGCGCTACAAGACCCTGATCGAAGGTGCCGAAGGCAAGATCCATCGCCTCGAGGACTGGGGCCGCCGCCAGCTGGCGTATCCGATCGACAACCTGGTCAAGGCCCATTACGTGATGCTCAACATCGAGGTCGGCCAGTCCGTGCTCGACGAGCTGATCGAAGGCTTCCGCTTCAATGACGCCGTCCTGCGCCACCTCGTGGTCCGCCGCGAAGAGGCCGAGACCGAGCAGTCCCTGATCATGAAGAACAAGGACGAGAAGCCGGAGAAGACCGACCGTCCGGAGCGCGGCGAACGCCGTCGTCGTGACGACGAGGGCGAGAGCGAGGGCGAGGGCGAGGGCGAGAAGGAAAAGCCCGCCGCCGAGACTGCCGACAACTCCGAAGCCGACTGAGGATCACGCACATGTCCAAATTCTTCCGCCGCCGCAAGTTCTGCAAGTTCACCGCCGAGGGCGTCAAGGAGATCGATTACAAGGATCTCAACACCCTGCGCCAGAACGTGACCGAGAACGGCAAGATCGTCCCGAGCCGGATCACCGGCACCAAGGCGAAGTACCAGCGCCAGCTCGCCACCGCCGTCAAGCGCGCGCGCTTCCTGGCCCTGATCCCGTACACCGACAACCACAACATCTGATCCCAGGCCGCCCTCCATGGGCGGCCCGGCCACCGTCCGTTCGGACAGCACCAGTTGCGGCGCGCCTGCGCGCCGCTAACGAATACGGAGATACCCCATGGATCTGATCCTTCTCGAGAAGGTCATCAACCTCGGCAATCTTGGCGACAAGGTCAGCGTCAAGCCGGGCTACGGCCGCAACTTCCTGATGCCGCAGGGCAAGGCCGTGCCGGCCACCGCGGCCAACATGGCCGGGTTCGAGGCGCGCCGCGCCGAGTACGAGGCCAAGGCCGAGGGCCAGCTGGCCGATGCCAACAAGCGCCTGGCCGCGCTCGAGGACGCCAGCGTCACGATCTACGCCAATGCGTCCACCGAGGGCAAGCTGTACGGTTCGGTCGGCCCGCGCGACATCGCCGAGGCGTTGACCAGGGCCGGTACGCCGGTCAACAAGTCCGAGGTGGTGATGGGCGAGGGCGCGTTCCGCACCATCGGCGAGTTCGAGGTCATCGTGCACCTGCACGCGGACGTCGAGACCACCGTCAAGGTGGTGGTCGAGCCCGAAGCCAACTGATACGGCCTCACCGCCGGAGTCACGCGACGGGCGCCCAAGGGCGCCCGTCGTCGTTTCAGGGATGCCTGCGGTCTCGCCTGCTGCGATGCCCACCGGTTATCCACAGGGTTGTCTGCAACGCTTCGGGCGTGGAGGCGACTACGATGTCAGTCCGATACAGAACAGGGGGCCGTGCCTACGGGCCCCGCAGCGGAGTCCCGATACCGATGAGCGCACGAACCGGCTTCCAGCCGAAGGACCGGGACTTCCAGGGTCGCGGCGAAGCCCGGATCGAGCAGTTGCGCGTGCCGCCGCAGTCGGTCGAGGCCGAGCAGGCGGTGCTCGGTGGCCTGATGCTGTCGCCCGAGGCCTACGACCGCGTCGGCGACCAGCTCGTCGAGGACGACTTCTACCGTCGCGACCACCAGCTGATCTTCCGCGCCATCAAGGAGCTCGCCGATCGCAGCCGGCCCTTCGATGCGGTCACGCTGGGCGAGTGGTTCGAATCCCAGGGCCATGCCGAGCTCGTTGCCGGCGGCGCCTACCTGGTCGAGCTCGCCACCACCACGCCGTCCGCCGCCAATATCGTCGCCTATGCCGAAATCGTGCGCGACAAGGCGGTTCTGCGGCAGCTGATCGAGGTCGGCACCGGAATCGTCAACGACGGTTTCCAGCCCGAAGGTCGCGAGAGCGCGGAGCTGCTGGCCAAGGCCGAGCAGGAAGTGTTCGCCATCGCCGAAGCCGGCAGTCGCGGCCGCAGCGACTTCACCGCGGTCAACGCGGCCATGGCCGAGGCCTTCGACGTCCTGCAGACGCGCTATGCCAACGGCGGCGGCATCACCGGCCTGCCGACCGGCTACGTCGAGTTCGACGAGATGACCGCCGGCCTGCAGCCGACCGACCTGCTGATCCTCGCCGCGCGCCCGGCCATGGGCAAGACCACGCTGGCGCTCAACATCGCCGAGTACGCGGCGATGAAGACCAAGAAGCCGGTCGCGGTGTTCTCGATGGAAATGTCGGCCAGCCAGCTTGCGCTGCGCCTGATCTCCTCGGTGGGTCGGGTCAACGCCACCCGCCTGCGCACCGGCCAGCTCGAGGACGAGGACTGGAGCCGCATTTCCAGCGCGATCCGGCTGCTGAAGGAAACCAGGATCTTCATCGACGACACCCCGGCGCTGTCGCCCGACGTGCTGCGCGCCAAGGCGCGACGCTTGAAGCGCGAGCACGGCCTGGGCCTGATCGTGATCGACTACCTGCAGCTGATGGCGGTGCCCGGCAACAAGGAAAACCGCGCCACCGAGATCTCGGAAATCTCGCGCTCGCTCAAGGGGCTGGCCAAGGAGCTCAACGTTCCGGTGCTGGCGCTGTCGCAGCTCAACCGCTCGCTGGAAACACGTACCGACAAGCGCCCGGTGATGGCCGACCTGCGCGAGTCCGGCGCCATCGAGCAGGACGCCGACGTGATCGTGTTCATCTATCGCGACGACTACTACAACAAGGAAAACTCGCCGGACAAGGGCCTGGCCGAAGTGATCATCGGCAAGCAGCGAAACGGCCCGACGGGCTCGGTGAAGCTGAAGTTCTTCGGTGAGTACACGCGCTTCGACAACCTCGCCCACGACTCGGTCGGCAGCTTCGAGTAGCCGCGCGTGAGCGTGCACGCCGTCCAGCGCCCGACACGCATCCTGGTCGACCTCGACCGCATCGCCGGCAACCTGGGCGCCATCCGCGCCCACGTGGGCGTGCCGGTGATGGCCATCGTCAAGGCCAACGCCTACGGCCACGGCCTGGTTCCGGTGGCGCGCCGCCTGCAGGACCAGGGGGTGGAGCAGCTCGGCGTGGCGTTCCCGGAAGAGGGCATCGCGCTGCGACGCGCAGGCATCACCGTGCCGATCCTGGTGCTGGGCGGGATCTTCGGCCCCCAGGTCGCGCAGTACATCGCCAACGACCTGGCGATCACGGTGTCCTCGCTCGACAAGCTGCGCCAGGTCGAGGCCGCAGCCGAGGCGCTTGGGCGTCGCGCCACCGTGCACCTCAAAGTCGATACCGGCATGGAGCGCATCGGGGTGCACGCCTGGAGCGCCGGGCCCTTCATCGAGGCCGCGGTGGCCTCGCGGTGGATCGGACTGGCCGGGATCTATTCGCATCTCGCGAGCTCGGATGAACCCGATTCGCCGATGACCGCGCTGCAGCTCGAGCGCTTCGACGAGGCCTGCGCGCACTTTGCGCGAATCGGCGCGCCGATGCCGCCGCGGCATATCGCCAACTCCGGCGGCATCCTCCATTTTCCGACCGCGCGGCTCGACATGGTGCGCCCCGGCATCCTGCTGTACGGCGTGCTGCCGAGCGCCGGCGCGCGACCGCTCGTTCCGGTCCGGCCGGCGATGTCGCTGGTATCGCGGGTGGTGTACTTCAAGGTGGTCCGCGCCGGACACACGGTGAGCTACGGCGCCACTTGGTCGCCCCCGGGCGACACGCGCGTGGTGACGGTGCCCATCGGCTACGGCGATGGCTTCCCGCGGGCGCTTTCGTCGCGCGGGCGGGCGCTGATCGGCGGCCGGTCCTGTCCGATCGTGGGCCGGGTGTGCATGGACCAGTTCATGGTCGACATCGGCCGGCACAGCGCCTGGAACGAGGACGAAGTGGTTCTGCTCGGGCGCCAGGGCGATGCGGAACTGCGCGTTGAGGGCATGGCCGAAGCTGCCGGAATGATTCCCTACGAAATCCTGGTGGGACTCAACGACCGCATTCCGCGCGTGTATCGCGGCGCCGGCTATACGCAAACTGAATAGGCTTCTGGCCATCACTCTGCCGGGACGCGAACGCGGTTAGCTTGGCCGCGTTCACTTATCCGGGCGCCGAGCGCCCCTTACAGGAGCCTCCCATGCGCACTTCGCCCCGAATCCTGCTTGTCAGCCTTGCCACCAGCGCAGTCATGCTCACCAGCTGCGCGACCTACACCGGCCAGACCAGCGATCCGAACGATCCGAACCGGACCCGCACGGGTGCCCTCGTCGGCGCCGGCATCGGTGCGGTGGCCGGCCTGCTCAGCGGTTCCGACGCAACCGAACGCCGCCAGCGCGCCCTGGTCGGGGCCGGCGTCGGTGGACTGGCCGGCGGCGCCGTCGGCGTCTACCAGGACCGCCAGGAAGCCGAGCTGCGTCGCCAGACGGCGGGCACCGGCATCGTCGTCGACCGCGAGGGCGACGTGATCAAGCTCAACCTTCCCGATGGCGTGACCTTCGACTTCAACAAGACCGAGCTCAAGCCGCAGTTCTACCCGGCGCTCAACAACGTCGCCGCGACGCTTGCCGACTACAACCAGACCATCGTCGAGGTCGCCGGGCATACCGACAACGTCGGCGGTGACGCGGTCAACCAGCGCATCTCCGAGCAGCGTGCGAACTCGGTGGGCAACTACCTGATCGGGCAGGGCCTGCAGCGCGAGCGCTTCGAGATCGTGGGCTTCGGCAAGACCATGCCGATCGCCGACAACTCGACCGAGCAGGGTCGCGCGCAGAACCGCCGCGTCGAGATCCGCGTGGTGCCGCTGCGGGGCTGATCCCCGGATCCAGCACGCAGGAACGCAGGGGCCGCAGCGATGCGGCCCTTTTTTCGGGTTTTTCTCCCGATGCGGGGATTTTGCGGGTGATTGCCTCGGGAGGGCGCGCTGCCCGCCGTGGAGGCAGGGGGGATGCCCCGCCGGACGCGAGCGCGCCCGCTCTTGATCTTCGACCCGAAGCAGAAAAAACCCCACGGCCCGTCCCGTGCACAGGGGGTGTGCGTACAGCCGGCCATGGATGGCCGGCGGCCGGCCTTGGGAGCAGGACGCGGACAGGCCGGGGGAGCACACCCCCTGTGCACGGGACGGGCAGCGCGGACCACAGCGGAGCTCACGCCGCAACAAAGTGCTCCAACTGTCACGTCAGCACCCCGGAGCCGCGAGAAGAACCAGCCACTCCGCCGGGTCGGCCGTGCCTCTCTCCCTCACTCGGGAGAAGAACCTTTTTTTGCGGTCTCCTCCCACGCGGAGTCGCACGCCGCGGCTAGCTGCGGCGAGCGGCACGCTCCAGCCACCACAGCGCGGCTGCGGCCAGCAGCCAGGCCAGGAACCAGGGCCAGCGCGGGCCGGCGGCGGTGGTGGAACTGGCTTCGGCCACCGGGGCTGGCGAGACAGGCGTAGCGGTGCCGGCCAGGCGCAGCGTGGCGTCCCGTCGCGCTCTCGCCGCGAGGCCCGGCAAGGCATCGGACGCGTGCACGTAAAGCATGGGCGCGGCTTCACCCTCGCCCGCGCGATACCAGCCGCTGTCGCGCGGCCAGACCGCGGCGCAGCCGTCGGCAAGGGGATCGGCGCGGGGGTGCAGGCGGCTGCCGTCCCTGGCAACCAGGGCGGAGCCGGGCGCGAAGTCGCAGAGCGTGGCGCGCCGGCCGGCGCGCGCGATGCCTTCGAAGCGCGGCTGCCCGGCGGCGCCGGCGCGGGCAAGCGTGGCCGCTGCCTCGCTCCACAGGCGGGCGTGTCGCAGGCCGTGGCCGGTGAGCACGAGGCGGAAGCTCTGGTCGAGGTTCCAGACCGCGATCCGGCCGCGTCCCGATGGCCGCCAGCGCGCCAGCGACGCGCCGGACGCGTCGTCGAGCAGGGACACCGAGCCGTCGGCGAGGATCGGATACGGCTGGCGAGCGAGCGCAGGGGCTGCGTTGCCGCTGGCGTCGCCCGAGGGCGGAGGCATGGTAACGGCGGCAGTGGCGGTGGGCGCGGTGACCGCATCCAGGAACACGTCGGCATCGAGCGCGGGATCGGCCGGTCCGAGCGTGAAACCGAGCTGGCGCAGGACCTCGCGTGTGGCAGCGTCGGGCGCGACGGTGATGCGCAGCATCAGGCCCAGGCCCTGGTCGACCGCGGCCAGCACGGCGCGGCGCGCGGGTGCTCCCAGGCCGTTCCAGCCGCGCTCGTCGACGATGACGAGGTCGAAGCCCGACAGGCTGTCGGGGTCGAAGGCGAATGGCATGTCGCCCACGGCCACGCCGCCGCCCAGCGCCATGCGGCTGTGCAGGGCCAGGCCGGCATCGCTGGCCCAGCGTCTCAGGTACTTCAGTTCCGGATTGGGTGCGCCGGAGAGCAGCAGCAGGCGTGCACTGTGGCCGGCCCGTGCATCGACCGGAATTTCGGCTTCCACCTCGAGCTCGCCCGCGAGCCGCAGCCTGTAGATGGCCGGGCCGGATGCCCTCACGGGGGCCTGCAAGCGGAAGCGTCCCTCGTCGTCCGCTGTCGCGCGGTCCTGGACGGTGCCGGCGGGGTCGAGCAGTTCCACGCCGCCTGTCGCCACATCCTGCAGGCGGCCGGTGACGCGCAGCACGCCTCCGCTGGCCACGCGCGCCGGCGCATGCAGCGCGACGAGGCCCGAGGGCAGCGGTGGCGGATCGAATGCGAGCGGCAGGCCACGGGTGGACTCGCGATCGCGTGCCTCCAGTCCGCTGCCGAGGACGTGCAACCGGCCCGCCTGGGGATGCCGGCGCAGCGCCGTGGCAAGGTCGGGCATGCGCTGCGCAGCCGCGGCGTTGATCGCCTCGCTGCCTGCCTCGGGCAGGGCGACGAGCAGGGCGCCATCGCGCGCCGCCTGGCGCGCCTGGGCCGGGTCGGTCCCGGCGGTCATGAGCACCAGGCTGGCCTGTTGCATCGAACGCCCGGGCGGCAGCAGCGCCGCATACAGCAGCGCCGCGCAGGCGCACTGCAGCAGCAGGATGGCGGCAAGATGCCCGGCGCCGGGTCGCCCCTGCGGCGGCAGGCGGCGCCAGCGCAGGCTGCGGCGCAGCGAGCCGGCCACGGCCGCCAGCGCCAGCACGAGGGCGATGGTGATGGCGAAGCTCATTCGCCGCCGTCCCCGGGCAGCGCATCCAGATAGGCCTTGCCGGCGGCATCGGGGCCGGTGCGCTGGAGCGGCGCCGCCGTGGGTGGCCGGGTCAGTGGCCAGAGCAGGGCGCGGAGGCGTGCGCGGCAGTCGTCGCAGGCAGGATCGCGCTGCACGGCATCGACTGCGGCCATCACCGCCAGCGGGTCGCTGCTGCGCTCGCCGTTGGCCGCCAGCCAGGCCTGCAGGGCACCCGGGTCGATGCTGCCGTCACCCGGCGGCGCGGCGAGGGCGCGCCAGAGCGCGGCGGGGACGTCTTCCTCCAGCAGGGCAGGCGCCAATGGGGCGCGCCGACTGGCGATGCCCTCGCGATCACCCGAGAGCCGCCGTCCGAAGTCCACGGGTGGCAGCCCGGTGCCGGTGCGCGCGAGATGGATGCGGTCGGCCTGCTGGATCTCCTTGACCAGGACCAGGGCGCGGTTCGCAGCCGGCAGCGCGTCGCGCGGGCGTGCCTGGCGCAGGGCGAGTTCGGACTGCCACATCTCGCCCAGTGCGCGGCGCAGCAGGGCGCGCGTCTTCGGGGCGAGCAGGGTCGCCGCTTCGGGGATGTCGTGCACATGGCCGAATTCCTCGAGCACGTCGCCGGCCTCGCCGAATCCGGTGCGGCCCGGCTCGCCGGGTGGAGGCGCAGCGCCGGGCGCATGCCCGTGGCCATGTCCCTCGCCGTCCCCGGTCGCCTTGCCGGCGGGTCCGCTGTCGTCGTCGCCGTCGTGTCCGCGGGCCCGGTCTTGCGCGGCGGACACCATCTCGCGCCATGCGTCGGCTTCGTCCTCGGCATCGCTGGTCGGCAGCAGGATGGGCGGAGGCGGCAGGTCGTCGGCATCGATCCTGGCGGCGGAAGGCAGCGTCGGCGCGCCCTCGCTCTCCTCGCCGAGGAACTGTCCGTAGCGCAGCCGCAGCAGGCGCTGGTCCACCGCGATCGCATCCGAGCGCGCGCCGAAGGCCTCGTCCTCCAGCTGCGGCCGCGCGGCGATCAGGGCCTCGGCATCGATGATGATCCGGCGCTGGCTGGCGAAGTAGGCGGGCAGCACCTTCTGCAGCACGCCGTCCATGCCGCTGTCCTCGCCGGCCTGCGGCGGCGGCCAGCGGAGGATGTGACTGGCACTGCGCGCGGACTGCGCGCGCCCGGGGCGATTGTCATGCACAACGAAGTACACGATCAGGTCATCGCCTTCGGCGAGGCCGAGCGCGTCGAGGTCGAGCTGATGCGAGAACCGTCGGCGGTGCCGGTCTCCGCGCCCGCCGAGCTGCCGGACTTCGTCGCGGAACCGGATGTCCTCGCCGCTGCCCTCGGTCATGGTGAGGTGCATCGCGGCGCTGGCGGCGAGGCCGTGGTCATCCTCGGCTTCGAAGTCCAGCGTCCAGCGCCGCTGCCCTGGCGTGCGCAGGCTGAGGGTCCGTGCCGGCGCGGTGACCCGGATCGATGGCGGGAGGTCGCGGATGACGTCGATGCGATGCAGCGCATCGTCCCGCCAGGGCAGGCTGGCGCTGGCGACGATGCGATACAGGCCGGGCTGCCCGGCGACCGCGTCCGCCCGCCAGTGCCCGCCATCGCGTTCGAGCGCGATCCGCCGGCCGTCGATGAATTCCAGCGCCACCGCATCGGGCGGTGTGTTGAAGCGCAGCGTCCATGCGAGCGTCGCGCCCTCGGGGACCTTCGCATCCAGGACCGCTTCCTCCCGGCCTGGCAGCCGGGTATAGGCCGGCGGGGTGATGCCGAGGCGGTATTCCAGCAGTTCGATCGCGACCGGGGTGGTCGCCGCGGCGGCGCGGGTGTCGCTCCCGTCCGGCGAAGCGTCGGCGGGCGATGCGGCCGGCCAGGGCAGGATGGCTGCGATCAGCAGGGCGGCGGCCGCGGCGCTGGCCAGGATGGGGGCCAGCGGCCAGGGTGTGCGGACGCCGGCGACCGCGGCGGAAGGCAGTCGCTGCAGGATGCGATCGCGCTGCAGCCGCGCCAGCGGCGGCAGGCTGGCGCCATCGTCGGCGAGCAGGGCGCTGCTGTCCTCGAGCTGCGGCTGGCTGGCGTCGAGATGGCGCTGCAGCCAGCTGCGGTCGAGCGCCCGGCTGGACCACCAGGCCCCCGCCAGGGCGAGCAGCAGGGCGGCAACCGCGCTGGCCGCGATCAGCGCCGGGCGCCCATGGCCGAGCCGCCAGGCCAGGGCGGCCGCGACGGCCACCCAGGGCAGGGCAGGCGCCAGCGTGGCCGCGAACCGGCGACGCCGCGCGACACGCAGCAGCTGCGCGAAGGCGTCCCTGCTCATGCCCCGCGCTCCCGCCGCGGCCCTGCCGCCAGCCAGCGTTCGAGCAGGAACAGCAGGGCGATGGCCAGCGCCAGCCAGGGCGAAAGATCGCGCAGTGCCTGCGGCCAGGGACCGACATCCGCCAGCAGCGGCGCATGTTCGGCGGCGAGCACGCGCGATGGCGCGGGTGGCGGCTGGATGGCGACGCGCAGCCGCTGCGGGAAATCGGCGTCCAGCAGGGCCGGCAGTGCCCCGGGGGCGAGCGGTCGCGTCCACTGCAGGGCGCGGCCGCGGCCGAGCCTGGCCGCCCGCAGCAGTGGCTGGCCGTGTTCGTCTTCCCAGATCGATGCGGCGTCTTCCAGCCCGGGCAGCAGCGCGTCGTGGGCGAGCAGCGCGGTGCCGCCGGCTTCGATCCAGGCGATCGCCTCAGGCGGCGGATTCCCGGGCGCCAGCCAGGCGCGCAGGTCCAGGCCGGTCGAGGTGCTGCCGTCGCCATGGCCGATGTCATGGCCGCCGTCGGTGCGGCCTTCGCCGGCGGCGTCCCCGTCACCGTCGGCTTCGTCCTCGCCAGCCTGCCCGTGAGTTGCCCGCCACGCGGCTGCCACGGCATGCAGGTAGCGCGCCCCGGCGTCGCTCCCGGCGTCTTCGATGAAGAGCCGCGGCGCCGGCGATGCGGGGTCGCCTGTCTCCAGGGCGCCAGGCGACGCCGCCGCGGCCGCGGGAAGCACGCGCCACTCCACCGGACGCGACAGCCGCGGACGGTCGGCATCGACGCCCTCGAGCACGGATGGAACCAGCACGACCAGCGGAACGCCGGTCGGCATGTGCATGTCGAGTTCGCGCAGCAGGCTGATGGTCGTCCGGACGTCGCCTGGTGGTGGAGCGTCGTCCAGTGATGGGAACCCCGGCGCAAGCCATCGACGCTGGATGTCCACCGGGCCGGCCCCGTGGTCGCCGCCGTGATCGCCGCGCGCATCCGCTGCAGCGGCTTCTGCGGAGGAGTGCACGGCAGCGCGGAGCGCGTCGGCGGCCACCGCTGGCGCGGCGACGATCCACGGCGCTCCGTCGCCCGCAAGCGGCACCACCGGCCGCGCCAACAGCAGGGCCAGCAGGACGACGAGCAGCAGCCGCAGCATGAGCAGCAGCCGCTCTTCGAAGCGCAGCCGCTGGCGCGGGCGCAGTCGCGCGGTGAGCCAGCGCAGCGCCGCGAAGTCCACCGGGCGCTGCTCTTCCCGGCGTGCCAGGTGCAGCAGCAGCGGCACGGCGAGCGCGACCAGTGCGGCAAGGCCGGCCGGCAGCAGCAGGGTCGGAATCACGCTGTCCCGCCTCCGGCGCCCGCGCCGCCGTCGAACAGGCGCCGCAGCGGCAGATCGAGCGGTTCGTCGAGCACGTACTCCACCTGGCGGATGCCGGCGGCCGCCAGGCGCGCGGTCTGCTCGCGGCGTGCGGCGCCGAACCGCCGCAGGAAGTCCGCGCGCATGGCGCCGCCGTCGCCGCGGAGCTCTTCGCCCGCTTCCACGTCGCGAAAGAGGTGCCCGCGTTCGAAGGGGAAGTCGCGCTCCTCCACGGTCAGCAGGCGGATCGCCAGGACCTCGCGCTGTGCCGCCGCCAGGCGTCCGGCCAAGGCCAGCGCGTCGGCATCGAAGCCGTCGGTCAGCAGCAGCACCAGGTCCCGGGGGGCGATGCGCCCGTGCAGCGGCGCGAGCGTGCTCGTGCCCGGCCAGCCGCCGGCGGCGTGCAGGCGATCGAGTGCGAGCAGGCAGCGGTCGCGGTGTCGCGCTCCCGCCGCGGCCGCCTGCATCGCCAGGCCATCGGCATTCAAGATGGCGAGTCCGAAGCGGTCGCCCTGGCGCAGCGCGATGTCCATGGTCGCGGCGGCCAGTGCGCGGGCGGCATCGAGCCTTGACCAGTCGGGACGCGCCCGATCGGCCTGGGCCATCGACGCGCTGGCGTCGACGAGGATCCAGATCGCCAGAGGGCTGTCGCGCTCGGCCTCGCGCACGAACCAGCGGTCCGAGCGCGCATAGAGCTTCCAGTCGATCTGGCGCGGTTCGTCGCCGGGTTCATAGCCACGGTAGCGGGCGAACTCGACCCCGGCGCCGCGGCTGTTGCTGGCGTGCAGGCCGAAGCCGCGGTCGCCCCGGGCCCGTCGCGGGGTGATCGCGATCTGCCGCAGCCGTGCGCGGACATCGGCCGGCAGGAAACCGGGCGTGGACATCGCGCTTCCGCTCAGGCAGCCGGTGCGGGCACGGCCTGCAGCAGGGCCGCGACCACGTCGTCAGCGTCCTTCTGCTCGGCTTCGGCGGCGAAAGACAGCAGCAGGCGGTGGCGCATCACCGGTGCGGCCAGTGCGCGCACGTCCTCGCGCGTGGCAGCGTAGCGCCCCTGCAGGAGCGCCCGCGCCTTGGCCGCCAGCACCAGCGACTGGCCGGCGCGCGGGCCCGCGCCCCAGCGCACCCAGTCGCGCACCGCCTGAGGCGCATCCGGGCCCGGCCGGCTGGCGCGCACCAGGCGCGTGATCCAGGCCAGCAGGTCGTCGCCCAGGTGCACTTCGCGCACCAGCGCCTGCAGTGCCAGCACCTCGTCGCCGTCCATCACCTTCGGGACGGGGGCGCGGGCGCTGCCGGTGGTCTGCAGCAGGATCTCGCGCTCCTCGGCCTCGTCCGGATACTCCACGCGCACGTGCAGCAGGAACCGGTCCAACTGCGCCTCGGGCAGCGGATAGGTGCCGGCCTGTTCAAGCGGGTTCTGGGTGGCGAGCACGAAGAAGGGCGAGGGCAGGGCATGCGTCGTGCCGGCGTAGCTGACGGTGCGCTCCTGCATCGCTTCCAGCAGGGCGGCCTGGGTGCGGGGCGGAGTGCGGTTGAGCTCGTCGGCCAGCAGCAGGTGGGTGAACACCGGGCCGCGCTGGAACTTGAAGCTGCGCCGGCCGGTGCCATGCTCCTCTTCCAGGATCTCGGTGCCGAGGATGTCGCTGGGCATCAGGTCCGGGGTGAACTGGACGCGGCGGAAGCCGAGGTCGAGGGCCTCGCCAAGCGAGCGCACGAGCAGGGTCTTGCCGAGGCCGGGCACGCCTTCAAGCAGGCAGTGGCCGCCGGCGAGCAGGGCGACCAGCATCTGCTCGACTACTGCGTCCTGGCCGACCACGGCCTGGGCGATGGCGGCGCGCAGGGCGTCGAGGCGGGCCAGCTGTTCGCGGATCCCGGATTCGTCGGGCGTGGGGTTCATTGGCAAAATCACTTCCGGTTCTTCGTCTGGACTGTGGGAGCAGCGACAGCGGCGGTCGTGCGGCCACGGCAATGACATGGGGGAAACAGGATCTGGCGGACCGGCTCGCAGCTGTCGCTGCTCCTGCAGTGGGGCGTCGCGGTGGGCGTCACGCGCTCAGGGCGTAGACCACGATGTTCACCGCGAACTTCGTGTTGTCTTCGGCCAGGAAGCGCTTGTTGCGCCAGTCGTAGTCCCATTCGCAGCCGTAGTCCTTGTTGCTGTAGAGCACGCCCAGGCGGCCGTCGACCTCGATGCCCTTGAGGTAGTCGTGCACGAGGTCGTCGCCCCAGCCGTTGAGCTCGTAGCTGGTCGCGGGCGGGCCGTCGGGGAAGCGGAAGAAGCTCGAATACAGCGGATGGCTGTCCGGCAGCTTGCGCAGGGCGTCGCCGCCGAAGATGTCGGCCATCTGCCGTTCGAAGGACTTCGCGAACAGGCCGTCGATGTCGTGGTTGCAGTCGTCGACGAAGACGAAGCCGCCGTTGCGCACGTAGCGCTCGAAATTGCGCCGTTCCGCCGGATTGAACTCCACCAGCTTGTGCCCGGCGAGGTAGCAGAACGGTGCCAGCAGCATCTTCGGATCGGCCAGCGCGACCACGTGCTCCTTCGGGTCCACGCGCAGGCTGGTGTAGTCGACCAGCGCGGTGGCCAGGTTGGCCGGCATGCGCTGGTCGACGTCCCAGTTGCCGGAGTCGTACTTCAGGCGGGTGAACCAGAAGTCATGGCCGGCGTTGGCGCGCGCGGTCGCCGGCAGCACGGAGGCCGCGAGCGCGGCGGCGAGCAGGCGCAGGGCGCCGCGGCGGTCCACGTCGCCTCGGCCCCCGCCCTCAGACCGCGTCCGAGAGCGAGGTGAAGGTGAAGTCGCGCAGGCGCATCGGCGGGATCATCATGCTGAAGCGCGATTCGTCGCCGCTGACCCGCACCGGCTTGCCGAGCTCGTCGATGTTGTTGAGCATGATCACCGGCGACTCGTTGAAGCGGAAGTTCTTCAGCGGGTACTTGATCTCGCCGTCTTCGATGTAGAAGGTGCCGTCGCGGGTCAGGCCGGTGAGCAGCACGGTCTGCGGATCGACCATGCGGATGTACCAGGTGCGCGTGACCAGGATGCCGCGCTCGGTGCCGCGCACCAGGTCGGACGTGGACGCATCGCCGCCGGACATGACCAGGTTGCCCGGGCGCGCGACTTCCTGCCGGCCTTGCTGCTTCGCCCAGTAGCGCGAGTACAGCAGGTTGGCCACCTTGCCCTGGTCGATGACCGGCATGCGCGTGCGCGGCAGGCCTTCGCCGTCCCAGGGCAGGACCGGTGCGTCCTGGTCCCAGGGATCGGCGTGGATGCTGACGCGCGGGTCGAAGACCTGCTCACCCAGCTTGTTGCCGCCGCCCTTCTTCGACAGGAAGCTGCGGCCTTCATCGGCCTGGCGGGCGTCGAAGAAGTTCATCATGAACGAGATCAGGCCGGCCGCCGCGTGCGGCTCCAGGACCACGGTGTACTTGCCCGGCTCCAGTGCGCGCGCGTTGGCCGAGGCGCTGGCCTTGCGGATCGCGGTGCGCACGTCGCGGCCGGCATCGAACGGGCCGATGGCGGTGACGTTGCGGCCGACCCAACCCGAACCGGTACCGTCTTCGGTGCGCACGGTGCAGGTGTAGTCGGCGCTGGTGGAGGTCTGGTAGCCGAAGTTGCCGTTGCTGTTGGCGAACGCGGTGAAGCCGCGGCTGTCTTCGAGGAAGCCTGCGGCGATGAGCTTGTCGGCGCGGCTGGGGACGATGGAGTCTGCGGCGACCTGCGCGCGGTACTCGGGTGTGATCGCCGCGGTGGCGTCGTCCCAGGTGGCGCTGGACCGGTAGTCCTGCTTGCCGATGGCCGGCATGAACTCCGGGTTCTCCGGCGCCAGGCGGGCGAGGTCCTCGGCGCGGCGCACCACGCGCTCCAGCGCGGCGTCGTCGAACTCGTTGATGCTGGCGGTGCCGACGCGCTTGCCGAACGCGACCTGCACGGCCAGCTCGGTGTTGTCGACGATGCCGCTGGTGGAGACGTTGTTGAGCGCGAAGCGGATGTTGCCGGCGGTGGAGCCGCTGAGCGTGGCCGTGCACTCGTCGGCGGTCGACAGCGCGACGACCTTGTCGAGGATGGCCTTGGCCTGGACTTCGGTGAGCATGGGCATGTTATGGGTTCCTGTGTCCGGTCAGCCGAGGTTGCGGGCGGTATTGATGACGTTGATGCCGTTGAAGCGCGCGGTACTCGAGCCGTGCGAGACCGCCGACACCTGGGAAGGTTGCCCCTTGCCGTCGAAGAACGAGCCGCCGAGGCGGTAGTCGGACTCGTCGCAGACCGCGACGCAGGCGTTCCAGAACTCAGGGGTGCGGATCTGGTAGGCCACGTCCTCGACCATGCCGGTGATGGCGCCGTCCTTGATCGCGTAGAACAGCTGGCCGCCGAACTGGGCGTTGTAGCGCTGCTGGTCGATCGAGAACGAACCATCGCCGACGATGTAGATGCCGTCCTCGACGTCCTTGATCATGTCCGCGACCGAGAGCGTCTGCTTGCCCGGCGCCAGCGAGACGTTGGCCATGCGCTGGAACTGCACGGTCGACCAGGAGTCGGCATAGCAGCAGCCGTCGGACTCGGTCTTGCCGACGATATGGGCCTGGTCGCGGATGGTCTGGTAGTCGACCAGGATGCCGTCGCGGATCAGGTCCCAGCGCTTGCACTTCACGCCTTCGTCGTCGTAGGCCACGGCGCCGAGACTGCCGGGCTGGGTCTTGTCGGCGAAGATCGTGACCTCGTCGCTGCCGTAGCGGAAGCCGGCCTCTCGCTTGTCGATGGTGGCGAAGCTGGTGCCGGCGTAATTGGCCTCGTAGCCGAGCACGCGGTCGAGCTCCAGCGGATGGCCGACCGATTCGTGGATGGTGAGCCAGGTGTGGGAGGGATCGAGCACCAGGTCGTAGCGGCCGGGCTTCACGGTCGGCGCGGACAATTTCTCGCGCGCCTGCTTCGCCGCGGCCACGGCATCTTCGACCATGTCGTAGGAATGGCCGTAGTTGACCACGCCGTTTGGCGAGACGTACTTCTGCGAGGCGTCGCCGTCGAAGTACTCGAAGCCCAGGCCCATCGGCGAGGACAGTCCCGAGCGCGAGCGGAACTTGCCGCTGGACTTGTCGATCGCGGTGACGTTCATCGGCGCCCAGATGCGGTGCACGTCCTGGTCGATGTAGGAGCCGTCGGTGGAGGCGAAGTACTTTTGCTCGTTGACCGCGAACAGGGTGGAGTTGACGAAGTCGGCCCCGGCGTTCGTGGCCGCGGCGTTGACCGACAGCAGCAGCTCGACCTTGTCCTTGACCGGCACGTCCATGGCATTGCGGCGGATGGGCGTGCGCCAGGAGACTTCCCCGTAGCCGGGCGCGGCGGCGAACTGCACCGGCGCGGTCTGGATCTTCGCATTGGCGTGGGCGATCGCCGCGGCCTGGCGCGCGGCGGCGGCGACGCCGTCGGCGCTCAGGTCGTTGGTGGCCGCGAAGCCCCAGGCGCCGCCGGCGATCACGCGCACGCCGACGCCGGTGGATTCGGTGTTGACCACGTTCTGCACCTTGTCCTCGCGGGTGACCACGAACTGGCGCAGGTAGCGGCCGATGCGGACGTCGGCGTAGGTCGCGCCGGATTCGCGCGCCGCCGACAGCGCGGCATCGGCGAGCGCCTTCTTGCGCACGACGTCGATGGAGGTGGCGAGGTCCTCCGCGGCGATTGCCCGGGTGAACAGCGAAGGCACCATCAGGCCGCCCAGGCCGATGCTGCTGAAAGTCAGGAAATCACGTCTGTCCAAGGCTGGCTCCCCGGTGTGTGCGCATGGATTGGAATTTCCGGAAGACGCGCACGCATGCGCAGCCGCCGGACCCTCTGATTCTTGCGGTGTCCGCAGCGGGGGGTCAATGAACTAATGGCATGGTCGCCGCGCTCAACCGAGGTTGCGCGCGGTGTTGATGATGTTCACGCCATCGAAGCGCGTCGTGCTGGAGCCATGCGACACCGCCGACACCTGTGACGGCTGTCCCTTTCCGTCGAAGAACGAGCCGCCATGCCTGAAGTCGCGGGCGTCGCAGATCGCGCTGCAGGCGTTCCAGAACTCGGGCGTGCGGATCTGGTAGGCGACGTCCTCGACCATGCCGGTGATCGCCCCGTCCTTGATCGCGTAGTACAGCTGGCCGCCGAACTGGGCGTTGTAGCGCTGCTGGTCGATCGAGTACGAGCCGCGGCCGTGGATGTAGATGCCGTTCTCCACGTCCTTGACCATGTCCGCCACCGACAGCCCGTCGCGCCCGGCCTCGAGCGATACGTTGGGCATGCGCTGGAACTGCACGCTTGCCCAGGAGTCGGCGTAGCAGCAGCCGTCGGATTCGTCCTTGCCCAGGATGTGCGCCTGGTCGCGGGTGGCCTGGTAGTCGACCAGGACGCCATCGCGCACCAGGTCCCAGCGCTTGGCGGGCACGCCCTCATCGTCGTAGCCGACGGCGCCGAGCGTGCCGGGGGTGGTGCGTTCGGCGATGAAGTTCACCCGCTCGCTGCCGAAGCGGAAGCCCGCGTCGCGCTTGTCGACGGTGGCGAAGCTGGTCCCGGCATAGTTGGCTTCGTAGCCGAGCACGCGGTCCAGCTCCAGCGGATGGCCGACCGACTCGTGGATGGTCAGGAACAGGTTGGAGGGATCCAGCACCAGGTCGTAGCGGCCCGGCGTGACCGAGGGCGCGCGCAGCTTCTCGCGCGCCTGGCCGGCGGCGGCGACTGCATCCTCGCGCATGTCGTAGGAGTCGCGGTACTGGACCACGCCGCCGGGCAGCTGCAGTTTGCCCGAGGCGTCGCCGTCGAGGTACTCGTAGCCCATGCCGACCGGTGCGCCGAGCCCCTGGCGGGTGCGGAAGCGCCCGCTGGCCTTGTCCACGGCGGTGACCGTGAACGGCGCCCAGATCCGGTGGATGTCCTGGTCGACGTAGCTGCCGTCGGTGGAAGCAAAGTACTTCTGCTCGTTGACCAGGAACAGGTTGGATTCGACGAAGTCGGCGCCTGCCGCCATGGCTGCTGCGTTGACGCCCAGCAGCAGCTCGATCTTCTCCTGCACCGGCACCTCCATGCCGTTGCGCCGCAGCGGCGTGCGCCAGCTGCGTTCGCCCAGGGCGGGCGCGGGAGCCAGTTGGACGGGACTGTCCTGGATGCCGGCGTTGGCGCGCGCGATCGCTGTCGCCTGCCGGGTGGCCCGGGCCACGGCATCGGGAAGCAGCGCGTTGGTCGCGGCGAAGCCCCAGGCCCCGTCGGCAAGCACGCGGATGCCGACGCCGGTGGATTCGCTGTTGACGACGTTCTGCACCCGCGACTCGCGCGTGGACAGCGACTGCCTGAGATAGCGGCCGATGCGCACGTCGCAATAGCTCGCACCGGCGTCGCGCGCGGCCTGCAGCGCGACGTCGGCCAAGGCGCGCTTGAGCGCGGGATCGAGCATGGAAGCGAGTTCAGCCGCGGCGATGGCGCGCCAGCCGGGCAGGGTGAGCGCGAGGGTGGTGGTTCCTGCAGCAAGGACAAGGAAGTCGCGGCGTTGCATCGGTCTCTCCGGAGAGCTTTGCGACGCAGCTTGACGCAAGACGGCACGGGTCGCCACGCCGGAAGGTCACGTGCCGCAGGCGCCCCGTTACATTCCGTTACCAACCGTTACCGGGCGCTGCCCGTGCGCGGGGCGCGGCTGAATAGAGTGGGGCATCGCAGGAGATCCGGAGTCGCACCATGTTCCAGAACGCGCTGACCAGCCACGTCCCCGACCGCGCCGCGAGCGCCGGTAACTGGGTGGACGACCGGCGCCAGCACGCCGCGCCGGCGCTGGAATCGCTCCTGTTGCGCTGGCCGCCGCGCGTGCACCGCCTGGAGCCGCGCCAGGCGCTGTTCCACGCGGGGCAGCCGCGCGCCTCCCTGTTCTACGTCCGCTCGGGCTGCTTCAAGACCAGCGTGCTGAGCGAGGACGGGCGCGAGAAGATCACCGGCTTCCGCATGCGTGGCGACCTGCTTGGGCTCGACGCCGTCGACATGCCCGCGCACGCCTGCGACGCGGTCGCGCTGGATGCCGCCGAGGTCTGGGAGCTGCCCTGCACGAACCTGCAGGACATGCTGCCGGAGATCCAGGTCCGGGTGACCGCGATGCTTGCCGGCGAGATCCGCCGCGACTGGCGCTGGATGCTGGCCCTGGGCACGCTTGGTGCCGACCAGCGCGTGGTGGCCTTCCTGCTCGACCTGTCGGCGCGCTTCGCGACCATGGGTCTGGACCGGGAACTGTTGCTGCTGCGCATGACCCGCGCCGAACTCGGCAACTTTCTGGCGCTGACCCTGGAGACCGTGACCCGGGCGCTGTCGCGCATGCAGGCGCGGGGGATGATCGAGGTCAACGGCCGCCGCATCCGCATCGTCGACGAAGCCGGGCTGCGCGCGGTGCTCGCAGGCCACGGCGAACGTTGCCACTGACGGCCGGCAGCCTGACCGGCTCGACCTCGGGGGATCAGATGCCCCGGGCGAGCTCCCTGCGCACCGCTTCGACCAGGTCCTCGCGCCGCCAGGGCTTGCGCAGCAGCGGAAGTCCCGACGTGCCCTCGGCGTCGGCCACGTGTTTTTCGTCGCCCGATGTCAGAAGCACCGGCAGGCCCGGATGCAGTTCTCGTGCGCTGCGTGCCAGCGTCTTGCCGTCCATGCCGGGGCCCAGCATGACGTCGGTGAACAGGAGCGCGAATCCGCTGTCGCCGGCAATGCGTTCCAGCGCCTGTCCGGCGTCGGGCACCGCCTCCACGGCGTAACCCGCGGCGCCGAGGAAGGCGACGCTGATCGCGCGCACCGCAGGGTCGTCCTCGACCACCAGTACGCGCTCACCGCGGCCGGCCGCATCGACGGGCCCGGCATCGGCATCGTCGACGGCCTTCGGCGCAGCGTCCGCAGCGACCGGCAGGTACAGGCGTACCTCGGTGCCTTTGCCGGGGCTGCTGTCGATCTCGAGGTCGCCGCCGCTCTGGCGCGCGAAGCCGTAGACCATGCTCAGGCCGAGGCCGTTGCCGTGTTCGCCCTGCCTGGTGGTGAAGAAAGGCTCCATCGCCCTGGCCAGGATGTCGGGCGACATGCCGCGGCCGTTGTCGCGCACCGACACCCGAAGATAGTTGCCTGCTACAAGGCCGGCGCGGGCACTGGCGACCCGCTCCCCTTCGGCGGCGACCACGATCCTGCCGCCGTGGAGCAGGGCGTCGCGGGCGTTGAGCACGAGGTTGAGCAGGGCGGCCTCGAGCTGGCCGGCATCGACGTAGGCGGTGGACAGGCCGTCGGCAACCTCCAGGCGCAGGCGCACGGAATCGCCAAGCGTGCGCTGCAGCACCCGCTCCACGTCATGCAGCAGTGCCGCGACGTCGACGTCGCGTGGAAGCAGCCGCTGTCGCCGTGCGAAGGCGAGCAGCTTGGCCGTGAGCGCGGCACCCCGGCCCACCGAACGCAGGGCGCTGGCGAGCAGCTCGCGTCCCTGCCCGGAGTCCACTTCGGTTTCCAGCAGCTGCAGGCTGCCCGACATCACCGTCAGCAGGTTGTTGAAGTCATGCGCGATGCCGCCGGTGAGCTGGCCGATCGCGTACAGGCGATGCGCGTGCGCAAGCTCCTCCTCGGTCCGCCGCTGGCGCACGAAGGCCGACAGCGTGCCGGCGGCGGACTGCAGCAGGTGGCGGGCGTCGTGGTCGAACCGGCGCGGCTCGCCGGTGGTGGCCAGCAGCGCACCGAAGACCTGGTGGCGCTCCAGCACCGGGACCATCACCGCGCTGCCCGAGCGCGGCAACGGCAGCGGGAACAGCGCCGCCGCCGACGGGTCGGCGGCGATGTCATCGATGGTCCAGGCATCCCGGTGCTGGCCCGCGAACGGCCGCGGCGGCGTGGCGCCGACCTGCCACGCGGGCCCGGTCGCCGCGCGCACTTCGGCCCGCCGGGTTTCGTGCACGGTGGCGATGATCGCAACCGATTCCACGCCCAGGGTTTCGGCAAGCAGGGGAGGCAGCGTCTCCAGCAGGTCCGATTCGGCGCTCGCCTCCAGCGCCAGCTGGCCGATGCGGGCGGCGATCGCGTCATAGCGTGCGCGCGCCAGCGCCTGCCGCACGCGCTGGGTGCCGGAGATGTCGCGCACCGACGCCAGATAGCGCGGGCCCTCGGCCGACTGCAGCGGGCTGAGCGCGATCTCGATGGGAAACTCGCTGCCGTCACTGCGCAGGCCCAGCAGCGCCTGTCCGCTCGCGCCCATTGGACGCACGTGCGGCTGCGCGATGTAGCGGTCGCGGTAGGCGCGGTGGCGGCTGCGCGCCCCGGCCGGCACCAGGTCTTCGATCTCGCGGCCTTCCAGGCTGCCGCGCGGGTGGCCGAACAGGACTTCGGTGTGCGCGTTGGCATGGACGATCCGGCCATCCGCATCGATCACCACCAGCGCATCGGGTACCGCTTCGAACAGGCCGGGGATGCCGAGCGGCGGAAGCCTGTCGCCGGTCATGCCGGCTGCACGTCGGTTGCCAGCAGATAGCCCATGCCGCGCACCGAGCGGATCAGCTCGGGAGCCGCCGGCTCGAGCTCGATCCTGCGTCGCAGGCGGGCGATTCCGACGTCGATGGCGCGGTCGAAGGGACCGGCCTCCCGCCCGTGCAGGGCGTTCATGAGCTCGTCGCGGCTGCGGACTTCATTCGGTCGCTCGAGCAGCACGCGCAGGAGGTCGAACTCGCCGGTGGTCAGCGGGATCTCCGTGCCGCCGGCCTCGTGCAGCCTGCGGGCGCCGAGGTCGATGACCAGGTGCGCGAAGGCCAGGCGGCGCGGTGGCGCCGGTGCCGTCGGCGGCTCCACGGGTGCTGTCCGGCGCAGCACCGAGCGGATACGCGCCAAGAGCTCGCGGAAGTCGAAGGGCTTGGCGACGTAGTCGTCGGCGCCGAGCTCCAGTCCGACCACCCGTTCGACCGCTTCGCCACGGCCGCTGACCACGATCACCGGGCCCTGCCAGTGCGTGCGCAGGTGCTGCAGCAGCGACAGGCCGTCGGCGTCCGGCAGGCCGAGGTCGAGCAGGACGACGTCGGGGTCGTATCCGGCAAGCGCCTCGTGCATCGCCGCCCCGCTGTGTGCGGCACGGACCTGGAAACCGTGTCCGCACAGATAGCGTTCGATCAACGCGACGATTTCGATGTCGTCGTCGACCACCAGCACGCTGGGACCGGATGCAGCGGCGGCGGAGGCGGTGGCGTTGCTGTTCATTGCGGTGCAGCGTAGGGGCGGGAGCGCGGCCGACAGCATCGCACAGCGGGCCGCGCTGCGACCTTCGCTGCGTCTACGGCGGAAGGCTGTCGAGCAGTCGTCGACCGGCGTCTGTCAGCAGGACCAGGCTGCGCGCGCCGTCCGCGTGCACGCGGACCCAGCCCGGCCCCGCGACCCCGCCGATCGTGCCCGCGTCCATCCACGCCAGCGTGCGCATCAACACGCTCATGCGCAGGCCCAGGCGCTTGCACAGGCGCGCGGTCGACATGCCGTCAGGCTGCGACGCCAGCTCGACCAGCAGCGAATGGAGCAGGGCGGCGTCGACCGGCAACGCGGCTCAGCCGGAAAGCGTGGCGGGAATGTCGCGCTGGCGGGGCGCGGACGGGTCCGGCAGGTGCGCGGTCACGACCACCGGTACCGACTTCGAGGTCGGCGTGCGCGACTCGTCGGCGAAGCTCGAACGCGGCACCAGCGGGTTGGTCTCCGGGTAGTAGGCCGCCAGGCAGCCCCGCGGAATGTCGTACTCCACCAGCAGGAAGTGCTTCACCTGACGCCGCACGCCGTCTTCGCCCAGGCTTTCCAGGTCGACCCGGTCGCCGGCCTTCATGTCGAGCGCGCGGATGTCGAGCGGGTTGATGAACAGCGCGCGGCGCTCGCCGAACACGCCGCGATAGCGGTCGTCCAGCCCGTAGACGGTGGTGTTGTACTGGTCGTGCGAGCGGATGGTGGTCAGGGTGAACACCGGCTGCGTGCCGCGCGTGCCGCGGGCGCGGTGGACAGGGGTGTCGACGGGCACGGCGGCGGCAATGAAGCGGGCCTTTCCAGCATCGGTCGCCCAGATGCGGTCACGGGCGCCGTTGGACAGGCGGAAGCCTCCGGGTACGCGCACGCGCGCGTTGAAATCGCTGAAGTCGTCGAACACCCGCGCGATGAGGTCACGGATGCGGTCGTAGTCCTCGACCAGCCGGGCCCACTCGATGTTCGACCGTGCCCCCAGGGTGGCCTGCGCCAGCCGCGCCACGATCACCGGCTCAGAGAGCAGGGTGTCCGAGGCCGGCGCATGTATGCCGGCGGACAGGTGCACCATGCTCATCGAATCCTCGACGGTCACGCCCTGCGGACCCGAGGCCTGGATGTCGATTTCGGTGCGCCCGAGGCAGGGCAGGATCAGTGCGTCGCGGCCATGGACCAGGTGGCTGCGGTTGAGCTTGGTGGTGACGTTGACGGTGAGCGCGCAGTTGCGCAGGCCGCGCGCGGTGGCCTCGCTGTCCGGCGTGGCGACGGCGAAGTTGCCGCCCATGCCGAAGAACACCTTCGCGCGGCCGTCGATCATCGCCTCGATCGCGCCAACGGTGTCGTAGCCCTCCTCGCGCGGCGGCTGGAAGCCGAAGATATCCTGCAGCCGGTCGAGGAAGGTGGCCGGCGGCCGCTCCCAGATCATCATCGTGCGGTCGCCCTGCACGTTGCTGTGCCCGCGCACGGGACAGAGGCCGGCGCCGGGACGGCCGATGTTGCCGCGCAGCAGCATCAGGTTGGCGATCATGTGGATGGTCGCCACCGAGTGCTTGTGCTGGGTGATGCCCATGCCCCAGCACGCGATGACGCGCTGCGACTTCAGGTAGATGTCGCCGGCGCGGCGCAGCTCGGCTTCGTCCAGGCCTGACTCGGTGACGATCGTGTCCCAGGGTTCAGCCAGCACGTCGGCGGCGAACGCATCGAAATCCACGGTGTGGGCGGCGATGAATGCCTGGTCAAGCAGCGGCGCTTCACCCTTGGCGATCGCCTCCGCATTGCGCTCGAGCACGTGCTTGACCATGCCCTTGACCGCCGCCAGGTCGCCGCCGATCTTCAGCTGGAAATAGTCGGACGCGATCTTCGTCGATCCGCCGCGTGCCATTTCAAGCGTGTCCTTGGGATCGGCGAAGCGCTCCAGGCCGCGCTCGCGCAGCGGGTTGAAGGCGACGATCCTGCAGCCGCGCTTCGCGGCCTCGCGCAGCTCGCCGAGCATGCGCGGATGGTTGGTGCCGGGGTTCTGGCCGAACACCAGGATGCAGTCGGCCTGTTCGAAATCGTCCAGGGACACCGTGCCCTTGCCGACGCCGATCTGCTTGTTCAGCGCGGTGCCGGATGATTCGTGGCACATGTTCGAACAGTCGGGGAAGTTGTTGGTGCCGAACTCGCGCACGAACAGCTGGTAAAGGAACGCGGCCTCGTTCGAGGTCCGCCCCGAGGTGTAGAAGATCGCCTCGTCGGGCGAGGGCAGGGCGTTGAGGTGCTTGGCGATGAGTGCGAAGGCCTCGTCCCAGGTCGTGGGCACGTAGTGGTTGCTGGCCGCGTCGTAGCGCATCGGCGCGGTCAGCCGGCCCTGGCCCTCGAGCCAGTGATCGCTGTACCCGGCCAGCTGCGCGACGCTGTAGCGCGCGAACAGCTCGGGGCCGGCGCGATGCCGCGTGGCTTCGGCAGCGACGGCCTTGGCGCCGTTCTCGCAGAATTCGAAGGTGGAGGCGTGGTCGCGGTCGGGCCAGGCGCAGCCTGGACAGTCGAAGCCATCGGGCTGGTTGGTGCGCAGCAGGGTGCGCGCTCCGCCAACGCCCACGTCTTCCCTCACGAGTTGGCGCGCAACGCTCTTCAGCGCGTCCCAGCCGCCGGCGGGGCCGTCATATTTCCGGATCGGACCGTCGCTGCTCATGCAGCATCGTTTCCACCGGCGCGTGCGCCGTCGTGGATTGCATCCGTGCCGGCATCGGTATCGCCAGCCGGAGGCTCCGGAAGCAGGCGCCGGCCATGGGCGTATACCGCGTGCCCATCGTCGCGGGCGAACCCGACGAGGGTGAGGTTCGCCTGCTCCGCAAGCGAGATCGCGAGCGCCGTCGGCGCCGAGATCGCCGCCATCAGCGCGATGCCGACGCTGGCCGCCTTCATCGCCATTTCGTAGCTGGCGCGGCTGGTGACCAAGAGAAAGCCATCCGCCGGCGCGTGCCCCGACGCGTGCATCGCGCCGATCAGCTTGTCGAGCGCGTTGTGGCGGCCCACATCCTCGCGCGCCAGCAGCAGCGCACCATCGAGCGACGCCCAGCCCGCGGCATGGACGGCGCCGGTGAGCGCGTTGACCGCCTGTGCCGCGCGCAGCTCGGCCAGGGCACGGCGCAGCGCCGGCGTCGAAACCCGCAGCTCGGTCGGTACGGGTGGCGGATAGCGCAGCGCGGCCTCCAGCAGCTCGCTGCCGCAGACCCCGCAGCCGCTGCGTCCGCTCATGCTGCGCCGGCGCAGGGCCAGCGCCTCGGCGCGCGCGACCGGGATGCGCAGGCGGATCTCGATGCCTTCGATGAATTCCTCGATGCGGTCGATCGAGACTTCGGGCGCGGCCTGGACGATGCCTTCGCTGAGTGCGAACCCGATGGCGAATTCGGCAAGGTCGGCGGGCGTGGCCATCATCACTGCGAAGGGCTCGTCGTTGTAGACGAAGGCCACGGGGACCTCCTCGGCGACGTGGTCGTCGAGCAGCCGCATGCCGCCATTGCGCCAGCGCTCGACGGGGCGCAGGACGCTGCCGGCAGCTGGAGCGGCAGCTGCTGCGGGCTTGGCGGGTTCGGCGGTGATGCGGGACATGCGCCTAGGATGCCGCAACTAGCGCTGGCGGACAGCGATTCCGCTCGCCAGACGGCAGAAAACCCGCATTTCTGCGGGTTTCCTGGTGTTGCATTGGTGGAGGTGGGCGGAATCGAACCGCCGTCCGAAGGCACTCCATCCCCGGTCCTACATGCTTAGCTCGCCGTTGGATCTCGTTCCCCGACAGCACGGCGTGCGAAGCGCACCGGGGAACCAGCCTGTGAGTTCAACCGCGGCAGACAGGCGGCCGCCGCGGCTGGATTCCCGTAATGATGACCCTACATCCACGAGTACGGGCACAAGTGGGTTCGGGGCTTACGCCTTAAGCGGCGAGAGCGTAGTTGTCGTCGTTGGCAACTAAAAGTTGCTGCTGGATTAACGAGGAAAGCGGCCCCCTCGGCATGCACCAGGCGATTTCGCGACCCCCGTCGAAGCCAGTGCACCCCCGTGTTCCGGGAAACCTGGCGCCTGCCGGTGGCAGTGAACGCGCGTGACGGGGCCAGTATAGGCGCGTCGGGCGCTGGGGCAAGGGTTCGCGGCCGGCATCGGCACCGTCCGTTCAGCAGACGCAGGCCGCTGAACGGCAGCCGGCCGGCAGGCGTTATGCCGGCAGGCGTTATGCTCGTCGCCCATGGCCAAGGCAGACGACACGCCCCCGGGCGAACCACTATCGGTACGCCAGGGCTACATGCTTGCCGTGCTGGTGCTGGTGGCCGCGCTGACCCTGGTCGCGATCTACGCGACCGGCGCCGGCGCCCGGGAGCGCGCGATGTCCGAAGCGCGGCTCTCCGCCGAGGCCGACCAGGTCGTGGCGCGCCTTCGCCAGCAGCTGCTGACCTATGAGCTGGTCACCCGCGGCGGTGTGTCCCTGCTGGCCGCGATCCAGCGCCCGAACCAACGCCAATGGCGCAACTACACCGACGGCCTCGACCTGTCGCAGCGGTTCCCGGCGATGCTGGGGCTTTGCTACGCCGCGTCCATGTCCCCGGCGGAGCTGCAGGATTTCCAGCTCGAACAGCGCGCGGCATCGCGCCAGTTGTTTCGCGTGGATCCGCCGGGCGCGCGCGCCGAGTACGGTCCCGTCGTCCTGCTTGAACCGCAGACCATGGCCAGCGCCGATGTCGTCGGCTTCGACATGCTGACCGAGCCGGTGCAGGCGGTCGCGATGGAAGCCGCGCGGAGCAGTGCGGCGGCGCGGATCACGGCGCCACTGCCGATGATGCAGGAGGGTGCCGGGCCGGGCCTCGTGATCTACGCGCCGGTCTACCGCTCGGGCATCGTGCCCGCGAACCCGGCGGCACGGCCGGCCGCGCTGTCGGGCTGGGTCTGCGCACCCTTCAGCATCGATCCGTTCGTCGCGTCCGCGCTGCCGGCCGGTAGCGGTGGGCTGTCGGTGCGTATCGTCGACATCGGCGAGGACGACGCCGAAGCCGACGACCTGCCGCTGTTCCCGCTCGACTCCGCGGCGTTCCCCGACGCCGACGCCGATGGCGTGCGGCACAGCCTGGTCGAGCAGGTGTATGGCCGTCGCTGGCGCCTGGAATTCCACCAGGCGCGGACGGGCGGCAGCGGTGGCCTGCTCGGCCCGGCGGGGACGATCGCCCTGGGGGTGCTGGCCTCGCTGCTGCTGTTCGCGCTGGCCATGATCCTTGCGCGCACCCAGTCGCGGGCCCAGGACATCGCGGCGCGGATGAGCGATTCCTACCGGCGCAGCGAACTCCGCTTCCGCAGCGCGATCCGGTTCTCGGCCATCGGCAAGGCCCTGCTCGACCGCGACGGCCGGATCATCGACGCCAACCTGGCCCTGGCCGACGTCGTGCGCACGTCGCCGGAGGAGCTGATGGGGCGCATGTTCGGCAGTCTGTTCACGGGCGGCGACAACGCCGCCGAGGCGCGCGCGCGCGCGGCGTCGGGCAGCGTGTACCGGGTGACCCGCGAACTCCACCGCGATGACGGCGACATCCGCCATGTGCACCTGACCTATGCCCAGGTGCCGGGTGAGCACGGGCAGGACGTGGCCAGCCTGGTCCAGGTGGAGGACATCACCGACCGCCTGCGTGCCGAGGCGCGGGTGCTGGCGCTGAACCGCACCCTGGAGACCCGGGTCGCGCTGCGCACTCGCGAACTCACCCGCGCCAATGAAGAGCTGGAGTCCTTCGCCTACACCATCTCCCACGATCTGCGGGCGCCGTTGCGCGCGATCGACGGCTTCAGCCGCATGGTCGCCGAGCGCCATGCCGACGCCTTCGACGATGTCGGTCGCGGCTACGTGGCGCGGGTGCGCGCGGCGACGCTGCGCATGGGCGAGCTGATCGATGCCCTGCTGAAGATGAGCCGGGTCTCGCGCAGCGAACTCAAGCGCGAGCCGCTGGACCTGTCGGCGATGGCCCGCGACATTCTTTCCGAGCTTGCGCAGGGTGACCCGGGGCGCGAGGTGGAGGTGGTGATCGAACCGGGCATGGTGGCGTCCGGGGACAGCGTCCTGGTGCGCAACCTGTTGGGCAACCTGCTTGGCAACGCCTGGAAATTCACCCGGGAAACCCCTGCGGCGCGGATCATGTTCCAGCGCGTCGGGCAGGGCGGCGAGGAGTGGTTCGAGGTCTCGGACAACGGCATCGGCTTCGACCAGGCCTATGCCGGCAAGCTGTTCCGGCCATTCCAGCGCCTGCACGCCGCCGACGAGTTCGGCGGCGAAGGCATCGGCCTGGCCTCGGTGAAGCGCATCATCGAGCGCCATGGCGGCACGATCAGTGGCGAAGGCGTCGTCGGCAAGGGCGCGCGCTTCCGTTTCACCCTGCCGGACGAGCCGGCCAGCGGCTGATCAGGCGTTCGGGTTGTGGTGGCGCATCGCGCGCTGCTTGTCGCGCTGCCAGTCACGGTCCTTGGCGGCATCGCGCTTGTCGTGCGACTGCTTGCCCTTCGCCAGCGCGAGTTCGATCTTCACCTTGTTGGCCTTCCAGTACAGCGCGGTGGGCACGATGGTGAAGCCGTCGCGCTGCACCAGGCCGACCAACTTGTCGATCTCGTGCCGGTGCAGCAGCAGCTTTCGGGTGCGGCGCTCGTCGGCGACGACGTGGCTCGAGGCCTGGATCAGCGGCGTGACCTGGGCACCGAACAGGAACAGTTCGCCGCCGCGGACCACGGCGTAGCTCTCGCCGATGTTGGCGCGGCCCGCGCGGATCGACTTGAGCTCCCAGCCCTGCAGGGCGAGTCCGGCTTCATAGCGGTCCCCCAGGTGGTATTCGTGGCGCGCGCGCTTGTTCAGCGCGATCGTGCCACCGGCCTTGGCCTTTCCCTTATCCTTTGCGCTCTTGCCCATCCCGCCATTGTCCCACGGCACCGGGCGCGATAGGAACGGATGCACGCAGCCCATGCCCACGATCACACGGTCCGCACTGGTGCAACACTCGGCGACCAGGATGTTCTCGCTGGTCAACGACGTTGCCGCCTACCCGCGGCGCTTTGCCTGGTGCAGCGGGGCGCGGGTGCTGGAAGCCGATGACAGCCGCATGCTGGCCCGGCTCGAGCTGGGCATCGGTGGCATCAGCACCTGGTTCACCACCGAGAACATGCTGGTCCCGCCGCAGCGCATCGACATGGAGCTGCGCGACGGCCCGTTCCGCAGGCTGGCCGGGCGCTGGGAGTTCCACGCACTGGACGAATCCGCCTGCAAGGTCACCCTCCAGCTCGACTTCGAGCCGCGCAGCCGGCTGCTGCTGCCGGCGATGAAGCTCGGGCTGCAGGGCCTGGCCGACCGCATGGTCGATGATTTCGTGCGCGTCGCCGACCGCGGCAGCTGAGCGGTGCGCGTGGAAGTGGTCCTGGCGCTGCCGCAGGCCTGCCGCGCGGTGGTGCTGGAACTGGCGGCGCCGGCCACGGTTGCCGATGCGGTCGCGGCCAGCGGCCTGCCGCAGGAAGGCATCGATGCCTATGCGGTGTACGGGGTGCGCGTGGCCGGCAGCGCCGCGCTGCGCGACGGAGACCGCGTCGAACTGCTGCGTCCGCTGCTGGTGGACCCCAAGGATGCGCGCCGCCGCCGCGCGGCCAGGGCCGCCAAAGGCTGAGCGCGCGACAGGGTAATCAGCGGCGCTTGGATTCGCTTCGCGGCAGGTTCGGGCCGAACTGGCGGCGCACGTTGCCGATCAGCTCCTTGTCGCGGTCGGGGAAGTAGTCGCCCTCCCAGCGCTGCAGGGTGTCGCCCTCGAAGAACAGCACCAGGTTGTGCACTTCGGTCTTGCCGGTGCGCCCGACGCGTTCGGTCGAGGTGTAATCCCAGCGTTCGTGGTGGAACGGATCCTGGATCGAGGGCGTGCCAAGCAGCGCCGACACCTGCTGGCGATTCATTCCCGCCTGCAGCTGGGCGACGTTGGCCGGCTGGACCAGGCTGCCCTGGTAGACGGGTTGCTTGTAGACGAAGCTGCAGCCGGCACAGAGGCAGGCGGCAAGGACGGGGACGATCAGGTTGCGCATCGGTGGCCAGGTCGGGGCGGACATGGGGCGATGATACACTCGCCGCGCCGCCGCGACCGGACCACGGCAGCTGGCGCTGCAATCGCCAATGAACGGGAATCGCATGGAAACCAACGAGCTGCGCAAGGCCGGACTGAAGGTCACGCATCCGCGCATGCGCATCCTGCAGCTGCTCGAGCAGGAGACCTCGCACCACCACATGTCAGCCGAAGACATCTACCGCCAGCTGCTGGACGGCGGCGACGAGATCGGCCTGGCCACCGTCTACCGCGTGCTCACCCAGTTCGAAGCGGCGGGCTTGGTGCTCAAGCACAACTTCGAAGGCGGTACCGCGGTCTACGAGATCGACCGCGGTGGCCACCACGACCACATGGTCGATGTCGACACCGGCAAGATCATCGAGTTCGAGAGTCCGGAGATCGAGGCCCTGCAGCACGAGGTGGCCGACAAGCACGGCTACCTCCTGGAAGAGCACTCTCTGGTGCTCTACGTGCGCAAGAAGCGCTGACCAACCGGGCGGTCGGCCGCTGCCCGCCGCTCAGCCGGCGCCGGGTTCCCCAGCCTCGCGCAGCAGGCGCCTGGCCGCCGCCCGCGCCTCGCGGCTGACCTCGATCCCGCCCAGCATCCGCGCCAGCTCTTCCTGGCGGCCGGCGTCGTCGAGCAGACGCACGGCGCTCTGGGTCATGCCCTCGCTTTCAGCCTTGCTGACCCGGTAATGGGCGTGGCCCTGGGCCGCGACCTGGGGCAGGTGGGTGACGCAGAGCACCTGGCGACGGTTGCCGAGGTCGCGCAGCTTGCGCCCCACGATCCCCGCCACGTTGCCGCCGATGCCCGAGTCCACCTCGTCGAAGACCATGGTCTGGACCGCGTCCAGGCCGAGAGCCGCGACCTCGATGGCCAGCGAAATGCGCGACAGCTCGCCGCCCGATGCCACCTTGCGCAGCGGCCGTGGCGGCTGTCCGGCGTTGGCGGTGACCAGGAATTCGACGCGCTCGGCGCCCTGTGCATCCGGCGCGTCGTCACCCGTGGGTTCCAGTGCCACCTCGAAGCGCCCGCCGCCCATGCCGAGCTCGCCGATCAGAGCGGTGGTCGCCTTGCCCAGTGCGGTCGCGGCCCTGGCGCGGGCCTTGCCGAGGCGCGCGGCGGCGCTGCGCCATGCGCCTGCGGCCGTCCCGATCTCGCCTTCCAGGCCCGCCAGGCGCTTCGCCGAGCCCGCAAGCGACTCCAGCTCCGCGGCCAGCGCGTCGCGATGCGCGGCCAGTTCTTCCGGCGGCACGCGGTGCTTGCGTGAGAGCTCGTGGAGGCGCGACAGGCGGTGCTCCTGGGTCTGCAGGTGGTCCGGGTCGATATCGAGGTCGGCGCGGACCCGGTCCAGCAGCACCGCCGCCTCGTCGAGCTGGATCGCGGCACCATCGAGCATGGCGTCCACTTCGCCCAGGCGCGATTCATGGGCCTGCATCCGCGCGAGCGCGCCGCGCAGCTGCTGGACCACGGCCGGCAGCGACCCGTCGCCGCCCAGGCGCTCAAGCGCGGCATCGCAGGCCTCGACCAGTTCGGTGGCATGCGCCTGGCGCCGGTGCGCGGCCACCAGTTCTTCGATGGCATCGGGTTCGAGCACCTCGCGCTCGAGCTCGGCGTGCTGGTGCTCAAGGAAGTCGATGCGGTCGGAGACGTCGCCGGCGGCGCTGAGCCGTGCGCGCTCCTGCAGCAATGACGACCACGCGTGCGCCGCCGTGGCCACCGCGGCCAGCTCGGCCTCGTGGCGCCCGAAGGCATCGAGCAGGACCAGCTGGCTGCCTCGCGACAGCAGCGCCTGGTGTTCGTGCTGGCCGTGGATCTCGACCAGCAGCGCCGCCAGCGCCCCCAGCTGCGACAGGGTGGCGGGGCGGCCGTTGACCCACGCCCGCGAGCCGCCGTCGGCGCGGAGGGTGCGCCGCAGCTGGCAGGCCTTGCCGTCGTCGAACTCCTGTTCGCGCAGCCAGTCCAGCGCCAGGGGCGAATCGCCGAGGTCGAACTCGGCGTCGAGTTCGGCGCGGCGTGCGCCGTGGCGGACCATGCCGGCGTCGGCGCGCAGCCCGGACAGGAAGCCGAGGGCATCGACGATGAGCGACTTGCCCGCGCCGGTCTCGCCCGACACGACGGTCAGCCCCGGCCCGAACTCGAGTTCGGTGGCGGAGACAACGGCGAAATCCTTGATCGACAGTCGCTTGAGCATGGTGCGCGGATTGTGCCGTGGAGATGCACGGCCTGTCATCGCCGGATCGTGCCGATTCGAGCCGGCGGCTTGCGACACGTGCGCATCGGACGTATACCCGCGGCATGTCCCGACGCCGTTCCGATCCCCTCGACCCGCGCGCGCGCCAGCTGCTGCGCACCCTGATCGCGCGCCATATCCGCGACGGCGAGCCGGTCGGTTCGCAGACCCTGGTCCGCCACGCCGGCCTCGACGTGAGCGCGGCCACGGTGCGCAACATCCTGTCCGACCTGGAGGAAGTGGGCCTGCTGTCGGCGCCGCACACCTCGGCCGGGCGCGTGCCCACGGCCCGCGGCTACCGCGTGTTCGTCGACTCGCTGCTCCAGCTCAGCCCGCTGGAGGAGGAGGAGTTCATGCGCATGCGCGGCAGCCTGGCGGCCAGTGCCGGGACCCAGACGCTGCTGGGCAGCGCCTCGGAGCTGGTCTCGGCGATGACCCGTTTCGTCGGCGTGGTCAGCGTGCCCGGGCGCGAGCAGTTCGCCTTCCGCCAGATCGACTTCGTGCCGCTGGACGGACAGCGGGTGATGGCGATCGTGGTGTTCGCCGACCACGAGGTCCAGAACCGGATCGTCCATACCCGGCGCGCCTATGACGCCGCCGAACTGGAGCGGGTGGCCAATTACCTCAATGCCCACTTCGCCGGCCAGCCGCTGGCGCGGATCCGCGCGGCGCTGGTCGAAGGGCTCCGCAGCGCCCGCAGCGAGATGGAGGGCCTGCTTCGCGCCACCACCGACCTGGCCGAACAGGTCCTGGTACCCGGGAGCGAAGACATGGTGGTTGCCGGGCAGGCGCGCCTGCTGGGGCTCCAGGACCTTGCCGACCTTGACCGCCTGCGCGGCCTGTTCGATGCGTTCACGGAGAAACGCGAGATCCTCCAGCTGCTCGAACGCACGGTGAAGGCCCAGGGCGTGCGCGTGTTCTTCGGCGAGGAAACCGGGATCGCGCCGCTGGCCGGGATGTCGCTGGTGACCGCGCCCTACGGCGCCGGCGGTCGCGTCCTGGGAGTGCTGGGGGTGATCGGCCCCACGCGGATGGCGTACGAAAGGGTGATCCCGGTGGTCCAGGCGACCGCCGAGGTCCTCGGCGCCGCCTTGAATCCCGACGCGGCATCCCCACTCAGTGCGGACCGAGACACTCCGGACCCATGACAGCGATGACCACCGAACAGACGCCCGACCACGCCGCCGAGGCGCCCGCAGACGAGCTTCCCCTGGAAGACGTGATCGAAACCCTCCGCGCCGAGCTGGAGCAGGTGCGCGCGCAGTCGCTGATCGACCGCGCCGACCTTGAAAACCAGCGCCGTCGGCTGGAGCGCGATGTCCAGAACGCCTGCCGGTTCGCCAACAAGCAGATCCTGGGCGACCTGCTGCCGGTATTCGACAGCCTGGACGCGGCGCTGGCTGCTGCCGGGAGCAACGGCCCGCTGCGCGAAGGCATTGAGCTGACCCTGCGCGAGCTGCGCCGGGTCACCGGCAACCAGGGTTTGTACGAAATCGCGCCGGCTGCCAACGACGTATTCAATCCCGACCTGCACCAGGCGATGAGCGTGGTCGAGGCCCCAGGCGTCGACGCCGGCGCCGTGGCCCAGCTGTTCCAGAAGGGCTACCGCCTCAACGAGCAGCTGCTGCGCCCGGCCCTGGTCGCGGTGTCGAACGACGATTGAGCATCGATTGAACCCATGCCGGTCGATTCCGGCGGCCGCTGGCGCTTGAAGGCGTGGTGGCCAATCCCCAGATAGCAGTCATCGGCGGCATCGCCGCCCCCCCGAATCCAGACATAGAGGCATATTCCCATGGCAAAGATCATCGGCATCGATCTCGGCACGACCAACTCCTGCGTGGCGATCATGGACGGCGGCAAGGCCCGCGTCATCGAGAACAGCGAAGGCGACCGCACGACCCCGTCCGTCGTCGCCTACACCAAGGACGGCGAAGTGCTGGTCGGCGCGTCCGCCAAGCGCCAGGCCGTCACCAACCCGAAGAACACCTTCTATGCGGTCAAGCGCCTGATCGGCCGCAAGTTCACCGACGCCGAGGTCAAGAAGGACCTCGGCCTGGTCCCGTACGCGATCGTCGAGCACGACAACGGCGACGCCTGGGTGCAGACCAGCGACGGCAAGAAGCTGTCGGCGCAGGAAGTCTCCGCGCGCATCCTCGAGAAGATGAAGAAGACCGCCGAGGACTACCTGGGCGAGAAGGTGACCGAAGCCGTGATCACGGTGCCGGCGTACTTCAACGACTCGCAGCGCCAGGCGACCAAGGACGCCGGCCGCATCGCCGGCCTCGACGTCAAGCGCATCATCAACGAGCCGACTGCGGCCGCGCTGGCCTATGGCCTGGACAAGGACGGCGGCGACCGCAAGATCGCCGTGTACGACCTCGGCGGCGGCACCTTCGACATGTCGATCATCGAGATCGCCGAAGTCGACGGCGAGAAGCAGTTCGAGGTGCTGGCCACCAACGGCGACACCTTCCTCGGCGGCGAGGACTTCGACAAGCGCGTTATCGACTACCTGGTCGAGGAATTCAACAAGGACCAGGGCATCGACCTGCGCAAGGACCCGCTGGCCCTGCAGCGCCTGAAGGACGCCGCCGAACGCGCGAAGATCGAGCTCTCCACCGCGCAGCAGACCGAGGTCAACCTGCCGTACGTGACTGCGGACGCCTCCGGTCCGAAGCACCTGAACATCAAGCTGACCCGGGCCAAGCTCGAGGCGCTGGTGGAAGACCTGGTCAAGAAGACGATCGAACCCTGCCGCACGGCGCTCAACGACGCCGGCCTGCGCGCCAGCGACATCAACGACGTGATCCTGGTAGGCGGCCAGACCCGCATGCCCAAGGTGCAGGCGGCGGTGGCCGAGTTCTTCGGCAAGGAGCCGCGCAAGGACGTGAACCCCGACGAGGCGGTCGCCATCGGCGCCGCGGTCCAGGGCGGCGTGCTGGCCGGCGACGTCAAGGACGTGCTGCTGCTCGACGTGACCCCGCTGAGCCTCGGCATCGAGACCCTGGGCGGCGTGTTCACCAAGATCATCGAGAAGAACACCACCATCCCGACCAAGGCTTCGCAGACGTTTTCGACTGCCGAAGACAACCAGTCCGCGGTGACGGTGCACGTGCTGCAGGGCGAGCGCGAGCAGGCCCGCTACAACAAGTCGCTGGCCAAGTTCGACCTTTCCGGCATCGATTCCGCGCCGCGCGGCATGCCGCAGGTTGAAGTGTCGTTCGACATCGACGCCAACGGCATCGTCCACGTCACCGCCAAGGACAAGAAGACCGGCAAGGAGCAGAAGGTCGAGATCAAGGCCGGCTCCGGCCTGTCCGACGACGAGATCCAGCGGATGGTCGCCGACGCCGAGGCGCACCGCGAGGACGACAAGAAGTTCCACGAGCTGGTCGGCGCCCGCAACCAGGCCGATGCCCTGGTGCACGGCACCCGCAGCGCGATCAAGGACAACGGCGACAAGGTCCCGGGCGATGTGATCGGTCGCGTCGAGTCCGCCATCGCCGAGGTCGAGACCGCGATGAAGGGAGACGACAAGGGCCAGATCGAGGCCAAGACCAAGGCGCTGGAAGAGGTGTCCCAGGCGCTGTTCGCCGCGGTCGGTGCAGCCGGACAGGGTGGCGACGCCCAGGGCGACGCGGGCCGGGATCCGGCCGGCCAGGCGGCGGACGACGTCGTCGACGCCGAGTTCACCGAGGTCAAGGACGACGACAGCAAGGCCTGACGGCCCCTGGAGTCGTGGAAGCGGCCCCGGCCGCGATGGCCACGCCCATGGCGGGGACCGGATGAACTCCGGTTCCCGCCGCGTATCCGGACCCCGTACTTCGGGTCCACCAGGCACCACGGACCTTGATCGATGAGCAAGCGCGATTACTACGAAGTCCTCGGCGTCGGCCGCAATGCCACCGAGGACGAGCTGAAGAAGGCCTATCGCCGCAGCGCGATGAAGCACCACCCTGACCGCAACCCCGGCGACCACGCCGCCGAGGCTGCGTTCAAGGAGTGCAAGGAGGCCTACGAGGTGCTGTCCGACGGCGGCAAGCGCCGCATGTACGACCAGCACGGCCACGCCGCGTTCGAACATGGCATGGGTGGCGGCAACGCCGGCCCCGGCTTCGGCGGCGGTCCGGACGTGGGCGACATCTTCGGCGACATCTTCGGAAACATCTTCGGCGGTGGAGGCCCGCGCGGTCCGCGCCGCGGTGCCGACATCGGCTATGTGATGGAGCTCGACCTGGAAGAGGCCGTCGCCGGCGTGGAGCGCCGCATCGACCTGCCCACCCTGGTCGAATGCGAGCCCTGCAGGGGCAGCGGTTCCGAAGACGGGACGCTCGAGACCTGCGACACCTGCCACGGCAACGGCCAAGTGCGCTTCCAGCGCGGCATCTTCTCGATGCAGCAGCCGTGCCCGTCCTGCCATGGCCGCGGCAAGACCTTCAAGAGTCCCTGTCCGTCCTGCCGCGGCAATGGCCGCGTGGAAGAGGAAAAGGTGCTGTCGGTGAAGGTGCCGGCCGGCGTCGACAGTGGTGACCGCATCCGCCTTTCCGGCGAAGGCGAGGCCGGGCCCGCGGGCACCCAGCCGGGCGATCTGTATGTCGAAGTGCGCGTGCGTCCGCACGACATCTTCGAGCGCGACGGCGACGACCTGCACTGCGAAGTGCCGATCCGCCTCTCGCAGGCGGCGCTCGGGGACACGGTGCGCGTGCCGACGCTCGGCGGCGAAGCCGAGATCCGCATCCCCGCCGAGACCCAGACCGGCAGGGTCTTCCGCCTGCGCGACAAGGGCGTGAAGTCGGTGCGCAGCCGCGCCACGGGCGACCTGTACTGCAAGGTGGTGGTGGAAACCCCGGTCAACCTGACCCCCGCGCAGCGCGAGCTGCTGGACCAGTTCGAGGCCACGTTCTCCGGCGAGGGCGCGCGCCGCCATTCGCCGCGGTCGAGCACCTTCGTCGATGGGGTCAAGGGCTTCTGGGAGCGGATGACGTCCTGACGCGGTGGCGACGCGGCGGGGCCGCTGTCCTGCTTGTCGCGGCCCCCGGGCGTCGCTAGGCTAGCCGCATGGGCGATCCGGTCAGATTGTTGATCCACGGCGGCAGCGGCCGCATGGGGCGCGCGCTGCTGCGTCTCTGCGCCGAGGGCGTGCCCGAAGGCTGCAGCGTGGTCGCGGCGGTGTCGCGGCGCCCGCCGCAGCGCGTGGTCGACGGCGTGCCGCAGTTCTCCGCCAGTGAGCTGTCCGGCGTTCCCGCCTTCGACGTCGCGATCGACTTCAGCCTGCCCGAGGGCTTCGAACCGCTGCTGGCCCTGTGCCGGCAGCGTGGCGCAGCGCTGGTTTCGGGTACCACCGGGCTCTCGGCTGCCCAGCGGCAGGCGATGGCGGTGGCCGCAGCGGACATTCCGCTGCTGTGGGCGGCCAACTTCAGCTTCGGCGTCGCCGTGCTCGAGGAGCTGGTGGAGCGCTCGGCAGCGGCCCTGGCCGGTTGGGACTGCGACATCGTAGAGAGCCACCACGTGCACAAGCAGGACGCGCCCTCGGGCACCGCGCTGGCCCTTGGCGCCGTGGCGGAGCGGGGCGGGGCCGAACCGCGCTACGCCAGCCTCCGCGCCGGCGACGTGGTCGGCGAGCACCTGGTCCAGTTCACCGGCATGGGCGAGCGTATCGAGCTGGTCCACCGTGCCACCAGTCGCGACGTGTTCGCGCGCGGGGCGCTGCTGGCCGCGAGCCGCCTGCACGGCCGCGAGGCAGGGGCCTGGCGGCTGCGCGACCTGCTCTAGACGTTCCGGGTTCATCTTCCGCGCTGGCGCGGCAGGCCGCGCGCCGGTAACATTCCCGCTCGCCTGAACCACTTGCCTCCGGGCCGGCCAATGCCGGGCCGGTGGCGTCCTGCAACCCCACGTAGGCGACCGCCAGTGACCCCACCCGCAATCCTCGCGCTCGAAGACGGCACGGTCTTCGAAGGCGTTTCCGTCGGCGCGCCCGGCCTTTCCGTTGGCGAGGTCGTGTTCAACACGGCGATGACCGGCTACCAGGAAGTCCTGACCGACCCCTCGTACGCGCGCCAGATCGTCACCCTGACCTATCCGCACATCGGCAACACCGGCTGCACCGCCCAGGACGACGAATCCGGCCAGGTCTGGTCGGCAGGCCTGGTCGTGCGCGACGTTCCGCGCCGCCCCAGCAGCTGGCGCAGCCGCGCCGCGCTTCCCGAGTGGCTGGCCGACCGCGGCGTGGTCGCGATCGCCGGGATCGACACCCGCCGCCTGACCCGCCTGCTGCGCGCGCGCGGCTCGCAGAACGGCGCGGTGATGGCCGGCGAGATCGATATCGACCGTGCCATCGAGGCCGCGCGCAAGTTCCCCGGCCTCAAGGGCATGGACCTGGCCAGCGTGGTCAGCACCGAAAGCCGCTATGAGTGGAGCGAGGGCGACCTCGAGCTCGATGCCGGGACCTTCCGCAAGGTGGCACCGCGCTTCCGCGTCGTGGCCTGGGACTACGGCGTGAAGCGAAACATCCTGCGCATGCTCGCCGACCGCGGCTGCGACGTGACCGTGGTTCCGGCGCGCACCACCGCGGCCGAGGCGCTCGCGCTCAAGCCCGACGGCGTGTTCCTGTCCAACGGCCCCGGTGACCCCGAGCCCTGCGACTACGCGATTGCCGCGATCCGCGAGGTGCTGGCCGCCGGCGTGCCCACCTTCGGCATCTGCCTGGGCCACCAGCTGCTTGCGCTGGCGGTCGGCGCCAGGACGCTGAAGATGGCCAACGGCCACCACGGCGCCAACCACCCGGTGCAGGACCTCGAGTCGGGCAGGGTGATGATCACCTCGCAGAACCACGGCTTCGCGGTCGACGAAGCGACGCTGCCGGCCAACGTCCGCGTCACCCACCGCTCGCTGTTCGACGGCAGCAACCAGGGCATCGCGCTCACCGATGCGCCGGCCTTCAGCTTCCAGGGACACCCCGAGGCCGCTCCCGGCCCGCAGGACGTGACCCCGCTCTTCGACCGATTCGTCGCGCTGATGGAGGCGCACTGATGCCCAGGCGCACCGACCTCAAGACCATCCTCATCATCGGCGCCGGCCCGATCGTCATCGGCCAGGCCTGCGAGTTCGACTACTCCGGCGCCCAGGCCTGCAAGGCCCTGCGCGAGGAGGGCTACCGCGTGGTGCTGGTGAACTCCAACCCGGCCACGATCATGACCGACCCGGAGATGGCCGATGCGGTCTACATCGAGCCGATCACCTGGCAGATGGTCGAGAAAATCATCGCCAAGGAGCGCCCGGACGCGCTGCTGCCGACCATGGGCGGCCAGACCGCGCTCAACTGCGCGCTGGATCTTGCCGACCACGGCGTGCTCGAGAAGTACGGCGTCGAGCTGATCGGCGCGAAGCGCGAGGCCATCATGATGGCCGAGGACCGCGAGCTGTTCCGCGTGGCCATGGGCGAGATCGGCCTGGAGTGCCCGAAGGCCGCGGTCGCGAAGACCTTCGAGCAGGCAGTCGAGATCCAGGCGACCGTCGGCTATCCGACCATCATCCGCCCCAGCTTCACGCTGGGCGGCAGCGGCGGCGGCATCGCATACAACAGGGAAGAGTTCGAGGACATCGTCAAGCGCGGCCTCGAGCTGTCGCCGACCAACGAGGTGCTGGTCGAGGAGTCCGTGCTCGGCTGGAAGGAGTTCGAGATGGAAGTGGTCCGCGACACCGCGGACAACTGCATCATCGTCTGCTCGATCGAGAACCTCGACGCGATGGGCGTGCACACCGGTGACTCGATCACGGTCGCCCCGGCGCAGACCCTCACCGACCGCGAGTACCAGCGCCTGCGCCAGGCCTCGATCGACGTGCTGCGCAAGATCGGCGTCGACACCGGCGGCTCCAACGTCCAGTTCGGCATCAACGCCGAGACCGGGCGCGTGGTGGTGATCGAGATGAACCCGCGCGTGTCGCGCTCCTCGGCGCTGGCGTCCAAGGCCACCGGTTTCCCGATCGCCAAGGTCGCGGCCAAGCTTGCGGTCGGCTACACGCTTGACGAGCTGAAGAACGAGATCACCGGCGGCCTGACCCCGGCCTCGTTCGAGCCGTCGATCGACTACGTGGTCACCAAGATCCCGCGCTTCGCGTTCGAGAAATTCCCGCAGGCGGATTCGCGCCTGACGACGCAGATGAAGTCGGTGGGCGAGGTCATGGCCATGGGCCGCACCTTCCAGGAGTCGCTGCAGAAGGCGCTGCGCGGACTCGAGACCGGCAAGGCCGGACTGGACCCGACCGGCCTGGACCTGGACAGCGAAGAAGGCAAGGCCGCGCTGCGGCGCGAGCTGCGCGAGCCCGGCCCCGATCGCCTGTTCCACGTCGCCGACGCCTTCCGCGCCGGCATGAGCGTGGACGAGGTGTTCACCCTGTCCTGGATCGACCCCTGGTTCCTCGACCAGATCGAAGACATCGTTGCCACCGAGCGCCAGGTCGCGGAAGCCGGCGTTGACGGATTGAGCGCATCGCGTCTTCGCGGCATCAAGCGCATGGGCTTCTCCGACGCCCGCGTGTCGCAGCTCGTCGGCGTCGAAGAGAAGGCCGTGCGCGCGCTGCGCCGTGCCTTCGGCATCAAGCCGGTCTACAAGCGCGTGGACTCCTGCGCCGCCGAGTTCGCCACCACCACCGCCTACCTCTACTCGACCTACGAGGAAGAGTGCGAGGCCGAGCCCACCGACCGCGACAAGATCATCGTGCTCGGCGGCGGTCCCAACCGCATCGGCCAAGGCATCGAGTTCGACTATTGCTGCGTGCACGCCGCGCTTGCACTGCGCGAGGACGGGTACGAGACCATCATGGTCAACTGCAACCCGGAAACGGTCTCGACCGACTTCGACACCTCCGACCGCCTGTACTTCGAGCCGGTGACGCTGGAAGACGTGCTCGAGATCGTCGAGCTGGAGAAGCCCAAGGGCGTGATCGTGCAGTACGGCGGGCAGACGCCGCTGAAGCTTGCGCGCGCGCTCGAGGCCAACGGCGTGCCGATCATCGGCACCTCGCCGGATTCCATCGACCTGGCCGAAGACCGCGAGCGCTTCCAGCACCTGGTCGAAAAGCTCGGCCTGAAGCAGCCACCCAACCGGACCGCGCGCAGCGCCGAGCAGGCCCTGGTGCTGGCACGCGAGATCGGCTATCCGCTGGTCGTGCGTCCGAGCTACGTGCTCGGCGGCCGGGCGATGGAAGTGGTGCACGCCGAAGCCGACCTCGAGCGCTACATGCGCGAGGCGGTCAAGGTGTCCAATGATTCGCCCGTGCTTCTCGACCGCTTCCTCGACAACGCGGTGGAGGTCGACATCGACCTGATCGCCGATACCGATGGCCAGGTGCTGATCGGCGGGGTGATGGAGCACATCGAGGAAGCGGGCGTGCACTCCGGCGATTCGTCGTGTTCCTTGCCGCCGTATTCGCTGTCGGCCGATACCAGGGCCCGCCTGCGCGAGCAGGTCACGGCGATGGCGCGCGCGCTGGGCGTGGTCGGGCTGATGAACACCCAGTTCGCGGTCCAGTCCGACGAGGACGGCAATGACACGATCTTCCTGCTCGAGGTCAATCCGCGCGCTTCGCGCACGGTGCCGTTCGTCTCCAAGGCCACCGGGGTGCCGCTGGCAAAGATCGCCGCGCGCTGCATGGCCGGCCGCACCCTGGCCGACCAGGGCGTGACCGAAGAGGTCGTGCCCGGCTACTACTCGGTCAAGGAAGCGATCTTCCCCTTCGCCAAGTTCCAGGGCGTGGATCCGATCCTGGGCCCGGAAATGCGCTCGACCGGTGAGGTGATGGGCGTGGGCCAGAGTTTCGGCGCCGCATTCGCGCGCGCGCAGGAAGCGGCCGGCATCAAGGCGCCCGCGCCGGGCAAGGCCTTTGTCTCCGTGCGCGACCCGGACAAGCGGCGGCTGTTGCCCGTGGCCCACGAACTCGTGGAACGCGGCTTCAGCCTGGTCGCGACCTCGGGCACGGCCGCCTGGCTGAGCGAGCACGGGGTCGCCTGCGAGCAGGTCAACAAGGTCGCCGAAGGTCGGCCGCACATTGTCGACCTGATCAAGAACGGCGACATCGCCTACATCGTCAACACCACCGAAGGGCGCCAGGCGATCGCGGATTCGTTCTCGATCCGCCGCGAGGCGCTGCAGCAGCGGGTGACCTATTCGACCACCATTGCCGGTGCGAAGGCCTTGCTGCATTCTCTTGAATATCGTGGCAGCGGCCCGGTGTGGGCCCTGCACGAACTGCATGAGGAATTGAAGCGGACATGAGACCACCGATCACGTCGCAGGGAGCGCAGCGGCTGCGCGCGGAGCTGGACGAACTGAAGAGCGTCCAGCGGCCTGCCGTCATCAATTCGATCGCCGAGGCGCGTGCCCACGGCGACCTGAAGGAAAACGCCGAGTACCACGCCGCGCGCGAGCAGCAGGGCTTCATCGAGGGCCGCATCAAGCAGCTCGAGAGCGAGCTCTCGCACGCACAGGTGATCGACGTGTCGACGCTCAAGGTCGGCGACAAGGTCGTGTTCGGCGCCAACGTGCTGCTGGCCGACGAAGAGACCGGTGCGGAAAAGCGCTACCAGATCGTTGGCGACCTCGAGGCCGACATCAAGCTGGGCCTGATCGCGATCTCGTCACCGGTGGCGCGCGCGCTGATCGGCAAGCACGCCGGCGAGGTGGTGACCATCGAGGCGCCCGGCGGCATCAGCGAGTACGAGATCGTCGAGGTCAGCTACGGCTGATCCGGCGATGCCGGCTTCCAGCAGCATCACCCTTCTGCTCCCGGCCGCCGCGCGACTCGGGCGGCAGCGCCTGTCCGCGGCGAGCATGAAGCTGCTCGGCCGCGGCAATCGCGGACCCGATGGCGCGCCCGGGCGTCGTGCCCAGCTGCTCCGGCATTTCCCGCTGCACGGCGAGGGCTGGCCGATCGCGGCGCTGTCGCGGCAGGCCGAGCTTGGCGATGCCGCCGGCTCCGCCTGGCTGCGCGCCGACCCGGTCTGGCTGCGCCCGGACATCAACGGCGTACGCCTGCTTGCGCACGGCGAAGCATTGGCGCTGACGCGCGAGGACTGCGACCAGCTGCTGCCGGCGCTGCGCCCGCTGTTCGGCGACGCCGGTTTCGAACTCGATGCGCCGGATCCGGCGCGCTGGTATCTGCGCCTGCCGAAGGACGCGAAGGTGCCGGAGTTCTCGGATCCCGGCGACGCGCTGGGCGAGGACATCTTCGACCACCTCGACATCAGCCCTGAAGGCCGGCGCTGGCGCAGTCTGGAAAGCGAAGCCCAGGTCACGCTGCACAACCATCCGCTCAATGCGCGGCGGGTGGCGCGCGGCCAGGCGCCCGTGAATGCGCTGTGGTTCTGGGGCGGCGGTCGCTTGCCGGCGGCAAGCGGGAGGGATGGCGCGACCGGCTTCAGCGACGACGACACCGCGCGCGCGCTGGCCGCCGCCAGCGGACGCGGCCAGCCGCTGCCTGCGCGGTTCACCGGCGAGCCCGGGGTCTACGACATCGAGGGCACCCGCGACCTGCAGTGGATCGAACGCGAGTGGTTGCTGCCCGCGCTGGAGGCGCTGCGCGCGGGCCGGATCGGCACGCTGTGCCTGGACGATGGCGATGGCTGGCGCCTCGCGGTGAAGCGCGGACACCTGCTGCGCGTCTGGCGCCGCGCCGCGTCGTGGCCGGGCCGGTGACGACGGTTCGCAGCATCCGGCGCCGGCTGCCGGCGGACGCCATGCCCGGCGATGCCGGGCGCGAGGCCGCTGCATGGCCGGCGGAGATCCCGCCGCTGCTGCGCCGCATCTACGCCGCGCGCGGCGCCCTGGACATCGATTCAGCGCGCCCGCGACTGGCCGACCTGCTGCCGCCCGATGGCCTGCTCGACCTCGAGCGCGCCACCGCGCTGCTGTCGTCGGCAATCAGCGAGGGCCGCCGCATTCTCGTGGTCGGCGATTTCGATGCCGATGGTGCCACCGCCTGTGCCGTCGCCGTGCGCGGCCTGCGCATGCTCGGTGCGCGCGGAGTGCTGCACGCTGTGCCCAACCGGGTGACCCACGGCTATGGCCTGTCGCCGTCGCTGGTGGCCGAGCTGGCGCCTCTGCAGCCGGACCTGCTGGTCACCGTCGACCACGGCATCGCCTGCCACGCGGGCATCGACGCCGCCAAGGCGCTCGGGTGGCAGGTGCTGGTGACCGACCACCACCTGCCGGGCGAGCAGCTGCCGGCGGCGGACGCGATCGTCAATCCGAACCGCAGCGGCGACGGCTTCGCCGGCAAGTCGCTGGCCGGCGTCGGCGTCATTTTCTACGTGCTGCTGGCGCTGCGCGCGCGGATGCGCGCGGAAGGCCGCCTGCAGGGCAAGGGGCCGGATCTCTCGAGCCTGCTGGACCTGGTCGCCGTCGGCACCGTCGCCGACCTCGTGCCCCTGGACGCCAACAACCGCGCGCTGGTTGCCGCGGGCCTGCGGCGACTGCGTGCGGGCCGCGGCTGCGCCGGCCTGGCGGCGCTGGTCGAAGTCGCAGGTCGTACGGCATCGCGCCTGGGCGCCGGCGACATCGGCTACGCGCTCGGCCCGCGCCTCAACGCCGCCGGGCGGCTGGAAGACATGTCGCTGGGGATCGAGTGCCTGCTCTGCGACGATCCGGCGCGCGCGCGTGAACTTGCGCAGCGCCTGGACGCGATCAACCGCGAACGCAGGACCGTGCAGCAGGGCATGCTGGACGAGGCCGAGCGCGCCCTGTCCGTGCAGGCCCTGGACGGGATCGGGCAGGGCGTCGGCGTCGGCGCCGCCATCTGCGCCTACGACGCCGGCTGGCATCCCGGCGTGGTCGGCCTGGTCGCATCCAGGCTGAAGGAACGCCTGCACCGGCCCGTGGTCGCCTTCGCGCCGGCGGAGCCGGGCGCAAGCGCACTGCGAGGGTCGGCGCGCTCGATCCCCGGCTTCCACGTGCGTGATGCGCTGGCCGCCGTCGACGCGCGCCACCCCGGCCTGATCGAGCGTTTCGGCGGGCATGCGATGGCGGCCGGGCTCAGCCTGGACGCGCGCAACCTGGGCGCGTTCAAAGCGGCCTTCCTTGCCCATGCCGAAGCCACCCTCGACGCCGCCACCCTCGAGGCGACCATCGACAGCGACGGGGCGCTGGCGCCCGCCGAGTTCGACCGTGCCCACGCCGAGGCGCTGCGCGACGGCGGACCCTGGGGCCAGGGCTTCCCCGAGCCCCTGTTCGACGGTGAATTCGAAGTGCTCGAGTGGCGCGTGGTCGGCGAACGCCACCTCAAGCTGGGCCTGCGCTGCGAAGGTGCGCGGACGCCGCTTGCGGCGATCCATTTCGGTGGCTGGCGCAACGAGCCGCCGCCGTCGCGCCTGCACCTTGCCTACCGGCTTGCGCCCGACGACTACCGCGGCGGCGACGCGATCCAGCTGATCGTGGAACACGCCACCGCCGCCGGGGATCAGCCCGCGGCCGTGCCCGCCGTCGCGGCCGCCGCCGGGCGGTAGAGCCGCAGCGCGCGCAGCAGCGCCACCGCGCCGATGAGCACCGCGACGTAGCCGCCTGCGATCGAAACGAATGCTGCGGGATGCCGGGCCGGCCAGCCGCCGGCGGCATAGACGATTTCCAGCAGCGAAAGGATTCCGTAGGCCAGCGCCAGCGCGATCAACACGCGCGCCACCCGCACGGCCGCGGGTCCGGCGTCGTCGGGGAAGCCTGCGCGCATCAGCACGCCCATACAGAGCAGCGTGCCGGCCACGCCGCCGGCATGCCCGGGATCGAGCCACGGCACGAAGCCGCTGGCAAGCCCCAGGCCCCCGGCCCCGGTGAGGCCGAGCAACCAGGTCCGCCACGCGCCCGGGTCGCGCGCCTCAAGCCTGCGCACGAACGCCGCGGCCAGCAGCGCGGCAGCCACGCCCACCACCAGCCCGCCGAGCACGTCGGCAAGGAAATGCCGGCCCAGGTACATCCGGGAGATGCCCATCAGCAGCGGCCAGGCGACCACCAGTCCCCAGGCCCATGCCCGCCGGGCGCGCATCAGCAGCGCCATGGCGAGCACGAAGGCGGTGGCGGCACTGGTGTGCCCGCTGACGAAACCGAAGCTGGCGTCGGGCCGGGCGCGGGCCGCGGCGATGGCCGCCGGCGAAGGCAGCGCCCAGAAGCCGTCCGCGGCGCCGTCGCCCACCAGGTGCCTTCCGGCCTCGCCTTCGTCGAGGATCCGCGCGTCCACCTCGCTGGGCCGCGGCAGCCCGAAGCCGTGCTTGGCGGCGTCGGTCGCCACCACCACGAGCATCAGCGCCAGCAGCACCCCGAGTCCCGGACGCAGGCGCGCGCCGAACAGCAAGGCGAGGGTGGCCGGCACGTAGATCCAGTTATCGCCGAGCCTGCTGATCGCGTGCATGCACCAGGCGAACCAGGGCGCGCTCAGTCCCTGCAGCCAGAGGATCGGGTCGGCTTCGAACATTCGGGTTTTCCGGGACGGCCCGACGGCGGGCGCCGGAAGCTTACGCTGCCGCGCGTGCAGCGGCGGCTACCCCGGGTACGAGTCCAGCCTGGAGTCGCTGGCAGATGGTCGCGGTTCGAGCGCCGTTTCGCGCCGGGGCTTCAGGCCGAACAGGGGGCGTAGCCAGCGCACGCGCCGAATGAGGCATTCGTGCAGCAGCAGGCAGCCGGCGACCGTTCCCGCGATCACGACCACCGGCTCCAGCCAGGAATGCGGCGCCAGCGCCGGGGCCACCAAGGCCAGCGGCACGATCAGGCTCTGGTGGAGGATGTACCAGGGGTACACCGCTTCGCTGGCGTACGGCAGCCAGCGGAACGGCCGGTCCAGGAGCGCCCGTGCCCAGCCGAAGATCGCCAGCAGCGCCGTCCACGAATACAGCGCCCGCGCCATGCGTTCGACCATGGCCCAGTCCACGTGCAGCGCCCACGCCGGGATGTCGCCGGGCTGCAGGCTGCGCCCCGCCGCGCGCAGCCCCAGCTCGATCGTGATCGCGCCGAGGGCCAGTGCCAGCATCCGGCCGCGCGCCGCCTGCACCCGCTCCCGGAATTGCGGCTCGCATGCCACCAGCCAGCCGACCAGGAAGAAGGCGAAGTACTTCGCGTGGGCGTACCAGTCGCCCGCCAGGGCATGGGTTTCGGGAAACCGGGGCATCAGCCACCACAGGCAGGCGAAGAGCCACGCGGCCGGGACCAGCACGCAGCAGGCGGCGCTGCGACTGCAGACCCATGCGCCGAGGCGGCCGGCGCCCGCCGTGCCCGCGACGCGGGCCAGGACCAGCACCAGCGCCGTGTAGGTCCAGGCGTAGGCCAGGTACCACAGGTGGTTCCAGGTCACGCCGTGCTGCGCGCCGCTCCAGCCGCCGCCGGGCCACGGCCGCAGCTGCAGGTAGCGCATGAGGAAGGGGCCGAAGCCCGGCGCGATCGTGCCGTTCGACAATGCTTCGCAGTAGGCCTGGACCGGCACGATGGCGAGCATGCCGAACGCCAGCGGCAGCAGCAGCCGCCAACTCCGCGAGCCCATCAGCGGCCGGGCCGGGCGGGCGGCCATCGCCAGGCCCAGGGCCATGCCCGAGATCATGAACAGCAGCGGCATCCGCCAGCGGTTCACCGCGATCATGGGCCACTGCAGCCAGTGCGCCTGCTGCCCGGCCTTGACGTGGTAACCCCAGTCGGCAACGTAGACCATGCCCACGTGGTAGGCGATCAGCAGGCCGAAGGCGATCACCCTGAGGGCATCGATGTCGTGGCGTCGCGTCATGTTCCGGGCACCTTTCGGAGAGGGGCGATTCCACCCCGGAAACGAGAAGGCGACCAGCCGGAAGTGCCGCAACGACACGCCCCGGGGACGAAATGACCGGTGGCGGGGATGAACCGTGGCCGGCTGCAGGGGAGCGACAATTACAATCGCGGAATGCATGACGACAGGGGACGCGCCGCCGCGCGCGAACGGGATTTCTGGAACAGGCACCTGGCGTGGAGGCGTCCGCTCGAGATTGCCGCGTGGGTGCTGGTGTTCGGCTTCGGCGCCATCGCCAACACGGCCGTCGCGCTGATCGATGCCGATCGCCACGGTCGGGTGCTCGAGGCCTGGCAGCCGGCGGTCTGGGAAGCCAGCAGCGCGATCGCGTCGCTGCTCCTCCTGCCGCTCCTGCTGTGGCTGTGCGAGCGCTGGCCGCTGCACGTCGATACCTGGATGCGGCGCCTGCCCGGCTACCTGGCGGCGAGCCTCATCTGGTCGCTGCTGCACGTGGCCGGGATGGTGCTGATGCGCATGCTCGCCCATGCGGCCATGGGCGACCGGTACGGCTTCGACTGGGCCGTGGAAATGCCGTACGAGTACCTGAAGGACGTCCGCACCTTCGCCTCCATCGTGTTCGTCGCGCACGGGTACAGCTGGCTGTGGCGACGGCTGCAGGGCGAGGTGCGCATGCTCGCCGAGCCCGACCCTGGCGTCCCCGGGCCCGCAGCGGGGCGGCCCGAGCGCTTCCTGGTCCGCAAGCTGGGTCGCGATTTCCTGGTGGCCGCCGCCGATGTCGAGTGGCTGCAGGCCGCGGGCAACTACGTGAACCTGCACGTGGCCGGGCGCGACTACCCGCTGCGCAGCACGATGGCCGACATCGAGGCGAAGCTGGATCCGGCCCGCTTCGCGCGCATCCACCGGAGCTACATCGTGAGGCTCGACCTGGTCGCCTCCATCGAGCCACTCGACACCGGCGACGCCCGCTTGCACCTGGCCGATGGCACGGTGCTGCCTTGCAGCCGCCGCCATCGCGAAGCGCTCCGCGCGCGGCTTGCCCCAGCGGCACGATCCTGAGCGCCAGCAGGGAGCACGCCGGAATTGCTAGAATCCGCCTCTTTCCATGCGGATCCACAGCACATGATGGAGCTCAATCCCGTCCGCCAGCGCATCGCCGACCTCAAGGGTCGGCTGGATGCGCTGAGGGGGTTTCTTTGACTACGACACCAAGCGCGAGCGGCTCGAGGAAGTAGAGCGCGAGCTCGAGAATCCCGATATCTGGAACGACCCCGAGCGAGCGCAGGCCCTGGGGCGCGAACGTTCGCTGCTCGACAAGACCGTCAACGGCATCCGCGACCTGACCGAGGGCCTGGTGGGCGCCGCCGAACTGCTTGACATGGCCGATGCCGAAAGCGACGAGGAGACCGCGCAGGCGGTCGAGGCCGACGTCGAAAGTCTCAGCGGCCAGGTGGAGAAGCTGGAGTTCCAGCGCATGTTCTCCGGGCAGATGGATTCGGCCAACGCCTTCCTCGACATCCAGGCCGGCGCCGGCGGCACCGAGGCCCAGGACTGGGCCGAGATCCTGCTGCGCATGTACCTGCGCTGGGCGGAGAACCGCGGCTGGAAGGCCGAGATCATGGAGGCCAGCGGCGGCGACGTCGCCGGCATCAAGTCGGCCACGGTGCGCATCGAGGGCGAGTACGCCTATGGCTGGCTGAAGACCGAGATCGGCGTCCATCGGCTGGTGCGGAAGTCGCCCTTCGACTCCGACAACCGCCGCCATACCAGCTTCACCTCGGTGTTCGTGTCGCCGGAAGTCGACGACGACATCGACATCCAGATCAATCCCGCCGACCTGCGGACCGACGTCTACCGCTCGTCCGGCGCCGGTGGCCAGCACGTCAACAAGACCGAGTCGGCGGTGCGCATCACCCACATCCCGACCAATACCGTGGTCGCCTGCCAGAACGGGCGCAGCCAGCACCAGAACCGCGATACCGCGATGAAGATGCTGGCCGCCAAGCTCTACGAACTCGAAGTGCAGAAGCGCAACGTCGAGAAGGATGCGCTGGAAGCCACCAAGTCCGACATCGGCTGGGGCAGCCAGATCCGCAACTACGTGCTCGACCAGAGCCGGATCAAGGACCTGCGCACCGGCATCGAGCGTTCGGATACGCAGAACGTGCTGGACGGCGACCTGGATGAATTCATCGAGGCCAGCCTGAAATCCGGGCTGGAGGCGGGTTCAAAGCGGCTGGATGCGATTTGATCGCACAGGCCATCGCGCAGCCATGGCTGCTCCCACAGGAGCGCCGCCACGCCAGGTGCACCTCCCTTGACGGGCCGTTTGCCTTTGCGGGAGCGGCTACAGCCGCGAATGTTCCACCCGATGCACACTGATCGTCACCTTCGTTCCTGAAGCCCAATGCCAGAGACCACCATGACCACCCCCGCACAGCCGCCGCCGCCCGCTGACGAAAACAGCCTCATCGCCGAGCGTCGCGGCAAGCTGGCCACGCTGCGCGGGCAGGGCGTCGCGTTCCCGAACGACTTCCGGCGCACCGACCACGCCGGCGACCTCCAGGATGAGTACGCCGATGCCGAGGCATGGAGCGCCGAGGCGCTGCAGGAAACCGGCCGGCGCGTGGCCGTGGCCGGGCGCATGCTCGCCAAGCGGGTCATGGGCAAGGCCGCGTTCGTGCAGCTGCAGGACGTCAGCGGTGGCATCCAGCTGTTCCTGCAGGCCAACACGCTGGGCGAGACCTACGACGCGTTCAAGTCCTGGGACGTGGGTGACATCATCGCCGCCGAAGGCGGGCTCACGCGTACCCGCACGGGCGAGCTTTCGGTCAAGGTCGATTCACTGCGCCTGCTGACCAAGTCGCTGCGCCCGCTCCCGGACAAGTGGCACGGCCTGGCCGATGTCGAGCAGCGCTACCGCCAGCGCTACGTCGACCTGATCGTGAATCCCGACGCGCGCGATGTGTTCGTGGTGCGTTCGAAGGTGATCGCCGCGATGCGCCGCTGGCTCGATGCGCGCCGCTTCCTGGAAGTGGAGACGCCGATGATGCATTACATCGCCGGCGGTGCCACGGCGCGCCCGTTCACCACCCACCACAACGCCCTCGACCTCGAGCTCTACCTGCGCGTGGCGCCGGAGCTCTACCTGAAGCGGCTGGTGGTGGGCGGCTTCGAGCGCGTCTACGAGATCAACCGCAACTTCCGTAACGAGGGCGTCAGCACCCGGCACAACCCCGAGTTCACGATGCTCGAGCTGTATGAAGCCTATGCCAGCTACATCGAGGTCATGGATCTGACCGAAGGCATGATCCGCGACGTGGCGCAGGAGTCGACCGGCGCCACGCGCTTCGACTGGGACGGCCACGACATCGACCTGGCGCCGGCGTTCCGCCGCTGGAAGATGCAGGATGCGGTGCGCGAACTGAATCCGGACATCAGCGCCGCCGACTGCCGCGACCGCGACGCGCTCGCCGCCCATTGCCAGCGCCTGAAGGTGTCGGTCAAGCCGTCCTGGGGCTGGGGCAAGCTGCTCCTGGAGATCTTCGAGGCGACGGTCGAGGACGGGCTGGTGCAGCCGACCTTCATCACCCACTACCCGGTGGAGGTCTCGCCGCTGGCGCGCGAGTCCGACTCGGAGCCAGGCATCACCGACCGCTTCGAGCTGTTCATCGGCGGCAAGGAGCTGGCCAACGGCTTCTCCGAGCTCAACGACCCCGAGGACCAGGCCGCGCGCTTCCGCGCCCAGGTCGAAGCCAAGGCCGGCGGAGATGACGAGGCCATGCACTACGACGCCGACTACATCCGCGCGCTCGAAGTGGGCATGCCGCCCACCGGCGGGCTGGGCGTCGGCATCGATCGCCTGGTGATGCTGCTCACCGGCTCGTCGTCGATCCGGGACGTGCTGCTGTTCCCCTACATGCGCCCCAGCGGCACGGCGCCCGGGTGACCAGGAAGGGCAGCAAGTGCCCGATTTCCGCCGGTTCTGTCGTACTCTCGGATGTTGGCCCCCCAGAACGGGGGGCCGGGGCGGGCACGGGTCGTGCGTGCCCTGACTACCGGTGGCACCCGTGTGCCATGCCGGGACCGATCGCGCTGGGGGCAGGAATCACGTGAACATCGTCATCGTCGACGACCAGACTTCGGCCCGCACGATGCTGCGGCACATCCTCGAGGACATCAGTCCCGAGCTCGAGGTGCTGGACTTCAGCGACCCGCAGGAAGCGCTGCGCTGGTGCGAGGACAATCGCCCGGACCTGCTGCTGCTCGACTACCGCATGCCGGTGATGGACGGTCTGGAGTTCGCCCGACGCTTCCGCCGCCCGATGCTGCACCGCGACGTGCCGATCGTGCTGGTGACCGTGGTCGGCGACGAGCCGATCCGGCAGGCGGCACTCGATGCCGGCGTGATCGACTTCCTGGTCAAGCCGGTGCGCCCACGCGAGCTGCGCGCGCGCTGCCGCAACCTGCTGCAACTCCGCCAGCAGGCGGAGTCGGTCAAGCAGCGCGCGCTTTCACTCGAGCAGCGGCTGCTCTCAAGCATGCACGAGGTCGAGGAGCGCGAGCGCGAGACCCTGACCCGCCTGGCACGTGCGATCGCCTACCGCGACTCCGGCACCAGCGCCAACCTCGCGCGCCTGGCGGCGGTGGCTGGCATCGTCGCCGAAGGCCTGGGCCTGGGCGAAGACGAAGTCCGGACCATCGAGCTGGCCGCGCCCCTGCACGACATCGGCAAGATCGCGATCCCCGACGCCGTACTGCTGAAACCGGGCCCGCTCACCGAAGACGAACTCGCGGTGATGCGCAGGCACCCGGAGATCGGCCACGATCTGTTGCAGGGAAGCCAGAACCGCTTCGTGCAGATGGGGGCCAGCATCGCGCTGCGCCACCAGGAGCGTTATGACGGCAGCGGTTACCCCGACGCGCTGGTCGGCGAAGCCATCCCGCTGGAGGCGCGCGTGGTGGCGGTGGCCGACGTCTTCGACGCCCTGCTGTCCCAGCGCCCGTACAAGCGCGCCTGGAGCATGGACGAGACCTTCGACTACATCACGTCCGAAAGCGGGCGACTGTTCGACCCGCGCTGTGTCGATGCGCTGGTGGCCAACCGCCGACGCGTGGAAGAAACCTGCGCCCGCTATGCCGCCGAGGCTGCATCGGCCGAGGCCGGGACCAGGGAGGCCTGAGCGTGACGATCGCTGCCCTGCAATGGACCAGGCAGCGCCTGACCGGCCGCCCCGATACCGAGCACGGCCAGGCGCTGGTACGCATGGCGATGCTGGTGCTGGTGGCGGCCTACCTGCAGGTAGTGGTCAGCGGCCGGCCCGGGGTGGCGGACGCGCTGAGGCTGTCGTGGCAGCTGCTGACCGTGGAGTTCGGGATCGGCTTCGTGATCCTCGGGTGGCTGCTGGCGCGGCCGGGCGTGTCGTATCCGCGCCGGGTGTTGGGCATGATCGCCGACTACAGTTTGATGGGCGTCGGGCTTTACCTCCTGGGCGACCTGCTGGCGTGGATGTACGTGGTGATCATGTGGGTCACGGTCGGCAACGGCCTGCGCTATGGCCCGCGCTGGCTGTATCTCGCGATCGGGTTTGCCACGGTGTCCTTCGGCGCAGCCCTCATGACCACGCCGTATTGGCAGCAGAACCTGCTGCTGGGCAGCGGGCTGCTGGCAGGGCTGGCCGCGGTGCCGCTGTATCTCAGCTCGCTGCTGCGCAAGCTGGTTCAGGCCACCGAGGCTGCGGAAGCTGCCAACCGCGCCAAGAGCCGTTTCCTCGCAAACATCAGCCATGAGTTGCGCACGCCGCTCAACGGCATCCTCGGAATGTCGGAACTGTTGTCGGCCACGTCGCTCAATGCCGAGCAGCGCGACAGCGCCGAGGTCATCCGCACCTCGGCGCGCTCGCTGCAGATGCTGGTGGACGAGGTTCTTGACCTGTCGAGCCTGGAAGCCGGCAAGTTCAGACGTACCGATGCCGACTTCTCGCTGACCGAGCTGATCCGCGGCATCCAGCTGATGCTCGAGCCCGGAGCCCAGGCCAAGGGACTGCTGTTCGAGACCCGGGTCGCCGCAGGCATTCCGGCACAGATGCACGGCGACAGCAATCATTTGCGCCATGTGCTGGTGAACCTGGTTTCCAACGCGATCAAGTTCACCGATCACGGGCAGGTGTCGCTCGCGGTCGAGCGGTTGCCGCGCGATGACGGCGCGACATGGCTGCGCTTCTCGGTCCGGGACACGGGCATCGGCATCGCGGAAGGCGCGCAGGGGAGGATCTTCGAAGCTTTCGAACAGGTCGACAATGGCCTGGGTCGCCGTTTCGGAGGTTCCGGCCTGGGTACGACCATCGCCAAGGCGCTGGTCGAACAGTTGGGCGGCAGCATTGGCGTGGAAAGCGCGGCCGGCGAGGGTTCGCACTTCTGGGTGGAGTTGCCGTTTGCTGTCGCGGCACAGTTGTCGGCTGCCGAAGGCAGCAATGTCATCGCCTTCGGCGACCCCTTCGTGCGCCATCGCGCCCGCGTGCGTCCGCTGCGCGTGCTGGTGGCGGACGACCAGGGCGCCAACCTCATGGTGATGCGCCGCCTTCTGGAAAAGGCCGGCCATCGTGTACAGGTGGTCGACGATGGCGAAGACGTGCTGTCCGCGCTTGAGGCGCAGGCCTTCGACGTCGTGATCATCGACCTGCACATGCCGGGCCAGAGCGGCGTGGAAGTGCTCAAGCAGGCGCGCTTCATGGAAGCCGGCCGCAAGCGCACGCCGTTCATTGTGCTCACCGCCGATGCCACGCCGGAGGCGCGGGCCGAGTGCGAACGCGCCGGGGCCTACGCGTTCATGACCAAGCCGGTGGTCGTGGACCGGCTGCTCGAGCGCCTGGCCACCATCGCCGAGGGCGCCGCGCCATCGGTCGCCGCCCAGGACGCCCAGCCCGCGGCTGCAGGGCAGGCCGACGGCAGCGTGATCTCCAAGCACATCCTCGACGAACTGCGCGAGATGGGCCTGGGCGAGGAGTTCGTGCACCGCTTCCTGGGCGAGTGCGCCAAGGACGCACGCAAGTGCGTGGCCGAACTCGAGGTTGCCGGCGCGGACGCGCAGTGGGAGGCGTTCCGCGATGCCTGCCACGCCCTGAAAGGCGCGGCGGGCAACATGGGCGCGGTCCGCCTGTCCGACAGCGCCTCGCAGGGCATGGGCATGCACAGCGATGAGCTTGCGCGCGAGTGGCCGGGCATGGTGCGCCTGCTCCGGCAGCAGCTGGAACAGGCGCTGGCCGCGCTGCGCGCACGCGGCGACCTGGTGCACGGCGACACCGCCTCGGGCCCGGACAGCGCCTGAACGTAGCGGGCGCGGTCAGTTGCCGTGGATGCGTGCCCCGGCGTCCCGCGACTCGGGCCGCTGCAGCTGTGCCCGCACCAGTCGCTCCATCATCCGCAGCTGGCGGTCGCCGAGCTGCAAGGCGGTATCCACCCAGATGCGGGTGACTTCCATAAGGTCTTCGTGGGAAACCGGGTCGATGGCATCACGCACGCGGTGCAGGGCCAGCCTGGCCGCGGCGATGCGGCGGTTCTGGCGAATGACCTCGTTGACACCACGCACGCCCTCGCCGGGCTCGACCAGCACGTCGACGATGCCCATTTCATGCAGTCGTTCGCTGCTGTACATCACGCCGTCCAGCATCATCGCCTCGGCGCGCCTGGGGCCGATGCGCTGCGAGAGCAGGGAATAGGCGCCCATGCCCGGGAACAGCCCGAACAGAACCTCCGGGAAGCCCATTTGCACGCCCCGTTCGGCAACGATGGTCTGGCAGGCGAGGGCGAGCTCGAAGCCGCCGCCCAGCGCATCGCCCTCGACCAGCGCGATGGTGTGCGCGTTGGGGTGCAGGCGGGTGTGCAGGAGATGGATGCTGTCGACGCATTCGGTGGCATAGCGCAACAGGCCGTCACGGTCACGCTCGCGGATCAGCCTTGCGAACAGGTCGAGATCGCCGCCCAGATTGAACACATGCGCATCGGAACCAATGACGATGTGCGACAGCGGCGGCGCGGGTCCGGTCGCCGCGTCGGCCGTGGCCTGGCATCCCTCGATGGCCTCGCGCGCGAACAGGCGCAGCTCGCGCAGCAGCCGGGGCGAGAAACAGGGGCGGTACGAGGCATCGCGGAAGGCCTCGGCGGGGTGCATATGGCACCAGTGCGAAGCGTTTGACGGATCGTGGGAGATGCGGATCGTGGCCAGGTCGGTGGCGGTATTGCGGTGCAGCATTTCGACGTTCATGTGGAGGTCCCCCTGACATGCAGGACGCCTCCGGCCGGGCCCGCCGGCGGAGTCCTGGAAAGATGATGAATGCCCGTTTGCAGGCATCTATGCGCTGTTTCCCCCGCTTGGGCAAGCGGGGTGAAGGCGGCAGGGTCCAGGGTGACCGTTGTTGCAGCAGAAGTGTGATCTAGATCACGTTTCAGGCCGGGGATTCGTCGCGGAGCTCCCGGCGCAGGATTTTCCCGACGTTGGTTTTCGGAAGCTCGTCGCGGAACTCGATGATGCGCGGTTGCTTGTAGCCGGTGAGTTCATTGCGCGCATGCGCCTTCACCTGCTCGGTGGTCAGGGAAGGATCCTTCTTCACGATCACCAGCTTCACCACCTCGCCCGACTTCTCGTCGGGAACGCCAACCGCCGCCACTTCCAGCACCCCGGGCATCATCGCGATCACGTCCTCGATCTCGTTGGGATACACATTGAAGCCCGAGACCAGGATCATGTCCTTCTTGCGGTCGACGATGTAGAAGAAGCCGCCTTCGTCCATGCGTGCCATGTCGCCGGTATGCAGCCAGCCATTGGCATCGATCGCCGCCGCCGTGTCTTCCGGACGCTGCCAGTAGCCGCGCATCACCTGCGGCCCCTTGATGCACAGCTCGCCGACTTCGCCGACCGGCAGCATGCGGCCTTCCTCGTCCTTGACGCAGGCGTCGGTGGACGGGATCGGCAGGCCGATGGCGCCGTTGTACTCGACCAGGTCCATCGGATTGATGCAGGCCGCCGGCGAAGTCTCCGTGAGTCCGTAGGCCTCGACCAGGGTGACGCCGGTAGCCTTCTTCCAGCGCTCGGCCACCGAGCGCTGCACGGCCATGCCGCCACCCAGGGTCAGCCGCAGCTGCGAGAAGTCCACGTCCTCGAAGCCGGGGGTGTTGAGCAGGCCGTTGAACAGCGTGTTGACGCCGGTGATCGCGGTGAAGGGCTCGCGCTTGAGCTCCTTGATGAAGCCCGGCATGTCCCTCGGGTTGGTGATCAGGATGTTCTTGGCGCCGAACTTGGTGAACACGAGTCCGTTCGCCGTCAGCGCGAAGATGTGGTACAGCGGCAGCGCGGTGACGATGACTTCCTGGCCGGGCTTGGCCTGCTTGCTGACCCAGGCCGAAGCCTGCTGCATGTTCGCCACCAGGTTGCGGTGGGTGAGCATCGCGCCCTTGGCGACGCCCGTCGTGCCGCCGGTGTACTGCAGGAAGGCGATGTCCTCGCGGTCGATTTCGACCTTCGGCGTTTCGTGCCTGGCGCCGGCCTTGAGCGTGTCGCGGAAGCGGACCGCGCCCTGGATGGAATAGTCGGGCACCATCTTCTTCACGTGCTTGACGACGAAGTTGACGATCGCGCCCTTGGGGAAGCCGAGCATGTCGCCCAGGCCGGTGGTGATGACGGTTTCGACCTTGCTGTCGGCGAGCACTTTCTGCACGACGTGGCCGAAGTTGTCGAGCACCAGGATCGCCCGCGCGCCCGAGTCCACCAGCTGGTGGCGGAGCTCGCGCGCGGTATACATCGGGTTGGTGTTGACGACCGCGAGTCCCGCGCGAAGCGCGCCGAAGGTCGCGATCGGGTACTGCAGGCAGTTGGGCATCATGATCGCGATGCGATCGCCCTTCTTGAGCCTGAGCACCTCGAGCAGGTAGGAAGCGAACTGGTTGCTGAGCGCGTCGAGTTCGCCGTAGGTGATCGAGACGCCCATGTTGGAGAACGCGGGCTGGTCGCGGTATTTGTCGATCGCTTCCTGGAGCAGGGCCGGGATCGAGTTGTACTCGTCGGCATCGATTTCCGAGGGGATCCCTTCCGGATAGTTCGCCAGCCACGGCCGTTCAGTACTGCTCATTTATTCCCCCTCGGGCTGTTGTGCCGGCATGCTCCATGCCTCGGCGTATCGTCTCGATTGGAGCACAGGCCTCCGCAGCGCGGCAAGGCGCGGTGCAGCTATGCTGGCACTCGCTCGATTGACCGGAGGATGAGCCATGCCCAGTCACGGACGCGGGGACACGCCCGCCTGGCGCGCCGCTGCCCTGCTGGTGCTGCTCTGCATGGCCGCGATCGGCTGCACGCGCCCGCCGCCGGAACAGGCCCTTCGGGAAGCCTTCGAGGGGCTGCAGGCGGCCATCGAGGCACGAGACGCGGGCGATGTCGCATCGTTCCTTGCCGAAGACTTTATCGGCCCGGGCGGCCTTGACCGTGACGGCGCGCGGCGCCTGGCCGCGCTTCATTTCCTGCGCCACGCCGACGTGGGCGTCTTGCCCGGCCCGCTGGATGTCGAGCTGCAGGACAAGCACGCCCGGGTCCGCTTTGGCGCCGTGCTCTCGGGTGGCGGCAGCGGGCGCCTGCTGCCGGACAGCGCTCGCGCCTGGCAGGTCGACACCGGCTGGCGCCTGGTCGACGGCGACTGGCGGATGGCCAGCGCCGACTGGTCGCCGGCGCTGCGCTGATCCGCGATGTCAGGCGGCGTATTGCCCCGCCAGCTGCCGCAGCACGTAATGCAGCAGTCCGCCGTTGCGGAAGTACTCCACCTCCTTGGGCGTCAGCAGCATGACCTCGGCCTGGAACTCCTTGCTGCTGCCGTCGCCTGCGGTGGCGGTCACGGTGGCGCGCCTCGCGGCACCGTCCTGCAGGCCGGTGATGGCGAAGGTCTCGGTACCGTCAAGGCCCAGTGACGCCGCCCCTTCGCCCTCGATGAACTGCAGAGGCAGCACGCCCATGCCGACCAGGTTGGAGCGGTGGATGCGCTCGAAGCTCTCGGCGATCACCGCCTTCACGCCCATCAGGCTGGTGCCCTTGGCCGCCCAGTCGCGCGACGAACCGGTGCCGTATTCCTTGCCCGCGATCACCACCAGCGCCGTGCCGTCGGCCTTGTACTTCATCGCCGCGTCGTAGATGGGCATCTTCTCCGGCGGGGTGCTGCCGAAGTACAGCGTGTTGCCGCCTTCCTCGCCGCCGAAGAACTGGTTCTTGATGCGGATGTTGGCGAAGGTGCCACGCACCATCACGTCGTCGTTGCCGCGGCGCGAACCGTAGCTGTTGAAGTCCGCCGGCTGCACGCCGCGCGACTGCAGGAACAGGCCCGCGGGCGAGTCCTTCTTGATCGCGCCCGCCGGCGAGATGTGGTCGGTGGTGATCGAATCGCCGAACAGGCCGAGCACGCGCGCGCCATGGATGTCGTCGATGCTGCCGACCTCCATGGTCATGCCCTCGAAGTAGGGTGGGTTCTTGATGTAGGTCGAGGCTTCGTCCCAGGGATAGAGCTCGCTTTCCGGCGAATCCATCGAGTTCCAGCGCGTATCGCCCTTGAACACGTCGGCATAGTTCTTCGCGAACAGTTCCGGGCCCACGGTCGCGGCGATCATGTCGCCGATTTCCCTGTTGCTCGGCCAGATGTCGCGCAGGTAGACGTCGTTGCCGTCCTGGTCCTGGCCCAGCGCCTCGGTGGTGAGGTCGATGTCGACGGTGCCGGCGATCGCGTACGCGACCACCAGCGGCGGCGAGGCGAGGTAGTTCATCTTCACCTCGGCGTGGATGCGTCCCTCGAAGTTGCGGTTGCCCGACAGCACGGCGGCCGCGGCGAGGTCGTTCTCGGCGATGCCCTTGGATACCGCTGCCGGCAGCGGCCCCGAGTTGCCGATGCAGGTGGTACAGCCGTAGCCGACCACGTAGAAGCCAAGCTTCTCCAGGTCGTCCATGAGGCCGGCCTTCTCCAAGTAGTCGGTGACCACCAGCGAGCCCGGGCCGAGCGACGTCTTCACCCACGGCGCGGCCTTCAGGCCCTTGGCCACGGCGTTGCGCGCCACCAGGCCGGCGCCCAGCATCACCGCCGGGTTGGACGTGTTGGTGCAGGACGTGATCGCCGCGATCACCACCGAGCCATCGGTCAGCTGGTGGTCGCAGTCATCGATGCTGATCGTGGAGACCGGCTTGGCCGCCAGGCGCTCGGCCTGCGGCTGGCCGCCGCCTTCCTTTTCAAAGCGGTTGACCTGCAAGTCGCGCGATTTTTCGCGCTGGGCGGTCATCGGGCCGACGTTGTCGTTGAAGTTCCGCTTCATGTCCTCCAACAGCACCCGGTCCTGGGGGCGCTTGGGGCCTGCAAGCGACGGCTTGACCGTCGCCATGTCGAGTTCCATCACCGACGAATAGCTCGCTTCGGCCTGGCCTGGCTCATGCCACAGGCCCTGCGCCCTGGCATAGGCCTCGACCAGCGCGATCTGCTCTTCGCTGCGCCCGGACAGGCGCAGGTAGCGCACGGCTTCGGCATCGACCGGGAAGATGCCGCAGGTGGCGCCATATTCCGGCGACATGTTGCCGATGGTGGCGCGGTCGGCCAGCGGCAGGTGCTGCAGGCCTTCGCCAAAGAACTCGACGAACTTGCCGACCACGCCGTGCTTGCGCAGCATCTGGGTGACGGTGAGCACCAGGTCGGTGGCGGTGGCGCCTTCGGGCATCCTGCCGACGAGCTTGAAGCCCACCACCTGCGGGATCAGCATCGACGAAGGCTGGCCCAGCATCGCCGCCTCGGCCTCGATGCCGCCCACGCCCCAGCCAAGCACGCCGATGCCGTTGATCATCGTGGTGTGGCTGTCGGTGCCGAACACGGTGTCCGGGAACGCCCAGGTCTCGCCCTCAAGCTCGCGCTCCATCACCACCCGGGCGAGGTTCTCCAGGTTGACCTGGTGCACGATGCCGGTGTTGGGCGGCACCACCTTGAAGTTGCCGAACGCGTTCTGGCCCCAGCGCAGGAAGCCGTAGCGCTCCTTGTTGCGCTCGAATTCGATCTTGCCGTTGAGGTCCAGCGCATCCGGGCGGCCGAACACGTCGACCTGCACCGAATGGTCGATCACCAGCTCGGAAGGAATCAGCGGGTTGATCTGCTCCGGGCTGCCGCCCAGGCGCGCCACGGCATCGCGCATCGCGGCGAGGTCGACCACGCAGGGCACGCCGGTGAAGTCCTGAAGCACCACCCGCGCCGGCATGAACGCGATCTCGGTATCCGGCTCGGCGGTCGCGTCCCAGCGCGCCACGGCCTCGATGTGCTCCTTGCCCACCGTGATCCCACCGTCCTCGTGGCGGAGCAGGTTCTCCAGCAGGATCTTCATGGAGTAGGGCAGGCGGGCGAGGTCGAACTGCGTACCGAGCTTGGCGAGGCTGGCGTAGGTGTAGGACTTGCCGTTGACCTCGAGGCGGTCGCGGGTGGAGAAGGAATCGGCCATGGCTGGGCTCCTTGTGTGGATGTCGTGGCGGGCAGGCAGCCACCTAGTGTACGGACGGTGGTGTAAGCGATGCGTTCGCGGCAACCCAGTATGCGGCCACCAGTACGTATTGGAAAGTATGTATAATGTGCGCATACCGCTCTGTGAGTGCAGGGCCGAGGAGCGCGCCATGGAAGCCACAGTCGCCGAACGCGGCCAGATCACACTGCCCAAGGCGGTGCGCGACGCCCTGGGGCTGACCAAGGGCACCCTGCTCAAGGTCGAGCTCGAAGGTGGCCGCATCATTCTGCGCAAGAACGTCGACGATGCGATCTCCCGCGCCCGCGGCCGCTTCAAGCTGCCCGACGGCGTGAGCACCGACGACGTCATGCGCGAGCTGCGCGGCCGCGCGCCGGGCGATCCCGTCGAGCCCTGACCGCCGCCGATGATCGCGATCGACACTTCCATCCTGATCGACCTGCTCGGCGACGACGCCGGCATGGCCGACGACGCCGAACGCTGCGTGCGCGACGCGCTTGCGCAGGGGCCGGTGGTGCTGTGCGACGTGGTGGTCAGCGAGATCACCGCAGGCCTTGGCCACGGCACCGACATCATGGACGTGGTGGAGGAGATGGGCATGCGCTACGTGCCCGTCGAACGCCGCTCCGCGATCCGCGCAGGCGAAATGCAGCGCCGCTTCAACCAGCGCCGCCGCGCCGCGGGGCAGGGCGGCCAGGCTTCACCGCGCACCGTGCCCGATTTCATCGTCGGCGCGCACGCGCTGCTCCAGTGCGCGGGCCTGATCACCCGCGACGCGGGTTTTTTCCGCGACTACTTCAAGGGACTCAAGGTCATCGTGCCCAAGGCTCCCTGATCCAATCCACGCTTCATTTCCACCGCCACATTTCCGGAGTACCCCCATGTTGGAAGCCTATCGCCATCACGTGGCCGAACGCGCTGCGCTCGGCATCCCGCCGCTGCCGCTCACGCCGCAGCAGACCGCCGAGGTCATTGAACTGCTGAAGAGCCCGCCGGCCGGCGAGGATGCCGCGCTGGTCGAGCTGCTCACCCACCGCGTGCCCGCCGGCGTGGACGACGCCGCCAAGGTCAAGGCCTCCTATCTCGCCGCGCTCGCCTTCGGCGGCGAGCAGAACGCGCTGATCAGCCGCGAGCGCGCGACCATGCTGCTCGGCACGATGCTGGGCGGTTACAACGTCGCGCCGCTGGTCGAACTGCTGGACGATGCCGCGCTCGGCGCAGTCGCGGCCGAGGGCCTGAAGCACACGCTGCTGGTGTTCGACGCCTTCCACGACGTGGAAGAGAAGGCCAGGGCCGGCAATGCCCATGCGCAGGCCGTGCTGCAGAGCTGGGCCGATGCCGAATGGTTCACCTCCAGGCCCGAAGTGGCCGCGAGCATGACCATCACCGTGTTCAAGGTGCCCGGCGAAACCAATACCGACGACCTGTCGCCGGCGCCGGATGCGACCACGCGCCCGGACATCCCGATGCATGCGCTGGCGATGCTGAAGAACAGGCGCCCCGACGCGCCCTTCGAGCCGGAAGAGGACGGCAAGCGCGGCCCGATCCAGGCCATCGCCGATCTCAAGGCCAAGGGCCACCTGGTCGCCTACGTCGGCGACGTGGTCGGCACCGGCTCCAGCCGCAAGTCGGCCACCAACAGCGTGCTGTGGTGGACGGGCGAGGACATCCCCTTCATCCCGAACAAGCGCTTCGGCGGCGTCTGCCTGGGCTCGAAGATCGCGCCGATCTTCTACAACACCATGGAGGACGCCGGCGCACTGCCGATCGAACTCGACGTGTCGAAGATGGAGCACGGCGACGTGGTCGAGCTGCGTCCCTACGAGGGCAAGGCGCTGAAGGACGGCGAGGTGATCGCCGGGTTCGAGGTCAAGAGCGAGGTCCTGTTCGACGAAGTGCGTGCCGGTGGCCGCATCCCGCTGATCATCGGCCGCGGCCTGACCGCGCGTGCGCGCGAGTCGCTGGGCCTGCCCGCGACCACGCTGTTCCGCCAGCCGGCGGCGCCCGCCGACACCGGCAAGGGCTTCACCCTCGCGCAGAAGATGGTCGGCCGCGCCTGTGGCCTGCCGGAAGGGCAGGGCGTGCGCCCGGGCACCTACTGCGAGCCGAAGATGACCACCGTCGGTTCGCAGGACACCACCGGCCCGATGACCCGCGACGAGCTGAAGGACCTGGCCTGCCTGGGCTTCTCGTCGGACCTTGTGATGCAGTCGTTCTGCCACACCGCGGCCTATCCGAAGCCGGTGGACGTGAAGACCCACCACACGCTGCCCGAGTTCATCTCCACCCGCGGCGGCGTCTCGCTGCGCCCGGGCGACGGCATCATCCACAGCTGGCTCAACCGCATGCTGCTGCCCGACACGGTCGGCACCGGCGGCGATTCGCACACCCGCTTTCCGATCGGCATCTCGTTCCCGGCCGGCTCCGGCCTGGTGGCCTTCGCGGCCGCGACCGGCGTGATGCCGCTGGACATGCCCGAGTCGGTGCTGGTGCGCTTCAAGGGCCGTATGCAGCCCGGTGTCACGCTGCGCGACCTGGTGCACGCGATCCCGCTGTACGCGATCAAGGCGGGCCTGCTGACCGTCGCCAAGCAGGGCAAGAAGAACATCTTCTCCGGCCGCATCCTCGAGATCGAGGGCCTGCCGGAGCTCAAGATCGAGCAGGCCTTCGAGCTGGCCGACGCTTCGGCCGAGCGCTCCGCCGCCGGCTGCACGGTGAAGCTGGACAAGGCGCCGATCATCGAATACCTGACCAGCAACATCACGCTCTTGAAGTGGATGATCGCCGAAGGCTACTCGGACGCCCGCACCATCCAGCGTCGCATCGACAGGATGGAGCAGTGGCTGGCCAACCCGCAGCTGCTGGAGCCCGATGCCGACGCCGAGTACGCGGCGGTGATCGAGATCGACCTCGCCGGGATCGTCGAACCGATCGTGTGCTGCCCTAACGACCCGGACGATGCCAGGACCCTGTCCGACGTCGCCGGCAGCACGATCGACGAAGTGTTCATCGGCTCGTGCATGACCAACATCGGCCACTTCCGCGCGGCGGCCAAGCTGCTGGAAGGCAAGCGCGACATACCCACGCGCCTGTGGGTCGCGCCGCCGACCAGGATGGACGCCAGCGAGCTCACCAAGGAAGGCCACTACGGCACCTTCGGCGCTGCAGGCGCGCGCATGGAGATGCCGGGCTGCTCGCTGTGCATGGGCAACCAGGCGCAGGTGCGCGAGGGCGCGACGGTCATGTCGACCTCGACCCGCAACTTCCCCAACCGCCTGGGCCGTGGCGCAAACGTCTACCTGGGTTCGGCGGAGCTGGCGGCGATCTGCTCACGCCTGGGCCGCATCCCGACCCGCGAGGAGTACCTCATCGACGTCGGCGTCATCAGCGACAAGGGCGCCGAGATCTACCGCTACATGAACTTCGACCAGATCGAGGAGTACCAGGAGGTCGCGGAGGCCGCACCGGTCGCCTGATCCACCCGACCGCTATCGTCGACACGGAACGCCCGGCAAACGCCGGGCGTTTCCTTGCACCCCGGTTGCCCGGTCCTTGTGGGAGCGGCTACAGCCGCGATATCCCCGCCAAACCCGGACCACCCATGCACCCACGCCCCCTGTCACCCGCCGGCCTGCTCTTCTCCATCGTCGCCCTGATCGAAGCCTTCACCTGGGCCGGCCTGCTTGTCGGCATGTACCTGAAGTACGTCAGCGGCAGCACGGACGCCGTGGTCTGGCTGTTCGGCCGCCTCCACGGCGGCGCCTTCCTGCTGTACCTGGTCGTGGCCATCGTGGCGGGCGCGCGCCTGCGCTGGCCGATGTGGGCCTTGCTGATGGCGGTACTGGCCGCGATCCCGCCGCTGGTGACCCTGCCGCTTGAGCTCTGGTACCGCCGCCGCGGCCTGCTGTCGGCGCCGGCGGTCACGCCCCGGCCGCTGGGTGATCCTTGATCTGCTCCGGAATGAAGATGGTGATGGAGACCAGCGCCGCGATCGCCATCAGCGCGGTGAACGCCAGCCCCACCATGCCGGCTTCGCGCACCGCCAGGTTGTCCTGGCGTCCGCTGAATTCGATCACCGCGCCCACCGCCGCAAGCCCGGCATCCGACAGCGCGGTGAAAATGGCGGCGGCGATGGCCACGCCGAACGCGGCGCCCAGCGAAGACGCCATCTTGTAGAAGCCCGAGCCCGCACCCGCCCGGTCGCCCGGCAGGTTGGCGAGCGCGGCGTCCGTGAACGGTGTGGCATAGAACGCAAGGCCCAGACCGAACAGCGAGTACGCGACCATGGCCAGCATCGTGTACTGCGATTGCAGCGTATGCGTCGCCATCAGCAAGAGGATCGAGAGCAACACGATCAGGCAGCCCCAAAGCATGGGCCGGCGCGGGCCGAACCGCTGCAGCAGCTTCTCGCCCACCCGGATGAAGGCGATGATGAAAACCGCGTAGCCGACGGTGAGATAGCCGGCGGTCGCCGCCGACATGCCCGCCGCGCCCTGCAGCACCCACAGCGACACCGTCAACGCGCCGGCGGTGCCGTTGATGAGAAAGTTCGAGATCGTCGCACCGGTGAATACGGTGTTCTTGAACAGCTTGAAGTCGACCAGGGGGTAGGGCGCCTTCAGTTCCGCGTTGATGAAGACCCCGAAGGCCACCAGGAACACCGCGAACAGCCCCCAGGCAAGCAGGTTGGCCGAGCCGATCGTCGAACCCTGCGTGACCACGATCAGCAGCGCCGCCAGCCCCACTGCCATCGAGATGATGCCGGCCCAGTCGGTCTTTCCGGGGCGCCCGGCGAGCGGTGCGGACTCCGGGATCTGGCGCATCAGCAGGATCGAGGCCACCGACACCAGCGCGCAGATGATGAAGATCGAGCGCCAGCCGAACATGGTGGATGCCATGAAGCCGCCGAAGATCGCGGTCAGGCCGGAGCCGCCCCAGGAACCGATCGACCACATCGACACCGCGCGCTGCCGCTGGGCACCATCCCAGTAGACCTTCAGCAGCGCCATCGTCGAGGGCATGATCGCGCCAGCGGCCATGCCCTGCAGGATGCGGCCCAGCAGGATCATCGGCGTCGCCAGCGCGCCGTCGATCGCGAACGCGATCAGCAGCGAGCCGGCGATGTTGAGGATGTTGCCAAGGAAGACCACCTTGACCCGGCCGAACCTGTCGCCCAGGCCGCCCAGCACCACGATGAACATCCCCGAGAACAGCGCCGACAGCGAGATGGCGATGTTCATCACCGGCATCGGCATGCCGACATCGTCGGCCATCAGCGGCCCGATGTTCATCGTGGTCTGCGCGAACAGCCAGAAGGTGACGACGGCGAGCACGATGCCCAGCAGCGCGGAGTCGTTGCCCTTGAAGCCAGTGCTGTCCGCGGATGATTCAGCGATGGTGGCGTTCATCACTTGCTCCCGATCAGCCAGGGCGACGCGGCGACCACGATCGCCTCGGTGCCGCGGTCAAGCGTGGGATGGATGTCGGGCGCGAAGAAGGGCGAGTGGTTGCCGGTCGCGTTCTTCCAGTCTTCGAAGCCGCCCAGCCCCCAATACGTGTACGGGCAGCCGAAGGCATCCGGGATGACCGAGAAGTCCTCCGAGGCCGGCACCGGTGACATGTCCACCGAGTCGTCGCCGAAGTACGCGTCGAAGGCGGCGCGCACCCGCACGGTGGGCTCTTCGTGGTTCGAGGTCAGCGGGTACTGGTCGTAATAGCGGAATTCCGGCGGCTTGGGCGAGCGCGCGGCCCCGCACTCGGCGTGGACGATGCGCTCGATCGCCTCGTGCAGGTGCTTCTCCACGTCCTTGTCGAAGGCGCGGGTGTTGAGCTGCAGCACCGCGGATTCGGGGATGATGTTGGACTTGGTGCCCGAGGCCGCGGCCGAGAACAGCGGGCCGCTGCGAATGCCGACCGCGCCACCGGGCAGCGAGCCGAGCATGTGCTGGCCCAGGTAGACGTCGGGCCTGGGCAGCTTGTCGACGATACCGGCGGCGACCATCGCCTTCGCGCCGGCGGCGTTTTCCTCGCCGGGCTGGAACACCGCCACGAACGTGCCGGACCAGTCGTCGCGGTGGTCGTGCAGCGCCTGAGTGGCACCCAGCAGGCACACGATATGGAAGTCGTGGCCGCAGGTGTGCGCGACCGGGATCGCCTGGCCGCTGGCCTCGCCGACCTGGGTCACGCCCTCGGCGGCGTAGTCCACGCCGGAGCGTTCGGCCATCGGCAAGCCGTCGGTGTCGCCGCGCATCGCGACCACCGGGCCGTCGCCGTTGCGGAGGATGGCGACCACGCCGGTCTTGCCGATGCGCAGGATCTCGTCGATGCCGTAGCCCGCGAGCTCCGCCTCGATCCTGTCCGCGGTCCGGTATTCCTGCAGCGACAGTTCGGGGTTGCGATGGAAGTGCTTTTAAAGCGCCTCGCGCGCGTCACGCGTGGAATCAAGATCGGCCAGGATGGACTGGATCGACATGGGGCATTCCGATAGGGGAGGGAGCGCGGGTCAGGCCGGCGGATCACCGCTGCCCGGCCACGCCAGGCCATCCTATCCCTATCCCGTGACACCCTGGCAAGCCCACTCCCGCAGTGCAGGTTTTGCGGGCCGGTCCCGGACTGCGGGCCTAGCCGAGCAGATCCTCCACCGCCTGCGCCATCGCTCCGCGGCGCAGCAGGAAGTCCCACGGACTGCCGCCGAACTGCCGCCACAGCACCGCCGAGCGCAGCGCCGCCAGCAGCATCGCGCGGATCTCGGCCACAATCGCGGCTTGGCCCAGGTAGTGCGGGTTGCCCTGCACCAGAACGCGCGGGCGCAGGTGGCTGACGGTATCCGCATACAGGCTGCCGAGCTTCGCCAGCACCTCGGGATGGGCCGTTCCCAGGCGTTCGGCGTCGATGCGCGCGGCGAGGATGCCTTCGTGCACGCGCCCGGCGATGTCGTCGTCCTGCACGAAGCGGCGCTCGAGCTGGGTCACCGCAAGCGCAAGCTTCGGCAGCAGCGGATCCTGGCCCTTGTTGGCCAGGTAGTCGCGCACCAGCATCAGGCCCGGGCGCACGTTGGGGACGCCGTCGTAAACGTCGGCGGGTGAGTCGGCGTCGATACGGAACACGCTGCCGAGCGCGGTTTCCAGCACCGTGCCCTCGGCCTGTCCGGTCTCTGCCACGCGGCGCACCTGGCGCAGCGCCTGGGCGAGGCCGGCGAGGGCCAGCATGCGCTCGTGCATGTCGCTCATGCCGATGCCTCCAACGTGCCGGCCGGCGCGTCGGTCGTCGCGATCACGGCGCCGCCCAGGCAGGCCTCGCCGTCGTACAGCACCACGGACTGGCCGGGCGTCACCGCGCGCTGCGGGCGCTGGAATGCGACCCGCAGGGCACCAGAATCATCGACTGTCACTTGGCATGGCTCCTCTTGCTGCCGGTAGCGCGTCTGCGCCGTGCAGCTGAAACGGGTGGATGGCGGCGCGCCGGCGATCCAGTGCGCGGCCTCGCTCTGCAGGATCTGTGACATGAGGTATGGGCTGTCATGCCCCTGGTCAACCGTGAGCACGTTGGACGCCACGTCCTTGCCCACCACGTACCACGGCTTGTCTTCAAAACCGCGACGGCCGCCGATGTGCAGGCCCTCGCGCTGGCCCAGCGTGTAGTAGAACACGCCCTGGTGTTCGCCCACGGCCTGGCCGCCGGGCGTGCGGATTTCACCCGCCCGCGCCGGCAGGTACTGGCCGAGGAACTCGCGGAAATCGCGCTCGCCGACGAAGCAGATGCCGGTCGAGTCCTTCTTTGCCGCCGTCGGCAGGCCGGCTGCGGCAGCCATCGCGCGCACGTCGCCCTTCCGCAGATCGCCGAGTGGAAACACCGTGGCTGCGAGCTGCGCCTGCCCGAGCTGGTGCAGGAAATAGCTCTGGTCCTTGCCGCGGTCGGCGGCGCGCAGCAGGCGCCAGTGTCCGCCGTCGTGGTCCACGCGCGCGTAGTGGCCGGTGGCGATGCGCGCGGCGCCGAGCTCGCGCGCGGCGTCCAGGAAATGCTTGAACTTGATCTCGCGGTTGCAGAGCACGTCGGGGTTGGGCGTGCGCCCCGCGGCGTACTCGGCCAGGAAGTGCTCGAACACGCCGGCCCAGTACTCGCCGGAAAAGTCGCGGAAGTGGATCGGGATCCCCAGCCGGCCGCAGACGGCTACGGCGTCGCGGCGGTCGTCATCGGCGCGGCAATGACCGCTGCCGTCATCGGCCCAGTTGTCCATGAACAGCCCGGCAATCGATTCACCGGCATTGCGCAGGAGCAGGGCGGCGACCGAAGAGTCCACGCCGCCGGACATGCCGACGATGATGCCCGGCGCGGCCATCAGCGCACCGAGCGCAGCAGCGACAGCGGCTGCCGGCTGCCGCCGAGGCAGTCGGCGACGACCTGCCAGACGAGGGGGCTGCGGTGTCGCTCCGCCTGCGCCTGGAGCTCCGTGGGGGTCAGCCACATCGCGCGCACGATGCCCTCGTCCAGCGACCGTGCCGGATCATGCGACAGCGGCCGCGCAGCGAAGGCGAAGCGCAGGTAGTGGCGGCCCGGCGTGCCGTCCGGGCGAGTGGGCGACGTCCACTGGTAGGCACCGATGAACGCGGTGGGCTCGACGGTCCAGCCGGACTCCTCGAGTGTTTCGCGCACCGCGGCATCCACGAGGTCCTCGTCGGGCTCGAGGTGGCCGGCCGGCTGGTTCAGCACCAGCCGGCCAGCGGAGTACTCCTCGACGCAGAGCACGCGTCCGTCGTCCACCACCACGGTGGCAACGGTGACGTCGGGCTGCCAGAACCGGCCCTGTCGATAGCTCACGGCCGGTGGCGCCCACGCGCGTCCGGACGCATCGGGGCGTCGGCGTGGATCGTCGGTACGAGCTGGGCAGGATGCATGCAGGAACCGTTGGGCCGGCGGGGCATTTTCCCCCGGCAGGCGGGGCCCGTCCACCGGGCGCGCCGGTATAATCATGGCCATGAGCAACAACTCCGGACACGAGCGCGACCACGGCGTCGCCGTCGAGGTCGGTCGCCCCGAACTGGCGCGACCGCCGCTGTATTCCGTCTTCCTGCTGAACGACGACTACACGCCCATGGATTTCGTGGTGGAAGTGCTGGTGCGCTTTTTCGGCCTGGACCTGGAGCGCGCCACCCAGGTCATGCTGCACGTACATACCCGCGGCCGCGGCGTGTGCGGGGTGTTTACCCGCGACGTGGCCGAATCCAAGGTGGCGCAGGTCAATGAGTACGCACGCCTGAACCAGCATCCGCTGCTGTCGACGATGGAAAAGGCCTGAACAGCCGGCCCGCGGGCGTCGCCTGCACCCTGCGCTGACATCGCCTGCCGGGATACTGTGGCCCGTGGCCGACGCTTGCCAATGGTGCAGGCCAAGGCCTACAAGGAATCCGACGCCGGATGGAAAAAGCCTCCGGGCATCCCCATCTGGTAGGCAGTGAATCAGGAGGCCTCCGCCCCATGTTCAGCAAGGATCTCGAATACAGCATCGGCCAGTGCTACAAGCGCGCCCGCGAGGCACGCGACGAGTACATGACGGTCGAGCACCTGCTGTTGGCGCTGCTCGACAACCCTTCGGCCGAGACGGTCCTGAAGGCCTGCGACGCCGACTTCCACCGCCTGCGCTCCGACCTCGAGCAGGCCATCGCCAGTTCCGTGTCCCGGCTGGCCGATGACGACGGCCGCGACACCCAGCCCACGCTGGGCTTCCAGCGCGTCCTGCAGCGCGCTGTCTATCACGTGCAGTCTTCCGGCAAGAAGGAGGTCAGCGGCGCCAACGTGCTGGTGGCGATCTTCGGCGAGAAGGATTCGCACGCCGTCTATTTCCTCAACCAGCAGGACGTGGGCCGGCTCGACGTGGTGAATTACCTGTCGCACGGCATCGCGCGCACGGGTGAAGAGCCGCAGCCCGATTCCGGAGAGTCCGAATCCCGCGCCGAGGGCGCCGAGGGGGATGGCAAGGGCGACGCGCTCGAGGAGTTCGCCACCGACCTCAACGCGCTCGCCCGCCAGGGCAAGATCGATCCGCTGGTCGGCCGCGCCGAGGAGATCGAGCGCACGATCCAGGTGCTCTGCCGCCGACGCAAGAACAATCCGCTTTACGTCGGCGAGGCCGGCGTCGGCAAGACCGCGATCGCCGAGGGCCTGGCCAAGCGCATCGTCGATGGCGAAGTGCCCGAGGTGCTGGCCGACGCCACCATCTACTCGCTCGACCTGGGCGCGCTGGTCGCCGGCACCAAGTACCGAGGCGACTTCGAGAAGCGGCTGAAGGCGGTGCTGGCCGCGGTCGGCAAGCACGAGAGCGCGATCCTGTTCATCGATGAGATCCACACCATCATCGGTGCCGGCTCGGCGTCGGGCGGCACCATGGACGCGTCGAACCTGATCAAGCCGGCACTGGCGTCGGGCGAGCTGCGCTGCATCGGCTCGACCACATTCCAGGAATACCGCGGCATCTTCGAGAAGGACCGGGCGCTGGCGCGGCGCTTCCAGAAGATCGACATCGTCGAGCCGACCGTCGGCGAAACCTATGAAATCCTGCAGGGCCTGAAGCCGCGTTACGAAGCCCACCACGATGTCACCTACGCCGACGAGGCCTTGCAGGCGGCGGTGGACCTGTCGGTCAAGCACATCGGCGACCGCCTGCTGCCTGACAAGGCGATCGATGTGATCGACGAGGCTGGCGCGCGCCAGCGGCTGCTGCCTGAAAACCTGCGCAAGTCGCTGATCGATGTCGAAGAGGTCGAGACCATCGTCGCCAAGATGGCGCGCATCCCGGCCAAGCAGGTCAGCGCCTCGGACAAGGACGTGCTGGAGCATCTCGAACGCAACCTGAAGATGGTGATCTTCGGCCAGGATCCGGCGATCGGTACGCTGACGTCCGCGATCAAGCTCGCGCGCTCCGGCCTGGGCGACCCCGACAAGCCGATCGGCAACTTCCTGTTCGCCGGCCCCACCGGCGTCGGCAAGACCGAGGTCACGCGACAGCTGGCGCTGCAGCTCGGCATCGAGCTGGTGCGCTTCGACATGTCGGAGTACATGGAATCGCACTCGGTCAGCCGCCTGATCGGCGCGCCGCCGGGCTACGTCGGCTTCGACCAGGGCGGGCTTCTGACCGAGAAAATCGTCAAGACGCCGCACTGCGTGCTGTTGCTGGACGAGGTCGAGAAGGCGCACCCGGACATCTTCAACATCCTGTTGCAGGTGATGGACCGCGGCATCCTGACCGACACCAACGGGCGCGAGGCCAACTTCCGCAACGTGATCCTGGTGATGACCACCAATGCCGGCGCGGCGCAGGCGGCACGGCGCACGATCGGCTTCATGCAGCAGGACCACAGCACGGATGCGATGGAGGTGATCCGCAAGGGCTTCACGCCGGAGTTCCGCAACCGCCTGGATGCGATCGTGCAGTTCCAGCCGCTTGGCTTCGAGCACATCCTGCGCGTGGTCGACAAGTTCATCATCGAGCTTGAGGAGCAGCTGCACGAGAAGAGCGTGAGCCTGGCGGCAACGCCGGCGGCGCGCGAGTGGCTGGCCCAGCATGGTTTCGACCCGCTGATGGGCGCGCGGCCGATGTCGCGGGTGATCCAGGACAAGGTGAAGCGGCCGCTGGCCGACGAGCTCCTCTTCGGGCGCCTGGCGGGCGGCGGCAAGGTCTCGCTCGACGCCGTTGAAGGCGAGCTGGTGCTCGACGTGCAGGCGGAGCCGGCGAAGCTGCTGCCGCTGACCGTGGACTGAGCCCGGGCCCCTGGGGGGCGGGGGATCCTTTGAGGGCGCCGCTATGGCGGCGATCGCGGCCATGGCCGCTCCCACACACTCGCAAACGGAAAAAGGCGGCCTCGGGCCGCCTTTTCTTTAAGGCGCGACGGGCGCGTCTTACTTCATGCGATACGTGATGCGACCCTTGGTCAGGTCATACGGGGTCATTTCGACCTTGACGCGGTCGCCGGTCAGGATGCGGATGTAGTTCTTGCGCATGCGCCCGGAGATGTGCGCGATGATCTCGTGCCCGTTCTCCAGCTTCACACGGAACACCGTGTTGGGAAGCGTCTCGGAGACCGCGCCTTCGAATTCAATGACATCGTCTTTCGCCATGCGGTATGTACTGACCAATCTGAGGGGCCGGGCGCGATGCCCGTAAGACGGAAATTGTCGCACGCCCGGCCGCGGAGCGCAAAAGTTCCCTGTGGGAGCGGCCATGGCCGCGATTCCGGTCCGGTCGAATCGAGCCCCGCCAGGGGCATCGCGGCTATAGCCGGCCCCACTGCGCCAGCGCGGGGGCCGAAAGCGTGCCGAAGTCACCCGCCCACGACCCCACCCGGCCGGGCAGGGCGGTGAGACGTCGCACTTCGGCGAGGAACCGGTCTCGCGGCCACGACTGCGCCCCCATCCGGACCAGGTGCGGGTTCTCCACCTGGGCGTCCAGCAATGGCCAGCCCCAGCCATCCAGCACGCGGGCCAGTGCGGCAAGGGCGACCTTCGAACCGCCGCTCTGGCCGCTGAACATGCTTTCGCCGAAGAACATCCGGCCCACCGCGACGCCGTAGAGGCCGCCCGCCAGCCGTCCGTCACCGCCGCGGACCTCGATGGAGTGCGCGTGGCCCAGGGCGTGCAGTGCCGAATACGCCTCGCGCATCGCGTCGGTGATCCAGGTGCCGTGGCCGTCGCCGCGCGCGGCCGTGGCGCAGGCGTGGACGACTTCGTCGAACGTGCGATCGGCGACCACGCTCCAGTCCGAGCCCCGGAGCTGCCTGCGGAAGCGCGATGACATGTACACGCCGTCGGTGTTGAAGACCGTGCGCGGATCCGGCGACCACCACAGCAGGGGTTGGCCTTCCGAATACCAGGGAAAGATGCCGTTGGCATAGGCAGTGAGCAGCCGCGCCGGCGCCAGGTCGCCGCCCACGGCAAGCAGGCCATCGGGTTCACGCAGCGCGGTTGCCGGGTCCGGGAACGGCGCGCCCGGGTCCGCCGCCAGCAGGACGGGCAGGGTGCGGCTCACGTGGCAGCCGACGCGTCGCGGAACGGCGAGCGCTGTGCCAGCGCCCGCATCATGCCGTCGACCGCGGCTTCCTCCTGCCGGCACCACTCCGCAAGTGCCTGGCGGAAGTCGGGTTCGGCGATCCAGTGGCGGCTGCGCACCGCCGTCGGCAGGAAGCCGCGCGCGATCTTGTGCTCGCCCTGGGCGCCGGGCTCGAAGCGCGAAAGCCCTTCGCGCAGGCAGTACTCGATGCCCTGGTAGTAGCAGGTCTCGAAGTGCAGCCCGGGCAGCTGGCGCACGGCGCCCCAGTAGCGTCCATACAGCGTGTCGCGTCCGCGCAGGCACAGCGCGCCGGCAATGGCTTCGCCGCCGAGGTCGGCAAGCACCAGCACCAGTGCGCGCGGCATGGTGGCGGCCAGATGGTGCAGGAACTCGAGAGTCAGCGCCGGCGAGTTGCCGTAGTCGGCGAAGGTCTCGAGGTAGAAGGCATGCATGTGGGCGAGATCGGTCGCGCTGGCCTCGTCGCCGTGCAGCACCCGGAACGTGACCCCGGCGCGCGCGACCTTCGCCCGCTCCTGGCGGATGTTCTTGCGATGGCGGTGGTCCATGTCGGCGAGGAAAGCCGTGAAATCCGGCCAGCCCGCCGCGTTGCGCCAGTGGTACTGGATGTCCCTGCGCCGCAGCCAGTCATCGCCGAAGGCAGCGTCTTCGGCGGCCGCATGGAAATTCACGTGTGCCGAAGACAGCCCCTGCGCCTGCGCGTCGTCGACGATGGCGGCAAGCAGCCCGACGCGTGCGGCATCGTCGCGTGCCAGCAGCCGGGGCCCGGTGACCGGGGAGTAGGGCACCGCACCCAGCCACTTGGGAAAGTAGTCACGTCCGTAGCGCGCATAGGCATGTGCCCATGCATGGTCGAAGACGAACTCGCCGTGGGAGTTTTCCTTCAGGTAGCCGGGCACTGCGGCAAGCAGCGTATCGCCGTCCCACAGCGTGACGTGCCGCGGCGTCCAGCCCCAGCGCGGACGCAGGCAGCCGGCGGACTCCATGCCTTCGAGGAAGGCATGCGCGACAAAAGGGTTGCTGCCGTCATGCAGCGCGTCCCAGGCCGCGGCCGGGATATCCGCAAGCGAAGCGTGGACGCGCACGACGGACATGCCGGGACTCAACCGGGGCTGCCCGCCGCGCGCCGCGACTCAGGCGTCCTTGTCGAGGAAGCGCTCGGCATCCAGCGCCGCCATGCAGCCGAAGCCGGCCGAGGTGATCGCCTGCCGGTACACCTGGTCGGCGACGTCGCCGGCCGCGAACACGCCCTGCACCGAGGTCTCGGTGGCACCGCCGGCCAGCCCCGAGCGGATCTCGAGGTAGCCGTTGTTCATCGCCAGCTGGCCTTCGAACAGCGAGGTGTTGGGCGTGTGGCCGATGGCCACGAAGAAACCGTGCACCGCGATCTCGCGCGTGCTGTCGTCCTGCACCGACTTCAGGCGCAGGCCGGTGACGCCGGCCTCGTTGCCGAGCACCTCGTCGACGACGTGGTGCCAGACCGGCACGATCTTGCCGGCGTCGATCTTGGCCTGCAGCTTGTCCTGCATGATCTTCTCGGCGCGAAGCGAGTCGCGGCGGTGTACCAGGTAGACGGTGCGCGCGATGTTGGACAGGTACAGCGCCTCTTCCACCGCGGTGTTGCCGCCGCCGACCACGGCCACGTCCTGGTCCTTGTAGAAGAAGCCGTCGCAGGTGGCGCAGGCGGAGACGCCGCGGCCCTTGAACTTCTCTTCCGACTCCAGCCCCAGGTACTTGGCGGTGGCGCCGGTGGCGATCACCAGCGCATCGGCGGTGTATTCGCCGCTGTCGCCCTTCAGCCGGAACGGACGCTGCGACAGGTCGGCGCTGTGCACCTGGTCGAAAATCACCTCGGTGTCGAAGCGTTCGGCATGCGCCTGCATGCGGTTCATCAGGTCCGGACCCATCAGTCCGTGCGCGTCGCCGGGCCAGTTGTCGACCTCGGTGGTGGTCATCAGCTGCCCGCCCATCTGCAGCCCGGTCACCATCACCGGCTTGAGGTTGGCGCGGGCGGCATAGACGGCGGCGGTCCAGCCGGCGGGGCCGGAACCGAGGATGAGCAGGCGGCAGTGCTTGGAAGTGGTCATGTATACTCGCGGGCCATGGAAACACGGCGTTGGGAAGCCCATAGCTTGGCGGCGCCGGGGCGGCAAGACAAGGCGCAGGCGGCTGTCGTGGCTGCAACGCAGGGTTTCCCGCAGCAGGACTGAGATGCGCCGCGAATGCGGCGTTTTTTGTGCATCACTCCAGAGGGCGGCAGATGCGTATCGGCGTTCCCAAGGAAACAAAGACCCTGGAGGGCCGCGTCGCGCTCGTCCCCGCGGCAGCGGGCGATCTGGTGGAGCGTGGCCATGAAGTCTGGCTGGAAAAAAATGCCGGGGTGAAGTCCGGTTTCGCCGATGCCGACTACGCGGCACTGGGCGTCAACATCGCCCCCGACGCCGCCGCGCTGTATGAAAAGGGCGAGATGATCGTCAAGGTCAAGGAGCCGATCGCCGGCGACCTCGAGCACCTGCGCCGCGACCACCTGCTGTTCTGCTACCTGCACCTGGCGGCCGAGCCGGCGCTGACCCGCAGCCTGCTCGACATCGGCCTGACCGCCGTCGCCTTCGAGACCGTGGAGCTTCCCAACGGCGACCTGCCGCTGCTGGCGCCGATGTCGATCGTCGCCGGCCGCATTGGCGTGCAGGTCGGCACGCACCTCCTGCACCAGCCGGAAGGCGGCAAGGGCAAGCTGCTCGGGGGACTGCCTTCGACCGATCGCGGCAAGGTCGTGGTGTTCGGGGCCGGCAAGGCGGGCGGTGCGTCAGCCGCCCTGGCCGCCGCCGGCGGCGCCAACGTCACCGTGTTCGAGATGCGCACCGACCGCATGGACGAAATGATGCGCCTGGGCGCCAACGTCACCGCGCTGTATCCCTACCAGGACGTGGTCGCGCGCGAGGTGGCTTCGGCCGATCTGGTAATCGGCGCCGTGCTGGTGGCCGGGGCCAGGGCGCCCAAGGTGCTGACCCGCCAGATGCTCAAGACAATGGAGCCGGGCAGCGTGCTGGTCGACATCGCGATCGACCAGGGCGGCTGCTTCGAGACTTCGCGGCCGACCACCTGGACGGAGCCGACCTACGTCGAAGAGGGCGTGACCCACTTCTGCGTGACCAACATGCCCGGCGCCGTGCCACGGACGTCCTCGCAGGCGATCTGCGCCACCATCCTGCCCTGGGTGAACCGGCTGGCCGCCGGTGGCGACTGGACGTCCGACCCGGCGCTCGCGCGCGGTATCAACGTCGCCGGGGGCCAATTGGTCCATCCCGCCCTGCTGGGCATGGCTGTTTGACCTGCAATGTGATTAAAATCATCTCATTGCGGGAACTTCTTAAGGCCTGATCACACGTGGCAGCACGCCCGGCATCCGAACGCGGCACCCGGCGCCAGCGCAAGACGGCGCCGCGGGTGGCCGCCTCGGCACCCAATCCGCGCCGGCAAAAGCTGCTGCGCGACATCGCGCTGATCGCGATCGCGCCGCTGCTGGTGTACCTGATGGTGTGCCTGGCGACGTATTCGCCGTCCGATCCGGGCTGGAGCAATGCGGGCAGCCTGACCGCGCCGCTGAACAACGCCGGCGGCCGGGTCGGCGCCTGGACCGCCGACGTGCTGCTGGGCCTGTTCGGCCACGTCGCGTTCGTGCTGCCGCTGATCCTCGGCGCCGTGGCCTGGATCGCGCTCTTCGGCATGGATACCGATGGCGATGGCGAGGCCGACCTCGGCCCGGCGCTGCGGCTTGTGGGCATCGTCGGCTTCATCGTGTCGTCGACCGGGCTGCTGTACCTGCGCATCGGCGCCGTGGAGGGCTACTCGGCCGGCAGCGGGGGCATCCTCGGGCGCCTGGTCGGCAACTCGCTGTACTCGGCGTTCGGGCCGGTGGGCGGCAACCTGTTCCTGCTGGCGCTGCTGCTGGTGTCGGTGACCCTGGCCACGGGCCTGTCCTGGTTCAGGGTGATGGACGTCATCGGTCACTGGGTCTTGCGGCTGCCGGAGCTGTTCCGCCGCGGCAGCAAGCAGGCCAGCGAGTGGCAGGAAGCGCGCGCCCACCGCGAGGAGCGCACCGAGGTCCGCAAGATCGACACCGAGCTCCGGGCCAAGCGCGGCAAGGTGCGGATTGAGCCGCCGCCGGCGCCGGTGGTCGAGAAAAGCGAGCGCGCCAAGCGCGAGCAGCAGATCCCGCTGTTCAACGTCGCCGACGGCAGCGGCATCCCGCCGCTGGCCCTGCTAGACGATCCCAGGCCGCAGCCCAAGGGCTACGACGACGACACCCTGGAAACCCTGTCGCGGCAGATCGAGTTCAAGCTCAAGGACTTCCGCATCGACGCCCAGGTGGTCGGCGCCTATCCCGGGCCGGTCATCACGCGCTTCGAGATCGAACCCGCGGCGGGCATCAAGGTCAGCCAGATCAGCTCGCTGGACAAGGACATCGCTCGCGGCCTTTCGGTGAAGTCGGTGCGCGTGGTCGACGTGATCCCGGGCAAGTCGGTGATCGGCCTGGAAACGCCCAACACGCACCGCGAGATGATCTACCTGTCCGAACTCCTGCGCTCGAAGGAATACGACAAGGCGGCCAGTCCGCTGACGCTGGCGCTGGGCAAGGACATCGCCGGCCGGCCCACCGTCGCCGACCTGGCGCGGATGCCGCACCTGCTGGTCGCCGGCACTACCGGTTCGGGCAAGTCGGTGGCGGTCAACGCCATGGTCCTGAGCCTGTTGTACAAGGCCTCCGCAAAGGAACTGCGGATGCTGATGATCGACCCGAAGATGCTGGAGCTCAGCGTCTACCAGGGCATCCCGCACCTGCTGGCGCCGGTGGTCACCGACATGAAGGAGGCAGCCAACGGCCTGCGCTGGTGCGTGGCCGAGATGGAGCGCCGCTACAAGCTGATGAGCGCGGTCGGCGTTCGCAACCTGGCCGGCTTCAACAAGAAGGTGCGCGACGCGCAAGAGGCAGGCCAGCCGCTGCTGGATCCGCTGTTCAAGGCCAACCCCGAACTCGACGAAGTCGCGCAGCCGCTGGAGACGCTGCCCTTCATCGTGATCTTCATCGACGAATTCGCCGACATGATGATGATCGTCGGCAAGAAGGTGGAAGAGCTGATCGCGCGCCTGGCGCAGAAGGCGCGTGCCGCCGGCATCCACCTGATCCTGGCCACGCAGCGGCCGTCCGTGGACGTCATTACCGGCCTGATCAAGGCCAACATCCCGACCCGCATCGCGTTCCAGGTGTCGTCGAAGATCGATTCGCGCACCATCCTCGACCAGAGCGGCGCCGAAGCGCTCTTGGGCAACGGCGACATGCTCTACCTGCCGCCGGGCACCGCGCTGCCCGAGCGGGTCCACGGCGCCTTTGTTTCCGACGAGGAAGTGCATCGCGTGGTCGAGAACCTGAAGCAGTCCGGCGGCGGCCCGGACTACATCGCCGGCGTGCTGGAAGAGGTGCAGACCATGGGCGACGGCGTCGTGGTCGGTGCCACCGGCCTGCCTGAATCCAGCAGCAGCGGCGACGAGAGCGACCCGCTCTACGACGAGGCCGTGCGCGTGGTCACCGAAACCCGGCGCGCGTCGATCTCGGGCGTGCAGCGCAGGCTCAAGATCGGCTACAACCGCGCCGCGCGGCTGGTCGAGGCGATGGAAGCCGCGGGCGTGGTCACGCCGCCGGAGCACAATGGCGACCGCAGCGTGCTGGCGCCGCCGCCGCCGCAGTAGCTCTTCGACTCGTGGGGGCCGCTATAGCGGCGATCGCGGCCATGGCCGCTCCCACAATGGGAACTCGCGACCCACAGCCAAGCCGGCTCCACCATGGAAACTCGCGAGCATGGCCATACTCCTTCCCACATTGGAACTCGCGTGATCCCGCATTCAGCCTGCGCGAGCGACACTTCGCAACGCATTTCCCGGATGGAGCCACCTATGACCCGCATGCGCTACTGGCTGGCCGCACTGGCCCTGCTGTCCACCATCGCCGGCACCGCCTACGCGGGCGCCCGCGACGATCTCGCTGCGTTCAGCACCGGCCTCAAGGGGCTCGACGGGCAGTTTGAACAGAAGCTCTACGACCTTGATGGTCGCCTGAAGGAAACCTCCAGCGGCCGCGTCGCGCTGTCGGCGCCGCGCCTGTTCCGCTGGGAGTACGCCACGCCCTACGAGCAGTTGATCGTGGCCGATGGCGAGAAGGTCTGGGTCTACGATCCCGATCTCGAGCAGGTGACCGTGCGCGCGCAGGGGCCGGAAGAGCAGAACAGCCCGTTGGCGGCGCTGGTCGATCCCGCGAAGCTGGAGCGCGACTTCAACGTCCGCGAAGGCGCCGAGTCCGAAGGCCTCTCCTGGCTGCAGCTGTCGCCGCGCGATGCCGACCAGGCCAGCTTCAGCAGCGCCCGCCTGGGCTTCAAGGGTGCGTCGCTTGTGCGCATGGAAGTGGTCGATACCCTGGGCCAGCGCACCGAGGTCACGTTCAGCGGCTGGAAGCGGAACCCTGCCTTCGATCGCGGGACCTTCCGGTTCGTCGCGCCGGCTGGCGTGGACGTGGTCGGCGAGGGCTGAGTTTTCGGGGCCGGTGCTTGCGCGCCGGCCCCGAATGCTGCCCGCGGAGACCTGAAAGGTGCCCATGGTGTCCCCGTTGGCGCCGTTCCTGCGTTCTCAGGAACATAAGCGCAACGGGACACCCTCCATGCCGGCAGTCCGCCGCGCCAAACTGCTGCTCCTGGCCATACTTTCCGTGGCCGCGCCGTGTGCATCCGCGCAGGCAGGGGAGGACGCGGCTGTGCGGGCTGCCGACACCATTCCCATGCCTTCGCCGGTGGACGAGCAGGTCTTGGCGGCCGTTGCCGCGGTGCTGGTCGCCACACTTGGCGATGAGTTCGGCGACAGCATGCTGGAGCTGACGCTCGGGGAAGCCCGGCTCGCGGTCGCGGGCCCGCGCGACCACGTCGTGCACGGCGTAGGCGAGCTTCGATTCAGCGGCGGCGACGACACCTGGCTCGCCTTCCGTTATCGGACCCGCTACGACCCCCTGTTCGTCAGCGCCGGCTATCCGGAAATCGACCTGGGAGCGGATGGCGAGGGTGCCGGTGAACGCTTCGTCCCCAACGACGCCGCTCTGCTGGGCGAATTGGAAGCGCGCATGGCCGGCGAGCTCGAGTCACTGCCCGGAGCCGCGCGCGTGTTCGTGCAGCTCGACGATATCAGCAGCATGCAGTCGGGCAGCCGCTTCCTCCACATCGAGGCCAGCGGCATTGCCGACTTCGGGCCCGATGGCAGCACCGTCGCAAACGTCGAGGCGCTCTACGACCTGCACGCCGGCGCCTGGCTGCGCATCAACCACACGTTGGAGAACGCCGCCGCTGCGCGGACAGACGAGCCGCTGGCGGGTTACTGAGTTGCCGGGCAGGTTGGGCACGCTAGAATCGCCCGACAACCAGTTCAGGAAGACACCATGACCATGCCGGAAGCAGGGGAACTGCTGGCACCGATTTCAGAAGACAACCCGTGCGGCGAGGACATGGCGTTCTCCATCGAGTACGACCGGATCCAGGAGGCCAGGCGCGGGGACGATCCGACCCTGGACCAGGGCGAATGGGTCACCGACCTCAAGGTCGCCGACTGGCCCGCCGTGTACCGTGACACGACCGGGCTGCTGGGCAAGCGCACAAAGGACCTGCAGCTTGCCGTGTGGTTCTCCGAGGCGTCGGTTCGCCTCCACGGCTTCCAGGGCCTGGCGCAGGGGTATCGCGTCATGGCCGGGCTGTGTGAACGCTATTGGGACGCGCTGTATCCGGAGGTCGAGGATGACGATTACGAGCAGCGCATCGGCAACTTCAGCTGGCTGCTGTCGCACTCGGTCCAGTGGATCAAGGACATTCCCCTGACGCAGGGGCAGCAGGGGAGCTTCAGCCAGATCCAGTTCGATACCGCGCGGATCAGGCAGAACAGTCCGGATGAACACGCTGCCGCGATCGATGGCCTGCCACCGCTGGAGGTGATGGAGGCGGCGCGGCGCGCGACTTCGCGCGAGTTCTACGCACAGCTGGTCGACGCGGTGCCCGATTGCGAAGCCGCGCTCAAGGAGCTGGAGCTTGTCGTCGATGCGCGGCTGGGCAGCGATGGCCCGAGCTTCGGCGCGGTGCGCGACCAGCTCGCGTATTCGCGAGGCCTGGTCATGCGCTATGCAAGGGACGCCGGAGTCCTGTTCGACGGCGATATCGAGCTGGAGCATGGCGACGAACCGCAGGCGCAGGAAACGGCTGCGCCGGCGGGGCAGGGCACCGGGCTGTCCTCGCAGATCGGTTCACGCCGGGAGGCCCTGGCCCAGCTGCGCCGCGTGGCGGAATTCTTCCGCCGCACGGAGCCGCACAGCCCGGTCGCCTATCTTGCCGAGAAGGCGGCGCGTTGGGGCGAAATGCCGCTCCACGTGTGGCTGAAGCGGGTGATCAAGGACGATTCAACCCTCGCCCAGGTTGAAGAACTCCTGGACGTCGACGAAGGCGCGCGCGACGAATAAGATCGTCGCCGGAACAAGCTCCCGCGCCCGGGCGCGGGAGGCGGTCTACTGGAGGACCGTGAATTGGATCCTGCGATTGCGGGCTCGGCCATCCGGCGTGGCGTTGTCGGCGACGGGCTCGTCCGGCCCACGGCCAAGGACGCTGAGGCCCGAGGTCGGCACGCCCTTCTCACTGAAGTACTCGAGCACGCGCTCCGCACGCGCGAGGCTCAGGCCCAGGTTGCTCTGGCGCTGCCCAACATTGTCGGTGTGGCCAATGATCTGTACCCGCGCATTGCCGACATTCTTCATCGGGCCGACAAGCTCGTCCAGAATCCGCTGGCCGGCGGGGGTGAGCCGGTCGCTTCCGCTTTCGAATTCGATGATCCGGTCGGCCAGCACCTCGTCGATCAGGTTCTGCGGCGAATCCCCGACCACCAGGCCGTCGGCATTCACGGCGTAGGATGAGTTCAAGGAAGTCAGCAGCTGGCTGGCCACCTGCTGTCGCTGCAGCTCGTTGACCACGGTGCCCTTGATGGTGACGCTGTTGCCGTTGACATCGAGCTCGCCCCTGGTGACCTGCTTGAGCTTGGGGTCCACCAGTTTCGCGACGTTCTCGCTCCAGTTGGGCGGCGCAACCACGGTGCCGATCAGGACCCTGTCCACCACGCGTTCGGCGCCATAGACCTCACGCACCTTGGCGAGCACGGCTGCCTTGCTCGCTTCGTCGGGTACCACGCCTTCGACCACGATGGGCGGAAGGTCCGTGCCCCCGGCCTGGGCCAGTACGGCGTGCGGGACCAGGAAGCCGATGGCCAGGATGCCCGTGGCGATGGCGATGGCGGTTCGCATGTTCATGCTCCAAGGAACGTTTCGCGGAAAACCTGCCGCGCGGACCGCAGCGACAGATCGCTGCGGTCGAGGTAGCTGGCCAGCTTGTTGAGGGCGTAATCGCCCTGCAGTTGGTCCTCGACCCAATCCGCGGCGTCGACGTTGATCAGGCGTTCGGCCCCCACCCGGGGATCGATCGCGCTGTGCAGGATCCGGCCATCGGCGCCGTTGAAACCGATGATCAAGCGTGGCTTGTCGCCCTCGTTGATGATCAGTGCAAGCTCGACGTCGGCACGCGCCAGGAAGCCGGAGACCAGGTCCAGCCAGAACGCGGCCGCAAGGGGGCGATACAGTGGATCTCGTGGCAGGGGCAGCGACAGGCCCTTGTCGATGGGCATGGCGGCGCCGCCCAGGGCCGGCTGCAGCAGCAGTCCCAGTGCCGGCAGCGCCCATTTCAGCGAGACCTGGCCGTGACCGGCATCGGCCAGCGCGCCTTCCAGCGAGTCCAGCACCTGCATGTCCAGGTAGTCCTGGAAGGTCGCGTCATATGCGGCAGGAGTCGGGTTGAGCGAGAAGCGGGTTTCCGCGATCTGGCGTAGCGGATCGGTCGGGTCCTCCGCGGCCACTGCCGCACGCACCATGCGGGCCAGCGACACCCACAGTCGGGAGAATGCCAGCGGGCTGCGCGCGACGAAGTCCAGCGAAGGCGGGACCTGCAGGTGCGTGGCTGCGATGAACGGAAACCGGCGCTCCGAGGTGTCGCGGCTCGGCTGCAGGTGGCCCGCGATCACCAGCTTGCTGCGCGGGCCCAGGAACGCGAAGTGCAGGGACTGTGCGGCTTCATAGGACTGCTTCCATGCAACGTCATGGCTCAGCAGCTCCAGGCCACTGCCGACCCAGCGGTCGAGCAGGTTCATCAGCTGGTGGTTGTCCGGCGTGCGCACGAAATCGCCACGCGATGGCAGCTTGCCGAAATAACTGACCGGGATCGCCACCTCGTTCATCGCTGCACCTCCGGCTGCGGGCTGCCAACGGATGGCTGGGCGGCCGGTGCTGCCTTGGCCGGCGTAACCGTTGCGGGCAGGCGCAGTCCGCGCATGCTGTTGGTGGTGAGCCCGGCCGAACTTCCTCCGCTGTTCGACTGGACGGGCGCCGCGATGATCTGGAGTTCGATGGTGATGGCAGGACTGCCCGCCGCTTGCCAGGTCAGCTGGTAGTGGCCGTCGCCGATGGTGCGTTGATCCGCGGCGTCGAAGAGCCTGCTCAGGCCCTCGTTGCCCGGCGCGTTCAGGAATTCCACCGACTGGCCGCTCGCGGTGATCGAGAAGACCCGTACGCCCGGCGTCCCCTGGCCCGGCCAGCGGAAGGTCTGCCACTGCGGCGGCGTGTTGCGGTAGCGAAGGACCTGGCCGTCGATCTCGATCGTGTATTCGTTGAGACCCGACACCGGCTGCGGCTTGATCTGGAAGGTCTGTTGCGCGCCGCTGCCGGAACCACCGGCGCTGGAGGCGACCTGGCCAAGCGGTGCCACCCAGGTGGGGTATCCAGCCAGGAACTCGGGCGACAGCGTGATCCCGATGTTTGCCCAGCGCGCCGGCTCCAGCGCGTTGCCGCGCCGGGTGACCAGGCTGCCGAGCGTGTCCTTGCTGAACTGGGCGACGTTGCCGTTGGGTCCGAACACCTGTTCGATGTCGGACTGCACGGCCTCTACCGAAGCGCCGGGAGTGAACGGGTAGCGCTGTCCGATGCCGCTCTCGAAGGGCTGGTAGACCTGCGCGGACCAGACATGGTTGAGCTCGGTCTCGGTGGGGCCGACCAGCGCGGCATAGGTCTGCGTCAACGGCCTCAGCAACAGGCTGCGCAATGATTGCCTCTGCGCGTCGTCGATGCCGTCGAGCATCTGCTCGTCAACCAGCTTCAGTGCTTCCGACAGCTCGGATCCCGACGCCAGCGTGTCCTGCATCAGCTTGCTCGCGCCGGCTTCCGTCGCGCCCCGTGTACGAATGCCGTTCAGTCGCGTCCGCACCCCGCCCAGTGCGTCGAAGTAGCTGCCGAGCATCGACGCACCGCCGTCACGCCCGGCCATCAAGCGCGCGAAACCTGCGAACTCGCTTCCCACGGGGCCTGCTGGCACGGGCTCCTGGCGACCGGTCTGCGGATCGAGTCGAACCGGGATCGAGGTCGGGTTGCGACGCATGATCACGCGCTCGAACCAGCCGGTGATGCCTTCGCGCGCCTTGCCCATGAGTTCGCTCTGGGCCTTCGGGTTGTCCCAGATGGTGTTCTCGTTGATCTGCGTCATCAGCTTGAGCAGCGGGGAATTCTTCGGATCCCCCAGGCTGTCCATCCGGGTCACCGCCGCGTCGAAGCTCGGGAACTCGGCGATTGCGACGTTGTCGACGAAGCGTCGCCATTCCCGCGCGTACTCGGTCTTGTACATACCGGTCAGCTCCTGGGCGATGTGCTCCGGGCTCCCGGCGATGGTCAGGTCGGTGGGCGCGCTGGTTTCCAGCACCCAGTCGGTGGTGCTGAGCTGGGTGTTGGCGGCCTCCTTGATCGCGTCCTCGACGTAGCCTTCCCATGCAGCGCGGGAGAAGGCGCCGGAGATCGCGTAATTGCCGGTGATCGCGCCCTTGTTGACGTCCTGGCCGACGAGATAGTCGACGGTGATCGTCGGGAAGCGGGTGGCTGCTCGGGTCTTGACGTCGTCGTACACGCGCTCGACGGCGGGCTTGCCCTTCATGATCTCGCGCAGCAGGTTGCGCGAGTCGTCGACAAGCGCGAACCTGGTTTCGATCTCCGGCCAGTCCGATGCGGACGACTGGGATACGTAGAACGTCATCAGTCGCTCCGCGTTGCGGACCATTTCCTCGCGCGTCATCTGGCCGCGGTTGGCTTCCAGCCAGCTGCGCCAGAACCGGGTCAGCTCCGAGGACAGGGCACTGGGTTCGACTCGCGCCCGGTCGCCAAGCATCAGATAGGCCTTCAGCGCGGCGTAGCCGTCATCGGGACGCGTGGCCGACGCCTCCTGGTAAAGCGTATCGGTGGCTTCCTGGGCGCCGTCTTCAGGGACATCCGCAGCCGGGCTCGAACTGCCGTTGGCGACGAAATCGCCGATGAAGCCTTCAAGCCGCCCGGTCACGGGCTGCAGCATGATCTGGCGCATGCCGTTGAAGTACTCGCGGCGGACCTTCTCCTCGATGCGCCCGCCCTGGTACAGGCCCAGGCCGAGCGACAGCGGCTTGTCCTTGCGGTATTGCTCGAGCTGTTCCAGGCGCTGTTGCAGGATCAGCAGTGCCTCGATCCGCGATTTCAGATCGACGCGGCCCTGCTGCACCTCCACCGCCTTCCCAAGGTCCGCGGTGACGTTGGAGGCGAACTGGCGGTTGGCCGTATACGACCAGGTCCAGCCGGCCAGGACCAGGGCCAGCACGGCGGCGGCGCCAAGGAACGCGACGTAACGCAGGCGCGTGCGACGCGGCGTGGAGTGCTGCTTGACCAGCTGCCGATCGGCGAAAACGACCTTGCGGAACAGTCCCTTCAGGAAGAAGCCGTCCTGCGAGCCATCCTCGGGCGGTGTTTCCTCTGCCGCGGGCGCCGGGCCGAGGTCGAACTGCCGGGAAATGCGCTCCGAGGCGCGATGGACCGATGCGCCTTCCTGGATCGCGCTGGTGAAGTAGAAGCCGCGGAATACCGGCTTGAACTGGTAGGGGTTCTCTTCGAACAGCGTCGCGATGAAGGTGCGCAGGGCGGGTTTGATCGCCGCGAACTCCAATGGCAGCGTCAGCAGCGCCGGCCCGGAGTCCTGGCCGCGGCGCATGCCAAGCTGGGACAGCGCGACTTCCTTCAGGCCGTCGGAGAGGATGTCGAAATGCGTGTCGAACGAGACGAGTGCGTCGGCCGTTCCACCGGTTTCATAGGGCAGCGTGGCACCCCAGCCGTTCTCACGCTCCGCGGGATCGAGCGTGCTGAAGAACTCGGAGAACCCGGCGATCAGGTCGGCCTTGGTGAACACCACGTACACCGGCGCGAATACCTCCAGGCGCTCTGTCAGCTCCTGCACGCGCTGACGCAGGTTCTTGGCCAGCTCGATCGCGAACTCTGGCTTGCTGCCGGTGAGTTCGGCGATGCTCGCGGCAATGATCACGCCGTTGATGGGGGCCATCGGCCGGTTGGCGCGCAGCAGGTCGAGGAAGGTCAGCCAGTCCAGCCGGTCCTCGACGCTGACGGTGTAGCGGCCGGCGGTATCGAGCACGATGCCTTCGGTGGTGAAGTACCAGTCGCAATTGCGGGTGCCGCCGATGCCGTGGATGACGTTGCTGCGGCTGTCCTCGAACGGAAACTGCAGCCCGGAATTGAGCACCGCCGTGCTCTTGCCGGCTGCGGGATTGCCGATGATCACGTACCAGGGCAGTTCGTAGAGCGCGGCGGTGCCGCGGGCCTGGCCCAGGCGCGAAGTCTTGATCGCCTTGACCGCCTCGAGCATCTTTTCGCGCAGCACCTCCGTGTCCGCGCGGCTGGCCGGCTTGGCATGCGCCAGGGCGGTGTCCGCCTGGTCGCGCATCATGTCGTCAAGCTTGTTCGCGGCCCGGCGCGTACGGATCCTGCGGATTCCCCAGACCAGCAGCCAGACCAGCGTGATCACGACACCGGCGACCAGCAGCCAGAAGCCCACCTGCTTCATGCCGTCGACGCCGAGGAAGAGGGTGGCTCCGGCGAGCAGCAGCCCGAGCGCCGTGATCGTTCGATAGTCGGTGAGGAAATAGCGGAGTCTGCTCATGTTGCCTGCGGGTTGCTGGAGGATTCGGCCGTCTCATCGGCAGCCGGGGATTCAGGGGGAGACACAAGGGCGATGGTGCGCTGGTCGGGTTCCGCAACCGCCACTGCAAGCACGGGCTGGTCATTTGCCGCCGCTCGTTCGGCGGCCAATGCAATCAGGGAAAGCGGGGACACGATGCCCGCATGGCCACAGCTGCTCCCCGTGGCCATGCAGTCGCTCTCGGGATCCAGGTGCTCAAGGGCCCGATCCATGAATCCGGCAACGGCGGTCGCGCGCGACTTGCGCAGGTCGGCATCGCTGACCATTGCCTTCACTTCATCGCTGGTCGCGCCCGGTGCGCGCGCGAGAACCTGCCCGAAAAGGTCTTCCATTTGCTGGACTGCCGTGCGCGGTTGCCAGGACACGCCCTGGCGCATGGTGGCGTGCGCGCGGAGCACGGCCTTCGGCGGCAGCGCGAACCCGCCGTCCGCGTCGGCTGCAAGCAGCAGGACGCCGGCCGCGCCTTCACCGGGCACGATGCCTTCGCTGCGCATGGCCGAAAGCAGCTGCCCCGCCTGGTCCAGCCGCTGGACGCTGCGTTCCCCGAGCTGGGAGTGGCATGCCAGTACGAGATGCAGGACCGGCGCGGGGGAGGGCGGGGAGGATGGCAATGCGATCTTCGAAAGGTGGCGCCAGACCTCGTCGCTACCAGAGGCCGGGATGACCTCAGCAACCAACTGTCCGGCGAGGATGCCGGCAGCGCGTGCTTCTTCCACGAACCAGGCCACCGCCAGTTCCCGGATCGCGGAAGGCCAATCCGAAGGAAGGAGGATGCTGGCCTGCAGCCTGGCGGGAGGCGGGGCCGTCGAGCGTCCTCCGCTGACCGAGGGGAGTGGCGCAGCAAGCCAGTCTTCTGCGACCACCTCGGCGAGCAGGTCCTGCGTGACGGGCAGCATCAGGCCGAAGGCGCGGAGTTGCTCTTCGGGGAGGCGGCGAATATCGGCGTCTTTGCCGCCGGCGGCTTCAAACGCCTGCATCACCGCATCGGTGTCGACGTCGTCGATCCAGCTGGCGAACACCGGATAACCGGACCCGTCCTTGAGTTTCTGATGCAGCTGCGGGGCCGCAGGCGTTCCAATCGCCCCGAGCACGCTCGCGACGTCGCTGCCCGCGGGCAGTTGCATTGCACTGGCCAGGATGCCGACAGGCGTGGCGGGCTCGCCTGCGGGGGCGTCCCCACCCGTCGCTGCGTCGTCGCCTGCAGCGTCCAAGGAGTCAGCCTGCGCGTTGGAGGCCTTGCTGCGGGCGTTCGCAAGGCCGTGCTTGAGCAGCGCCAGGACCGCGAACGTACCCAGCGGCAGGACGCCGAGGTACAGCACCAGGGCACGGACATCGGGACGTACGCCCACGATCTTCCAGTAGCCGATGACGACCACCCAGACCACCAGGGCGGTCAGCAACAGCCACATGAGAAAGCGCAGAAGTCTGCTCATCATCCGTTGATCAGGAACCCGTGGCCGTTCAACGGATGCCGGTGGTGGCCTGGCTGGGCATCAACGATGCGCCGCATGCGGTGGTGTCCCCGGAGCGCGCGACGGCCATGCCATCGATGACCAGCGTCGGATCGCCGCTGGCGATCGTGGTTGGGCCGTGCTTCGAACAGACGCAGGCGTCGCCGACGCGGGCGATTGAACGCCCGGCGACATCACTCTGCACGGAAGCGGACGTGACCGTGCCACCGTGGCTGAGCGCGTCTCCAAGCAAGATAAAAGGGCGTGACATGATGTTCTCCCGAATCCCTGGATCGACATCGTCGATGAACGACGGGTAACGATAGCAGAGCGGCTATCGCTTCATCACGCCTTCACGTCTCAGTTCCACATGCATCAGGTCCTTGATGCTGGACCAGTCGCCGCCCCAGACCAGCCCGGCCTCCCTGGCGACTTGCCCATACAACTGGTAACCCCGCATCGCCCAGGGGTCGCGCTCGGTGATCACCAGCTTGCCGTCGCGCATGAAGGCGCTGTCGGCGGCCAGGCCGTACTGGTGCCAGCTCCGCCCGCCCCGTGCCCGGGTCACGTGCTGGCCACGCGCCGCCAGCTGGTCCTGCCGGGCTGGGCTGCGGTAGCCCTCCACCAGCACCATTTCGTATCCGTGCTGCTCCCGCATGACCTGGTAGATCGCAAGCAGCCGCTGGGTGAACTCCGCATCCAGCTGATCCCACTTGCGGTCCGCGGTCGCCGTCATCGGCCGGACCTCCTCGACTTCTGCGGTCATGAACACTTCCGGAGGCGGCGGGGAAGGAGGCACCAGTCGCTCGCCACGAAGGAGTTCCTCGAGCTTTACGCTGGCCACCGGCCTGGCGACGCCTTCGAATCCGTCCAGGATCACCTCGCGCCGGAACAGCAGCACCAGCAGTGGCGGCAGCGCGATGACGAGCAGCCCTGCCAACAGCAGGTGACGATACGTCTGGAAGATTTCCGCAAGGTGCGAAGGTTGGTCACGTTGCGATTTGCGAGCCAGGCGGTGCTGCACCGAGCCGCTGATATGCCTGGCCCGGCCGCCGGCTGCGCGCAGTCGAGCAAGGAGCCACGCAAGCAGCCGCTCCCGCACGTCGGCGAAGTATGCAAGCCATGCCAGCAGGCATGCGAATGCGAAGAACAGGGCCATCCATAGCGCGATCACTGGGTCGTCTGGTCTCGTCCGTGGACCGGAGTGGTCTTGCGGGAGGGATGAAGTATGCTTGGCGAATATACAGCCCGGCCATGGAAAGAACAGGCACGCCCGTGGACAGCAAGGATCGCAAACCAGCCCGCCCCAGTCTTTTCGAATCCGGCCCCGCGCCTGGAGGACAGGAGGGCGCGCGCGCGGCCGGCGGCAGGCTCGACGTGGAGCTCGCGGGGCAGGGGAGTCAACAGCAACCTTGGCCGCGGTTCTTGCCGTGGGTATTGGCCGCCGGCCTGGCCGCCATCGGGATCGCGGGCTGGGCGGCACTGTCCGATCGCGGTTCGGCCGAGTCGATGCAGGTCGCCCATGCGCCCCTGTCACCGTCAGGCGTCGTGGACCGATCATCCACGGCCGTGCTCGTGGATGGAGGGACCGCGCACGGCGGGCAGCCCTCGACGGATGACCCGCTGTCCAACATCGGCGCGAATGCCGAAGCAGGCGAGGCGGGAACCGACCTCGCAAGCCGGCTCGGGCTCAACACCGAAGCTGCGCCGGCAACAACGGCAAGCCGGGGTGGCACATCGGCAAGCGCCAGGCGGACCGCGCGTCCGCGCGCGCAAACAGCGGACGAGAAGGCGGACCTGCTTGCCGTCCTGATGGCGAACATCCGCGAACAGCCTGACAAGGCCCACGCTGGCGGCACCGGCCCGCAAACCCTGGATGAGCTGGTCGCGCAATTGAGCAAGGCGCCATCGGCGGAGCCTGGATCCTCGGCCAGCAGCGAAGTCGCCGTGGCCAACCAGAGTTCGGCAAACCTGCAGAGGCAGTTGCGGTCCTGCCCCGCGGCCAATACCACGGCCGGCATTCGCTGTCGGCAGAAGCTGTGCGCGAAGCATCGTGGCGATCCTGCCTGCCCGATGCAGTGAGTGGCGCCTCCGTCAGGGAAGCCGCGGCGTTGGCGTGAAGTTGAGTTCGGTGCGGGCTCAGTCCGTGACTGTGTAATGACCCAGCGGTTTCTGCTCAGGTCAGGCCGCTAAATCATATGCCTCAGCGGGTGTCTTCATGCCCAGTGCCTGGTGCGGGCGCCGGTGGTTGTAGAACTGGCTCCAGTCGCCGATCACCCGACTGGCGTGCTGCTGGCTTTCGAAGCGGTGTCGATGTGCGCACTGTTCCTTCAACGTGCGGATGACCTGCTCCACCATTCCGTTCTGCTGCGGGCAGTGCGGGGTGATGAACTCCTGCTTCAAGCCGTAGCTGCGCACCAGTCGTGTGTAGTCGCGACTGGTGAACACCAGGCCGTTGTCGGAGCGCAGCAGGAACGGTGTTTGCACCCGTCCCAAGGTCCCGAACCGCGCGATCAACGCCTGATCCAGCGCGGCGGTTGCGGTGCTGGCCTTGCCGCTGCGCGACAGGTGCCAGCCAAGCAGTTGCCGGGTGTAGCAATCGATCACCAGGGCCAAGGTCAGCCAGTTGTCGCGGCCACCCCAGATCCGGCACAGGTGCGTCGCCCACCGCTCGCCAGGCGCTTGCGCGACCGACGGCAACGCCTGGATCCGTGGCGGCATCCGACCGCCCGCCTCCTTACCTGCCAGCCCTTCAGCTGGAAGATTCGCTGCACCGTGTCTTGTTCATCTCCAGCAGCGCCGCGACCGTCCGATAGCCGAACGATGGCTCTTCCTCAATCATCGCCTTGATCGGCTCGGCCAACTCGGGCCGGATCTTCGGCGGCGTCTTCGTCGGGTGGTAGTACATGCTCCGTCGTGCCACCCCAAACCACCGGCACAGCTTCACCATCGAGACCTCAAAGCCATCGTCCCGCAGTTCCTGCTGGATCGAGACCATCAGGTCTCGTCCTTACCCAACAGGGACACCAATTTTTTTCGAGCGCGCAACTCCAGCATGGCCTCGCCGTAGGCTTCCTGCAGGTCCTTGAGCTGGCGCTCGTATTGATCACGAACGTCCTCGGGCTTGGCCCGCAGCGCGTTCTCCATGCCGCGCTTCCCCTCATCGACGTTGCTCATCGCTTCTGCCACTTCTGCGGATTGACGTCATATTGGTCGGGGGCTAATCAGGACGTTTATTTCTCGATCGTTTGGACGGTGTCGCAGCGGACCTTCTAGTTGCTGCCTCTTTGTGCGGCAAGCCTGGCCATGCAGATCTCAAAATTCTCCGAACTGATCAGCTCAGTAAAACGACAATTTTGATCGGCATAATCTTGCCAGCCACCTTCTTCGTTGATATACCGATCTCTTAGTTTTGAAAGCATTTCAGAGCGTGAAAATCCTAATGTTTGCAGTGAGAGAACGAAATTATAGAACTCGTCATTTATAGTACTGCCACCAATTCTATTTATTTCTCGCACCCGATCATCTGTCGCCTTCCACAAGCAAATATATTTCTCTATTGGCGCTTCCTGCCCTGGAGAAATTGATTCATAGACGATATCGCAGTGTCTTTCTTTGAAAGATATCCAAGCCCGTTGAGTTTCGATGAACTGTTTTCTCTGCTTGGCTGAGATCGTCGAAAGTTTTTTCTGGTAGACCGCATTCAGCTGAGAATCTGAGATTTTGTAGCGTGACTCAATGCATTCAGATATTTCCTGATTGGTGACTCCATCGCAATTACGAAATACCTCTTCCGCGTTGGCCGTGGAAGGGGCTAACATGACAAGAATTATTCCCAGCAATCGCATTTCAGGCCCCTCTCAAAAAATTCGGCTTCTTTGTCTCTCCGTGTAAGCAATCCGCCTTGCCCGGTGTTTTCCCATAGACGTTTCATAGATCTGATGCGCTCCCGAATTTTTTCCGGAGTATTATTGTCAAAATCTTCCTTGATCTGTTTCATCTCTAATCTGGATGCCTCGCTCGGCTTGGTAAACGAGTTGCCGCGATTGATTACAAGCGAAAGCAAAGCTCCTTGGCAATGAGGGTGGAAATCGACAGCCTTTGGGTAAACTTCGACCACTTGCTCGGCATAGCGTCTCTTCATTCTGAGGGCGAGCGTCATTGCATCACCTTTTGAGATTGAGTAGTCTGAGACGGTCGAGAGAGAATCTCTTGCGGACTGCTGTGTTTTTCCAAGAACCGCTACAAGGCCGTCAATTTGCTCTGCAGTATAAAGTCCTTGGAGATCAATCCTAACAACGAATTCGGTTTGGTGGCCTAGGTCATAACCATAGCCGATGGTGATTCCGCTCGCAGACTTGCCACTTGGGACATACGGAAACTCTTCGTATTTTTCGACGCCAAGAATGTACTCAAATGATTCTTTTGAAACCCTGAATGGTCCGGGTGACGTCTGAAGCTCGAAGTAGTCAACCTTACAGCTTTCGGGGCACGAATCTGAGAAGTTCTCGACTAACCCTATAGGGTGTAGATGATGCGCTCTGAGCTCCGTCGGGAACCCGCTCTTGCCTTTGACGTCGTCCCAGAACTGCAGTTCCCGGATCCGGCCCTTTTCCTTCTCCCAGTCTTCCTTGCGCGGCTCCGGGATCAGTTCATCGATCGCGTCCCAACGATCCATCGGACCTGCCCATTCGCTGTGATGCATGATCGCCAACCGCGAGAGGGCCTGCGCCAGCCAAGGCTTGCCGAGCGCGCTGCGCAACTCCATCGGAGTGATCCCGTCCTTTCCGTCCGCATCGATCGCCTTGCACAGTGCGTCGAACAGCGGGCCTTTTTCCGCGCTTTGGCTCAGGGTTTCCATCTTGTCCCGTTCGCTCGCCTGCGCCTGGCGGGTCTGCGTGAGCATGCGGCCGTACAGGTCTTTGGGCTGCAATGAGCCAGTGTCCATCAGCACGAAGCCGGGCCATGCCCAAGGCGAACACAGAACGACGTTCGGATGATCCTTTTCCCGGACCCAGCCTTGCAGGGTTCCCGTTGTGCCGCCTCCGGCGTCCGCCAGGAGCCAGCGCGTACCGTCCGCGTCCTTGGCGGTCGCCTCGACTGATTTGATTGCAACGACGCGGGAGTGCTCGGTCGCTTCCCCGGCCGCGTTGGCGACCGTCAGGGGGAATTCCGACCAGACGCGAGCGGGGCCTTGGACCATGTCGGACGCGTTCGCTGCGTTCCTGTCCAGCCAAATGTCACCGGCCGCCGGAGTCAGTACCTTGCGCTGGCTGTAGGCGCCTTGATCGGCGTTGGGCAGGGCGTTGTATTGCTCCAGGGTCAATTCGTTGCCGTTGCTTGGGTTGACTGCCGTGATGAAGATGCTGCCGTTGGGATAGGTGCGGGTCGCCATTGTGATGACACCCAACGTTGTCCTTTCGACTGTCTGGAGGGTGCCACGCCGACCTTTCACCCAGCGGTCAGAAGTATCGCCGTCCGTGAAGGCAGCGGCCTCACCGGCAGGCAGGTCGACATCCGCTTCGGCGGGTTGAACGAACCGGGCCCCCGGCTTGATGTGCAGCAACGTCTTTTGCTTTGCGTCCAGTTGCACGTCGCGCGCCCGGCTCTTCTCGATGAAGTCCTCGAGGTCTTCCCCAGTGAAGATGTCAAGCTGCACCAGTGGCCGATCCGTGCAGGTCGTGGCGAGCGGGTTCATGTCGCTGTAGCGCTGATATTGGCCGGGATGGCCCATCAGATCGCCTGCCTTGATTTCGACAGGCTTTGCCAGCACGACAACCGTGCCCTTGGCGCTGGGCGTGGTGATCGGGTCCAGCTCTGGAAGATAGGCGCGCCCCGTATGCTGTCCGGAAGGAATGGTGTCGCCCGAGGTAATGCTTGCGATCTCGTGGAAGCCGGAACGCCCCGCGACGGCGGCCCCCAGCTTCAGGCGCGTGCCGCGCGGAAGGATTGCGATCGCCACATGGCTGCTGTCACGGACCCGCAGGCCGGTTTGGCCGGGAGCCAGCGCCTCCTCCTTGTCCTTGGCTTTCTCGCCAACCACATATTCCTTGTCGCCATCCCAGAAGCCCGGCCGCTTGAGCTTGACGTCGGCTTCGTACGCCTTCCAGTTTCGCAGATGCATGTACAGGCTGTAGAACACCAGGGAGGGTTCCGCCTGCGTCTGCGCGGTCGTGCCTGATGTGTTGTTGGCGCCGGCCCGGCCGTTCTGGTTGCTCTGGCCGGCTGGAGGTGCCAGGGGAAGTTGCAGCCGGTGTCGCACCAGCGAGAACCCCCGGGAATACGTTGCAGCGGCACAGGTTGTGTACTCGACGGTGGGGTACGCCTCATCGATGCGATAGGCAATGACCTCGCCATCCGCGATGCAGCGAATGCCGCCGTCCTGCGCCAGTGCGGTACCGGTTTCCGCCCCGAAATGGACACCGCCATGCCATTGGCCGTTGTAGCCGATGGGATAGAAGCCGTCCTGCGCTTGCGACAGGGCCTTGAAGTAGTCGTCGGCGTCCTTGACTTCGACTTGCTTGGGTTGCGCGGGATCGCTGGCGTCCGTTTTCGGGAACGGATAGACGATCTTGCGCAGCGGTTTTGGATCCTTGGGTGCGTCGGCCATGCGTCTTCCTTGATCGTTGGTCAGCCGGAGAAATCGAGCATGCGGTCGGGCTGGATTTTGACCACGCCATCGGGCAGCGACATCCGGACGTCTCCGCTGCTTCCGCCGCGGAACGGATGCTGGCTGGCCTTGACCGTGAAGGTCCCCGGGCACTCGAACGTGATGTTCGCGCCTTCAAGCGTCACCCGCGTCTGCCCGGCCTGCAGCACGATCTTGTCCTTGGCGAGTACGTCGATGCGCTCGTCGGTGGCGGTGACCGTCACCGACTGGTCTGCCAGCAGTTCCAGTTCCCCTGTGTGCGCCTGCAGGCTGACCGGACCGTTGGCGGCAATCACGCGCAGGTCACCAGCCTGGGCGAGCAGGGCGCCGTGCCTGCCTGACACAGCCGCGAACGTCTGTCCCGCGGCCACATGCGCATCGTCCTGGCTGGTCAGGTGCAGGTTGCCACCGGCATAGGCCAGCGCGCTGGCCGGAGTCGTCCACGCGATGCGGTCAGGGCCTTCGGCCACCAGCACCGGCTCGGCAAAGCGCTCCACCGGCGTTTCGCCTTCGCGGCTGTCGGAGCCGGGCTTCACTGCCGGCTGGCCGTTTACAGCGCCTTCGTGTCGACCTTGCTCCTGCGGATCGATCACCTCACGCAGTGCGGTCTGCATTTCGTTGGCCATCAGCCCTGGCACCTGCTGCTGGGTGGCCGTTTCATGCAGCGCCTGCGCCGTACGCTCGGCGCCCTTGAACTGGGCCACGGCCTCGGCGATGTCGAGCTGCGTCGATGCCGCGTCATTCCGCGCTGTCGTCGACAGCAGCAATCCCTGCGGTGCGTGCACATTGCCCCAGCCGCCGGTCGCCAGCTCGAAGCCCTGTCCGCGCAGCCCGCCGCGCTGGCCGTCGCCGTGCTGGATCAGGTAACCCAGCTCAAGGCGGCTGTCGGCCAGCGTGGTGTGCAGGCGCGAACGCAGCTGGCCGGTGGCGTCGTCCATCACCCACTGCTGGCCGTGGGCCTGCGAGTGCAGCCCGCTGAGCGTGCCCGGGTGGTTGCTGGCATCGGCCAGTGCGAAGGGTGGGGCGACTTCACCGTTGTACAACTGGCCGGTGATCCGCGGCTGGTCCAGGTCGCCGTGCAGGAACTCGACCAGCACCTCGGCGCCGATGCGCGGCAGGAAGTGCGAGCCCCAGTTGGGGCCGGCCAGCCACTCGGCTACCGGCACCCAGGTGCCGGGCGTGGCGTCGCCCGGAGCGTGGCCGGCGGGGAACGCGGTCGAGCCGGTGTCCGAGAGGCCACCCGCATTAGGCTGCGCGCCACGCTGCCACGCGAATTGGATCCGCACCTGGTGCTCGCGGGTGGGGGTGACTGCGGCATCGGGCAGGCCGACGACGCGCGCCGTCTGCGGACCGTGGCTGCGCACCGGCGGCCGTTCCAACGGCACGATTGTCGTGCCCATCGGCACCGCGACGAAACGATTTCGGTAGTCATGGCGTTCGGCCTCGTCGCCCAGGCCCAGGCGGCCCAGCAGCTCGGCCATGCCGCCCTCGAAGTTGTTGCAGGCACTGTGCTCGACCGCCAGCACCACGAAGGCTTGGCCGCCGTGGCCTTTCGTGTCGGGTCAGCGTGAACGCCGATCCGGGCGCCAGCACGCGGGCACTGCCGGCACCGGCCTGCAGCTGGCGCGCCACGCGCAATGCGTCGAGCTGCAGGTCGGCCTGCAGCTGCGCCTGGGCGGTGTTGGTGAAGCGCCCCGAACGCGGTTCGGTGAAGACCTCCAGCGGCGGCAGGCCCGTCGCATCGGCTTCGGCCTGCGCCGCCAGGGCGGCGACCTGTTCGGTCTGCCAACTGCTGATCGCACGTGCCGTGGGCGTGGTCTGCAGACGGTCGCGGAAGACGCTGATCGCGTCGCCGGACTCGGTGGCGTCGAGGCGGTGGAAGCGGACCGGGCCGAGCAGCAGGTAAAGGTGGTAGACCTCAGGGAATCAACGGGCGAGCGCGGACCGAATAGATGCATAGTCCTTGTAGGGAAAAGAAATCTTTACACCTTCTCGTGTGCCATCGAGGCCAGATCCGAGTTTGCTTTCGATATCTTTCGCTCTCTCGAGAATCGGCTCTTCCGTCTTGTTAGAAAGGCTGCGATATACATATATTTTATACAGCGTACCTTCTGTGCCAATCGCGGGATGACTGATAGGCCAAGACGCTATTATAAAAAGTTCGCGCTTGCGATCCTTGTCCGCATCAAGAGTAAAAGCAGACTCTATGTTGCCGGCTCTGCCCTCCGGTTCGATGGTCTCGAGGTGTATCGTCTTTACATCATCGTGAGATCGATAAGAAAGATATACCTCGACCGTAGGGTCTTCGTCGGATCGAGGGATGTAAAAAAACTGTATGAGGGATCGGCTGAAAGGAAAATCTATCTCAAGCGTAGGTGCAGCCAGAACTGGAGGATGGTTGGCGTGATTACCCGTTACCGCATGCGATGCCGACACCGCGAGAAGGGCAAGCATCAATGTAAGTTGAGAGATTGTATTATTCACTGTAGAGAGTCCTCATCTACTGGGGTGAATACACCTGAGATCCAGATGCTATTAAAGTGGGTCCGCCTTGCAGCGTAACTGTTTGTAAGGCCCCTCCAGGCGCAGGCCCAGCGGCTGGCCGAGCAGCGGCGCAAGGTCCAGCTCGGCCGACGACGACAGCACGGCGATCTCGAAGCGGAAACCCTCACACACCGCCTCGCGGCCCGAGAAGCGTTCGACGATCGCCTCGGAGGCGAGCTGGCCCAAGACCGCAGGCGGGTCACCGCCGGGTGCCTCGAGCAAACGGATGGTGCGCTGTCCTGGCGAAAGCCGGGCCAGCGATGCGAGTGCTTCCTGCCACTGCTGTGCAACGTCCATGTTCGAACCTCGAAATACGCCATTGGCGTCGGTCCAGCGCGCGTCACCGCCGGGACCTTCGATCCGTTGGGCCAGCCGACACTCGGACGACAGTTTTGCCAGCGATACCGAGGCTTCTTGCCACGGCTGAGCGACATCCATATTCCGGTCGGATCAACGCCGATCTGCGAGTGTCCAAAGGATGGAGCGCCCGTCACGGAAGGGCAGCGTCTGGCCGGTTTGAAGCTCGATGGCCCCAGCCAAATCGTCCTCGGGCAACCAGCGGCCTGAATGGGGTGCCGAGTGCCCGCTTCTGGCGGTTACAAGCGGATTGCTCTTGATCGAACTGAGCGCGACCTCAGCTGCCCGGGTCGGCGTGAAGGATACCGGCTGCAGGAAGCGATACTCGCACTCTTCGTTGGGGACGGCGCCGTCTTCATAGCGGTTGTCTCGCCACAGTAGGCGCCAGGTAACATCGGCGTGGTGGAGTTCTTCGCTATCGCCTGTTCTTTGTGTGGCGCGTGGTGCGGCGGAACCGCCATGCAGATAGTTCATGCAGCCGATGATGGGAAACGGGCCGCGCGGAGGCGGATGCTTGAACAGGCTGAAGCCCTTGGGCTTTGGGACTTCAACCGGCTCCCATATCCCCGAAAACGGGAGGGTCTTTCCGGTGCAAATTAGAACATCCTCGGCAGGGTCAGGAACATCGGGAAGTGACGTTGGAAAGGGTAGCTTTGGCATGCTTTCTTGCTGCCAGATGCCGTAAAAGTTTGGTGCAGGTGCATCGAGTCTTTCTTTTTCTAGAATAAATACTGCGCACTCGCCTGATATTGCATTGAACTCTTTCAGTGTTTGCTCAAAATCGTCCCAGTGGGGCGTGTTTTCGTAATCGGTCTGCATCTCGCCGCGGCCCCAGATCATGGTGCCCCAATAGCGCGGTGCACGGCCCGCCATGACGAATTCGCCGTGGGCGTTGTACTGGAAAACACGCTTGTCGCCTTGGCGTAGGCGCTCTACTCCCTCCTCGAAATGAGCGAGGCCGTTCAGGATGAAAACATAGTCGTTATGCCGAATACTGGACTTGACTAGTACTCCGGTGTTGTCGGCGATGCGGACGCTCTTCTCCGCCACGTCTGCCCATGCTTTGTAGGAGGTGAGGATACGATTCCATGCAGTCCATGACGAAACCTGCTTGAGCCAGTAGAAGATTTGCTTGCGCTCATGGTCGTCCGGCTGCAGTACATCTTCGCGGGCGAGTGGGGCATTCATGGGGTGATTACAACCTCGTGGTGTTCTTTGCTGGCCTGTTCGCGTGCACCGAGGCGCGCAGTCTGTACCGTACCGGCGCTGGGTGGATGTAAGTACCCCCACACGCCGTTGGCGTCGGTCCAGCCGGTAGGTCTGATCTCGAAGGCGATGCCGCTTACCGGATCGGTCCATGTGGCGGGGCGGCCACTTGCTATGACGTCGTTAGCCAGAGTCTGCAACTGCGCGGATGACGCACGATCAAAGCGGAAGTTTGCCTGCGTGCCGCCGCCCGGAAGGTACTGGCCCGGCAGTTGTGTCCCTCCTTGTTCCGCAATCGCGCCGACAGCTGTTTTAGGTCCATTCCCACGTACCGTGCCGATGAGGATGTAGCCATCCCGGTTCCATTCATCTAGCACGGCAGCCTGCTCACGCCACTTTTTGGCGGTGCGTGGCGGCTCGCCTAGTCCCCACCAGGCACCACCGGGATTGCTGCCTCCGACATCCACACCATGGGTAGCACCGCCGGGACCGAACAGGCGATAGATCTTCTCTCCGTCCTTCAGTTCGCGGTTGACGATGCGACCGGAGTAGGCGGCAATGTCAGGCAGTGTGCCATTGTCCGAATATGCGGCCAGGTCCGGATAGCCTGATTCCGGTCGGTATCCACCCCAAGTTTCGGGCATGCCCTCAACCGCCTCGAGGCCTTGGAACCCGCCCCGGCTCGACCGAACAGGCAATGCGCCATTTTCAATGAGTCTAGCCTCGTCGGCACGGGTCACGGCGCGTTCGCCAGTGGCCACGCGATGCAGGGACTGGCGGCTGGTGGTTTCGCCGCCCGACCGAACGAACGCCTGCAACTCGCGCAACTGTTGGTCGAGTTCCTTGACCGCTCGGGGGATCATGCGGCTACCCATCGCCTGAAGCTCGGCGATGCCCTGACGTAGGGCGTCGATCCTGCGACCGAGGCCGATGGGCATCATGCGGCCCATCCTGTCCTTGATCTGCCGCAGGGCCATGGACATCGTGTTCATGAGCGCATTGAAGTGCCCGATGATGTCCGCTTGGTGATCGGCGAATTTCAGCTGCAAGAGCCAACGCTCGGCGTTGCCTAGGCCGATGCGGTTGAGGAACGCGGTGATCTCGCGCGCACCTTCGGCGAGGTGCGCCGCGCGAGCCGCGCCGGAGAGACCGGAGGCCGCCTTGACCACCTTGATCAGGATGCGTCCGACGCCTTTGACAACGCCACCCACCACCGGAATCAGGGCCACGACCAGCACGACCAGCAACACCCACTCCCAGGTGTCTTCCCGAGCTTCCGGGTCGTCGACCAGTCGGACGCTGACCGCGATGATGTCGCGCACAGCGGTCACGTCCCCGACGATCGGGATCATGCCGATGACGGCATCCACGATGATCTGCGAGAAGGATGCCTTCTCGTTGAACGCGCCCTGCACGGTGCCCCAGAGCCAGCCGCCCGCTTCGGCCGAAAGCGCACGGAACCTGCTCCAGCTCAGCCCGCCAGGCGCCTCTCCCGTGATAACGATTTCCGGCAACGTTCCCCCGTCATAGATGCGGTCATCGGGTGACATGCTCATACATGTTCTACCAGTGCCGCATCGAACGGGTTGCTTGGCGCGCTTCCCAGGTACCGATCAGCGATCGCCTTGATGTCCTTGTCGCCAGGCTGCGCGTTGTGGTTCGGGGTAGGGGTCTGATCCTTACGATCGAAAGCACTATCCATCGGGGAGAACGTAACTTCCGCTTGGCCGAACGGAACGTCGGGAATCGTTACTTGACCGTTGCCATCCAGGACCCCGTGGATCTCGCGTCCGCCCGAAAGCTTGACGTGGTACTCAGCGCCGGACAGGCCTTCGTCGTCATGGTATCGATGATCCAGATGCAAGGCATCGGGTGGCAGCGTGACGTCGGGGAGCTTGGGAAGCCCCGCAGCGTTGTTGCTGCCTGCCATGAACGGATGCTGGCTCGCCTTGACCCTGAACTCCCCCGGACACTCGAACGTGATGTTCGCGCCTTCAAGCGTCACCCGCGTCTGCCCGGCCTGCAGCACGATCTTGTCCTTGGCCAGCACGTCGATGCGCTCATCCGTGGCGGTGACCGTCACCGACTGGTCGGCCAGCAGTTCCAGTTCCCCGGTGTGCGCCTGCAGGCTGACCGGACCGTTGGCGGCGATCACGCGCAGGTCGCCAGCCTGGGCGAGCAGGGCGCCGTGCCGGCCTGATACCGCCGCAAACGTCTGCCCGGCAGCAAAGTGCGCATCGTCCTGGCTGGTCAGGTGCAGGTTGCCACCGGCATAGGCCAGCGCGCTGGCTGGCGTCGTCCACGCGATGCGGTCAGGGCCTTCGGCCACCAGCACCGGCTCGGCAAAGCGCTCCACCGGCGTTTCGCCTTCGCGGCTGCCGGGGCCGGGTTTCATCGCCGGCTGATTGTTCACCGGCCCTTCGTGCTTGCCTTGCTCCTGCGGATCGATCACCTCGCGCAGCGCGGTGTGTTGCTCGTTGGCCGCGAGCCCGGGAACCTGCTGCTGCAGGGCCGTTTCGTGCAGCGCCTGCGCCGTGCGCTCGGCGCCCTTGAACTGGGCCACGGCCTCGGCGATGTCGAGCTGCGTCGATGCCGCGTCATTCCGCGCTGTCGTCGACAGCAGCAATCCCTGCGGTGCGTGCACATTGCCCCAGCCGCCGGTCGCCAGCTCGAAGCCCTGTCCGCGCAGCCCGCCGCGCTGGCCGTCGCCGTGCTGGATCAGGTAACCCAGTTCCAGCCGGCTGTCGGCCAGCGTGGTGTGCAGGCGCGAACGCAACTGGCCGGTGGCGTCATCCACGACCCACTGCTGGCTGCCATCGCCATCGTGGGCCTGCGAGTGCAGCCCGCTGAGCGTGCCCGGGTGGTTGCTGGCATCGGCCAGTGCGAAGGGTGGGGCGACTTCACCGTTGTACAACTGGCCGGTGATCCGCGGCTGGTCGAGGTCGCCGTGCAGGAACTCGACCAGCACCTCGGCGCCGATGCGCGGCAGGAAGTGCGAACCCCAGTTGGGGCCGGCCAGCCACTCGGCCACCGGCACCCAGGTGCCGGAGGTGGCGTCGCCCGGGCGCGTGGCCGTCGGGGAAGGCGGTCGAGCCGGTGTCCAAGAGGCCGCCGGCGTGCGGCTGCTGCACGCCGCGCTGCCAAGCTCTCTACTTTGGGGGTGCCCATTTGATGGGAAGCTTACGCCGTCAGCGCACAACCTCTTGGACGATTTCATGATGTGAGGATTCATTGAGGCGCCAAAATACAAGGGAATCCTCATTCCTTATGCTGCCTGCAAACTCGAATCCTCTCATCGATAGTTTAACGACCAGATCTGATGACAGCACATGCGTGGCAACGTTCGTCGTAGTTCCATTATCTTCTCCTTCCTGACACCTGAGAATTCGAAATCCCATAAAGTCGAGCCCTTTCGGTTGTGCGCATTCTACTTTGGCTGCAGCGTCATTCAGCCATGGCAAAGATGATGAGTAGGCGCGTGTCCACTGGTCGCTGACGGCGTCATCGATCGCATCGCTAGTGGCTATTGACCTGCCTCTGCAATAGTTACCGACGGCAATAATTTCGATATCCTCGCTAGAACGGATCAGTGTGCAGTCGATAAAGATACTGCTGGATTGGGTATCGATAACCGGCGTGAGGGTCTTGTACTGAGTGCGAGACGAAAATGTTTCATGAACGACCAAGAGATTTCCCTTTGCATCTTTGTCTATATAAGAGAAATTTGAGCCGTGGCTACCGATAAGCCCCTGTTCGGTAGCTAGTAAACTAACATCTTCAAAAGTGCTTGATGTCGATGCGCCTGCCACGAGATCTGCCCCATCCTGTTGTGCTGGTGCTGGCCCCGAAGCCTCTTGGATTGCGCTTAGATCCTGACAAGCCGGAAGCGATAACAGCAGCATGGTTTTGACTATGAACATGGCGTACTCGCGCATTAGCATCTTGATGCCTCAAGTATTTCCTCGAACATCTCCGCATAGGCCTGTATGGTCGCCGCCTTGTCGGTTCCGTTAATCACGCGCCTTGCGTTGAAATAGTCCGTGGAGGACTCGTTGACGTAACGACTTATTCGAGCGCCCGTGAATATGCCTGAAAACATGCCATAAATCATGCAGCCAGCGGCGTGTTTAGGCTCCAGTGCTAGGTCGGGTTGATTGATCAAATCAATACCGAGGTGCTTTCCGCACAATCGATAATTCACCTTCCAGGTAAGTTGGACGTACCCTCTACCTCGATACTTGTATCCATCACCTTCGTTGGTGTTTTCCATGCTTGTCGCCCGGTCTCGATGCGCTTGAGTGCTTGCAAGTACGGGGTCGTACTCGTTGAAATATGAGCGCGATCCGCCTTCTGTTCTGGGTTCGAAGAAGACGCCTTTCCACAATGTTTCATGTCGCGCAGTCGCCAGCATGTACGCCACATGAGGGATGAAGCACTCTTGCTCCTCCGTGGTGTAGTAGTCAACGATCCCTTCGACCAAGACTCGAAGGTGTCCTTCAGATACAGCGTCAAGTTGTTGCCCTGGGGAGTTCGCGAACTCACCGTGCCTTGCCTTGTAGTTCTCGAGGAATTTATCAATGTTCAAGCAACGGCAGTTGCACGCGAAATTTGCTATCAAACCAACCGGATGGAAGTTATACGCGACTAGAGGCTCATCGTTGCTCGATCCATGCTTTCCCTTAACGTCGTCCCACCAGAGCAACGATCTGATCCGCGTCTTCTCTTTTCCCCAATCCTTCTTCCGCGGCTCCGGGATCAGATCATCGATGGCATCCCATTTGTCCATTGGCCCGGACCATTCACTTTCGTGCTCGATGATGAGATGCGAAAGCGCTTGCGTAAGCTTCCCCGTCAAGCAGACATTTCAAAAGTAGAACCTTCGGCGGCTAGACGGTACTCGACCGGCGTCATGTCGCCGAGCGAGTCATGGGGACGCTCCTCGTTGTACTCGAGCATCCACCAGTACGCCGCCTCGCGCACGTCATCGAGGCGGGCGAACAGGTGCTGATCCAGGACCTCCTCGCGGAAGGTCCGGTTGAAGCGTTCGATGTAGGCGTTCTGGTTGGGCTTGCCGGGCTGGATGTACCGGATCGCCATGCCGTTGAGCTTGGCCCACTGCACGAAGGCCTCGCCCAGGAACTCCGGGCCGTTGTCGGTGCGCAGGACCTGCGGCAGACCGTGGTCACGCTTGAGCTGCTCGAAGATGCGGATCAGACGTGTGGACGAGATCGAGGTGTCGACCTCGATGTGCAGCGCCTCGCGGTTGAAGTCGTCGACCACGTTGAAGGTCCGGGAGCGGCGGCCACACGCCAGCGCGTCGGCCATGAAATCCGCTGACCAGACGGCATCGGGAAGCAGGGGAACGTAGAGCGGTACGCGTTCGCGCTTGGGCAGCCGCTGCTTGGCCTTGCGGCGCAGATTGAGCTTCATCGCCTTGTACACCCGGTAGATTCGCTTGTGGTTCCAGTCCGGCCGCGCACGGCGCAGGACCTTGCAACACTTCCAGAAGCCGCGGCTCGGGCGATTCTCGACCACCTCGGCCAGGGCCGCGATGATCTCGGCATCCCGTACCGTCCAGTGCACCGGCGGCTGGTACCACGCTGCCCGCGACAACCCAACGCACTCACAGGACCGGCTCAGGGGCCGTGCGTGCACCTCGACCAGGTACCGCACGGCCTCGCGCTTCTGCTCCGGCCCTACAGTTTTTTTGCGATCAGGTCCTTCATCGCCGCGTTGTCGAGCGCCAGCTCGGCGTACATCCGCTTGAGCCTGGCGTTCTCGGCTTCCAGGTCCTTGACCCGTCGCAACTCCGAGGCCTCGAGCCCGCCGTACTTTGACTTCCATTTGTAATAGGTCGGCACGCTGATGCCGGCCTGCCGGCAGATGTCCTTGACCGGCACGCCGGCGTCGGCCTGCTTGAGGATCGAGACGATCTGGGTCTCAGTGAAACGGGACTTCTTCATGGAACCTCCTGGCTGGGGAAAACATGCCGGAAAGTTCTACTTATGGGGTGTCTGTGGTTCGGGGAAGCGTACGCCAGGACCTGCTTCACTGCCTCGGCCCGGAACTCATCCGTGTACTGCTTGCTGCTCATAAACACCTCTGCTGTTGCCATGAATTATGGCCTGCGGGTGTCTACAAAAAGCTGGTCGGTCCAAGCCGGGACAGCGTTGCGAGTGCCTCCTGCCAGTGGTGCGCAACGTCCATGTTCAGCTTCGTCCGGTTCCGCATCCGCTACGCAAGCTTGATCAGGCTTTCCTTACAACTTTGGACTTTCCTGATTTTGTGCCCATTGCCAGAGCGTATCGCCATAATCTTCTTCGAAGGACGGAAATACGTCGCCTTTGTTGAAATAGTGGCGCGATTCTGATCGCGCGGGCGTGTGCCACCATCCGGACCGCGGACATTCCTGGCCTGCCTTCTGGCGTCTGATCCTGATCTCGTTGTCTCCGAGAAGGTCGGATAGCCCGTCTTCGACGTTATTTTCCGTCGTGCGCTCGACTAGTATCCAAGTGCATGCCATTTCGGAGACGTTTTGCATCGTTTCAGGGTCGTAGCCGATACTGGCTGGCGGCGCGAGCGCACCCTCGATCATGAAGGCGGCGCAGCTGGCGTCCAGCAGCGGCAGGTAGATGCCTGTTTCGGTGACCACCTCGTCTGTTGTCGCTGTCCGCGTTTTTGAGAGCGAGTAGCGGGTCCACTGCGTAGGGCCTTCAAGCGCACCGCGTGCAATCGGATCGTAACGAACGCCCAGGTCGCCCTTCTTCCAGTATGCGCCTACGGTAAACTCAATATTCGCGGCGTGCTGGAGCGCAAGCGCAAGCCATTTCCAGAACACTGCACTTCCGCCGCCGACTCTCTCGACCACTTGGGGTTCATCCATCCAGGTGGCACTGTAATCCCGGGAGAACCCCGAGAAGTCGCTTTGGATCAGGCCGGAGGTTCCAAGTGCCTGTATCTCTCCGTGAGTCAGCTGGATATAAGCATTGTTGAGGGCTTCCGCCGTGTTCCGAAGATTGGGCAGAACCCTTTCGCCCCAGACAATGTCGGGCTGCTCGGGAAGTGGCCGGCTGCGGTAATCAAGGGGGAGTCTGCCAACAAACGCCTCAAGACTCGCCTCCGCATGTTGCAACATCTGCTCCCAAGCTGTGCGCATGGCGTCAAAGTATGTCTTCGAGCTGTATCGCTCCAAGAGGTGGATTTCCTGAGGCAGCAGTGGAGTCGGCATGATCACTTCCCGTACCAGTTGTTCTTCAATGTGGGCACGCCAATCATGCTGACGGAACTGGGGCTGGAGTATCCCCAACCGGTCAGTTGGCGCTGCCCCAGTTGTGTGACGTCAAGATGCGCGGGATCCAGTACGATCTGGGAGTATCCACCCTCGAGAACGTAGCGAGCGGCACCCGTAGCGTCCTTGTATGCTTGGGAGGCAGCAGGACCCTCCCAGACCTGAAGGCCGCCACGCGGCACGGTGTACGTCACAAACTCGCCGTTTGCGTTCCAGTTGGCTTTCACTGCAAAGTGGCGCCTCCAATCGTCTTTGTTCTTGAGTTTTTCGAACTCAGACTTGCGCATCCAGCAGATGCTGTTGTCGACGCTGGCCGGATCGACAACCCGGTAGAGGACTTCTCCCTCAGGGATTGTTACTGCACGAGCACTATGAAACGTGTTGAATCCATTGTTCAAGGGGCGAGGTGCGCTGCTACTGATGTCCGGCCATCCGGGCTTCGATGGCGCAGTTGAGAGTGGTCGGTAGCGCAGTCGGGCACCTGCATCCACCCACGACGGGGCGTTGGATCCCAACATTCGCATCTCTTCCGCGTCATTCGAAACTTGGCGGTAGTGGTGCGGGTTCACAGAGTTCGTATTGGCGCGATATGCCATGTCGGACTCTACTTCAAGCCGTCGCGCGAGCTTGTTCAGCCAGTCGGTCACCGGGCCAAGTGTTCTTCGCAAGGGCGCGTCGGCTGCACGCCGCACGTTGGTCACCATCTGCACCAGCGCATCGGCCTGCTGGCCCATGTTGTCAGTACCCCATTTCTTGACCAGCCCGGTCAGTTCGCGCAGTGCACGGATGATCTTGTCGAATTCCGCGGTGATCTTGGCGACGTTCAGTCCACCAGCGGTCTCGCGCACTAGTTTGGCAAGTTCACGATAAGGGTTGGCCCATCGAACGGCCCACAACGCACGCCTCACAGCGGGGTGCCGCAGATGCTGGTTCAGCTTGTGAATGCCGGCCTCGACGAATGGGCGGCTCGCGTTCCAGAATCCGCTGTCCATTGTAGCCTTGGCCGTGCGGAAAACGGTCTTGCGGCCATATGCAAACAGAATCTTCAAGCAGCCATTGGCCAGCGATCCGAATGTCGGGAACAGGCCGATCAGTGTCAGAACCAACCCTACCCATGCCCATGAATTGCTGGTGTCTTCGTTGATCTTCTTGCAGTTGGCGACCACGTCGCGAACGTCGCAGATTTGATCCACGAACGGAATCATCGAGATCACCGTACCTGTTGCGATCTGCGCTGTGGTCTGATCTTCGTTGAAATCGCCCTGGATGACTTCCCAGATCCATTGCGCCGCAGCGGCGAGGTTCCTCTTGCCGCTTGCAAGCCAGTCCGATGGCGCTGACTTGAACTACGCCAGCGCATTTTCAAGCTCATCCCAATCCATGGTGAGTTATCCCAGTCTGCTTCTGGCGGTGGATACCAGTTGCTCGATCGGATTCCAGGGAGCGTCCTTCAGTGGCTCGGGCCATTCGTATTCGACTCGTTCGGCCTTCTCAGGCACGTCCTCATGTCGTGCGTGGCCATCCGAATCCAGCTTTCCGGAAATCACCTGTCCCCCGGCAAAGAAGATCTTGTAGGCCTGGCCGGCGAAAGGTTCGTTGTCAGGATCGCGGTGATTGATCTCGATCCAGTTGTCCAGTACCGCGGTTGAATCGGGAAGTACAGCAGCTCCTCGATCCGGACGCTCGCCACCGGTCTCTGGATGCCCTCGAACCCGTCCAGGATCACTTCGCGGCGCAGCACCAGCACCAGCACCAGCACCGGCGGCAGCGCGATGACCAGCAACAGGGCGAGCAACAGGCGGCGATGGCGCCTGATGTCGTCGGCGATGGCGGACGCCGGGCTGCCACGCGCCGTGCGCGTCACTCCGCGCAGTCCCGAACTGCCGGCGCGAAGGAGCCGGCCGCCTACTGCCCGCAGACCAGCCATGATCGATACCCACAGCCGCTCGCGCGCCTCGGCGAAGTACGCAAGCCATGCCAGCAGGCACGCCAGCACGAAGAACAGGGCCAACCAAAGGACAATCACGGGGTCGTCAGGCGTGGCCGGTCGGCCGAAGCGGTGTGGAGGAGGGATGAAGTATGCTTGACGATATCGCCCGACCATGGAAAGAGCAGGGGAAGCCCTTGGACAGCAAGGACCGCAAGCCAGCGCGCCCGAGTCTCTTCGAAACAGGACCTGCGCCCGCTGCCGCGCAGGGCACCCGGGTTCCCCTCGAGACCGGACTTGCCGGGCCTGCGAAGCTGCGCGGCTGGCGCCGGACCTGGCCCTGAGTACTCGTCGTCGGTCTGGCCGTCGCCGGACTGGTGGGCTGGATGACACTGCCCGGTGGGTCCGCCTCCGCGCCGCGGCAGGTGGCCCATGTGCCCACTGCGACGCCGGGCGACCTGCAGGCGGGGCAGGCTTCCACGGCCGTACTGGTCGATGGCGGCAGCCCCCGTCCCACCGAAGCGCCGTCCGTCGACGATCCGATGTCCATCATCCGGGCGAACGCCGAAACCGGCACCGGATCGGGAGATGCCGGTGCAGGTCCACAAACAGACCTGGCGAGCCGGTTCGGACTCGGCAGCTCGACGCCAGCGACCGAGCGGCGTACGTCGGTCGCCTCACGCAGGACGTCCACCGCGCGCCCGCGCGCGTCCACCAGCAGCGAGAAGGCCGATCTGCTTGCGGTGCTGATGGCGAATATCCGGGAGCAGCCGCAGGACAAGGCGAACAGTGCCCCACCTCCGACAATGGACGCGCTGATCGCACAGTTGTCCCAGGCGCCCCCTGCAGAGTCGGCATCGAACCCGGCGGGTGGCGCAGCAGCCGCCAGCAGCGACCAAAGCTCAGCCAACCTGCAAAGGCAGCTGCGTTCCTGTCCTGCCGCCAACACCACTGCCGGCATCCGCTGCCGCCAGCGGTTGTGCGCGAAGCATGCCGGGGATCCCGCCTGCCCTAAGCAGTGATGGTGGGCAAGACGGTCAGGTGCGCCAGGCTTGCCGTGCGGATCGGACGATCAGCGATCTCTGGTGCATACCGGTAGAGGTGGCATGTTTTCGACGGTAGGATCGGAACCAGCCCAGCCAGGCCCCTGCCTTCCACGGCAAGTGGATGATGGGCAGGATGGGATCACAGCCTCGGATCGGATTGATCCTGGGCCCACTGCCAGAAGGTATCGCCGTAGTCACTGTTCTCGATCTTCGGGAAGATGTCGCCCTGCTTGAAGTAGCGACGGGCGCCTGCGTTGGCGGGTGTCTGCCACCAGCCCGCGCGCGGGCATACCAGACCGGCCGGTACGCGCGCAACGCGGACATCTACACTTCCCCCGAGCAGGTCGGCCAGCGGGTCATCGACGAACTCACCTGGCACGCGCTCGACCAGTATCCAACGCGTGGGAGCCCGGCCTGCGTTCTGCATGCGCTTGGGGTCATATCCGATATTGGCCTGGTCCGCCGGATCGCCTTCGATCAGGAACTGGGCGCAGCTGTCGTCGATGCTGGGCAGATAGATGCCGGTATGGGGGACAGGCTCGTCCGTGCCGACATTGACGTCAGGGTTGAGTCGGTATTTCGGCCATTGCGCAAGATCGGGAAGAGGGCCGCGGGAGTCCGGATTGAATCGGCTAGTCAGGGTCCCCTGAATCCAGTAGGCGCCAGAAGTACGCCATATGGAATCAGCAAGCCGGCCTGCGTGGTAAAGCAGGTCGTAGTATCTGTCACGGGCGCCGGCTTCAACCTCGTCGAACCATTCGGTGGAAAACTCGCGCTGTCCACGAACATCGTTGGCAACCCGGTGGGCATCATCCAGCGCGTGAGCGTTGCCATGTGACAACTGAATGTATGAGTCGTACAAGGAAAGCAGCGTATCCCTGAAGTTCCTTATGACCAGTTCGCCCCAGACGACATCTGGCTGCAAAGGTTGCGGACGACCGCGGTAGTCAGGTGGCAGGTTCCGCATAAAGCGGTCGAGGCAGTTGTCGCAATGCGTTACCAGCGCCTCCCATGTATCACGCATCTGCCCGAACTGCTCCTTCGAGCTGTACCGCTCCAGAAGAAGCACTTCCTGAGGAATCAGAGGTGTCGGCATCTCGTTACATCGCCTTTGTGGTTGGCAGGTTGCGCTGGTCCATGTTGTTGGTCAGCTTCGGAAGGCCAAGGAACTGGTCGCTCTCGCCCGGGAAGTCCGAGTAGCCCCAACCGGTCGCCTGGCGCCTTCCAAAATGTTCGGGCTGCAGTTGTCCGGGATCGAGCACGATCTGCTTGGCTCCACCTTCAAGAACATAGCCGCTGGTGGCGTCCAGTTTCTGGCTGGCGGTCGCCCCTTCCCATACCCGTAGACCTTCGCCGGGCGGCACCGTGTAGGTGACATATTCCCCGTTGCGGTTCCAGTGCCGCCAGACCGCGAAACGGCGCCGCCAGTCGTCCTTGCTGCTGAGTTTCTCGAATTCGGCTTTGCGCATCCAACAGATGCTGTTGTCCGAAGAGGATGGGTCGACAATGCGATACAAAGTCTCGCCGGGTGGGATGACTACGTCACTGGCGTCATGGAACGTCTGATAGGCGCCGGCGGTGGCCTTGTTTGGCGATGTATCCGCTATATCCGGCCAGGATGCCTTGGAGGGCGACTCCGGCATTGGCGAAAATTCCAGCTTCCGAGTCTTGTCCACCCAAGCCGGCTTCGCGATATCGAATTCGATCTTGTCCTGCATCAATGTCGGACGCACATAGCTGTGCGGATTGGCCGCATTGACTTGGGCGCGGTAGGCCATGTCTGCTTCGATGTCCAGGCGGCGAGCGAGGCGGTTCAGCCAGTCGGTCACCGGGCCTAGGGCCCTTCGCAAGGGGGCGTCGGCCGCACGTCGGACAGTGGTCACCATCTGGACCAGGGCATCGGCCTGCTGCCCCATGTGTTGAGTACCCCATTTTTTGATCAGGCCGGTCAGTTCGCGAAGCGCCTTGATGACCTTGTCGAACTCGGCTAGAACTTTGGCGACGCTCAGGCTGCCGGCGATCTGGCGCACCAGCTTTGCCAACTCGCGGTAAGGGTTGGCCCAGCGGGCTGCGCGTAGCGCGCGCCTGACGGCGGGATGCTGCAGGTGCTGGTTCAGCTTCTGGATACCTGCTTCGACGAATGGCCGGCTGGCTACCCAGAATCCGGCATCCATCGATGCCTTTGCTGAGCGGAAAACGGTTTTTCGACCGTACGCGAACAGAATCTTCAAGCAGCCCTTTGCGAGCGAGCCCAAAGTTGGGAACAGGCCAATAAGGGTCAGCACCAGGGCAACCCAGGCCCACGAGTTGTTGGTGTCCTCGTTGATCTTCCTGCAGTTCGCCACCACGTCGCGGACATCGCAAATCTGGTCCACGAATGGAATCATCGAGATCACCGTGCCAGTGGCGATCTGCGCAGTGGTCTGCTCTTCGTTGAAATCGCCCTGGATGACTTCCCAGATCCACTGGGCAGCGCTGGCGAGGTTCTTCCTACCGCTAGCCAACCAGCCCGACGGTGCCGACCTGAACCAGGCCAGCGAGTTCTCGAGTTCGTCCCAATCCATGGCGTGTTATCCCAGTTTGCTTCTGGCCGTCGATACCAGTCGTTCTATCGGATCCCAGGGTTCGTCCTTCAACGGCTCGGGCCATTCGTATTCGACCCGTTCGGCCTTTTCAGGCACGTTCTCGTGCCGGGCATGGCCATCAGCGTCCAGCTTTCCGGAGATGATCTGACCACCAGCGAAGAAGATTTTGTATGCCTGTCCTGCGAATGGCTGATTGTCCGGATCGCGATGGTTGATTTCGATCCAGTTGTCCAGAGCGATCTTCGAATCAGGCAGTGCGGCCAGTTGGGTGATGCCACTCTCGCCACTCAGGAACGGATGCTGGCTCGCCTTGACCTTGAACTCCCCGGGGCACCAGAACGTGATGTTTCCGTCTTCCAGCGTGATCCGGGTCTGTCCGGCCTGCAGCACGATCTTTTCCTTCGCCAGCACGTCGATCCGCTCGTCGGTGGCGGTGACGGTGACCGACTTGTCCGCCAGCAGCTCCAGTTCCCCCGTGTGGGCCTGGGCGGTCACGGGGCCGTTGGCTGCGATCACGCGCAGGTCGCCGGACTGGGCGAGCAGGGCGCCGTGCTTGCCCGAGACGGCCGCGAACGTCTGGCCGGCGGCCAGGTGGACATCGTCCTGCGAGGTGAGGTGCAGGTTGGCGCCGGCGTAGGCCAGGGCGCTGGCCGGGGTGGTCCAGGCGATGCGGTCGGGGCTTTCGGCCACCAGCACGGGCTGGGCGAAGCGTTCGACGGGGATGTCGCCTTCGCGGCTGCCGGAGCCGGGCTTGACCGCCGGCTGGCCGTTGACCGGACCGCCGTACTTGCCGTCCACCTCTGGGTCGAGCATCTCGCGCAGCGCGGTATGTGGCTCGTTGGCCGCAAGGCCGGGCACCTGCTGCTGCAGGGCGGTCTCGTGCAGGGCCTGCGCGGTGCGCTCGGCGCCCTTGAACTGGGCCACGGCTTCGGCCACGTCCATCTGCGTGGACACGGCGTCGCCGCGTGCCGTCGTCGACAGCAGCAGTCCCTGCGGGGCGTGCACATTGCCCCAGCCGCGCGTCGCCAGTTCGAAGCCCTGGCCGCGCAGTCCGCCGCGGCTGCCATCGCCGTGCTGGATCAGGTAGCCAAGTTCGAGTCGGCTGTCGGCCAGGCTGGTGTGCAGGCGGTTGCGCAGCTGTCCGGTGGCGTCGTCGACCACCCATTGCTGGCTGCCAACGCCATCGTGCGACTGCGAGTGCAGGCCGCTCAGGGTGCCCGGATGGTTGCTGGCATCGGCCAGTGCGAAGGGTGGGGCGACCTCGCCGTTGTAGAGCTGGCCCGTGATCCGCGGCTGGTCGAGGTCGCCATGCAGGAACTCGACCAGCACCTCGGCGCCGATGCGCGGCAGGAAGTGCGAGCCCCAGTTGGGGCCGGCCAGCCACTCGGCTACCGGCACCCAGGTGCCGGACGTGGCGTCGCCCGGAGCGTGGCCGGCGGGGAACGCGGTCGAGCCGGTGTCCGAGAGGCCACCCGCATTAGGCTGCGCGCCGCGCTGCCACGCGAATTGGATCCGCACCTGGTGCTCGCGGGTGGGGGTGACTGCGGCATCGGGCAGGCCGACGACGCGGGCCGTCTGCGGACCGTGGCTGCGCACCGGCGGCCGTTCCAACGGCACGATCGGCGTGCCCAAGGGCACCGCGACGAAGCGGTTGCGGTAGTCATGGCGTTCGGCCTCGTCGCCCAGGCCCAGGCGGCCCAGCAGCTCGGCCATGCCGCCCTCGAAGTTGTTGCAGGCACTGTGCTCGACCGCCAGCACCACGAAGGCTTGGCCGCCGTGGC
>NZ_JBCLVB010000009.1:0-32682 GCF_039548455.1 Luteimonas sp. MJ250 | reverse complement strand
AGGGGGGTGTGCTGCGCCGGCCGTCTCCGCGTCCTGCTCCCAGCGGCCGGGCGCCGGCCATCCATGGCCGGCTCTCCGCACACCCCCCTGTGCGCGGGACGGGCCGTGGCGTTTTCCTGCTTCGGGTCGAAGATCAAGAGCGGGCGCGCTCGCGATCGTAGGGGTCGCCCTGGCGTGGCTGTGCCGTTTGATCCGGTGACGATCCGCCCGGTTGCGACATCTGCGTCGACGTTGCCCTCGTCCAGCACCGCGCAAGAGGTCCGGGCCCGCCGTGGAGGCGGGGGGGATGCCCAGAGCCGGCCATGGATGGCCGGCGGCCGGAACTGGGAGCAGGATGCGCATATTCCGGCTGGGCATCCCCCCTGCCTCCACGGCGGGCAGCGCGCACCCTCCCGGAGCAATCACCCGGAAGCCCACGCAGTCGGGAGAAGAACTTTTTTGCTTGCGCGACCACCGTCGCCGTTCATGTTGCCGACACGCGCAGCCATCAATCCCTGCCCGCCCAGTTGCTAGACTGCCCCTGCCCTTTTGCCGGACTCCACGATGCCCAAGTACGCCCCGCTCGCCTTCGCGCTCACCGCCAGCCTCGTCATCGGCCTGGTGTCCCCGGATGCCGACGCACAGCGCCGCACCGCGCGCGCGCCCGCCGGCCCCACCGCCTGCGGCGACTTCGATGCGTTTGCCAACCAGAACTGGCTGACCGCCAACCCGGTGCCGGACATCGGCGCGGTATCCGCGCTGGGCCAGCTCCAGGCGCGCGTGCTCGAGCAGCAGCGCGAACTCCTGTCCACGGCGATGAACGCCCCCCAGGGCCCCGTGCAGACCCTGCTCGGCGACTTCTGGGCCAGCGGCCTTGACCAGGCCGCGGTCGAAGCCGACGGCGCCCGGCCGATCGCGCCCCTGCTCGACCGCATCAACGGCATCAAGCGCGCCAAGGACATCCCGCCGGCAATCGCCGCCCTGCACCAGGTCGGGATCCCGGTGGTGTTCAACTTCAGCGCCGACCTCGACCTTGCCGACCTGGACCGCCACATCGGCTACTTTGCCCAGGGCGGCACGGGCCTGCCCGACCCCGCGTATTACACACGCGAGGACGCGGACTCGCGCGCCCTGCTGGGCCTTTACAACAGCTATGTACAGAAGATCCTGGCGCTGACCGGCACCACCGAGGCCGAGCTTGCGGCCGAGGCGCAGGCGGTCATCGACATCGAGACGCGCATCGCGCGCGCATCGCTGCCGGTGGCCTCGCTGCGCGACCCGCGCGGGAACTACGCGCTGGTGCCTACCGAAGGCTTGGACAAGGCGTACAAACGCCTGCAGCTGTCCGAATTCCTGGCCGCCCAGGGCGTTGCCGACGACAGCGTATCGATTGCCAACCCCGAGCTGTTCACCGCCCTCGACGGCATCGTCGGCAGCGTCAAGCCGGCACAGTGGAAGACCTATCTGCGCTTCCACGTCGGCGACGCGATGGCGCCCTACCTGTCCAGTGGCTTCCGCGACGCCGCCTTCGACTTCCGCGGCCGCGTGCTGCGCGGCGAGGCTGCGCAGCCGTCGCGCGAGCAGCTCGTGTTGCAGGCGATCAACCACGCCGCCGGCCAGATGGTCGCGCGCGAGTACGTCGCCCGCTACCTGCCGCCGGCCAGCCGCAGCCGCGCCGAAGCGGTGGCAGGGGAAGTCCGCGACGCCCTCATGCGCGCGGTCGAACGCGCGCCGTGGATGGACGACGCGACCCGCGCCGAAGCGGTCGCCAAGGTCAAGGGCCTCGGCATCGAGATCGGCGCACCGGTGCGAAACATCGACTACACCGTGCAGCCGATGGGCCGCGGCAGCTTCGGCGGCAACATGCTGATCGCCTCCACCTGGCACCACCGCGAGGAGATGCGGCGCATCGGCCGCGGCAATGCCCAGCGCCGCTGGCCGGTGCTGCCGCAGGAGCCGGCGCTGGCCTACGACGCCGCCCACAACCGCCTGCTGGTTTCGGCCGCGATGCTGCAGCCCCCGGTGCTGGACATGTCGCTCGACGGCGCCGCGCACTACGGTGCATTCGGCGCCCTGGTCGCGCACGAACTCAGCCACGCAGTCGACGGCAAGGGCCGACGTGTCGACGCCCGCGGCGAAATCCGCGACTGGTGGACGCCGGGAACGGCGACGGCCTGGAACGACCGCCTGAACGTGCTTGCGGCGCAGTACGGCAACCTCGACTACCCGGGGCTGCCCGGGCGCAAGCTCGACGGCAGCAGGAGCGCCGACGAGAACGCCGCCGACATCGCCGCGGTCGAGATCGCCTGGGACGCCTTCAGCCATGCCCTGCCGGAGGCCGGCGAGGACGGCAAGAAGGCCTTCTTCAACGCATGGGCCGGGGTGTGGAGCGAACAGGTGTCGCCCGCGGTAGCCGAGCAGCGCGCCGGCACCGCCGTGCAGGCGCCCGGTAAATGGCGCATCAACGCCCCCCTGTCCAACCTGCCCGCGTTCACCGCGACATGGGGCTGCAAGGCGGGCAACGCCATGGTCCGCAAAGAGGACGAGCGCGTCGGCGTCTGGCGCTGACGCCGGCCTGCTTCAAAGCGCGCCGCGGCCCATGGGGCGCGGCGCGGCGATGGCTCAGAAGCGCCGCGCCGGGGGCCTGCGGCGCGGGCCGCGGCCGAAGGGCGGCTGGCCGCGCCAGTAGCGGATCAGCAGCCAGCCGAACAGCATGCCGCCAAGGTGCGCGAAGTGGGCCACGTTCGGCTGCCGGCCGGTGATGCCCATCACCAGAGTGATCACGCCGAAGACGATGGCGAGCGTGCGCGCCTTCATCGGGATCGGCGGGATCAGCAGCATCACCCGTTGGTGCGGAAACAGCATGCCGTAGGCCAGCAGCAGGCCGAACACGCCGCCGGAAGCACCCAGCGTCGGATACGGCTGCCCGCCCTGGGCCAGCGTCCAGCTCACGATGCCCAACTGGCAGAGCCCCGCGCCGACCACGCAGACCAGGAAATAGGTGAGGAAGCGCCTGGGGCCCCAGGTGTATTCCAGTTGTGCCCCGAACATCACCAGCGCCAGCATGTTGAACAGCAGGTGCGCCAGGTCGCCGTGCAGGAAGCCATAGGTGACCAGTTGCCATGGCCAGAAGCCCGGCACGCCCGCCATCCTCATGAACGCGTCCACTCCCGGCGGCCACAGCATCAGCGGCGCGAAGGCCGCGGCCCCGAGCAGGCTCTGGAGCAGGAAGACGCCGGCGTTGGCGATCAGCAGGCCCTTGGTGACGGGCGGCAGGTTGGTGAGCATTCGGGGTCCTTGCGCGTGCGCCGGCAATGATAGCGTTTACGTCGCCCGGCCCGGCCGCTGGAGGCCGCTAGCCTGGCCCCCAGACCTCCGCGTCCAGCGAAGTCGCCTTGCGCGCGGACGCGCAAGCGCGCCCCGCGGCAACCGCAACGCCTTCGGCCCGCAGGCGCCGCACCTGCTCGGTCCACGCCGCCGAGCCGGGCGGGAACGCGATCCGCCCGTCGCTGCGCAGCACCCTGTGCCAGGGCAGCGACGGATCGTCGCTGCCGGCAAGGAGCTTCGCCACCCAGCGCGCGCGCCCGGGAAGCCCGGCGCGGCGGGCGACCTCGCCGTAGCCCGCGACCTCGCCGCGCGGGATCGCGCGAACGGAGGCGAGGATGCGCGCGGCCGGGTCCGGATGCTCCATTGCGCTAGGATAGCCATCCCGTCCACTTCCGCGGGAATCCCATGCAGAACTTCGAACAGGTCCGCCGCCAACTGGCGGCCGACGGCTTCCGGACCCCGGTCGACGAGACGTTCGTGATCGGCGTCGAGCTCAGCCTCGACGGTGGCCGACGCCACCAGGCGATTTTCCTCTCCGAACTCCACGACGACGACCGGCGCTGCTACCTGCGCGTGAGCACTGCCGTGGCGCCGATCACCGGCATCGACGCGCGCCGCGCACTCGCCTTCAACTGGGACAGCCGCGTCGGCTACCTCGCCATCGGCAAGCTCGACGACGTGCCCTACCTGCAGCTGTGCGAGAACCGCCCCTACGACGGCCTGGACGCGGCCGAACTCGGACGCCTGGTGCTGGAGATCGGCGGCATGGGCGACCGCCTGGAACGCCTGCTCAGTGCCGACGGCGACCTGCTGTAGCGGCGCCTACAGCCAGCCCAGCCAGCCCAGCAGCTTGTACAGACCGTAGGCGATGCCACCCGACATCGGGATGGTCAGGATCCAGGCGCCGATCATCTTCTCGACCACGGTCCACTTGATGGCATTGAGCCGCTTGGCCGTGCCCACGCCCATGATCGCGGTCGAGATGTTGTGGGTCGTGGACACCGGGATGCCCAGCGAGGAAGCCGCCAGGATCACCGAGGCGGCGCTGGTTTCCGCCGCGAAGCCGTGGATCGGATGCAGCTTGACCAGCTTGTGGCCCAGGGTCTTGATGATCCGCCAGCCGCCGGCGGCGGTGCCCGCGGCCATCACCAGCGCGCAGGTGAACTTGATCCAGAGGTCGATGTCGCCCTCTGCCAGCGCGCTTTCGGAAGGGTGCAGGAAGGCCAGCCAGCCCGGCAGCGCGTCAAGCGTGCCCGCCGACTGTGCGCTGACCAGCGCCAGCGCGATGATGCCCATGGTCTTCTGCGCGTCGTTCATGCCGTGCGCGAAGCCCATGCCGGCGGCGCTCACGATCTGCGCCTTGCCGAAGAAGCCGTTCACCCAGCGCGGCCGCGCGATCCGGGCAAGCCAGCCGCCGCTGCGCGCCATCATCGAGATCACGAAGAACAGCACGCCCATCATCAGGAAGCCGGCGGTGAAGCCCAGCACCGGCGAACTCACCATCGGCACGATCACCTTCCACAGCACGCCGGCGCTGCGGTAGACAGGTTCCGCCGGCTCAGACCAGATGATCGAGTCCCAGTTGTTGCTGGTGGCCGCCAGCGCCGCGCCGATCAGCCCGCCGATCAACGCGTGCGAGGACGAGGACGGCAGCCCGAACCACCAGGTGATCAGGTTCCAGGTGATGCCGCCGAGCAGCGCGCACAGGATCAGCTGCGAGCCGACCTCGACCACGCCGGCGTCGATCAGCCCCGAGGCGATGGTCTTGGCCACCGCGGTGCCGGCCAGCGCACCGATCAGGTTCATGCTTGCCGCCAGGCCGACGGCCTGCATCGGCGAAAGCACCTTGGTCGCGACCACGGTGGCGATGGAATTCGCCGTGTCGTGGAACCCGTTGATGTATTCGAACGCGAGCGCGACCAGGATCACGACCAGCACCAGGGTGAGCATGGCGCCGGCCTCAGCTGTTCTTCAGCACGATTTCGAATGCCACCACGCCGGCCTCGCGGCAGCGGTCGATGGCCTTTTCGAGGATCTCGAAGAACTCCTTGAGCAGGAACATCTGCTGGGCGTCGAGCCGGCCGGAATAGAGGTCGCGGTAGAGCTCCAGCATCAGCCGGTCGGCTTCGTTCTCGAGCGCGCGCAGTTCGTCGTTGAGCGCCTTCATCGGCTCGAGCTTCAGGTGGCGCAGCTGCTTGACCATCTTCACCACCACGCCGGCAGCCTGCTCCAGCATCGCCGCGCGCGGCGCGAAGTCGATGTGGCCCAGGTGCTGGGTGGCCAGCGCATAGCGGTCGGCGAACTTCTCGATCTGCTTGGGGATCTTGTACAGCGCCGAACCCAGGGCCTCGATGTCCTCGCGCTCGATGGGCGTGATGAAGCTGTCCACCAGCGCCTGGCTGATCTTGTTGGAGGCCTCGCGCTCGCGCAGGCGGGCCAGCTTGAAGGCGTCCAGCGCGGGCTGGCGGTCGGCCTCGCGCAGCATCTGGTGGAGGGCCACGGCGGCATCCTGTGCGGCCTGCGCGGCCTCCTCCAGCAGCGTGTAGAACTGCTTGCCTTGGCCGAACATGGTCTGCAGGGAAAACATGGCGCGTCGCCTCGTCGGGGAATGCGGGGTCCGCGCGTGGCCGGCGGACGCGGAATTATGACCGCATCGTGACAATACGCCCACCCCGGCGGCGCCCGCCGGGCCCGCAGGCCGCCTGCTATGATCGCCCCGTGCGCCCGGCGCACCCTGTTTCACGGACCACCATGGACGACGACCCCAGACTTCCGCAGCGCTGCCCGCGCCCCCGCCCCGCCGCGCTGCCAAGCCCCTGCACCGCCAACCGCCACCGCCCCTGGACCGGGGGGCTGGCGCAATGATCGAGCTGCTCATCGTCGCCGCGCTGATCGTGCTGAACGGCTTCTTCGCCATGTCGGAGATGGCGCTGGTGACCGCTCGGACCTCACGCCTGCGCCAGCTGGCCGAGACCAGCCGCGGTGCGCGCGCCGCCCTGAAGCTGGCCGAGCACCCGGACAACCTGCTCTCCACGGTGCAGGTCGGCATCACCCTGATCGGCGTGCTCACCGGCCTGTTCGGCGGCGAGGCCATCGGCCTGCAGGTCGCCGAGTGGGTCCGCGGCCTGGCGCCTTCGGCGGCCGAATACGCGCGCCCGATCGGCATCAGCACCGCGGTCGGCCTGATCACCGCCGGCACCGTCATCTTCGGTGAGCTGATCCCCAAGCGCCTGGCGCTGACCAACGCCGAAACCATCGCCAGCGCGGTGGCGCTTCCGCTGGAGGCGCTGGCCACCGTCGCCAAGCCGGTGGTGTTCACGCTGGGTGCGATCAATCGCGCGGTGCTGCGCCTGCTGGGCATCAAAGACGACGAGCGCAACGCGATCTCCGAGGAGGAGATCCGGATGCTGGTCAGCGAAGGCCACGCCCAGGGCGTGATCGATGCCGACGAGCGCAACATGATGAACCGGGTGCTGCACCTGGGCGACCGCGATGCGCACAGCCTGATGACGCCGCGCACGCGCATCGCCTGGCTCGACGTCTCAGAGAGCTTGGAGGACAACCTGGCGACCATGCGCGAAACGCCGTTCTCGCGCTATCCGGTGTACCGCGGCAGCGACGACGAAGTGGCCGGGATCCTCGAGGTCAAATCGCTGATCGATCGTTTCCAGGAGGGCGAGTTCGACCTGTTCGAGCAGCTGCGCGAACCGCTGTTCGTGTCGGAATCAACGCCGGCGATGAAGCTGATCGAGATCCTGCGCGAAGAGCAGCAGTCGCTCGCGCTGGTGGTCGACGAATACGGCGATGTCACCGGCATCATCAGCGTCAACGACGTGCTCGAGGCGGTCATCGGCCGCACCTCCAGCGGCGAGGGCGCGGATTCGCATCCGCTGGTGGTGGTGCGCGAAGATGGCTCGCTGCTGGTCGACGGCGCGCTCGGTGCCGATTCGCTGCGCGAGCTGTTCGACGGCAGGCCCCTGCCACATGCCGACGAGCACGACTACAACACCGCCGCCGGCATGACCATCGCCCACTTCGGGCGCATTCCCAGCGCCGGCGAGCACTTCGAATGGGCCGGCTGGCGCATCGAAGTGGTCGACCTCGACGGCCCACGCATCGACAAATTGCTGCTGCAGCGGGTCGCGGGCAACCCGCCGGGCGATGGCTGAGCCGGATCCGCCGCGGGCGACCGCGCGCGCGGTGCTGGCGGCCCTCGCCGCCGGGCCCGCCGACGACGTGGTCACCCTGCGCTCGGTGACCGAAGGCCTGGGCGGAAGCCTGTTCGGCATGCTGCTGTTCATCGCCACCTTGCCCGCCTTCCTGCCGATCCCCGGCGTGGCCGGCGCGCTCAGCGGGCCGCTGGTCAGCGTGATCGGTGTGCAGCTGCTGGTCTGCATGCGCCGCCCGTGGCTGCCGCGCCTGATCGCCGACCGCGGCCCCAGGCGCGGCACGCTGGCGCGCTTCGAGCAGCGCGTCTCGCCGTGGCTGGGGCGGCTGGAGCGCGTCATCCGCCCGCGCCTGCCGGGCATGATCGACCATCCCGCGGCGAACATGGTCACCGGCCTGCTGCTGCTCCTGCTCGGACTGCTGCTGGCGCTGCCGATCCCGTTCACCAACTATGTATTCGGCGTGCTGCTCCTGGCCTATGCGCTGGCGCTGCTCGAGCGCGACGGCGCGCTGATGCTGGTGGCCTGGGGCGCGGGCTTTGCCGCGATCACGTTCTTCGGGATCACCGGCGGCACGCTTGCGGCATGGGCCACCGAGTGGGTCGAGCGCCTGCTGTAGCGCGACCTGCCTACGCCGCGCGCCCCGCCGGGCTCAGGACAACAGGCCGCGGAAGTCGTGCACGTTCATCGGATAGCCAAGCCAGTAACCCTGTGCAAGATCGCAGCCGCGCTCGCGCAGCACTTCGTACTGGCCTTCCTTCTCCACGCCCTCGGCGACGACGGTGATGCCGAGCGAATGCGCCATGGCGATGATCGCCGTGGTCAGCGCCAGGTCGTCCGGATCGCGCAGCACGTCGGCGATGAAGCTGCGGTCGATCTTGACGCCGTCCACCGGCACCCGGCGCAGGTGGCTCAGCCCGGAGAAGCCGGTGCCGAAGTCGTCCAGCCACACCTTGACCCCCGCATCGCGCAGCCGCGCAAGCAGGCTGCTGACGCGCAGCTCGTCGCCGATCACCGCGGTCTCGGTCAGCTCCACGTGCAGGCCGTCGGCCGGCAGCCCGGTGTCGGCCAGCGTCTGCTCCACCTGGGCCGCGAGGTCGCCGTTGCGCAGCTGTCGCGGCGAAACGTTCACCGAAACGAACAAGTTCGAGTCCGGGAAGTCGCGGCGCCACTGCATCGCGTCCCTGCAGGCCAGGCGCAGCACCTGCGGACCGATGGTTTCGATCAGGCCGCTCTGCTCGGCCACGTCGATGAACACCGAGGGCGCGACCATGCCGGTTTCGGGATGCTGCCAGCGCAGCAGCGCCTCGGCGCCGACCAGGCGCCGGTCTTCCAGACGGTAGACCGGCTGGTACGCCAGGCTGAGCTCGCCGCGCTCCCACGCGCCGCGCAGGTCCTGCTCCATGCTCACCCGGCGCTCTACGGCCTGGTCCATGGCCCGGCTGTAGAAGCGATGGCAGTTCTTGCCCGCGACCTTGGCCTGGTACATGGCGATGTCGCCGTTCTTCATCAGCATGGTCGCGCCGGCGGCATCGTCCGGGAACAGGGTGATGCCGATCGAGGTGCCCAGGAACACCTGGCGACCGCCGACCACGATCGGCCGGCTGAGCTCCGCCACCAGGGTATCGGCCAGGCGGCTCGCCTTTTCGCGCATGCCGGCGGCATCGCTGCCGGCGGACTCGACCAGGATCACGAATTCGTCGCCGCCAAAGCGCGCCAGGACCGCGCCGTCGCCGCCCAGGCGCTCGACCGTCTCGTTGATGCGGTTGGCGAACTGCACCAGCACTTCATCGCCGGCGTCGTGGCCCAGGGTGTCGTTGATGCGCTTGAAGTCGTCGATGTCGGCGAACAGCAGCGCCAGCTGATGGCCGGCTCCGTGCAGTTCCATCAGCCTGCGGTCCAGCGACTCGCGGAAGGCCAGCCGGTTGGCGAGTCCCGTGAGCGCGTCGGTGTAGGCCATGCGCCGCATGTCGCGATCGTGGCGGGCAATGCTTTCGCGCATGTGGCCGAAGGCCCGGACCAGGTCACCGACCTCGTCCGCGCGCCTGCTGTCGGGCAGCTCGGCGACGAAATTTCCGCTCTCGATCTCACGCGCGGCGTCCGCCAGCTGCCGCACCGGGCGCACCAATGTGCGCTGGACCAGGGCACCCAGGCCAATGGCCAGCAGTACCAGCCCGGCCATGAGGGCCGCGATCCAGCCGGCGTGGCGCTGGCCGATGGCGGCCAGTCGCTCGGCCATTCCGGTGACGGCGCGCTGCTCGTCGGCCTCTACCGAGGTCATCGAGTAACCCACCCGCAGGCCACCCAGGCGGACATCGCCGATATACAGCGGAACCGCGACGTCGAGCACCGTGTCGCTGACCTGGATGTGCGGCGCGCGCGCGGTCACCGCCTCGAAGGCCATCGCATCGTCCATCGCCTGGCCGTAGCTGCGGATGTCGCGTGAACCATCGTGGACGACCGTGCCGTCGTTGTCGTAGACCACGGCATAGGCGACATCGGGCTGCTTGAGGACGGCCCGCAGCAGCACGCCGATCTCGTCCAGGTCAAAGTAGTACAGCGGATTGACAAGCCCGGTGGCGAGCTCGACCCCGAGCGCCTCGGAGCGCTCGGCCAAGCGGTCGAAGGCCAGCGCATGCATGGACTCCGCGCTCAGCTGCAGCACTTCGTTGCGCATCACGTCCTGGCGGTGCAGAAGCATCGCGATCACCGAAAGAACAACCAGCAGCGCCATCACCAGGGCGCCCAGAAAACGTGCGTACAGCCCGCTTGCGGATTTCATTCAAGCACCTCGGCGACCCGGGCGACGCCTGCCCGGAGCGCGTCCAGCGACCGGCGCGTGCCTGCGTCGATCGGCAGGAAGCGCGTGGTGCCGAAGAAGCGCTGCAGGGCTTCGCTTGCGGCGGGGTCGTTGGCGGCGTTGGCGAGCACGTCCCGCAGGCGTCCGGCGACCGCCGGGTCGAGGTCTCCGCGCACCACCTCCAGCGCCCGCGGGTAGTCCACGCTGGCGTGGAAGCCCACCAGGTCGCGGCGGTAGCTCTCCGGCATGTTCTGGAAATCGACGTTGCTGAAGGCGCCCGCATCCACCAGGCCCTTGTGCACCCAGCTTGAGATGTTGAATTCCGAGCGTGCGAACAGGTAGCCCACGGAACCCTCGGCCGCACGGTCGAACGGCGACAGCAGGATCTCCATCGGCATGTCGAGCGCGATCATCTCCATCGCCGGCACGTAATAGGCACTGGTGGAGCTGGGGTTCTGGAATGCAAGGCTGCGCCCGTGCAGGTCGCCGAGGCTTTCGATGCCGCTGTCGCGACGGGCGAAAAAGACCGTGTGGTAGGCGCCAACGCCACCGCGCTCGGTCAGCAGCATCGCATTCGCGCCGGCGCGCGCTTCGAGCGCCATCGCCCCGGCCGATGTCTCGGTGACCCAGTCGACGCGGCCCCGACGCAGGTAGCTTTCCATCTGCCTGGCATCGCGCGCCATGAGTATCCGGCCCTCGCGGATGCCGACATCGGCCATCCGCTCCACGACGTAGTCGAGCATCGGCTTGAGCTGGTCATAGTGCGCGGCCGGATCGTCGCTGATCCGTCCAAGCACGAGCACACCGGGTTCGGCGGCAGCAACCGGCACGCACAGTGCGAGCGATGCGGCCAGCGCGGCCAACAGCTGGCGAAGGCGGCGGGACATCGCGATACCGGCAGGACCCCGCTTGCAGAAGATGCCGCAGCGTAGCGGAAAACATGATCGCCGGCACATATTCACGCGTCCCCGCCGCATGCTCCGCCCGCCAGCCGCGCCATGCGCTGGGCATCGGCAAGGACTCCACGCAGCAGCCGCAGCTCGCGCTCGTCCATGTCGCAGCGCAGGAAGATCCGCCGCAGCTTGCGCAGCGCCGAATGCGGCGCGCGACCCTTGTGGAAGTCGATCGCATCAAGCGTGTCGCCAAGCTGGCCGAAGAAGCCTTCGAGCTGGGCATGGCTGGCCGGGGGATCGCGCCTGGCGACGTTGCCTTCGCCCTCGCCGTCTCCGGCGGACGCCGCATCGCGCTCCAGCGATGCCACCCGCAGTTCGTAGGCCAGGACCTGCACGGCCGCGGCCAGGTTCAGCGAGCTGTACTCCGGGTTGGCGGGAATATGCACCGCGGCGTGGCACAGCTGCAGTTCGTCGTTGTCCAGCCCGGTGCGCTCGCGGCCAAACACCAGCGCCACGTTCGCCCCACGGCCGCTGGCCTCGAGCAGGCGCGCGGCCCCGGCACGCGGCGCGAGTTCCTCGAGCTGGATGCGGCGGCTGCGCGCGGTACACCCGAGCACCAGGCTGCAGTCGGCCACGGCCTCGGCCAGGCTGTCGACGATGGGCGCCGCATCGAGCACATCGTCGGCACCGGCGGCCATGGCCACCGCGTCGGCATGCGGATAGCGCTCCGGCGCAACCAGCACAAGCCGTTGCAGCCCCATGGTCTTGATGGCGCGGGCCGCCGAGCCGATGTTGCCCGGGTGCTGGGTGCCGACCAGGACGATGCGGATCCCGCCCGCCGGCTGCGTGCTGTTCGCGATGTGCGCGGTGTTCATGGGCGCAAATGGTAAACTGTGCGACGGCCTCGAGCCGACTGTTCTTTCCCCCTGCCGTCCCCCAACAACGCCGGAGTCCGCCTGCGATGCTACAACCTGCCGTCAACATCATGGTCAAGGCGGCCCGCGCCGGTGGCAATATCCTCCTGCGGCACATGCACAAGCTCGATGCGATCAACGTCGTCGAAAAGGACCGCATGGATTACGCCAGCGAGGTCGACCGCCTGGCCGAGGTCGCCGTGGTCAAGGAGCTGCGCCGCGCCTATCCCGAATACGCCGTGCTTGGCGAGGAAGGCGGCGAGCAGAAGGGCAGCCAGGGCGCCAGCCGCTACACCTGGGTGATCGACCCGCTGGATGGAACCAGCAACTACCTGCGTGGCTTCCCGCACTGGTGCGTCTCGATCGCGCTGTGCGAAGGGCCCGAGCCGCTGCATGGGGTGATCTTCGATCCGCTGCGCAACGAGCTCTTCACCGCCAGCCGCGGTGGCGGTGCCCAGCTCAATGAGAAGCGCATCCGGGTGGCCGACCGCAAGGACCTCGCCGGCACCCTCGTCACCACCGGTTTCCATCCGCGCGAGCGTTCGCGCACGGCGGCGCAGTTCGATTGCATGCGCCAGGTGCTGTCGGTGGCGGAAGACGTGCGCCGCACGGGTTCGGCCGCGCTCGACCTGGCCTACGTCGCCGCCGGTCGCACCGACGGCTATTTCGAAGCCGGCGTGCAGGCCTGGGACATCGCCGCGGGCATCCTGATGGTGCGCGAGGCCGGCGGCAAGGTCACCGACTACAAGGGTGCCGCGATGGGCCCCTTGCACATCGCGATGAACAGCCGCCAGGTGGTGGCCGGCAACATCCGCGTGGCCGAAGCCCTGCAAAAAACCGTCGCCGCCTCCGGCTACGCCGCGGCGTTCTGATCGAAGCCTATCTCCGGCTGATGACGAGATAGTCGGGTCGGGCGCCGCTCCGTCGGGATGCGCGCAGCCCTCCTCCCCCGACCGCCAAGAAGGTCCGGGCCCGCCGTGGAGGCAGGGGGGATGCCCAGAGCCGGCCATGGATGGCCGGCGGCCGGAACTGGGAGCAGGATGCGCATATTCCGGCTGGGCATCCCCCCTGCCTCCACGACGGGCAGCGCACACCCTCCCGGAGCAATCATCCAAACCCGCGCAGTCGGGAGAAGAACATAAAAAAACCCCGCACTCTGGCGGGGTTTTTTCAATCCGGGCTTTGGCCAGCCCGCTGGAGCCCTCAAGGCCTGCGCGCGAGCTCCGCGTCGTCGCGCGCCTTCGGCAGCAGGTCCTGCTTGGTGACCTTCAGGAAGCCCATGCTCAGCAGCGGACAGGCGACCAGGATCGACGACAGGGTGCCGATCACGATGCCTAGCATCATCGCCAGCGACATGCCTTCGAGCGAGCCGCCACCGTACAGGTAGAGCGCCAACACGGTCAGGAACGCCACCACCGAGGTGATGACCGTGCGCGACAGGGTCTGGTTGATCGACGCGTTCAGCACCTCCATCGGCGGCGCGCGCATGCTGCGGAAGTTCTCGCGCACGCGGTCGAAGACCACGATGGTGTCGTTGATCGAGAAGCCCATCACCGACAGCAGGCCGGCGAGCACGGTCAGGTCGAACTCCTGGCCGCTGATCGCGAACCAGCCGGCCACGATCAGCACGTCGTTGAGCGTGGTGACGATCGCAGCGACCGCGAACTTCCACTCGAACCGGAAGCCGATGTAGATCAGGAAGCCGACAACCACGAACAGGATCGCGTACAGGCCGTTCCAGGCCAGGTCGCGGCCCACCTGCGGACCGACGAAGGCGCTGCCCTGGATGGTTGCGGGATTGCCGCCGGCTGAGGCCGCCTCGAGCACGTCATCCGCGGTGCGCGCCGTGCCGTCGGCGCTGGTCTCGCCGTCGCGCGGCTGCAGCCGCACCAGCAGGTCGCTGCCGCTGCCGAAGGTCTGCACCTGGGCACCGGGATAGCCGGCATCGGCCAGGCGCTGGCGCACGCCATCGACATCGGCCGGCTGCTCGAAGCGCAGCTCGACCACGGTGCCGCCGGTGAAGTCGAGCGCGTAGTTGAAGCCCTTGCCGGCGATCGCCGCGATCGTGGCGATGGTAAGCAGTGCGAACACCGCCACCGACACCCAGCGCAGGCGCATGAAGTCGATGTTGGGGGTAGCCGGGATCAGGCGCAGGGGAAAGATAGTCATGTGTCGTATGCCCGCGTCAGATGGCCAGGGTCTTGAGCTTGCGCTTGCCGCCGTAGACCAGGGTGGCGATGCCGCGCGAGACGGTGACCGCGGTGAACACCGAGGTCAGGATGCCGATCACCATCGTCACCGCAAAGCCCTTGAGCGGGCCGGTGCCGAAGGCGAACAGCGCCACGCCGGCAAGCAGCGCGGTCATGTTGGAGTCGAAGATCGTGCCGGACGCCTTGTCGTAGCCGTTGGCGATCGCGCCCCGCGGAGGCATTCCAGCCCGCAGCTCTTCGCGTATGCGTTCGTTGATCAGCACGTTGGCGTCCACCGACATACCGATCGACAGTGCCAGGCCGGCGAAGCCCGGCAGCGACATGGTGGCGCCGAACAGGCTCATCACCGCCACCACCATCAGCAGGTTGAGTAGCAGCGCGACGCATGTGAACAGGCCGAACATGCGGTAGTAGATGCCGAAGAACAGCAGCGTGAACACGAAGGCGTACATCACCGCGGTGGTGCCGCGCTCGACGTTCTCCTTGCCCAGGCTGGGGCCGACGATGCGCTCCTCGATGAAGTCCATCGGTGCGGCCAGCGAACCCGAGCGCAGCAGGCGCGCCAGGCCATCGGCCTCGGCCTTCTCCAGGCCCGTGGTCTGGAACTGCTTGCCGAACACGCCGTTGATGTTGGCCACCGAGATCACTTCCTCGTTGACGCGGAAGCTGCGCACTTCTTCGCCGGCGGCGTTGGTGGTCACCTGCGGGACGCGCTCGATGTAGACCACGGCCATGGGCTTGCCCACGCTGACCGAGGTGAAGTCGAACATGCGCTGGCCGCCGAGGTTGTTGAGCGTCACGCTCACCGCCGGCATGCCGTTTTCATCCAGCGTGGACTGCGCCATCACCATCTGCTCGCCCGAGGCGATCACGCGCTTGGACAGCAGCACCGGCATCGGCTTGCCGTCGATGCCGGTCTCGCGGCGGTAGTACACGCGCGCTTCCGGCGGCACGTTGCCGCTGGCCACGGCGTCATACGGATCGCCGTCGATGACCGCGCGGTATTCCAGCGTGGCCGTGGCGCCGATCATGCGCTTGGCCTCGGCGGTGTCCTGCACGCCAGGCAGCTGCACCACCACGCGGTCGTTGCCCTGGCGGGTGATCACCGGCTCGCCGACGCCGACTTCGTCGACGCGGTTGCGGAGCGTGGTGATGTTCTGGTCGATGGCGTCGGCCGAGATCTGGTTGAGCTCGGTCTCGGGCACGCGGATGGTGATGCGGTTGCCCACGGCCTGGCGCAGCAGGGTCGGCTGCGCGGTGGCCAGCAGCGTCATTGCCCGGTCGGCATCGGCCGCGTCGGCAAGCTGGGCCACGGTGGTGCCGGTGGCGTTGCGTTCCACCGAGTCGTAGCGGATGCGGTTGTCGCGCAGCACCGCGCGGACCTCGTCGGCATAGGCGTCCAGGCGCTTGTCCAGCGCCGCCTTCTGGTCGACCTGGAGCACGAAGTGCACGCCGCCCTGCAGGTCGAGGCCGAGCAGCATGGGCTTGGCGCCGAACCAGGTCAGCCAGTCCGGCACCGTGGAGGCAAGGTTCAGCGCGACCACGTAGTCGTCGCCAAGCTCCGGGCGCAGCGCGTCGGCAGCGCGGGTCTGGTCGTCGAGGTCCAGCAGCCGGACCATGCGCTCGCCGTCGTCGCTGGTGTCGATCGACTTCGCGGTGACGCCGGCGGCCGCCAGCGCCGCCTCGATCTTCCCGTCCAGTTCAACGCCGGTGGCGGCGCCGCGGTTGGAGGTGATCTGCACGGACGGATCCTGCGGGTAGACGTTGGGCAGCGCATACAGCGCACTCAACAGCACCACGAACAGGATGATGACGTACTTCCAGCGGGGAAATTCGAGCATGGTCGGTTCTTGCGCCAGGTCGTCCCGCGGGCGGGAGTGACGGATTCGGTTGCAGGCGCCGGTCGCGGCACGGCGCAGGCGCCGGCCGCGGTGCTTCCGGCGAGTGTCAGATGGACTTCAGCGAGCCCTTGGGCAGCACGTTGCCGATGGCGGTCTTCTGCACGCGGATCTCGACCTTGTCGGCGATTTCGACGTTGACGAAACTGTCGCCCACGCGGCGCACCACGCCGGCGATGCCGCCGCCGATCAGCACTTCGTCGCCCACGGCCAGCTTCTCGACCATGGCGCGATGTTCCTTCTGCCGCTTCATCTGCGGGCGGATCATCAGGAAGTACATGATCGCGAACAGCACGACCATCATGATCGGGAACTGCCAGGGGTTGGGCGCGGCGGGTGCTGCGGCCTGGGCGTAGGCGGGGGCGATCAGGAAGTCGAGCAGGTTCATTCGGGGCGGTCCGTTCGGAAATCAGCTGGCAAGTATGCCACGGCGACGTGGGAGGGCGTTCCAGCCCGCAGCGGGGGCATTGGATTCGGGGGCGGGTCGGGGTGGGGTTCGGGTCCGGTTCTGTCGCGGCTCAGGGCATCCGGGCTGCAAGGAAGGACCGGCGGAAGGCATCAAAGGTTCCCGAGGCGATCGCGGCGCGCATGTCGGCCATCAGCTTCTGGTAGTACCAGAGGTTGTGCAGGGTGCCCAGGATCGGGCCCAGCATCTCGTTGCAGCGGTCCAGGTGGCGCAGGTAGGCGCGGGTGTAGCCGCCGCTGCAGGCCGGGCAGCCGCAACCTTCCTCGATCGGGCGGGTGTCGCGCTCGTAGCGCGAATTGCGGATGCGGACGGTGCCGGTGGAGGTGAAATAGTGGCCGTTGCGTGCGTTCCGGGTCGGCATCACGCAGTCGAACATGTCCACGCCGCGGGCCACGCCGTCGACCAGGTCCTCCGGCCGGCCCACGCCCATCAGGTAGCGCGGGCGGTCATCGGGCAGCTGCGGGCAGGTGTGCTCGAGCATGGCGTTGCGCTCGGCCTCGGTCTCGCCCACCGCCAGGCCGCCAATGGCGTAGCCGTCGAAGCCGATGTCTTTCAGGCCCGCCGCCGAGCGCGTGCGCAGGTCCTGGTGCACCCCGCCCTGGACGATGCCGAACAGCGCCGCATCGTTGCCTTCATGCGCCCGCTTCGAGCGCTCGGCCCAGCGCAGCGAGAGCTCCATCGAGCGCTCGATCACGCGCGGGTCAACCGGCTGGCCGTCCTTCTGCACCGGCGGGCACTCGTCGAAGATCATCACGATGTCCGAGCCCAGCACCTTCTGGATGTGCATCGACTCCTCGGGGCCGAGGAAGACCTTCGAGCCGTCGGTGGGCGCCGAGAAGGTCACCCCCTGCTCGGTGATCTTGCGGCGGTGCGCCAGCGAGAACACCTGGAAGCCACCGGAGTCGGTGAGGATCGGCCCGTCCCAGCGCGCGAAGCCGTGCAGGCCGCCGTGGGCTTCGATGACTTCCAGCCCCGGCCGCAGGAACAGATGGAAGGTGTTGCCGAGGATGATCTCCGCGCCCAGCTCGCGCACCTGCCCCGGCAGCATGCCCTTGACCGTGCCGTAGGTCCCCACCGGCATGAACGCCGGCGTCTCCACCGTGCCGCGCGGAAACGCCAGGCGACCCCGGCGGGCGGCGCCATCGCGGGCAAGCAGCTCGAACTTCATGCGTGACATCGGATACCTGGCTCCAATCGGGCACCCATTGTCGCGGAACCCGCCGGCCACTTGTAGGAGCAGCCATAAGCCGCGTCAGTCGAAAGCGACCATCCCGTCCTCGGCCAGGCGCAGGCGCAGCGGGTCGCCGGCAGTCAGGCCCTGGATGCCGGCGGCGTCGTCGAGGTCGACTTCGACCACGGTGCCGCCGGAGAGGCGGAGGCTGGCGACGTGGCCGGGGCCGCGGAAGGCCAGGGCCACGAGTTCTGCGCGCACGGCGCCTTCGGGATCGGGCTGCAGGGCGTGGGGGCGCAGCAGGACTTCGCCGCCGCGCGCCAGTCCGAGCGCGGCGGCGGGCACCAGGGCACCGCGGCCAATGAAACCGGCGACGAAGCGGTCCTGCGGCCGCCGGTACAGGGCCTCGGCGCTGTCCCACTGCATGATCCGGCCGCGGTCCATGACCCCGATGTGGTCGGCCATGGCGAAGGCCTCGGCCTGGTCGTGCGTCACCATCAGCACGGTGGCGCCCGACGCCTTCAGCAGCTCGCGCAGCTCGATCGCGAGCTGCTGGCGGGTGTCGGTGTCGAGGTTGGAGAAGGGTTCGTCGAGCAGCAGCAGCGCCGGACCGGGCGCCAGCGCGCGGGCCAGGGCGACGCGCTGCTGCTGGCCGCCGGAAAGTTCATGCGGATAGGCGCCGCCGCGGTCGGACAGGCCGACCAGCGCCAGCATCTCAGCCACCCGTGCCCGGCGCGCGTCGCTGGACCGCCCGCGCAGGCCGAAGGCGATGTTGGCATCGACATCCAGGTGCGGGAACAGCGCGTAGTCCTGGAACATCATGCCGACGCGGCGCTTCTCGGGCGGCAGCAGCACGTCCGCCGCAGCGACCCGCACGCCGTCCACGTCGATGCTGCCCGCCTGCACCGGCTCGAAGCCGGCGATCGCGCGCAACACCGTGGTCTTGCCGCAGCCCGACGCGCCCAGCAGGCAGCCGATGTCGCCGGGGGCGAGCGACATCGAGAGATCGTCGACCACCACGCGCGCGGCGGCGCCCGGCACCGGGTAGCCGACGCGGATGCCCGCGATCTCCAGCAGCGCATCGCTCACGTCATCTTCTCCCGTCCATAGCGCACGCCGGTGCGCGCCAGCAGCACCACCGGCAGCAGGCCGACGGCGACAATCAGCAGCGCCGCCACCGCGCCTTCCTCATAGGTCCCGCGCGAGGCCTCGGCGTACAGCCAGGTCGCCAGGGTCTCGAAATTCAGCGGGCGCAGCAGCAGCGTCGCCGGCAGCTCCTTCATGGCGTCCACGAACACCAGCAGCGCGGCCGCGGCCAGCGCCGGGCGCAGCAGCGGCAGGTGGATGCGGCGCAGCGTCGCGCCCGGCCCGTGGCCGAGGCTGGCCGCCGCCTGGTCCAGGCTGGGCGGGATGCGCGCCAGCCCGGCCTCGATGCCACCGGCCGAAATCGCCAGGAAGCGCGCCATGTAGGCCAGCACCAGCGCCGCCGCGGAACCCATCAGCAGCATCCGCGGATCCATGCCGAACGCACCGAGCACCAGGTTTGCGCCGGTGTCGAACCAGGCCAGCGGCAGCAGCAGGCCGATCGCCAGCACGGTGCCGGGCACGGCATAGCCGAGGCTGCCGCTGCGCAGCGCGAACAGCGCCCCGGCGCTGCGCCGCCGGCCCTGCGCAAGCCGCATCGACCAGCCCAGCACCAGGCCGGCGGCGAGGGTGGCTACGGTCGCCGCCAAGGCAACGGCCACGGTGTTGCGGACGCTCGCCAGCAGCTGCGGCGACACGCCGTGCTGGCCGATCCGCTCGAATGCTTCCCAGACCAGGTAGCCCGCCGGCAGCACGAAGCCAATCAGCACCGGGACCACGCCCAGCACGATCGCCAGCGCCGCGGCGGCGCCGCGCAACCGCTGCGGGCGCATCGGCCGCGGCCGGTCGCCCACCGCATAGCGCTGCCGTCGCCGCGCGTAGCGCTCCAGCGCCAGCAGCGCGACCACGATCGCCAGCATCGCCAGGGCGATCTGCGCCGCGCCCGGCAGGTCGCTGCGCGTGACCCAGGTGGTATAGACGGCCACCGTCATGGTCTGCACGCCAAGGAACTCGGAGGCGCCGATGTCGTTGAGCACCTCCATCAGCGCAAGCGCAGTGCCGATCGCGATCGCCGGCCGCGCCAGCGGCAGTGCCACCCGCCGGAACACCTGCATCGGCGTCGCGCCAAGCACGCGCGCGGCTTCCATCAGGCCCGCGGCCTGGGTCATGAACATCGCGCGCGTGGTCAGGTAGACATAGGGATAGAGCACGAAGCCCAGCAGCACGATGCAGCCGGCCAGCCCGCGGATATCCGGCAGGCGGAAATCGCGCGGGCTGTCGTAGCCGAGGATGTCGCGCACCAGGCCTTGCACCGGGCCCAGCGGGTGCAGCAGGTCGAGATAGGCGAAGGCGACGATGTAGGTCGGCACCGCCAGCGGCAGCAGCAGCGCCCAGGCCAGCGTACGCCGGCCCGGGAACTCGTAGGCCGTGACCAGCCATGCCGCCCCGGTTCCGATCGCCACCACCAGCGCGCCGGAACCGGCCAGCAGCGCCAGGGTATTGCGCGCCGCGACCGGCAGCACGTAGCGGGCCACATGGCTCCAGAGCCCGTCCTGTCCGCCCTGCAGCGCGGTCCAGGCCAGGGCCAGCAGCGGCGCGACCACGACCGCGGCGATCGCGACCGCGGCCCACTGCCACGGCCCTTCGGGCAGCAATCGCCGCAGGCCGCGACCGGCAGGGCCGCGGGCCAGCGGATGCAGCGCATCCGCGGATACTCCAGCCGCCGCCATTACGTGACGCCCCGGGGTCGGCGCGTCAGTTGTCGAAGCCGACCTTGTCGACCAGCGCACTGGCCTCGCGGCGGTTCGCGACCACTTCGGTCAGCGGCAGCGGGTCGACGCTGAGCTCGCCGAAGCTTGCGACCACAGGGTCGAGCTCGACGCCGGCCTTCACCGGGTATTCGTAGTTGGCGCGTGCGTACAGGCTCTGCGCCTCGTCGGAGACCAGGTACTCCATCAGCTTCACCGCGTTGTCGCGGTTGGGCGAATGCGCCGCCAGCGCGGCGCCGCTGATGTTGACGTGGGTGCCGCCGCCGTCGACGTCGAAGGTCGGGCGGATGACCTTGATCGCCTCGCCCCACTGGTGCTGCTCGGAGCCGGGCTCGGCGTTCTTCATGCGGCCGACGTAATAGGCATTGGCGATGCCGATGTCGCAGATGCCGGCGAGGATGTCGCGGGCCACGTCGCGGTCGCCGCCAGCGGCCTTGCGCGCGAGGTTGGCCTTGACGCCGCTCAGCCAGGTTTCAGTGGCCTCGGCGCCGTGGTGGGCGATCATCGCCGCGAACAGGCTGGTGTTGTACGGATGCTGGCCGGAGCGGATGCAGACCTTGCCCTTCCACTGCGGGTCGGACAGGTCCTCGTAATGGAACGATTCAAGCTCCAGGTCCTTGTGCGCATACAGCACGCGGTCGCGCAGCGACATCGCGAACCACTGGTCGTCGGCGCCGCGCAGATGGGCCGGGATAGCGGCTTCAAGCACGTCGGACTGCAGCGGCTGGGTGTGGCCGGCCTCGACCAGGTCGAGCATGTTGCCGGTATCGACCACCATCAGCACGTCGGCGGTCGATCGCTCGCCTTCGGCGCCCAGGCGCTCCGACAGGCCGTCCTTGAGCAGCACGGTGTTGACCTGGATGCCCGACTCGGCGGTGAAGGCGTCCAGCAGCGGCTGGATCAGGCCGGGCTCGCGGGTGGTGTAGAGGTTGACCTCGCCCGCGTCGGAAGGCGTGGCGGCGGCGGCCGGCGTGTCACTCGCCGCCTGTTCGCCAGCCGTCGTCGCAGGCGCCGGATCGGCACTGCATGCGGCGAGCAGCAGCGCCGTGCAGGCGGCGGCAAGGGCGGCGCGGGGCGCGCGGAAGTGGATGTTCACGGGCATCTCCTGGTCACTGGATCGGGCCGGACTGGCCGGCGCAAATGAGAATGATACTCGACACGGGGCATTTTCAGGAATTGCGGAAGAGCAGCATCGCGTCGCCGTAGGAGAAGAACCGGTAGCGCTCGCGCACCGCGTGGGCGTAGGCCGCCAGCACCCGCTCGCGGCCGGCAAACGCCGACACCAGCATCAGCAGGGTCGATTCGGGCAGGTGGAAATTGGTGAGCAGGATGTCGGCCGAGGTGATCCGGTAGCCCGGGACGATGAAGATCGCGGTCTCGCCCACGAAGGGATGCATTTCGCCCTCGACGGTCGCCGACTCCATCGCACGCACCACGGTGGTGCCGACCGCGACCACCCTGCCCCCGGCCGCACGGGTGCGCCGCACCTGCTCGACCAGGGCCGCGCCGACGTTGATCCACTCGCTGTGCATGCGGTGCTCGCGCACATCATCCACGCGCATCGGCTGGAACGTGCCGGCGCCGACGTGCAGGGTGACGTGGCCGCTGTCGATTCCGCGCGCGCGCAGGGCATCCAGCAGCGCCTGGTCGAAGTGCAGGCCGGCGGTCGGCGCCGCGACCGCGCCGGACGCGCGCGCGAACACGGTCTGGTAGCGCTCGGCGTCGTCGGCGCCGGGCTCGCGCTGGATATAGGGCGGCAGCGGCATGCGCCCGGCCTTGGCCAGCCACGGCTCAAGCCCGCCATCGACGTGGAAGCGCAGGTGATGGAAGCCGTCGTCGCGAGCCACGACCTCGGCCACGCCGCCGCCGTCGAGTTCGATCAGGTTGCCGGGCTTCGGGGTCTTGCTGGCGCCGACCTGGGCGCGGGCCTCGTTGCCCGGCAGCAGGCGCTCGATCAGGATCTCCACGCGCCCGCCGCTGCCCTGCTTGCGGCCGAACAGCCGCGCTGGGATCACCCGGGTGTCGTTGAGTACCAGCAGGTCGCCGGCGCGCAGGAACTCCGGCAGCTCGTGCACCTGGCGATCGTCCAGGCCGGACCCACCGGCCGGCACCACCAGCATGCGGCTGGCCGAGCGTTCGGCCAAGGGCGCCTGGGCAATCAGCGACTGCGGCAGGTCGAAGTTGAAATCGGACTTCTTCAAGCGGGGGCCTCAGCGTTGGAACTTGGTCGACAGCAGCAGGGTCGAGGTGGTGCGCTCCACGCCGTCCAGCGCGCCGATCAGGTCGGTGAGTTCGTCCATGTCGCCGATGGTCGGCACCACCGCCATCGCCACCAGGTCCCAGGCGCCGTTGACCGAATGCAGGGCGCGGACGCCGGGCATCTGCCGCAGGACCTCGACCACGCCGGGGGCCTGCTTCGGGAACACGGTGATCATGATCAGCGCGCGGACGCGTTCGCGTTCGTGGTCGTCGCTGACGCGCACGGTGTAGCCGGCGATCACGCCCATCCGCTCCAGGCGCTCGATCCGGCTCTGCACCGTGGTCCGCGACAGCTGCAGGCGGCGCGCGATGGCCGCGGTCGGCGCGCGGGCGTCCTCGCGCAGCAGCGAGAGCAGGGCTTCGTCGGCGGGACTGAGCTTCATGCCCGGATTCTATCGTCGATTCGCCGAAAACAGCAGCATTTGCGCGCAGATCGTACCTACCAACCGACGAACGCATCCCGATAATAGGGGTATCGCCCGGCAAACCGGCCGGCAGACGCACAGGAGACACCGCCATGACCGACCACGTGACCGCAGCCCTCGCCCCGCTCCGCGCCCGCAAGGGCCAGCGCCGCAGCCCCGGGCTGGACGACGCCACCGTGGCGCGCTTCGCCGCCGGCCATCCGGACCTGGTCGCCGCCATCGACGCCGCCGCGGCCGAGTTCGGGCGCATCGAATCCGACTTCGCCGACCTCCTCGACCTCGATGAGGACGCACAGGTCCAGGCCGTGCAGGCCGGCTACGTCAACTTCTATCCGCAGGACGGCGTGAACCCCTACGTCGCCCTGACCGCGCGTGGGCCGTGGATCGTGACCCTGAAGGGCGCGGTGCTGTACGACACCGGCGGCTACGGCATGCTCGGCTTCGGCCATGCGCCGCAGCCGGTGATCGACGCCATGGCCAAGCCGCAGGCGCTGGCCAACGTCATGACCCCCAACCTGTCGCAGCTGCGGCTGGATCGCGCCCTGCGCAAGGAGATCGGCCACAGTGCCGGCGGCTGCCCGTATGCCGCCTTCATGTGCCTCAATTCCGGCTCGGAGTCGGTATCACTGGCCGCGCGCATCGCCGACACCAACGCCAAGACCATGACCGACGCCGGTGGCCGCCATGCCGGGCGCACGATCAAGCGCCTGGTGGTCAAGGGCGCCTTCCACGGCCGCACCGAGGCCCCGGCGCTGTACTCCGACTCCACCCGCAAGGCCTACCAGGGCGCGCTGGCCAGCTACCGCAACGAGGACAGCGTGATCGTGGTCGCGCCGTACGACATGGATGCGCTGAAGCAGGCCTTCGCCGACGCCGATGCCAAGGGCTGGTTCATCGAAGCGATGTTCCTGGAGCCGGTGATGGGCGAAGGCGACCCGGGCCGCAGCGTGCCGGTGGAGTTCTATGCCGCGGCGCGCGAGCTGACAAAGGCGCATGGTTCGCTGCTGCTGGTCGACTCCATCCAGGCCGGCCTGCGCGCCACCGGTGCGCTGTCGATCGTCGACTACCCCGGCTTCGAGGGCCAGGACGCGCCGGACATGGAAACCTATTCCAAGGCGCTCAACGCCGGCCAGTTCCCGCTGTCGGTGCTTGCGGTGAACGAGCGTGCCGCCAACATGTACAAGCGCGGCACCTACGGCAACACGATGACCGCCAACCCGCGCGCGGCCGACGTCGGCGTGGCGGTGCTGGGCATGGTGACGCCCGAGGTGCGCGCCAACATCCGCACGCGCGGCACGCAGGCGCTGGAGAAGCTCGAGGCGCTGAAGGCCGAGCTTGGCGGGCTGATCACCAAGGTCCAGGGCACGGGGCTGCTGTTCTCCTGCGAGCTGGCACCGGGCTTCAAGGGCTACGGCGCCGGGTCCACCGAGGAGTGGCTGCGCGAGCAGGGCCTGGGCGTGATCCACGGCGGCGAGAACTCGCTGCGCTTCACTCCGCGCTTCGAGATGGGCGAGGACGAACTCGACCTCGTGGTGTCGATGGTGAAGCGCGCGCTGCAGGAGGGCCCGCGGGTCGAAGCCGCGGCCTGAGGCCGCCGACTGCGGCACGGGGTCTTTGTACCCTCCGCCGCCACGACTTCCCCCACGAGGCTACTCCCAGCAGCGGTCGGCACGGCCCTTGAGCGTCGCGGCACGTTCGCAGTCGCGCTGCGGGATGCGGTCTTCGGGGTGCTCGACAAGGCTGCGCCCGGACTCGCGGTCGCCAAGCAGCGAGAAGGCGTCGTACAGGCGGCCGGTGGCGGTGCGTGCTTCATAGCGCAGGGTGTCGCCATCAATGCGAACCACCTGGAACAGCTGGGTGTCTTCCGCTACCGGCGCCATCGTTTCGCGCGCTTCCGGCGACAGCCGGTACTGCTTTGCACCGACCACGCTGACCAGGTACTGCGGCGTGCCCTGCCCTTCGACCGGCCCGCCGCGACGGCCGTAGACATGGTCGTGGCCCTGCAGCACCAGGTCGACGCGATGCGCCTCCAGCACCGGCAGGATGTGCTCGCGCAGCAACGCATTGTCGCGGTCCTGGCGCGGCGAGAACATCGGCTGGTGGATGGCGACGATCGACCATGCCTGCGTGCTGTCGCGAAGCACGCCGTCAAGCCATGCTGCCTGCGCTTCGGCGGTACCCAGGTCCAGCGCCGAGGTGCCGTCGAGCACCACGAAGCGTGCGTCGTTCATGTCGAACCAGTAGGTCGTGGCCGCAGCATCCGGCGCGCCGTTGTCCGGCAGGTCGTAGACGTGCGGCCAGTGGTGGCCGAGCACGCGGCGCTCCTGCGGGGTGTCTTCGAACTCCTCGAAATACTCGTGGTTGCCGGTCACCGGCGCGAGCAGCATGGTCGACGCCAACGGCGCGACGGCGTCGAACCACTCGCCCCATTCGTTGTCGTCCTCGCCGTCGCCGCCGCTGACCTGGTCGCCGGTGAACAGCGCCAGGCGTGCTTCGGGGGCATGACGCAGGGCCTCCAGGACCACCCGCGTGGAATGGCTCGCGTTCTTGTTCTGGGTGTCACCGAAATAAAGGAACTCGAGCGCGCTGCCCGGCGCCGCCGCGGTGCGCAGCTGTCGCCAGGGGCTCCACCAGCCCCCGGCGCCCTGCACGCGGTAGGCGTAAAGCGTATCGGGCTCAAGGCCGGTGACCTCGACCTGGTGCTGGTGCGACAGGCGCTGTTCGATGTCGAACGCGCGCGTGGCGGCGCGCAGGCGCCTGGCCTCGCCCAGGTCCGGCGTGTCTCCGGCGACGGCAAGCTCGAGCAGGGGCGCATCCACGCCAGCCGCGGTGCGCCACGACACCTGGAATCCGCGCGAGGGATCCGCCGCCGGCGAGGCCACGATGCGATCGGGATGCGCGGCGGGCGCGTAGCGGGCGTCACCGGCCGGCACCAGGGTGTTGGGCTCGACCGCGCGCGGGCCGCCGGCCACGTCGCGCGCGATCGCACTGGTGGGCAGCGTCACCGGCAGCGCGACCAGCGCCGCCAGCAGCAGCGTGCGCAGGCCATCTGTCACCGGCATGGGCACCAGCCGCGCGGTCGGCTTCGGCGTCGCGGCGTGCACGACCATCAGCGCGCGCACGCGGGCAGTGCCAGCGCCGAGGCGATCTCGCTCCAGCTGATCGCCACCGCGCCCTGGTCGTCATGCACCGCGTACAGCACGCCGTCGGGGAACTGCGTGGTCGGTGCGTCGTGCAGCCAGATGCCGTCGGTATTGGCCACCGTGGGCCCAGCCACCGCCCCGGCGTGCGCCAGCGAATCGCGCTCGAAGAGGTGGAACGCGGTGCGGCCCTTGCCCTGCTCGGTAGTGATCCACCAGCCGCCGCCATCGGCACAGGTCTTGAGCATGATGCCTTCGGCCTGGGCCTGCAGGAATTCGCCGCCGATGGTGCGGCCGCTGAAGTTGCCGGCGAGGTCGTAGACCTTGAACTCGTTGGCGTAGGTTTCGTCTTCCTCGGCCACCAGCAGGCGATCGTTGGCGGCATCGCCCCACAGCGATTCGACCACGCGCAGCGCGCCCTCGGGCGTGGTGTCGCCGAAGGCCGCGATGTGACTCGCGCGGTAGCCACCGCCATCAGCCGCGGCTGCGAGCGCGAAGCGGTGCACGCGCCGATCGAGCTCGGCCAGCGGCGGCAGGATGTCCTCGCCTTCGGCGTCTTCCCCGGCCATGTAGGCGTCGGTGACGTAGACCTCGTAGCCACCGTCCACCTGGTTCACCCACAGGCCGTAGGGCAGCTGCAGCACGTCGGCGCCGAACTCGGCGACGGTCTCCATGCCGGGCAGGCGCAGCACCTGCACGCGGTGGTTGTCGCGCTCGACCACGAAGGCCAGGTCGTCGGCCACGGCGATACCGTTGGGGCGGTCGAACTGCCCTGGACCCGCGCCGCGTTCGCCGACGTGGCGCACGAGCGCGCCGGTGGCGCCGTCATACACCACCAGCCGGTGTGTGGACTTTGCGGTGGCGAGCAGCAGCACCTTGCCATCGGGTCCGGCCCAGCTCGCGACCGAATCGATGTTGTCCCCAGGCGTCATCGGCGTGGCGAAGGCTTCGGGCACGGCCGCCGCCTCGGTCACGCCATCGCTGCGCGCGGCCTCGCGGGCGCGATCGGCGCGGTCCTCCGCATCCTCTGCCTGGGCGGCGGTGCCGGTGCCCGCGGCATCCGCCGGCCCCTGTCCTGCGCCGCAGGCAGCGAGCGCAAGCGCCAGGGTGCTGGCGGCCAGCACGCGCCAGCCGGCGCGGCGGTTGGTGATGTTCTGCATTGCGTTCATCCTCAGAAATTGACCTTGACGCCCAGCGTGTAGCTGCGCCCGTAAAGCTCGTTCTGCAGCGTGAAGTCGCGCGAGCCCTGGTAGAGCTCGAGCGGCTCGTCCAGCAGGTTCGAGGCCTCGAAGTACAGGCCCCAGTTGTCCGCGACCTTGTAGTCCAGGCTGAAGTCGAGCTGGGTGTTGGGCGCGACCCAGAGATCGTAGCGGGCGTCGTCGCCGATCTCGTCGAGGTATTCGCTGCGGTGCACCGCTGCCAGTCGGGTGCTGACGCGCTCGTTCTCCCAGCCGATGTGGGCGCTGTACAGGCGCTCGGACGACAGCGGCAAGGCGAACTTCTCGCCGGCGCGGTCTTCGGTGCCGGCGACGAATTCGGTGTCGAGCCAGGTACCGCTCAGGCCGACCAGCAGGCCACTCCAGGCACCCGGCAGGAAGTCGAGCTTCTGCTGCCAGTTGAGTTCGACGCCGAACACCTCGGCGTCCTCGCCGTTGATCGGGCGTGTGACGTCAAAGCCCGGGAACGCCGGATCGCTGTCGGTCCAGGTCTCGACGATGTAGCCGTCGATCGACTTGTGGAAGATGCCGGCGGAGAAGATGCCCGATTCGCCGATGTAGCGCTCGAACGACAGGTCGAAGTTCAGCGACTCGTATGGATCGAGCTGCGGATTGCCCATGCTGACCTCTTCGTCGTCGCGGTTGATGCTTGCGCGCGGCGAGATGTCGCCGAAGGTCGGGCGGGCGACAGTCTTGGTGACCGCGCCGCGCAGCACCCAGTCGTTGCCGGTGTCGTAGCGCAGGTGCAGGCCCGGCAGCACGCTGGTGTAGGAACTCGAGGCCGAGGTCGGGCTGGCGGTGAGCGCGCCGTCTTCGTCAAGGTCCACCATCCAGCCGCTGGCGTCGAACTCCGTGCGCTCAACGCGCGCACCGGCGATCACGCGCAGGTTGCCGAAGTCCATCGTGCCCATCAGGTAGGCGGCGAGCACGTCTTCGCTCGCGGTGTAGTCCTCGACCAGCGAGATCATCGTGTTCTCGGCCACGTCGCCGGGGCGGGCGGAGAACGCGCCGCGACTGTCGCGCAGGAAGCGGCGCATTGCGCCCGAGGACAGTCCGTCACCCATGTTGCCGTGGCGGTAGCCGGGCGAGCCCGTGGTCCAGCCGCCCAGGTCGACATCAGGCCCGATGCGGTACTCGGCCTCGTCGACGTTGACGTCGCGGTCACGCCAGCGTCCCAGCAAGCCGCTCTTGAGCGTCACCGCCTCGCCGGTCCAGGTGAAGTCGAACTTCGCGCTCAGCGACTCGTCATCCACCTGCTTGGGTCCCACCACCAGGCGGTCCAGGCCGTAGTTGGCGTTGCGCAACCAGGCATCGCCACCTGCCGGGTCGATGACGTCGAACGACGGCAGCCGGCCCGGGCCGACGCGGACCGACATGTCGTCCTCGCCCAGGTACTCGAAGCGCATCTCGACCTCGTCGTCCACGCGCTCGCGGGCCTTGGTGTAGCCGAGCTGGTAGTCGAACTGCGCGCTGCCGCGGCGGTTCATGCCACCGACGCTGGTGGTGAAGGTGTCTTCTTCCTTGGTGCGGTAGCGCAGGCGGCGGCCGAAGTCGCCGGGCGAGATGCCTTCAACCCTCCAGCTCCCGCCGTCGTAGCCGGCAATGTCGCCCTCGCCGACCGGGATGATGTGGTTCTGGCGGGTCTCGGCATCGGTGAAGTCGGTATACAGCGTGCGCAGGTAGTACTGATTGTCGTTGTCCGGGCGCCAGTCCAGGTTGAGGTTCACGCCGGTGCGCTCGCGGTTGATCGTGTACTTGCGCTGCTGGATCTCGACCGGGGTCAGGCGATCCCCGGTGACGTCCTCGAACTGGTCGTCGTATTCGACCTCGATGTTGTCACTCTCGTAATCGCGGTCCTGCCAGCTCAGCCCGAAGGCCACGCCGAAGGTGTCGTTGTAGACGTCGCTGAAATTGAACGCGGCCTTGGGGCTGGTCTCGCCGCTGAGGTTCTGGTGGCTGGCCTCGGCTTTCAGGCGCATGTCGCGGCCGTTGCGGTCGAAGGCCGACGCCGACTCGACCAGGATCATGCCGCCGAGTGAATCACCCGGCATGTCCGGGGTGGGGGCCTTGACCACGGTCAGGCGCTCGGTGGAGTCCGAGGGGATCACGTCCAGCGGCGCGGCACGGCTGCTGTCTTCGGGCGTGCCCATGCCGATGCCGTCCACCATCACCGAGTTCTGCGCCGCGTCCAGGCCGCGGATCACGACGTAGCGGCCCTCGCCCTGGTCGCGGGTGACGCTGATGCCGGGCAGGCGCGACAGCGACTCGCCGACGTTCTGGTCGGGGTACTGGCCCATGGAGTCGGCGGACACCGTGTCCTGGATGGCGTCCGACGCACGCTTGAAGTCGATCGCGCGCATCTGCGACTCGAACTGGCCGCGGACCTCGATGGCTTCGAAGTTCACCGCATCAGGCGCGGCGGCCGTGCTTTCGGCGGGCGGCCGGGGAGCCGGGACCTCCTGGCCCATGGCCCCGCCGGCAGCGGTCAGGGCCAGGGTGGTGACGATGGCGAGGTGCAGCGGATGGCGCTTGGTCACGGCGGGGGACTCGAAGTGTGATCGTTGGGTGCCCACGGTATTTCCGGCTTGTTTCAATCCGGTTACCGCAGTCACATGGCCGCCACGCGCTAGACTCTTCTCCATGAAAATCGTCGAAGTCCGCCACCCGCTGGTCCAGCACAAACTCGGCCTGATGCGCCGTGTCGACAACAGCACCAAGACCTTCCGCGAGCTCACCGGCGAAGTCGCCGCGCTGCTGACCTACGAGGCCACGGCCGACCTTGAGTGCGAAGACGCCGAGGTCGAGGGCTGGGCCGGGCCGGTGCGCGTGCGCCGCATCAAGGGCCGCAAGGTCACCCTGGTGCCGATCCTGCGCGCGGGCCTCGGCATGCTGCACGGCGTGCTGGAGCTGATCCCGGCGGCCAAGGTCGGCGTGGTCGGCATCAAGCGCGACGAAAGCACGCTGCAAGCCGTGCCCTATTACGAGAATCTGGTCGGCGACATGGCCGACCGCACCGCCCTGGTCCTCGACCCGATGCTGGCGACCGGCGGCACCCTGATCGCCACCGTCGACATGCTCAAGGCCGCCGGCTGCACCCGGATCAAGGGGCTGTTCCTGGTGGCCGCGCCCGAAGGCCTGCGCGCACTCGAAGCCCGCCATCCCGACGTCGAGGTCTATACCGCCTCCATCGACGAACGCCTCAACGATCTCGGTTACATCCTCCCGGGCCTCGGCGACGCCGGCGACAAGATCTTCGGCACCCGCGCCTGATTCCAGCCGCCGCCACGTCCGGCACTGCCGGCCGCGGGTGTCCGCACCGCGCTGTTCCCCGCGTTGCCCTGCGGTGTGGCCACTCCATCGCTGACATCGAACGTTCCGCCGATTGGCGGCGGGCCCGCACCAGGGCCCGCGCAGATGGCTGGGGCCTGGCTGTTCGGCCGCTACCGGCTGGAACCGGCGCTCAGGCGCCTGCACGCCGACGGCCGCACCCGCGAACTCGATGCCCGTGCGCTGGCGGTCCTGGAATGCCTGCTGCGCCACGCGGAGCGCGTGGTGCCGCGCGCGACGCTGACCGTGGAGGCATGGCTCGACGCAGACACCGTGTTGGACAGCGCGGTCTCGAAAGTGATGCGGCGGCTGCGCACCGCGCTGGGTGACAGCTCGGGGCACCTGCTGCAGACAATCTACGGCGAGGGCTATCGCCTGGCGCTGCCGGCAGTGCAACTCGGGACCGCCCCTGCCCGGCCGCCGCAGCCTGCCTCCAGGCAAACGCCCCCGGCACCGGCACCGGCACCGACAGCGAAAGCGGCAGCTGACGGCGCGAGGGAGCCATCGCCCGCACCAGGGCCGCCCGCAGACACGAGGCGTGCCCCCGGCACCTGGCGGGTCTGGCTCCCCTGGATCCTTGCCGCGACCGCGACCCTGGTCGCCATCCGCCTCGCCTGGCTGCTGCTGCGGCCGGCGGGCGCCGGCTGAAGCTCAGCCTGCGGCGCCGAGGCTCCTCGCCTGCAGTCGCGCGATCTGATGCGCGCCGACAAAGCGCCCGCGCTCATCGCGTCCAGGCTGGGCCATCGCATGGGTCGGATCATGGGTAAAGAACAGATGCACGTTGCGCGCCAGCTTGTCTTCCAGGAACGCCTGCTTCTCGTCGATCAGGGTCTCCGCGCAGCGGTCGTAGCCCATGGTGATCGGCACGTGCACCCAGGGCATGCCGGGCACCAGGTCGGCGCAGAACACCACGCCACCGTGGTGGCCGTCGTCGCGCAACTCGGGTCCCAGCACCTCGGCCAGCATCATTCCCGGGGTATGGCCGTGGCTCCAGTGGAAGCGCACCGCGTCGCCCAGCGCCGGCGTGCGGTCGCCGTCGACCAGCTCCACGCGGCCGCTGGCTTCAAGCAGCGGCAGCAGTCCCGGGATGTAGCTGGCGCGGTCGCGCGGGTGCGGATCATGTGCGCGCTGCCACTGCTCGCGACCGATCACGAAGGTGGCGTTGGGGAACAGCAACTCCGGCTCCCTGCCCTCCTGCCAGGCCGACAGCAGGCCGCCGGCATGGTCGAAGTGCAGGTGGCTCAGCACCACCACGTCGATGTCCTCATGGCCGAAGCCCGCCTCGCGCAGGGAGTCCAGCAGCACGTGGCCCTCGCCGCCGATGGCGTAGCGCTCGCGCAGCTTGGGCTCGAAGAAGGCGCCAATTCCGGTCTCGAACAGCACCGTGCGGCCGTTGAGCGGCGTCGCCAGCAGCGCACGCGTGGCCAGCGGGATGCGGTTGGCCTCGTCCGGCGTCATCCACTTCGACCACATCGCCCGCGGCGCGTTGCCGAACATGGAGCCACCGTCCAGACGCTGTGTGTTGCCTTCGATCGACCAGAGTTTCATGCGCTGTCCTCGTCGAGGATCTGTGGGGAGCGGCCATGGCCGCGATCGGTGCTGCCGTCCCGCCTGATCGCGGCCATGGCCGCTCCCGAA
>NZ_JBCLVB010000008.1:0-65627 GCF_039548455.1 Luteimonas sp. MJ250 | reverse complement strand
TTTCTTTCCTTGGCGAGTAGTTTGGGTACGCCTACCCCCCCCCCCCCCCTCCCCCCCCCCCCCCCCCCCCCCCCCCCCCCCCGCTCCCGAAGGCGTCAGCGCGATGATTGCGTTTCGGGGGGGAGGCCGACCTCGGCCTTGCCTACGGGGTTGCGGGGGTCACTGCCGCCTTCGAGGCGCTTGTTGGCGATGTCCCAGGCCACGGTCTGGAAGTTGCCCCAGACGTCGCTGGAGCGGCGGCCGTCGGACGCTTCGTCCTCGGGGCGCTGGACCACGTGGCCCATCGCCCGCAGGGCCTGCGCGGTGGCGGCGTCGAAGGTGCCGCCCTCGGCCTGGATCGCGTCGGGCATCCACTGGTGGTGGTAGCGCGGCAGTGCGGCGACGTCGGCCGCCGACAGCCCCTCGTCGTAGCCGAGCACGCCCAGCAGCACCATGGTGATGATGCGGCTGCCGCCGGGCGTTCCGAGCACGGCGACCTTGTCGTCGGAGACCATGAAGGTCGGCGTCATCGAACTCAGCATGCGTTTGCCGGGCTCCGGCGCGTTGGCGTCGTAGCCCATCACGCCGAAGGCGTTGGGCGTGCCGGGCTTGAGCGCGAAGTCGTCCATCTCGTTGTTGAGCAGCACGCCGGTTCCCGGCGCCACCAGGCCCGAGCCGTACAGCAGGTTCACGGTCTGCGTGGCGCCGACGCGGTTGCCTTCGGCGTCGATGATCGAGAAGTGCGTGGTTTCCTCGTCCTCAAGCGGCGTAGGCGCGCCGGACAGCAGTTCGCTGGGCGTGGCCTTGCCGGGATGGATGGTGGAACGGAGGCCGGCGGCGTAGTCGGCGCTGGTGAGCAGGCGCTGCGGCACTTCCACGAAGTCCGGGTCACCGAGGTAGAAGGTGCGGTCGCGATAGGCGCGGCGCATCGACTCCACCACCAGATGGGTGCGTTCGGCTTCCGACAGCGCGTGGAGGTCGTAGGGCGCAAGGATCTGCAGCATCTGCGCCAGCGCGATCCCGCCGGAAGACGGCGGCGGCGCAGTGACGATGTCCCAGTCGTGGTAGCGGAAGCGGACCGGCTCGCGCTCGATCACGCGGTATGCGGCAAGCTCGTCCGCGGTCCAGGCGCCGCCCTCGGCGTTGACGCCCGCCACCAGCTTCGCGCCGACGTCGCCGCGGTAGAAGCCGTCGAACCCCTTTTCGGCCAGCAGCTCAAGCGTCCGCGCCAGGTCGGGCTGGCGGAAGACGTCGCCCTCCTCGATCGGCCGGCCGGCGGCCAGGTAGACCTCGCGCGTGCCGGGATAACGCTCCATCACCGCGCTGCGCGCCGCATAGCCGCGGGCCATGCGCGCGTACACCGGGAAGCCTTCGCGCGCGATGCGGATCGCCGGCGCCAGGGTGCGTGAAAGCGGCAGCTTGCCGTAGTTCCGCTGCAGGTGGACGAAGGCCGCCGGAAGGCCGGGGATTCCCGCCGACCAGGCGCCGTTGGTGGCGCGGTCGCGGTCGAAGCCGCCCTCGGCGTCGAGGTAGCGTTCGGGCGTTGCCGCCGCGGGCGAAGTCTCACGGGCGTCGATGAACACATCGCGGCCGGCCGCGGCATCGTGCAGCAGGAAGAAGCCACCGCCGCCTATGCCGGAGCTGATCGGTTCCACCACCGAAAGCACCGCGGACACTGCGATCGCAGCGTCGAAGGCGTTGCCGCCGTCGGCCAGCACCGCCATTCCGGCGTCGGTGGCCAGCGCGTGCGCGGACGCGATCGCGACGCCCGGCGGATGCGCCGCCGGAGCCGTGGATGCCGGAGCGGTCGCAGTCGCGGCCGGTGCCGGGGTGGTCGCAGTTGTGTTTGGCGGGTCGCCGCCGGCCAGCGAGACGGCCGGCGCCAGCACAAACGCGAGCAGCAGCGCCGCGCGGCGCAGCAAGGTGATCCTGTTCATGCGGCCTGCTCCTTCAGCCGCATCAGTTTTGCAAGCAGCTGGTCGTGGGATTCGGGGATGTCGGGGTCCGGATCGATGCATTCGACCGGGCACACCACCACGCACTGCGCCTCATCGAAATGCCCCACGCACTCGGTGCAGCGCGCGGGGTCGATCACGTAGATGGTTTCACCCTGCGAAATGGCGTCGTTCGGGCAGGCCGGTTCGCAGACGTCGCAGTTGATGCAGAGCTCGTTGATGCGCAGTGCCATCGGGTCATTGTAGACCCTGCACGCGCGGTCCGCCGCCGGGCCTGGACGGCCGGCGGCAGCGGCGCCTCGATGCCTTACCTGGCTTCGACGAACACGAATTCCACGCCCGATGGAGCCACGGCGGTGGCCACGCGGTCGCGGTCGGCGGCAGCGCCGATGAAGACCACGCGCACGCCCTTCATGGTGTCGGGCGAGACGTCCGCGAACGCCTGCACGACGATGTCGGCCATCTTCGACGAGTCCGAGGACGCATAGGCAAGCATGTTGCCTCGGACGATGCCGCGCGCCACGTCCGAGCTGGCCTTGTCCTGCAGGCGGCCATAGGAACCCGCGTCGGCGTCTTCATCACCGGTGCTCGCAGGCAGGTAGTACACGTAGGGCTGGTTGGCGATGCCTTCCATGTTCCGGGTCACCACGTCGGACACGTAGTCGCGCCAGGCGCCGTCGTCGGCGGTGGTCGGGGCGGTCAGCGGCGCGGCCACGGTCGCGACCACGGCCTCTTCCTTCTTGCAGGCGGCAAGCACCGGCAGGGCAAGGCAGGCGGTCAGCACGAGTCGGGTGATGGTCTTCATTTCTGTGTCCCCAGGTGTTCGGTGATGGGTGGTTGTGATCAGTCTAGCTCGCGTCGCCATTCGGTCTGCAGCGCTTCGGCCACCGCCGCCGGCACGAATCCCGAGATGTCGCCGCCAAGGCGGGAAATCTCGCGCACCAGCGAGGAGGAAATGAAGCCGTACTGCTCCGCCGGCGTCAGGAACAGCGTCTCCACCTCGGGTATCAGGTGGCGATTCATGCTCGCAAGCTGGAATTCGTACTCGAAGTCGGACACCGCCCGCAGGCCGCGCAGCAGCACGCCGCCGCCGACCTCGGCCACGAAGTGGGCGAGCAGCGAATTGAAGCCCATGACTTCGACGTTGGCGTGGGAGGCCAGCGCGCCGCGTGCAAGTTCGACCCGCAGGTCGAGCGACAGCGCCGGCCCCTTGGCCGGGCTTTCGGCGACGCCCACGATCAGCCTCTCGAACAGCGGCGCGGCGCGGTCGACCAGGTCCACGTGGCCGTTGGTGATCGGATCGAACGTGCCTGGATAGACCGCGATCCTGTTTCGGGCTGTGCTCATGCCGGGGCTGTGCCGTGGTTGGGATGCTGGGGCCAGGCGGAGTGTATCAGCGCCACGCAGTGCCGGTTCAGCCCGCGGCCCGGCGGCGGAAAAGCGCGTGGCGGGCGTCGCGCGTCCCCGATTCACGGTGCAGGCGCCAGCCGGCTCCCGGCGCAACATGCATGCCCGGCGGCGACTCCAGGTACAGCCACGCATCGGGCGTGAGCCACGGCTCCAGGCCTGCCATCACTCCATCCCACGGACCATCGGCGAACGGCGGGTCGACGAACACCAGGCCGAAGCGGCCGTGCAGCGGCGCGCGCAGCAGCTCCAGCGCATCGGCGCGCAGCACGGTGGCGGCTTCGCCCGCGCCAAGGCGCGCACAGGTCTCGCGCAGCGACTCCGCCAGCACCGGGTCGCGCTCGACCAGCAGTGCCTCGCCCGCTCCACGCGACAGCGCCTCGAGTCCCAGCGCACCGCTGCCGGCGAACAGGTCCAGCACGCGCACGCCGGCGAGCATCGGCTGCAGCCAGTTGAACAGCGTCTCCCGGGCGCGGTCGGACGTTGGACGGAGCCCGGGCGCTGAAGCCACCGGCAGCTTCGATCCGCGCCAGCGGCCGCCGATGATGCGCACGCTGCCGGAGGGCGCGGCGCGCCTGGGAGGTCGGGAGGCCGGTGATATCATGACGCGGCATTGTCCGCGCTTGCGCGTCGACACGCACCCTCCCCTTTTTGCCTGGTCCGATTCGCGATGGTCAGCTTCTTCCGCCGCTGGAAACCCGATGCCGACAAGGCCAAGCAGGAGAAAGACGACGCCGCCCCATCGAGCGCATCAAGCGCGGCCGCCGAGGCCATCGAAGCCGCCAGGGCCCTGGGAGCCGCCGCCGCCGACCCGGCTCCGGTGCAGCCGCCGCCGATGTCGCAGCCCCTGCCGCCGACCCGACTGCCCGAGGCCGCCGACAGCGACAGCAGCCACCCCCCCGTCCCCGCCGAGGCCTCTGCCCCCGCTCCGGCCGCCGCTCCCACGACGGCCTCCGCCCCTCATGCCCTTGTGGGAGCCGCTATAGCGGCGAATGCTCCTCCGGCCCTCGTGGAACCCTCCACCGGAACCGATACCTCCTCGACCACGCAGGAAAAACCCGCCGCCGCCCCCGGAAAAACCGGCTGGCGCGAACGTCTCAGCGGCAGCGGCATCGCCCGCGGCCTGGGCGGCCTGTTCGCGCGCAACCCGCGCCTGGACGACGACCTCCTCGATGAAATCGAAACCGCCCTGATCAGCGCCGACGTCGGCGTCACCGCAACCACCGGCCTGGTCGAATCCCTGCGCAAGCGCATGAAGGCGCGCGAGTTCGCAGACGTCCCAGCGCTGCGCAACGCCCTGCGCGCCGATCTCATCGCACTCCTCAAGCCGGTCGCGCGCCCGCTGGTCATCGACCCGGCAATACGGCCCTTCGTGATCCTGACCGTCGGCGTCAACGGTGTCGGCAAGACCACCACCATCGGCAAGCTCGCCAAGCGCTTCAAGGACGAGGGCCGCGGCGTGATGCTGGCCGCCGGCGACACCTTCCGCGCCGCCGCCGTGGCCCAGCTGCAGGCCTGGGGCGAACGCAACGGCGTGGCCGTCATTGCCCAGGGCCAGGACGCCGACGCCGCCTCGGTGGCCTTTGACGCGCTGCAGGCGGCGCGCGCGCGCGGCACCGACATCCTGATCGCCGATACCGCCGGCCGCCTGCACACGCAGCAGGGCCTGATGGCCGAGCTGTCCAAGATCAAGCGCGTGCTGGGCAAGCTCGACGGTGCCGCCCCGCACGAAGTGCTGCTGGTGATCGACGGCACCACCGGCCAGAACGCGCTCAGCCAGCTGCGCCATTTCCACGCTGCCGCCGGCGTGACCGGCCTGGTCGTGACCAAGCTCGACGGCACCGCCAAGGGCGGCGTGGTGTTCGCGCTTGCGCGCGAGTTCGACATCCCGATCCGCTTCGCCGGCATCGGCGAGCGCCCCGAAGACCTGCGCGTGTTCGACGCCGAGGCCTTCGTCGACGCCTTGCTGCCGGAGGCGCTGGGGGCGTGAGGCTGCGTCGCGGGCTCGCGCTCGCCGCAGGTATCGCCGGGATCGCGCTGCTGCTCGTCGTATTGGCGGCGGCGGTCGTGATGCAGCCGCAGCGCCTGGCACGCCTGGTGCTTGGTGGCGTGGGCGATGGCCTTGGCCTGGACATCAGCTTCGAGGGCGAAGCGCGCTACCGCCTGCGCGGCACGCCGATGCTGGAAGTGCACGCGGTCGCGGTACGCCAGCCCGGCGAGGCCGCGCCCCTGCTGCGCGCATCACGCGTGCTGGTCGCGCTGCCGTGGTCCACCGTGCGCACACGCGCCGCGCCGCTGGCGCTTGAGCGCATCGAACTCGACGCACCGGTCCTCGACCTGCGGCGGCTGCAGGTCTGGCTGGCCTCGCGCCCGCCGGGCGACGGCGGCCTGCCAACCCTGTCCGATGGCGTGACCGTGCGCGACGGCCGCGTGCTCGCCGAAGGCTGGGAGCTGCAGGACATCCATCTGCGGGTGCCGGAATTCAGCGCGGATGCGCCCTTGGCCGCGCACGCGCGAGGCAGCTTCCTTCTTGCCTCGCCCACGCGGATCCACTTCGACCTGCACGCGGCCGCGACCAGGCCGGCGAACGGCGCCGGCATCGGTGTGCGCGGGCCGGTGCGCGTGGAGCACGCGGACTGGACGCTGCCTGCGTTCATCACCGCCTCCGGACCGCTGCAGATTGCCGACGGCCGCGTGCACGTCACGCCCCTGCGCTTTGGTGCCGATGCGGAATTCCGCGGCGAAGGCGCGCCGCTGGTCTTCGCACTGGGCGCGCACGGCCCCCTGCGCCTGCGCGACGGCACCTGGACCCTGGTGCCCTTGACCGTTGCCCTGCGCGGCCAAGGCGTGGTGCCGATGTTCAATGCCACCGGCCGCGCCGCGCTCGGGCCGGCGCTACTGCTTGATCTCGAAGGCGCTATGGCCGACTGGCCGGACGCATGGCCAGCGTTGCCGGCGCCGCTGGGCGCCTCAACCTCACCGTTCGCCTTCGCGCTGCGCTACGCCGGCGCGATGGACCTGACCGATCCCGCCAGCCTGCACGCGTCGCGCGACGAAGCCCGCGCCGAAGTCGACGCACGCGTGTTCGAAGTCCTCGACTGGATGGATGCCGCAGCTGCCGGATCCCCGCTGCCGCCGCTTCGTGCCCGCGCCAGCGCGCCGCGGATCGAGGTCCCCGGCGGCACGCTCCATGGCGTGGAACTCGGCATCGACCCGGGGGAAGCGCCATGAACGCGCATGCCCGGGCCGATGCCCGCGACGCCTTCGCTGCGCCCCTGCTGGAATGGTTCGATGCCCACGGGCGCCATGACCTGCCCTGGCAGCATCCGCGCACGCCGTACCGCGTCTGGCTGTCGGAGATCATGCTGCAGCAGACCCAGGTACGCGTGGTGCTGCCGTATTTCGAACGCTTCATCGCCGCACTGCCGACGGTGTCGGCACTCGCCGCCGCGCCGCGCGACGACGTCCTCGCCCTCTGGTCCGGCCTCGGCTACTACGCACGCGCCCGCAACCTGCATGAGGCCGCCCGCAGCTGTGCCGAAGACCATGGCGGCGAGCTCCCGCGCAGCTTCGACGCACTCATCGCCCTGCCCGGCATCGGCCGCAGCACCGCCGGCGCCATCCTCGCCCAGGCCTGGGGCGACCGTTTCGCCATCCTCGACGGCAACGTCAAGCGCGTACTCGCCCGCTACCATGGTGTCGAAGGGTGGCCGGGCCAGGCGATGGTCGAGAAGCGGCTGTGGCAGCTTGCGCAAGGGCACCTGCCCGACGCCCGCCTTGCCGATTACACGCAGGCGCAAATGGATCTCGGCGCCACCCTCTGCACCCGCCATTCGCCGGCATGCGGGCAGTGCCCACTGCGCCCCGGATGCACGGCGTTTGCGCAGGGACGCACCGACGAGCTGCCCACGCCCAAACCCGGCAAACCCCTGCCCACCCGCGAGGCCCTGCTGCTGCTTCTGCATGACGACGAAGGCCGCATCCTGCTCCAGCGCCGCCCGCCGGCAGGCGTCTGGGCACAGCTGTGGTCGCTCCCCGAAGCCATCGACGAGGCCGACGCGCACGGCTGGCTGCAGGCCAACCTTGGCGGCCACCACGGCCGCGGCGAAACGCTGGCGACCATCGCGCACGCCTTCAGCCACTACCGCTTCAACATGCATCCCCGGCGCTGGCGCGCGGTCGCCCCCGCAGGCGCGGTGCGCGACAATGACGACCTGCGCTGGGTCTCCCGCGATGCACTTGCCGGGCTCGGCATCCCGGCACCGGTCAGGACGCTGATCCAGGCGCAGTTCGCCACCGACCAGGAGAATCAACCGTGAGCCGCACTGTGTACTGCGAATACGAGAAGCGCGAAACCCAGGGCCTCGCCTTCGTGCCGTGGCCGGGCGAACTCGGCAAGCGCGTGTTCTCAGGCATCGGCCAGACCGCCTGGGCGGCCTGGCTTGCGCACCAGACGATGCTGATCAACGAGAACCGCCTGTCGCCGATGGACCCCGAGCACCGTGCGTTCCTCGAGCGCGAGATGGAAAAATTCCTGTTCGGCGGCGGCGCCGACAAGCCCGCCGGCTACGTTCCCGAAGGCGCCGACTGAGCCTCGTCCCGCGCCGCCTTTTCGGCAGCCTTGATCCGTGCCGTATCAAGCGGGCGGATCTGCGCGATCCGGCACGGCATCTGCATCGAGGACCGGTTGCGCACGATCACTTTGTCGAAGCCCGCATAGACGCGCCCGGTCTGGTTGGTGAGGCTGATGGCCGGCGTGTATTCAATGTCGAGGCAGGGGCCGCTGAAACCGAGCAACCAGGCTTCCTTCGGCCGCGTCCACACGGCGATATTGCGTTCGTCCAAGGGAGTCCAGCCGCTGATGCGGCCGAGGTAGGTGAAGCTTTTCACCGGCGCACCGGCCGCGGCTTCGTAGCTGGCGAGCTTTTCAGCGTCGCTCATTCCCGAACCGGTGGCGCAACCACCCAGCGCCAGCAGACCGCCCAGCGCGGCGGCGGCCGCGAAGATCCTGCCTTGCATGATGTCCTCCTGCCGCGGCGCGGCATGTCATTCCCGTTCCGATCATGAACCCTGCCGGATACGCCAACCGCGGGAATCGCAAGCTGCGTTCAGCCCCGATACGGTCTTGCCTCGGCTGCGGCCGCTGCCGTATCATTGCGGGCTCGCCAGTGGCCGGGTAGCTCAGTTGGTAGAGCAGGGGATTGAAAATCCCCGTGTCGGGGGTTCGATTCCCTCCCCGGCCACCATGCGAATCGAAGGGCTTGCAGCAGTGCAGGCCCTTTTGCTTTCCGGCCGGGACCAGGCCGCCGCTATTGCAAGCGGTCGACGATCTCGGTGGCGTGGTTTTCCAGCAGTCCGGCCGATGTCAGCCATGCCGAGGCGTTGAAGGTCTCCACGTCGAAATGCCCCAGCACGCGGCCGTCAGGCGAGACCAGGCGGACCGTACTGGCGACCTTGTCGCGGCCGGCCATGATCCCGGCCCAGAGCCGCGCACCGTCGGAACGCAGGCGAAAATGCGTAAGGGTCACCTCGACCTTGACCGCGTCGCCGCCCTCGGCCAACAGGCCGCGCTCCTTCAGCTTCTGCCCCAGGTGTCGTTCAAGCGTGCTCAGGCCCTCCGCATCCGCATCGCCGTTGTTCTTTATCTCGAACGAATATTTCTGGTTGTCGGCTGCGGTGTAGGGCTGGTGCACGACGCTGGTGGTCGAGCAGCCGGCGAGCAGGGCGCCGAGGAGGATCGCGTGGAATGCTTTCATGCATGACTCCTGACCTGATTTACCGCCACACGGTATCCCCCGCCGGATCCACCCCGCAATGAGGGCTGACCCGGGCATCCGCCGCGCGCGCTAACCTGTGCAGATGCCGCCCCCCGTCCTCGACCCCCGCGAAGCCGCACTGCGCAGGCGCAAGGCCATCGCACTGGCGCTGCTGGTGTTTGCCGGCCTCGCACTTCTCGTGGTCTCGGTGCTGGAACGGACCCATCCGCACTGGGCCTTCGGCTTCATGGCCGCGGTTTTCGAGGCGGCGCTGGTGGGCGGTCTGGCCGACTGGTTCGCCGTGGTCGCATTGTTCCGCCATCCGCTGGGCATGGGCTGGATCCCGCATACCGCGATCATCCCGTCGAAGAAGGACGCGCTGGGCGCGAGCCTGGCCGACTTCATCAGCGACAACTTCCTCGGCACCCGCCAGGTGGCCGACAAGCTGCAGACGATGGACATCGCCGGCTCCGTCGCCGCCAAGCTCGCCGACTCCGCGTTCTCGCAGACCATGGGCCGTGCCGTGGCCAACGCCCTGCCCCGGATCCTCGACGCCCTCGACAGCGAAGAGCTGCACCGCTTCCTGCACCGCATCGCCGATGCCCGCCTGCGCCAGGTCGACCTGTCCGGCGTGGTCGCGGTGGTGCTGCGCCAACTCACCGACGAAGGCCGCCACCAGGCGCTGGTCGATGCGGGCCTCGCGTATGCGGGCGAAGTGCTGGCCGCACCGGGTACCCACGCACGCATCTCCGACATGGCCTCGCGCGAGCTGTGGAACGTGCTGCGCTACCTGAAGCTCGAGGGCGTGGTGGCCGACAAGGTCGCGGACAAGCTGGTGTCCGGCATGAGCGGGATGCTCAACGACATGGCCAGCGACCGCGACCACGAGATGCGCCAGCGCATCGGCGTCGAATTCGAGCGCCTGATCCTGCGCCTGGAAGACGACCCCGGCCTGCAGGAGCGCGTGAACGCGTTCCGCGACCAGCTGATCCAGGACTCCGACCTGTCGCGCTACCTGCGCAGCCTGTGGCAGGACCTGTCCGGCTGGATCCGCGAGGACGTGCAGCGGGGGGATTCAGCCATCGCGGCGCGCACCGCCAGCGTGGGCGCAGAGATCGGCGCACGGCTGGCGGCCGACGACGACATGCGGGCATGGATAAACGGCGGCATCGTCGACCTGATCCTGCCCGAGGTGGAGCGCTACCGCGAAGGCATCCGCGGCTTCATCGTCGAGCGCGTGCGGCAGTGGAGCGCGGACGAACTGACGCGCGAACTCGAGCTCGCCGTCGGTTCGGACCTCCAGTTCATCCGCTACAACGGCACCGCGGTGGGCGCGCTGATCGGCGGCATCCTGTACGTCCTGGTGCACGGCATCCAGCGGCTGGTGTGAGCGCCCCGCGCAAGCGCACGTCGAGCGGCATTCCCGCGGGCTAGGAGTCTTTGCGACCCGACCCGGACTTCTTGCCGCCGCCGTCCTGCTTGTTCACCGTGGCCCAGGCGATGCGCTCGGCATCTTCCTTAGACCGCCCCTGCTCGCGTTCGCTGTCCTCGATGTGTTCGGCCTGGCGCTTCTGCTTGTCGGTGTACGACGACTTGTCTCCACGGCTCATGACGGCCTCCTGGGCTGTTGATGGATCATCCGCGCGGCCCGCCCATCACCGGCAGGATCGCGCCGTTCACGTACGAGGACATCACCGGCGAGGCCAGGAACACATAGGCCGGCGACAGCTCTTCCGGCTGCGCGGGGCGACCCATGTCGCTGTCCTTACCGAAGTCGGCGACGTCCGGTGCCGCCTTGTCGGCGGGATTGAGCGGCGTCCACACCGGGCCAGGCGCCACGCAGTTCACGCGGATGCCGCGGCCCAGCAGGTTGCTGGCAAGCGACTTGGTGAAGGCGTGGATCGCGCCCTTGGTCGCGGAATAGTCGAGCAGCTTCGGATTGCCGAAGATCCCGGTTTCCGAACCGGTGTTGATGATGCTGGCGCCCTCCTCCATGTGCGGCAGCACGGCGCGCGCCATGTGGAAGTAACCGGCGAGGTTGGTCTGCAGGGTTTCCTGCAGGTGCTCGTCGGTGAGGTCTTCCAGCCGCTCGACGTGCTGCTGGAAGGCCGCGTTGTTGACCAGCACATCGAGCCTGCCAAAGGCCTTGGCGACCTTGCCTACGGCGCGTTTGCAGAATTCCGGGTCGCGCACGTCGCCGGCGATGACCAGGCAGCGCCGTCCTTCGGCTTCGACATGGCTCCGGGTTTCCTCGGCGTCGGCGGCCTCGGCCAGGTGCAGCACGGCGACGTCCGCACCCTCGCGCGCGAACAGCACCGCCACCGCCCGGCCGATGCCCGAGTCGCCCCCGGTGACGATGGCGGCCATGCCTTCAAGCTTGCCGCTGCCGGCGTAGTCCGGCGCCAGGAAGCGCGGCTGCAGATCCAGCGCGTGTTCATTGCCCGGTTTGGCCAGGTGCTGCTCCGGCATCGGGTTGGTCGGCTGACGTCGCGTGCCTGCCTGGGCAGCCTTCTTCTTCGCCGGCGCCTTTTTCCTTGCGCGTTTGGCGGCCTGGCCGGCCTGCTGCTGGATGTCGCGCTGACGCTCGACGGTGCGGCTGGCATCCGCTTGCTTCGCTGCGGTCTGCGGGCTCTTCGCCGCGCTTGTCGCCGTCTTCTTCGCTGCCTTCTTCGTTGCCATCGGACACTCCACCACAGGACATGGCCCTGGACGCTAGCGCCGCCGGCGTTTCCGCGACGTCATCGCCGCGTGCAGGCCGCGTCACGCCGCGGCGGCGCACGCACCGCGCACGCCTCATCCAGCCTTGCGCGCGGGCGCCTTCGCCGCCTTGCGTGGCGAAGCGCCCTTTGCGGACTTCTTCTTCGCCGCTTTCTTCGTGGTCTTTTTCGCGGCTTTTGCAGCCGACTTCTTCGCGCCCTTGGCGGCCTTCTTGGCCGGCGTCCGCCGCTTGCTGCCGATGCTCTTCTCCAGCAGCGCCATGAAGTCGACCACGTTGGTGGTCGCATCCTCCGGGACATCGCGCTCTTCGTCATCGGGCCTGGCGACCACGCCCTGCGACTTCATGCGGTCGCGGATCACCTTCTCCAGGCGCTCGCGGAACTCGTCCTTGTAGCCGGACGGATCCCAGTCGCCGCTCATCGACTCGATGAGCTGCTTGGCCATCTCCAGCTCCTTGTCGGTGATCCGGTAGTCGCCGGTGTTCCCCTCCGGCAACCGGTGGTCGGCGGGGTCCACGATCTCCTGCGGATAGCGCAGCAGCATCAGGATCAGGGCATCACCCTGCGGCAGCACCGCGCAGAGGTATTCGCGGGTGCGGACCACCACCCGGGCGATCCCGGCCTTGCCGGTGTCGCGCAGGGTCTCGCGCAACAGCACGTAACCCTTCTCCGCCTTCTTCGCGGGCACCAGGATGTAGGGCTTCTCGAAGAACTGCGGCGGGATGTCCGTGGCATCGATGAAGTTCTCCACCTCCACCGTTTCGTGGCTCTCCGACGCCGCCGAACGGATGTCGTCCTTCTCCAGCACCACGTAGCTGCCCTTGTCGTACTCGAAGGCCTTGACCACGTCCTTCCAGGGCACCTCCTCGCCGGTTTCGGCGTTGACCCGCTCATAGCGCACGGGGTGGTTGTCGCGCGAATCGAGCATGCGGAAGCTGAGGTCCACGCGCCGTTCGCCGGACATCAAGGACACGGGCACGTTCAACAGGCCGAAGCTCAGGGTGCCGGTCCAGATCGGTCGCGCCATGGTGGCCTCGCAGCGGTGGGGGCGGACCGCCGACCTTAGGCGCGGCGCGGTGAGACAGCGGTGAAGCCCGACGGCCGGCCGTGAAGCATGCGCGGGCACCCCCGGTCTTCACGCCTGCCCGACCCGCGGATTGCTGTGCTGCACCGGGTCACCCCCACCCGAAAGGAGTCCCCCATGATCCTCAAAGCCATCCGACTTGCGATGCTCGCCGGCGCCGGCGTCGCGGCCTGGAAAGCCTTCAACAATCGCCAGGGCGGAACGCAGGCCGCCGGCTCGTTCTTCCAGGAGGCGCTGCAACGCGGCGTTGCTGACGTCGAGGCCGCGCGTTCCGCCCAGCTGCGCGGCGCATCGGCAGAACTGAGGCGCTTCGCGCAGCAGCTCGAGCACGACCACGGCCAGCTCAACCAAGGCCTTGCCGACGCCGCCGGCATCGATCTCCCGGAACCCGATGACCGCCAGCGCAAGGCGCTGCACGCGCTCGATGACCACCAGGGCGCGGCCTACGATCGCGCCTGGCTGCGGCACATGGCGCGCGGCCATGCCGGCGCGATCCGCCTGTATCAGCGCGCGGCCGACGCCGATGGTCCCGGAGCCGCACTGGCAGCCGGGGCGCTCTCCACGCTGCGCGAGCATGCCCGTACCATGGAGGATCTGCGGAGCAATTCGACGCGAACCGGGGCACGTCACGCGCCGCAGGCGACGGCCTGACCCCGAGCGGCGCTTGCCACAGCCCCTGGGCTATACCGTATACTTCGCGCCCTGCTTGGGGCGGTTAGCTCAGCGGTAGAGCATTGCCTTCACACGGCAAGGGTCGCAGGTTCGATCCCTGCACCGCCCACCATCTAAACCCTTGATTCTCAAGGGTTTTTTTGTGCCTGGCCTACCTTGGCCCTAGCCGTACGGACGTTTGTACGGAAAGGCTGGGGCGACTCCCCCACGGCATGACGCGGCATTCTCCGATCCCGCACGATTGCGCGAAATGCCACGCTGCGCCCATGCCAGCAACCGCAGGCGCGGCGCCCCTCGCAATGCAGGGCGCAGCCATCCACCCTGCGGGCCGTCGCATGGATAGCGGCGGTGCTGGCAGCTACGCCTTCGGCGGGCAGTCCTTCCACCAGTCCTTGCGATGCCGCCCTTTCCTGCGAGCGTTCTCTTTCGCTTCGGCAGCGCGGCGTTCTTCCGGCGTCCGCGTGTCGCGCAGCATCAGGTGTGCCAAGGGATCGGGTCCAGGTGTCGGCGGGGCGGGCTTGTCGTGGTCGGCCATGGGCTCAGGATACGCCCGCCCGTCGCAGCGGTAGCTAGCCTCACCGTGCCCGGACTAGTCTCGCGCCATGTGGCGCCCAAGCTTGCAACGGAACCGCCGGACCAGCATGGCTGGGTCCAAAAGGTCGGCTGGATTCTCGTCAATGACGAGGGCGAGCCGTACGTTCACCCGGAAGGCGGGATCGTGACGGGGTCCACGCGGGAGGAAATGCAGGAGCTGGCCGACGAGTTGAATGGGATGGGCGGGGAGCGAACCCGGCTCGGAGGCCAAAGTTAAGCTAGCTTGACAAGCTTTCCAGATCGTGACAATTTGTCAGCACATCTCCGGTGGCCCCTCGTGACCCCGGACCGCAGCGGCCCCGAAAGGGGCCGTTTGCCTTTGTGGGGGAATGAATGCGCACCGCTGTCTATGTTGACGGGTTCAACCTGTATCACTCTGCTCTTGAGTCCCGGCCTGAAATGAAATGGCTGGATCTCAAGGCATTCGCAACGGCGGTGCTACCGCCGAATCACACGGTTGTCGCCGTGAAGTATTTTACTGCTCGGGTGAAGGGTCAAGACGGCTCAGGCGGCCCTCAGCGGCAAGACACGTACGTTCGCGCCCTCGAGCAGCACATCGGTGGCTTTGAGGTGCACTGGGGCAAGTTTACCGAACGGCCGAAATGGCGCCGTCTGGTGGAGGCGCCTACTTGTATTGACCCGCCCATGAAGCACGCGCGCATTCTACAGCGCGACGAGAAGGGCTCTGACGTAAGCCTGGCGGCGCATATGGTTAACGACGCTTGGGCCGATCTATACGACTGCGCAGCCGTGATCACGAATGACACTGATCAATGCGGCGCACTCAAGCTCGTGAGGAAACTTGAGAAGAAAGCGACCTTGCTTTCGACGGTGAACTTAACCAAACGTATGCCAGACACGTTGAACGATGAGGAACGGTCGGTTCCTAAATCGCTGCGCGAGTGCGTGGACCATGTCCGCTACTTCACGCTGAAGCATCTAGCGATTTCTCAGTTGCCAGAGCGTGTTCCACACAGGTCGAACGGGCGCTTCTACCTCCGGCCTCACGCATGGAGTGTCTAAACCCCTGCCCGCTCAAACACGTGTGGCGCCAGGCGCGACAACCCGCCGGGTAACGCGTGAGCGGCGCTTCTACTGCCGCAACGCTACGCCGCGAAGCCCAGGTTGATGCTCGTGGCGATCTGGATGCGCAAACAGCCATAGCGCGTGGCGTCGGCGGCGTGGTCCGGCGCGCTGCTGTCCAGGTCTTCGATCTTCTTGGCGTCGCGCGGCAGGTACGGGACCGTGCCCCACCAGTAACGGCACTCGCTCGAGACATACAGCCCGGCCACGTCCGGCTTGCCGGCGTTGGCCAGTAGCTTGCGCATCCGGTTCCATCCGGTCATGCGGTCGGCCTTGCGGGCCGGGATGAAGCGGACGCCGCATTGCCGGAACTCGTCGGCGATCGAGCCCGCCGCGTGGCCTGCCTTGGCGAAGCACGCATCATCCGCCACGCCCTGCGCGGGGATCTTCCACTTGCGGCACAGCGCCGCGATGTTCTCGGCCGTCTCCGGCACCGTCCACCCGAGGCCGGCGGTCAGGTTGCCGGTCTTGTGCGTGGCCAGCTCGTCGACCAGGACGATGCTGTTACGCGGGTAGTAGCGGCCGGCGACGGTGCCCTCGCGTCCACCGGGCGACACGGCGCAAATGTAGGTGGCAGATGGGGCGCTGCTGCCCCAGTCGTGCGCCAGGTACGTCTTCCAGCCCTCGGGGATGCTGCCCCACGCCTCGACCATGTTCCGCTTCTCGTCGAGCACGCTGGCGAAGTACGCGCCACGGTTCACGGCCCAGTCGCCATCGACCCATGCGCGCAACAGCTCGGGATCGTCCGGGCACGCTGCCTCGAGCTGGTCCCGGTACTGCTCCCGGTCGATGAAGCGGTTGCCCGAGAAGGTCGACGGGGCGTAGATCCATTCCCGCTTGCTGCGCGGCTCGTGGAACACCGTCCACGCGGGAGCCCGCAGGGCATACCGGTGCGCCAGCCAGTGATGGCCGGGGCCGCCGGGGTTGGCCGCCATGACCATGCGGATCGGGATGTCCTTGGGGCCGCGCATGTTGGAGCGCAACAGGTCGAGCAGGGACGGATCCGGGAACTGTCCGGCCTCGTCGACCATGAGCAGCGTAAAGCTGCGGCCCTGATACTTGGCGTAGTCGGCCTGCGACTCGAGTTGCCCCAGCTCCATGATGGCGCCGTTGGGGAAGCGCCAAAGGTGCTCGCTGGCGTTGTAACGGGCATCGGTGCCGTACACCATGCCGAACACGTCCCGGCACACCTGCTCGAAGTCGGCCAGCCCCTTGTAGCTGCGCCTGATGTAGAGCACGCGGGCGCGCTGCCCGTACTGCTCGACATGACGCAGCGCCAGGAGCGCGAGGGCGTAGCTCTTGCCACCGCCACGGCCGCCGCCGAGAAACAGGTCGAAGTCTTCCGGCACGGCCAGCGCGCCCTGCTGAAACTCGTTTAGCTCAAGCGTCATGCTCTAGCGCCCTCTTGTCCGGTTCGATCACGCGGCCCTGCGTCCACTGTTCCTTGGTCGCAGCGCCCGGCAGGGTGAATGTCACTTGCACGCGGTTCGCCTGCCCGGTCTGGTCGCCTTCGCGGTAGCCGTGGCGGGTCTTGAGCAGGAACATGGCCGCGGCGCCGTTGTCGGTGGCGAGCTTTCGCTTGAGTGCCTGGTAGAGCATCTGGTGCTCTTCCTCGACGCCCTCGTCATAGGCCGCCTCTAGGCGCTCGTCCTCTTCCATCCACCGCTTGAGCGTGGCCACGCCGACGCCGAAGCGCCGGGCCATGACCTTCTGCGGGACGGCTTCGGCCGCCCACTTGCGGAGCTTGTCGGCCGCGCCGCGCGGCGCCTTGTCAGGCGATGGGAGTCGCTGGCGGGTCACTTGTCCGCCTCCTCTTCCTTGGCCAACGCATCCACCAGGCCCTGCGTCTCCGGCCCCAGTGGCAGGATGGGCGTGTCGACCTCGATGTATTCGACGACGGACATTAGATCGCACCCAGCTTCCGCACGGTGATCCCGTCTCGCACCACCTGGTAGAGGATCAATTCGCCACCGATCGGGATCGCCGAGTCGGCTTCTTTGGCGCCAGCTACTTGGTGCGCAGCGGTAGCCTTCATGCCTGAAATTGTCGACAGATCGTCCGCGGTGATGCCCGAAACCTTCGGGGACAGGCTCCAGTTCACAATCTCATCGATCTGCCAGCCATGCGGCCGAAGTTCCGCGACACACGCTTTGATCCGCCCGAGGCGTTCTGACCAGCCGACGACGGTGATCTGGTGTTGTCCGATCAGGGGCCTATCAGCCGTGACGCCTTCGGATTTCATGGCGCCGTGGTGCAGGTGCTCGGCGGCGGTGAGAAGTGACGGCAACTGGGCCAGCACCTCATCAATGCGCCAGAACATGCCTGTCCTAAGAAGCGCGGTGTGCAGCTCTACCGACAGACCCAGGCCGCCGACGGAAGCCACGAGCACGTCGCCGTGAATCATGGCCTTCTGCACGTTTAGGTAGATGGGGTTCTGCGGGTCGCGGTAATTGGCCGCCGCAGTGTCGACGGCCACAAGCGCCATGTCGGCGGTGACGTACGCGTTGCAGATGCTCATCCGCTCGCCCTCTCGCCGATGGCGGCGCCGGCGATGAACACACCCGCGTTGATCAGCGCAGCGCCCATCGCGGAGCCTGTCACCATGCCGCCAACGCCCGCGAAGCCGCCTGCCGCTGCCATGCCGCCCGTGAAGTACATCAGCGCAATGAACGCGACAATGTAGAGCGCCTGCTTGTTGACGGCACCGCGAGCCTCGATCACCGCGCCATGCTTCGGCTTCACTCGGCTCCACAGGTGAGCCGGCACCACGACGCCGCCGAGCTTGGCTTCCCACGTATCCGCTGCAAGGTCGATGTGGCGACCGAGGAACTCGGCGAGCGTCTCGCCTTCCTTGAGGTCGCAGGGGATGTGGCGCTGGCCTTCCAGCGTCACTGGGTGCGGAGTCACAACCAATTGGCCGCCAGTCATTGCGTTCATCAAATTGCCTCCTTGAGGCCGTGGCTTCCATTCATCGCAGCGCCCGATTGGCGATGCGCCTGAGCGTCGTTCCCTGTACTTCGCCTGCCATGTCACACGCAGGAAAAGGCCCGACGTGGGGCAGAACCGGAAGGAGCCCAGAACCTCCCCCCATCCCCACGCCGGGCGTAACGGTTAGAGCTTGTGGTGCAGGAACGCGAGCGGGATGTTCTTGCGCTCGTAGACGCGGTTCCAGTTGGCCGCGTTGGCCAGCTCGGCGATCGTCGGCGACTCGGCCGCGACGGCCGTCTCGACCCACGAGAAGCCCACCGGCTGCAGCGCGAGGTTGAAGCGGTTGTGCAGGATCTCCTGCCCGCCGCCGTTACCGGCCGCCTCGCGGTACTCGATCGCGGTGCCGGCCGCGACGCGCGGGGGCACGAAACCGTAGGCGATGGCGCCCGGCCCGAACAGCACGGACGTGTACGCCCACACCGCCGGATCGGTTTCCGGGTCGGCCGCCATGTTGACCTTCGGCATGTCGTCGTCGACCAGGATGGCCAGGCCGCGGAAGGTCTGGATGAAGCCGCCGCTCGACTGCGGGATGGTCTGGATCAGGTCGGCCTTGAGCGCCGCCGCGTAGGTGTCGGAGTGCATACCGATCGCGGTCACGTCGCGCAGGCTGTCACCCAGCGTGTGCGCCGCGTCGATCACGGCGCCCGCGCTGAACTTGGCCGCATCGCCGGTGCCGGCGGTGATGTCGACGCGCATGTCGCCGCCATTGGCCGCCACGTTGCGCGCGAGCACGCCGTTGAGGGTCGACACCAGCCGGCTCTGCAGCTGCCGGGTCCAGTAGGCCGACGAACGATCGCGGATGCGGTTCATGGCGTTGTCGCCGGCCATCTCGCTGGCGAAGTTCATCGCGCCCCAGCTCTTGGCCACGAACGCCTTGCGCACGAGCACGCGGGCCGCGCCGATCTTGCCGGGGGCGGACTCGTCGTCGGGGTCGTCGTTGACGATATCGGCCTCGTCGTTGCCGAGGTCGTTCCAGTTGGGAATGGTGAAGGCATCGGCGCCAGCGGACAGCTGGGCCTCGATCGCCGCATTGCGGGCCATGACGCCGGACTGCACCAGGGCAGACTTCTGCGCGGTGTTCTGGGCGACGTAGGCGGTGAACTCTTCGGGGACGATAACGTCCGAAAGACGGGTAGACATGGTGGTAGAGCCTCGAATCGGAAAGGAAGGATTCGGGCGAGGCACGGCCTTGCCAGTTGCCACCACCAGTGGCGTCTTACCGTGTGGCGTATGCGGGGCGCCACGAGCGCCCCGGTATCCACGATCCCAACGTACTAAGCCCCGCGCGTTAACTCAAGGTGTCGCGCGCGGGGCCGTTCATCACTTCAAGCCATAGGGCGACGGCGCCGGCTCGACGGGCTGCGCGGGCTGGCCGGACGGCGCCGGGATCCCGCCGCGGCTGCCGCTCGCACCGCAGCCCGTGGCACGCGACGCCACGGTGACGGACGCCAGGACACCCGCCGACGGGCACGCTTCCACCAGCGCGTACACGTCGGCCTCAGTGAAGTTGGCCGGGCGCGTGCCGTCCTTGTCGGGGAGCGTGGCCGGCTCGCCGTCCGCGGTCAGGATCACGGGGCCGGACTCGCCAAGCTCGAAGCGGTAATGCCGCCCGAACAGGGCAGCGAACACGTCCGCCGTGCCGGGCATGGCCACGCGGTCAAGCATGGCCTCTACAGGCGCGTCCAGGCGCACGGCGCGCACCTCGGCGCGGGCTGCGTCACGCTCGCCGTGTGCGGCCTCGAGCGCGGCTTGCGCCTCGCGTGCGGTCGTCTTCGCGGCCTTCGCCTCGGCGAGCAGTTCGATGTTCTTGGCGCGCAGGGCTTCCAGCTCGGCGGCCATAGCTTCTGGGGTCATCTGGGTCATGCGGGTAATCCTCTTTTGGGTGTGTGATTCCGTACTCGCGTCCGTAGTGGAGCGGTTCGGTTGATGAAACAGCTATAAACAAGGGGTTTAAGCGTTCTAACCTTTGCCGTGCGAGGGCAAACGAACCCCTCGCAGGCTGGGTCTGTTCATGTTTGTGAAGATAAAAACCTACTGGTCTAACGGCCAGAACGGCCGCAGGCGCTTGTAAGTGATTGATTTCATTGCCTTTTTAGGGCCTTAGGGGTGCGGGATTGCGTCCCTCCCCGCCCTCTTTCCCCTGCTGTCCAGCTGGACAGTGACCACTGGACACGGTGTCCATCGGTCAAGTGTCCAGCGCCGGGGGGGGTGTATACCCCCGGCTGGACAGACCCGGCCGTCCTAGGCTTTATGCGGCCTGCGGGGCTTTCAGCCAAACAGCCACGGATGACTTGGACACCCCCAACTGGACAGCGATTGTCCGCACCGACTGTCCAGCCTCCGCCAGCTCGATTGCCTTCTGGCGCTTGTTGCTATCGAGGATGGCGCCCACCTTGTCCCGCAGCGCGAGCGTTCCCGACTGCTCCGGGGAGCCGTCCGCCCCCACTACGTCCACGTTCACGGGCACCTTGTCGAAGGTGATCGGCCGGGGCTTGTCCCAGTCCTTCTCTTTCGTGCCGGTGAGCGTGATCGTCTTCTCGCCACCCGCGACCAGGAACTCGGAGTCGAGCGCGCCGTAACGTGCCGAGCTACCGCGCCCGCGCCCCTGCGTGTCCTTGTCGTGGCCGGTGTGGTGGATCGACAGCACGGTGCAGCCGAAGCGCGCCTTGAGCAGGTCTTTGGCCGCGATGAAGGCGCCCATATCCTCGGCGCTGTTCTCGTTGCGGCCACCCATCGCACGGGCGAGCGTGTCAATGATGATGAGTGCGGGTTTCTGGTTCTCTGCCGCCGCTGCCTCGGCCATCTCGTCGACCGAAATGGCCAGCTGGTCCGGCTCGCACAGCGACGCAAGCCCGCCGGAGACGTACACCGGGGCGTCGTCGATCGCGACGCCGTGCTCCTTGGCCCAACCGTCAAACCGCATACGCAGGCCACGCTGGCCTTCGCCCGCAAGGTAGAACACCACCCCTTGCGATACCGGGCGACCGTGCCAGGGCGTGCCAGTGGCGATGCACGCGGCCATGTCGACGGCCACAAACGACTTGCCGCCGCCGGAAGGGCCGATGATGCCGGCCGCCGTCTCCTTGACCAGGTAATCCTCGATCAGCCACTCGATCGGCCCGGACTGGATCTTCCCCAGCCGTGTGAGCCGCAGGATTGCCGGCCGCGGTGCAGCGGGATCAGCCACCGCCGGCACCGCGGGCGCCTTCCACTCGCCACCGCGCAGCTTGGCCAGCGCCCCGGCGAACAGCCGACGCAGCTCGCCGTCGTCGACGTGCCGGGTCCATCGCCCGCGGTCGCGTTCGGCGACGATGGCAAGCCACGCCACGTCCTCGGACATACCACCGGCCACCACCTCCCGCGCCAGTCGCCCCGTAAGCGTCAGGGCGTCCCCGTGGCGGTCAGCGTCCACCACGCGCGGGCCTTCGCCTTGTGGCGCCGCTGGTGCGGGCTGGCGGGGCTTGAAGGCCGTGCGGATGGTGTCGGCGGTGTACGCCTGCGTGCCCGACTCGTGGATGAGCTGCGACAGGTACGGCTCGCCTTTTGTGTGCAGAAAGCCGGGGAGCCGCATGATCCGCGGCAGGTCGCACACCTCGGCGTCGGAACCGTGGGCCGCGATGATCGCCTGCTGCGTCGCCTTGAACTCGTGAGTCTGCAGGCCGTCGAGCAGCCAATAGGCGTGGTGCTTGCCCCGGCTGCTCTCCACGATCATGTGCGGGTCGAGCGGCAGGTTTGACGGCATCGCCGCGGTCTTCGGCGGATCCCAGTCTGCGAACACCGCCCGGACGCGGGTGATATCCGCGGCCGTGGTGCCGCCCTCGTTAATGGTCACATAGATCCCGAAGCCCGCCGCATTGTCGGCCTGCAGCCGCGGTGCCACCTGGTCCAGGCTGCCGGCATAGTTCCGCACGGCCGCGCTGGTCGGATGGATCGTGCGGAAATGCCAGCGGTCGGCATCCTCGTCGAGCAGGGTCAGGAACCTGTCCGCCTGGGCGAGGTCCACTTGCGTTGAGGCTACCGCTCCGGTAGCTTTGGCCTTGAAGTTGACCGCTTCATTGCTTTGCACGAGCCCGGCTGCAACCGGGCTTTCGTGTGTCTGGGGTCCGATCATCGTTCCCCCCTTGCATACTCGAGCAGACGACGCGCGCACCAGTTGGCCTCGCGGATGTCGTCATGGTTCTGCTGCGGGCTGCCCTTGTGCGGGTCTAACGCGACCATGCCCGTGAGGCTTGCGACGCGCTCGCCGAGCCGTTCGATGCTGGCCAGCTGCGCCTTCTGCGCCTTCGGGGTCGGCTGCTTGCGCTTGTACTTGGCCAGCGCCTTCTCGATCCGGTCGACAAGCCAGCCGGCCCACAGCACGTCCTCGAGGTCATGGCTTGCGGCATCGCGCAGGGTCGCCTTGCCGCGCCGCAGGTGCTCGCGCAGCATCTTCCGGCCCTCGGGGTACTGCGCCGGCCAGTCGATCATCCTGCGGGCGTTGGCGACCGTCTGCGAGCGGACATACAGCGTGATCTCGCGTTCGGCCAGCTTCTGCTGCAGGGCTTCCTGCCCGCGGAATGGGCGATGCGCGGCGGTCATGCCGACGCCTCCTTCTGGTGCGCGACGTGGAGCAGAAGCGCCTCACGCTGCGCGCGGGCGAGGTTGCCGCAGTTGATGGCCATGAAAGCCGCGCTGCGGACGTAGGCCAAGGCTTGCTCGGCCGTCATGGCGAGCAGCGCGTTGACGCCCTCGTCGCCCATGAGGTTCGGCACCTCGATCACTCGGAAGCTGGGCTGCGCCTTCATGCCGCCACCCGCTCGAGGTTGCGAGCAATGAAGGCTTCCAGCTCGGAGCGCGCGATGAAGGTGCGGGCCTTGATCTTGAAGGCGCGGATCTCGCCCTCGTTGATGAGCGTGTAGATGAAGGGGCGGCTGCAGCCGATGACTTCGGCAGCCTTGCCGGGCGAGTACGCCAGCGCGGCGGGATGGTCGGACATGGTGTAGGCCTCTGAAATGCAAAAAGCCCCGGCCGCGGGAGCGGCGCAGGGCTTTCTGGGGGCGAAAAAAAAGCCCGCGGGTGGCGGGCTTGTGCGTGTGGGCTGCTTATAGCTTGCCCACGTTGAGAATCTTGCACCGGTTCAGAATATCAAGTCAACCACTGACGCCAGCTTCCACCCTAAGTCATTGATTCTGCGTTGCCGTGGCTCGCTGCGCGGCGAGGCATTGCGCAAACTCAGTCCTTCCCCAACAGCCCGCGTGCCATCGGGCAGGTGCTATGCACCGTGTCGACAGACGCCAGCATTGCCCGCACCCTGCGCAGCTCGTCGTCGGTCAATTGCGGCTCGCGCCGCTTGCTTGCGAACGCCAGCACCATCGGCTCAATAGCCGCCCCCCTCGCTTCCTCTGCCATGTTGCCCCCTTAGTGCCCGCGGACGCGGGCGATTAGATCATCTGGATCTGCGCGAGCTTGTCGCGCGCGGCACCGTGTACCAGGTGCCCGTAATGCTTCTCGATCATCGCCAGGGACGTTCCCGCCAGCTTCGCCACCGTGAGCAGGTCCATGCCGCCCACGATCGCGTCAGTAATCCACCCGTGCCGCAGGGTGTAGAGCACGACGGTCGGGGGCAGCCCCGCCTTCGCGGCTGCGGTCTTCACGAGCTGGCGCCAGTCGTGCGGCTGCCAAGGGGCGCCGCCGTTGGTGAACATGTACGCATTGGGCAGCTTGCCCTTGGCCAGCCGATCAAACAGCGCCTTGGCCGGCGGGGACAGCGGCACCCGGCGCTCGTGGCCCTTGGTGCGGAACGTGACGGATCCGCTCTTGCCGTCGTAGTCCTTGCGCAGCACCGCCGCAGGGTCGCCGGGACGGCAGCCCGTCAGGATGATGCACTCCATGACATCGCGGATCCCGGCGTCAGCGTGTGCCAGTAGGGCGCCGCGCTGCTGGCGGTCGAGGTACAGGTCGCGCCGCACGCCCGCCTTCTTGAAGGGCTTGACGCTCTGCCACTCGATTGCGCGCTCCGCAGCCACGCCACGCTTCGCCACCGCACGATTGAGCGCGGCCACGAGGGTGGTCCGCATCCGGTTCACGGACGCCTTGCTCAGTGGCTTGGCAACAGGCGGGCGCCCCTTGCGCACCGGCAGCGCGCGCAGGTCGCCCTGCTCCACCCGGTCGCGCCACGCCTCGATGTCGGCCTCGCGGACGCGGTGCAGGGCGATCTTGCCGAGACGGTCGGCGTAGACGGTGCGCTCGAAGCGGCGCTCCGCGTCGTCGGCGGTGGCCGTGCGCCCTTCCTTGCGCAGGGCAGCGACATACGCGCTGCAGGCGTCGCCCACGGTGCGCAAGCTGGTGTCGGTCACACCCGCGTCAATCGTCTTCTTGAAGTCGCCGGCCGCGGCCACGGCCTCCGCGTAATCCATGCGCTCGGTCGAGTCCAGGGACTTGTACTTCTGCTGGCCCTCGAACCGGTAACGCGCGATCCATGTGCCGTTGCCTTCGGCGTCGAGGGCGCGGAAGCCGACAAACAGCCCCTTGGCCACCGGGGTTCCCCAGTGAGGCTCCCGGCGGACTTCCCGTTCCTTGCGAGCCTTCTTGGTGTCGAGCTTGGCCATCTGGGCGTTTCCGTACGGACGTGGTACGGAAAACACTAGCAGACAGCAATTACAGAACACAAGGTCAAATCACTTGTCTATCAGTGGGTTAGACAACTCGCGGAACAGGCATTAACGGGGTTTCATGCCTTCACACGGCAAGGGTCGCAGGTTCGATCCCTGCACCGCCCACCAGTTGAATCGAAATGGCCACCCCTGCGGGTGGCCATTTTGTTTCCAGCCTAGGCGGCCAACAGGCCGTCCCGCCGGCTGGGCCAGGTCCTGATCCATGCAGCCACCTCGGACGCTGGCATGGGCTCGCCGAACAGCGCGCCCTGGCCCAGGTGGCAGCCCAGCGTGCGCAGGCAGTCGAGGTCGTCCCTCGCGTCCAGGCCCTCGGCCACGGCCTGCACGTCGAGCTCGCGGGCCAGTGCCAGCGCGGCCTGCACGATGGCCCGGCGCGGCGCGTCCCCGGCGGCACCGCGCACGAAGCCGCGGTCGATCTTGAGCTCCGAGAACGGTATGCCGCCCAGCTGGGCGAGGTTGGAGAACCCGGTGCCGAACTCGTCGATCGCCAGGCGCACGCCCTTCAGCCGCAAGCGGGTCATGATGTCGAGCTGGGCGCGCGGCTCCATCGGCAGGCGGCCCTCCGAGAACTCGAGCACCAGGCGCTCCAGCGGGAAGCCGGCGGCATCCGCCAGCCGCGCCACGCGGTCGGGAAATTCCAGGCTCGCCAGGGCCGCCATCGATACGTTCACCGACACGTCCAGGGCGCGGCCGGATCCGCTCCAGCAGCGCGCATCGTGCAGCGCGTTCGCCAGCACCACCCGCGTCAGCGGGCCCACGAAGCCCCCGTCCTCGGCCAGCGGCACCAGCTCCAGGGGCATGAGGATGCCGCGCGTACGGTGCTGCCACCGCACCAGCGCTTCAACGCCGACGATCTCGCCGGTGTGCAGGTCCAGCTTGGGCTGGTAGAGGTTGAACAGTTCGCCGGCAGTGATCGCCGCCTCGAGCGCAGCGGTGTCGGCGGCGCTTGCCGGGGCCACGGGCGGCGATGGGGCATTGGCCCCGGCCACTGGCCCGACGTTGGCTTCGCCCGCCTTGAGGAGCCGGCGCAGATCGACCGGCGTGACCGGCTTGGCCAGGCGCCCCAGCACGTCAAGCCCCTGGTCGCGAGCCAGCTGCTCGACCGCCTGCAGCACGCGCGCTTCGGCGCCACTGATCAGCACCAGCGCCCCCTTGTAGTCCATCGCCGCCAGGTGGCGGACGAACTCGACGCCATCCATGCCCGGCATGCGCAGGTCGCAGAACACCAGTCCGAAGCCCGCCGGGTCGGCCGACAGCAGCGCCAGCGCGTCCTCGCCGCGCGAACTCAGTTCGATGCCGGAATACCCGCTGTCGCGCAGGCCCATCGCCCGCAGCTGGATCTGCAGCAGGCGGGTGGTGAAGTCGTCGTCGTCGACTACCAGGATTTTCAAAGCCAGTTCCTCGTGATCTGCCATTCGCCGGCGGCGGGCTGTGCGCCGCGCCAGACGCGCATCGCGGCAAGCGCCGCGTCCAGTGCTCCAACCACCTCCGACACCATCGCTGCCAGCGCCTCGCTGCTGCCCGCCGCGCCCTGCTCCTCGAGCATCGCGCACAGCCTGCCAAGCGGCAGCGCGCCGACCGAGCGCGAAGAGGACTTGAGCCGATGGGCGAGCATCACCGCTTCGCCGGTGTCGCCATTGGCGGCCGCGCGCAGCAGCTCGGCGCGGATGCCCGTGGCGACGGTGTCGAAATAGGCGACGATCTCCACCATCACCAGGGGCTCGTCGCCGACGATCTCGCGCAGCGCGTGCACGTCGAACACCGCCACCGGTGCCGGCGTTGCGCCGGCCGGCGGCACTCCGCGCGTCCCCGGGGGCGGCGCGTGGGCCATCCAGCGGCCCAGCACCGCGCGCAGCCCTTCCAGCTGCAGCGGCTTGGCCAGGAACGCATCGAATCCGGCCTCGCGCGCACGCTCGGCCTGCCCCAGGCGTGCGTCGGCGCTGAAGGCGAGCACCGGCGTGCGGGGGCCTCCACCTTCCTCGGCGCGGATCTCGCGCACCATGGCGAAGCCGTCCTTGATCGGCATGTGCAGGTCGCTGAGCACCAGCGCGAAGTCCCCTTCGCGCCAGCGCAGCAGGCCCTCGTCGCCGTTGACCGCCATCTCGGCGGCCACGCCGACCATGGCCAGCTGCCGCGACAGCACGCTGCGGTTCATGGCCTCGTCTTCAACCACCAGAATGTGCCGGCCGGTGCCCGGGTCGTTCCTCATGCCCCCTCCGTGGACGCAGCGGAATGCCCGTTGCTGCTCTGCAGCATGCTACCGGCCCGGCGCGAAGGGGCCCGTGCCGCATGTCACAGACCGGACAGAGCCCCGGGGCAAACGGCGACTCAGTCCCACCGGATCAGGAGCAGTCGCCGATGCGCTCGAAGGCGAGATCCTCATAGTCGTAGCTGAAATCCGCGTCCGGATCGACCTTTGCCATGCTCAGGCGCGGCGGTCCACCGCCGTCGCCGGCCCGGAATTCCAGCCAGGCGTCGGCATCGGGGCCGAGGGTGTCGAAGTCGACCAGCAGGCGCTTGCCCGCCTGCAGCACCGGTCCCGCCAGCCGCGGCGACTTCAGCGACTCGAAGCGCACGCCCTCGCCTGCTCCGCACACCGTCGCCTCGCCGAACCACGGGTCGCGGTAACGACCCCGCCAGTGCGCCGCTCCGCCCGCCGGAACCGGCTGGCGGACGGGAGGAACCGGCGGCGCACCGTCCGCGGGAACAGGCGCCGCCGCAGAGCGTTCAGCGGCAAGCAGTTCCGCATAGTGATCCACCAGGCCACCACCGGAGGCCGTGGGAAGTCCCGGCCCGCAGGCTGACGCCGCGCAGGTGACGAGCTTCGACAGCGCCTGCTCGAGCACCGTCCGCGCCTCGCCGGCGTCGCTGTTGATCAGGATCACGAAGCCGACGCCAAGCTCCGGCAGCAGCGTGACCGCGGAGTACATCCCCGACAGCGTGCCGGTATGCGCCACCTTCTGCGTGCCGTCCACGTCGCTCAACCGCCAGCCGTGGCCGTAGGCCGAATAATGGCTGCGGTTCCAGTCGCGCATCCGCTGCGCCAGCGGCATGGGCATGTGCGCCGTCCATGCGGCTGCACGCTGTTCGGACGAGAGCCAGGGGCCTTGCCCTTGCCCGCTGCGACTACCCGCGCTCCCGCCTGCTCCGTCAGTCGTGTCGGGGTCCAGCCAGGCGCGCGTCCAGCGCAGCATGTCGTCCAGCCCGCAGCGCACGCCGCCGGCGGCCGCCATCGGCATGTCCGCCACCACCTCGCCATCGGGCCGCGCCACCCACGCGCCATCGCGCCACACGTGCGGGGCGGCGACACTACCGGCCTCGTCCACGCGCCATTCGCCGATCCTGCAGCCGTCCATGCCCAGCGGCCCGAATACCTCGCGCCGCATCAGCACCTCGTAGGGCGCGCCGCCGGCCGCCGCGGCCACTTCCCCGGCCACGATGTACAGCGTGTTGTCGTAGGCGTAGCGCGAGCGGAAGCTCCAGCGCGGCTTGAGGTGCGCCAGCCCGGCGATGACCTCGTCGCGGGTGAAGGAGTTGGGTTCCGGCCACAGCATCAGGTCGCCCGCGCCCGGGCCCAGGCCGCTGTTGTGGACCAGCAGGTCACGCACCTGGATCTCGCGCGTGACCCAGTCTTCGTGCATGCGGAAGGCCGGCAGGTGCTTCACCACAGGATCGTCCCAGGCCAGCTTGCCGGCATCGACCAGGCGCGCGAGCAGGGCCGCGGTCATGGCCTTGGAGTTGGAGGCGACTTTGAACAGGGTATCGCCGGCAATGGCCTCGCCACCGCCTGCCACGGCATTGCCACGGAGCTCGAGCTGCGGCTCCGCGCCGTCCACGACCACGCCCACCGCGATCCCCGGCAGGTCATAGCGCGCCACGACATCGTCAACCGCTGCCGTGATCGCGTCAGGTCGCACCTCGGCAGCGGGCAACGCGCCCGGCGCAAGAAAAAAAGCGGCCGTGAGTACGGCCGCGACAGGGACTGACATTCGATTGCACACCATCACCCGCTCCTGCTGGAACCGCCGCCGGCGCGTGCCGGCGGCGTCGCCATCATCGATGGCTGGGTCCTGTCGTCAAAAATTCCAGGTCACCACCAGCTGCGCGTAGCGCGGCGCCTGCCAGCGGGTGCCGGTGCCGAACGTCGAACGGCGCTCGCCGGGCTGGCCTTCATAGCGCCCACGCACGTTGATCACTTCCTGGTCGTTGAGGAGGTTGTAGACCGACAGGCGTGCCTTGAGGTCGACATTGTCCACGGGCAGCGTCCACAACAGCGTCGCACCGACGTTGTAGGTCCAGGGCATCCGGCCGAAGGCGCCACGCCCGGAACGTTCGTAGACGCGATCCTGCCACGGGTCACCCGAGCCGCAGTTGGCAACGCATAGCCAGCCGGTACCGCCACCGCTGCCTTCACTGGTGGGACTTGCGACCGTGCCGCTCTCGCCCGGCCAGGACACGCCGAACGCGCTGATCGGGCCACCCGAGAGAGCGCTCACGGTGCCGCCGATCGACCACATCTCGTTGATTTTGTAGTTGCCGCGGATCTTGATCTGGTGGCGATGGTCGTTGAACAGGTCGCCATACCGGTCGTTGTTCGCCGGGTGGTCCCAGTGCTGGACCATGCCGGTATCGCCGTAGTTGGTGTCGGAGTTGACCGGGCCCTCATGGTTGCCCTCCAGGCGCGACCACAGGTAGGAGGCGTTGAACGCCCACTTGTCGTCCCAGGCACGGTCGATCTGGAACTCCACCGCCTTGTAAGTCCGCTTCGGATCCGAGTAACCGATGATCTCGTCGCTGCCGGCCTTCATGTACCCCTCTTTCGAGGTATCGATGGTGACCCAGCCATCCTGCGCACAGCCCATGTCGGTCGTTCCCCAGAGGGTCAGCGACTCACCCGGGTTGGCGATCGGCCAGAGGTTGCTGTGGCGCTGTCCGCACAGCGCGTTGATACGGACGTCGTCCATCGCGTTGGGCATGCGCCGGTAGGTCGCGTTGACGCCCCACGACCAGGCCTGGTTGATCATCGTCTGGAAGCCAAGGATGGCCTCGTCCTGGTACACCGCGTCCAGGCCACGGTCCACCGGCTCGTTGGACAGGTTGTAGCTGTCGTCCACCGGCCCGATCTGGTCGCCGAGGATGGGCGCCATGTAGGGCGCGCCGCTGACGGGATTGACCGAAGGCTGCCAGCCGTTGAGCACGTAATAGGTGTATTCGTCGGTCAGGCCACCAGCGAAGTTATAGCTGATGATGCTGGTCACCGGCATGTAGTAACGGCCGAGGTTGCCGAACAGCTTCGTGCTGCCGTCGCCCTTCATGTCCCACGAAAAGCCGAAGCGCGGCGACACCAGGTTGTCGAGCTTGATGTAGCTGTTCCCGCCCGCGTCGAAGTTTTCGAAGTTGTCCACGCGCAAGCCGAGGTTGAGCAGCAGGTTCTGCGCCACGCTCCATTCGTCTTCGATGTAGAACGCGCTGGTGTCGATGTCGAACACGCCGCCATCCGAACGCCGCCGCGCCATCATGAAGACATCGACCCCCGCCGGCAGCACGGCACCGTTGCCGAGCACGTCGCCGGGAGTGCCGCCGTACGCCGTGAACAGCTGCCCGGTCGGGCCGGGATAGCGCGTGGTGCGGTCGGTGGTCATCAGCTCGTGGTCCCAACCGAAGCGCAGCATGTGATCGCCCAGGACCCACTCGAAATCAAGGCGCTTCACCCGACGCTCGTCCTCGTGCGCGATCACCGAGCCACCCGGATGGCAGCCCAGCGTCGGCTCGCCCATCGCCCTGTAGACATCGCCATAGGAATCGTTGTTGTAGGACACCAGGTCGCAGAGCGGATCCGCGGGCGAGCGGTTGAAGCTGCTGCTCTTGTTGACGCCGTACATGCCCTTGGCCGTGAAATTCTCGCCGAAGCGCCCGGTATAGGTCAGCGAGCCACTGGTGCCTCCGCTGGAGGCCGAGGAGCGGCTGGGCGCATCGGGAGCGATGGTTCCGGTGTCGAAGTCGTATGGACGCACGGCGGTGTCGGAATCACCTTCGTCGGAGAACGCCAGCAGCTCCAGCAGATGGTTGTCGGAGATGTTCCAGTCCAGCTTGGTGCCCCAGAAGCCGTTGCCGCCGTCGTTGGTGGTCCAGTTGCTGCCACTGGAATTGGTGAACCCGGAGTTGCTTTCGCGCTGCTCGTACATGGCGAACAGGAACAGTTTGTCGCGCACCAGCGGTCCCGACGCCCAGACGTTGGCCTTGCTGAAGCTGCTGCGATCGTGGCTGCCGCGGACGTTGACGCTGCCATCGTCGTAGTAGCGGTCATCGGCCTCGGTCTGCCAGGCACTCGGTTCGAACGTGAGCTCGATCCCGCCCTCGAACTCGTTGCCGCCCGAGCGGGTCACGGCGTTGATGACGCCACCCGTGCTGCGGCCGAACTCCGCAGAGTAGCCGCCGGTCTTGACCTGGAATTCCCTGAAGAACGCGAAGGGCGCCGTCGAGAAGCTGTGGCGCTTGTAGAAGTCGGTGACGTTCAAGCCGTTGATGAAGACCGAGTTCTCGGCGATCGACGAGCCGCCGAACGAAATGCCGCCAAGCGACGAGTTGCCACCGACTACGCCGGGTGCAAGCTGCGCGACGGATGCCAGGCTCTGCGCCACGGGCAGGCGCGAAATCTCCTCGCGGGTCACGTTGGTGGCCGATTCGGTGGAGCGTACGTCCACGCGATTGACCACGCGCGAACCGACCACCGTCACCGCGGCCAAGTTGGCCACGCCTCCCTCGGTACCGACGTTGACGGTCGTGGTGCCGCCCAGCGGGACGCTGACCTTGATCGGGGCGCCCATCGGCTGGCCGCCACGCACGACCTGCAGGTCATAGTCGCCAACCTGCAGCTGGCCAAGCCGGTAGTTTCCGTCCGAGCCCACGGTCACGCTGCGGGCAACCCCGGTGTTGGCATTGGTGATGGTGATCTGGTCACCGGCGTTGGCATAACCGGCGACCGAACCCGTGGCGCTCTGGGCTATGACGACGGGCGCCATGGTGGACAGGCACGCCCCGAGCGCGATGCAGAGTGCGGCTCTGCGGAATTTGGTATGGCTGCGCTTCATTGTGATACTCCCCGGAACAGATATTGGCTACGTATGGTTTGGCTCAGGTGTTCTCGTCCATGACCGGTGGCAGCAGCTGCCACTCGAAGTCATAACTCCATTGATCGAAGTACAGGTTCCCCCCGTCCCACTCGGCTTCCCCGCGCTGCAGGTCGACCGTTTCCGAACGCGGATGTTGCTTGGCAGGCACGAACTCGCGCGAGTAATCGTCATTGAACGCGATGCGATACGCGTCCAGGCCGCCGAGATAGAAGTCGGCGAGTCCGGCATCGGCGTCCGGCAGGCGGCCGAAGGTGACGTCCATCGGCACCCAGCCGTACGGGGCCAGGTACATCCAGCCCCAGTCGTGCATGTTGTTGTAGCTGTCGTCGGAGAAGATCCAGCCCGACTGCCAGCGTGCGGGAATGCCGTTCATGCGCAGCAGGGTGATCAGCAGCAGGGTTTGCTGACCGCAGTCGGCGTGGCCCTGTTCCAGCGCGTGCTGGCCGATGTTGGTGATCGTGGAATATTCGCGGGCGCCGGCCCAGGGGATCGAATCGACCGCTGCGAACAACTTCTGCGCGATGCGATACGGATTGGTTTCGTCGCCCACCACCTGCGCGGACTTCAGCCGCATGGCCTCCGTGAAGAGCACGTGCGGCGCGCGTTCGGCGACGAAGGGCGCGAGCTCCGGGGTGATCTCGGCGGGCACCACCTTGTCCGGATCGATATCGACGTACTGCGCGTGGACGGTGAGCTCGTAGCTGACCGAGAACCCGGTCGGCTCGCCCGCCACCGCCGGCGCTTCCATGTAGATGGTGCGCTGCAGCGTCGGCTCCGGCGCAAGCCTGTGGCTGGCCGGCGTGGTCGAGACCAGCTCGATGGCCTCCTGCTGCCCTGGTATCGCACGCGGGAACGGCAGCCAGGCGCGCACGGTTTCGCCGGCGGGCACCGCATCGGGCTTGACCGTCAGCGATTGCGTGACCCGCACCCGACGCGGTGCGACCGAGCTGTGGCCGCTGGCCAGTGCGGCATCGCGCACTTCGGCATGGTGCGGATGCTCGGTTTCCAGCGGGCTGTCGTAGAACGTCAGCGGCGTGGCCCGGCGCTGGCGCGCCTCCTCGCTGAGGCGGAAAAGATTGGACGGCCCGCGGCCGAACCAGCGGCGTTCACCGTCGATCACGCGCGCCTCGACCAGGTTGGCCGCATCCCAGCGCGCGAACTCTTCGTCAGTCATGTCGGGGATGTCGCGGCGCAAGCGCGCCTTGGCAGCAGCCTCGTCCAGGCTGAAGTCCATCAGGATGCGGCGCATGCGTTCGCGCTGGAACTCCAGCGCCGTGCGCTGCGTGTGGTCGAGCGAAGCATCGGCAAGCGCAGCGGCGATCGCGGCCTCCGCACCCTTGAAGTCACCGGCATCCACCAGCGCCACGATCCGCGGAGGCGCTGCGAGCAGGGCGCCGAGGTCGGGGCCGGCATCAGCCGATTCCAACGCGGGTACTTCCCCGGTCGGGACGGTGGTCGCAGCTATAGCTGCTCCCACAAAAGCGCTCGCCAGAAAAGCTGTGGACACAAGAGCTGTGGATACGAAAGCTGTCGCCGCAAAACCGGCTCCCGCAAAACCGGATGCCACGGCGTTGGCGCTGGCCATAGTGCGGGCCAGACGTGCGCGTCGTGTCTCGGGTTTGAACCTGCATGCCGCCTGCACTGAACGCCTCTCCTCGTCCATCGGGGTATTGCCTTGGCTGTGTAACATGGCGTTCACAGGTCGTCAATAATTTATTCTTTCCGATTGATTTCCTTGAATGATGTATTCCATGATGGATCTTCGAACCGGTTCGCCGGGAAGGGGATGATCATGCGCATCACGGCTTTGTTCCTTGGCCTGCTGCTCGCCATGCCAGCCACGCTGGCCGCGCGCGAGCCGCCACAGACCACCACCACGCCCACGTCTTCGCAGCCGCTCGCGGTACCCGGGCTGGCCGAAGCGCATCTGTCGCCCGGCCACTGGATCGCAGCGCTCGCGCAGCCGGACCGGGTGATCCTGACGCCGGCGCAGATCGCGGCGCAGAACGCGCGCATGCAGGCCGAAGACGGGTCGATCCACGACATCGAGGCGCTGCCCGATTCGCTTGACGGCGCCCGGGTACGCGGCTGGATCGAAGACCTGTCGGTCCTCCCCGAGCGCGCGCTCTACAACGTGCACGGCCAGCCCGTCGCACCAGGCGACCTCGAACGCATCGAGGCCAACCTGGCGCTGGACGCGGTGCCGGCCAGCCAGGCCACGCGCCACGGCATGGTGGTGGGCCGCGCCGACCTGCGCGCCTTCCCCACTCGCATGCGCGTTTTCAGCAGCGCGGATGACAGCGACATCGACCGCTTCCAGGAAAGCGCGCTGTTCCCCGGCGACCCTGTGGCGATCGTCCATGAGAGTCGCGACGGCAACTGGTATTTCGTGGCCAGCCAGCGCTATGCCGCGTGGATAGAAAAGCAGTACGTGGCCGAAGGCGACAAGGCCGCGATCCACGCCTGGGGCCGGCGCGCGCCGTTCCTGGTGGTGACCGGCGCCACCGCGCGCACCGCCTACACGCCGGAGAACCCGGCCGTGTCCGACGTGCAGCTGGAGATGGGCGTGCGCGTCCCGGTGCTGGCCGACTGGCCCGGCTCCGACGAGGTCAACGGCCAGCTGCCGGCCGCGGCGCACGTGGTCGAACTGCCGGTACGCGGCGAAGACGGCGCGCTGTCGTTCGAGCCGGCGCTGCTGCCGCGTTCGAATGATGTCGCCAGCGACTACCTGCCGCTGACCGAAGCCAACCTGATTCGCCAGTCCTTCAAGTTCCTTGGCGAGCGCTACGGCTGGGGGCATTCGTACAACGCCCGCGACTGCAGCGGCTTCGCGTCCGAGATCTACCGCAGCTTCGGCGTGCTGATCCCGCGCAACACCAGCGCGCAGGCGGTGAGCCCCGCGCTCAACCGCCTGCCCTTCACCGCCGAAGACGGCCACGAGGCCCGCGTCGACGCACTGCGCGACGCGCGCCCCGGCGACCTGGTCTACATCCCCGGCCACGTGATGATGGTGATCGGGCACGTCGACGGCGCGCCCTTCGTCATCCACGACACCAGCGGCATGAGCTGGCTGCCCGAGGGCGGCACCGCGCTCACCCGCCTGCATCTCAACGGCGTGGTGGTGACGCCGGTCCTGCCGATGATGTCCAACGCGACCACGCCCACGGTCGACCGCATCACCAGCATCCAGCGCATCAGGCCCTGACGGGAACCACGCACACATGAAGATCACCGACATCCGGCTCGCGATGCTGCGGGTTCCGCTCAAGACCCCGTTCAAGACCGCGCTGCGCACCGTCGATACGGTCGAGGACATCGTGGTCATGATCCACACCGACGACGGCCGCATCGGCTACGGCGAGGCCGCGCCCACCGCGGTGATCACCGGCGATACCCACGGCTCGATCATCGCGGCGATCAACATGGTCATCGGCCCGCGCCTGATCGGCCGCGACGTCGCCGACCTCAACCGCAACGTGCAGCTGGTGCAGGGCGCGATGGAGCGCAACACCAGCGCCAAGGCGGCGGTCGAGATCGCGCTGTACGACCTCTGGGCGCAGCTGTACGGCGCCCCGCTCTACCGCATGCTCGGCGGCGGCGGCGACCCGGTGGTCACCACCGACCTCACCATCAGCGTCGACTACATCGACAAGATGGTCGCCGACTCGCTGGCGGCGGTGGACCGCGGCTTCGAGTCGCTGAAGATCAAGGTCGGCAAGGACATCGGCCTGGACATCGAACGGGTCAAGGCCATCCACGCCGCGGTCGACGGCCGCGCCCTGCTGCGCCTGGACGCCAACCAGGGCTGGACGCCGAAGCAGGCCGTGTTCGCGATCCACGCGCTGGAAGACGCCGGCATCCACCTGGAGCTGCTGGAGCAGCCGGTGCCCGCGCGCGACATCGAGGGCCTGAAGTACGTCACCGAGCGCGTGCACACGCCGGTGATGGCCGACGAAAGCGTGTTCGGCCCGTCCGAGGTGATCGACCTGATCCAGCGTCGCGCCGCCGACATCATCAACATCAAGCTGATGAAGACCGGCGGCATCTCCAATGCCATCCGCATCGCCGACATCGCCGAGGGGCACGGCGTGGACTGCATGATCGGCTGCATGATCGAGTCCGCGATCAGCGTTGCCGCCGCGGTACACCTGGCGGTGGCCAAGGCCGGCGCGATCACCAAGGTCGACCTCGACGGGCCTTCGCTGTGCACCTTCGATCCGGTCGAGGGCGGCGTCGAGTTCAACGAGTCCGAGATCGCCATCAGCGACGCGCCGGGCCTGGGCATCCGCTCGGTGCGCGGCCTCGAGCCGCTTGCGGCGGCCTGAGCGCGGAATGGCGCCACTGGCCAGGATCCGGGGCGAGCGCGATCGCATGTCCGCGATCGAACGCCGCATCGCCGACTACATGATCGACAACGCCCACCTGCTGCGCGACTACTCCTCGCAGCAGCTGGCCAACGCGCTGGGCATCAGCCAGTCCAGCGTGGTGAAGTTCAGCCAGAAGCTCGGCTTCAAGGGCTATCCCGACCTCAAGTTCTCGATCGGCGAATCACTGGCGCGGCGCGGCGGGCCGAACGGCGACAACGCCATTGCCGAGGCCGACCAGCGCGACGACGAGCCCGGTGCGCTGCTGGCGGAGTCGCTGTGGCGCGCCAAGGCCGAAGCGGTCAACGTCACCCGTGCGCTCAATGCGCACACCGACGTCGCCGCCGTCGCCGAGGCCATCCGCGGCGCCGGCAAGGTCTATTCGATCGGCGTCGGAAACGACGGCCTCTACGCGCGCGCGATCGCCATCAAGCTGGCGCTGATCGGACGCACCGCCATCCACCTGTTCGATCCGGCGCTGATGGCGATGGGCACCTCGTCGGCCGCCACCGGCGATGTCCTGCTGGTGCTGTGCGAGCACGGCCAGGAAGCGGCGCTGTGCCACACCGCGCGCCTGTTCCGCCGCCGCGGCGGCAAGGTGGTCACGATCACCCGCCACACCGCCAATGCGCTGCGCGCGCATGCCGACATCGCGCTCCTGGTCAGTGCCCACGATCCCAGGCCGCAGGTGGAGCTGCTGCTGTACCAGGCCGCGCTGCAGCACCTGCTCGACCTGGTGTTCCTGCTGCTGTGCGAAGACGAGGCCCACCTGCGCATGCTGGTGGAAAACGCGGCGCCGATCGAGTGATGATGCGGGGATGAAGAACAGGGTTTCCAACGCGGCGCGCGTCCTGCTCGCCCTCGCCCTCGGCGCTGTCGTCGGCCTGTCGCTTGCATACAGCGACCCGGCCCTCGGCGCCGACGTCGCGGACCTCGTGCAGCCCATCGGCCGCCTTTGGCTCAACGCGCTGCAGATGACCGTGGTGCCGCTGGTCGCGGCGCTGGTGGTGCTGGGCGTCAACGCCGCCGCCGACGCCGCCGCCTCCGGCCGCACCGCGCGCCGGGCAATGGCGGTGTTCGCGGTGCTGCTGATCGCATCCGGCACCTATACCGCCTTCATGGCGCCGGGCCTGCTGTCGCTGGTGCCGCGCGACCAGGCGCTGGTGGACGGCTTCCGCCTCGCCATCGGCGCCGACGACACCGCGATCGGCCGCGCGCCGGCCTTCGGCGAATGGATCACCACCGTGATCCCCAGCAACGCGCTGGCGGCGGCCGCGGCCAACGCCATGCTGCCGCTGGTGGTGTTCTCGCTGTTCTTCGGCTTCGCCGCCTCGCGCATCGATCCCGAGCGTCGCGCACGCCTGCTGGAACTGGTGCAGTCGATCGCCGACACCATGATCCAGGTCGTGCGCTGGGTGCTGTGGGCGGCGCCGATCGGCGTGTTCGCCCTGGTGCTGGCGGTCTGCGCGCGCGTGGGCCTGGCGGTGCTGGGCGCGCTTGGCTGGTACGTGCTGCTGCTCTGCGTGCTGTACATCAGCGTGACCATGTTGCTCTACGGCGTCGCGCGCGTGGCCGCCAAGGAGCCCGTGCGGCGCTTCATGGTCGGCATCTTCCCGGCGCAGGTGATCGCCGGCAGCACCCAGTCGTCGCTGGCATCGCTGCCGGCGATGATCGACTGCGCACGCACGCGCCTTGGCTACCCGCTGCACGTCACCGCGCTGGTGCTGCCGATGGCGGTCTCGCTGTTCCGCATCACCAGTCCCGTGCAGTACATCGGCGTGGTCACCTTCATCGCCTGGATGTACGGCATCGAACTCGGCGGCGTGCAGGTGGTCACCGCCATCGCGCTCTCGGCACTGATCAGCATGGGCTCGGTGGGCCTGCCCGGCCAGGTCAGCTTCATGACCAACAATCTTCCGGTGACCCAGGCCATGGGGCTTCCGGTCGAGCCGCTGGGCCTGCTGCTGGCGGTGGACAACATCCCCGACATGTTCTCGACCGTCGGCAACGTCAGCGCCGACCTGACCGCCACCGCCATCGTGAACCGCATGGACGGCGGAATCCCCGACGCCTGAACCGTCCCGGCCACAGCGGTTCGCGCCACACGCAGTGATCGGGCGCCAGCCGCTTGCGGGCGCTATCCGCTTGCGCGCAATCCCCGCTTGCCTAATGCGACTTCGACGCCCGCATCTCCAACACCCGCGGCGGGGGCGCGAAGGTCTCGGCGCGCGCCATCTCCCAGAAATTCTTGAACACCGCGTGCCGCTCCGGCACGCCGGACAGCAGCTCGCCCGGCTGCAGGAAGTGATAGATGCTGGCCAGCGAGCTGACGTGCATTTCCGACACGCGGCGCACGATGTGCTCCGGACCCAGTTCGGCCGGCGATGACAGCCCCGCCGCGCACAGCAGCTCGCGCAGCGCGTGCAGGGTGTTGGAGTGGTAGTTGGCCACGCGGTCGGCCTTGGCCTCCACGTCCAGGTGCGTCCAGCGCCGCGGGTCCTGGGTGGCGATGCCGGTCGGGCACAGGTCGTTGTGGCAGCTGCGCGCCTGGATGCAGCCCAGCGCGAACATGAAGGCACGCCCCGCATTGCAGAAGTCCGCGCCCAGCGCCAGCGTGCGCGCGATGTCGAACGCGCTGGTGATCTTGCCCGCCGCGCCCACGCGGATGCGGTCGCGCAGGTCCACGCCCACCAGCGTGTTGTGGACCAGCATCAGCGCCTCGTTCATGGGCACGCCGATGTGGTTCATGAACTCCACCGGCGACGCACCGGTCCCGCCCTCGGCGCCGTCGACCACGATGAAGTCCGGCAGGATTCCGGTTTGGCGCATGGCCTTCGCCACCCCGAACCATTCCCAGGGATGCCCGATCGCCAGCTTGAATCCCACCGGCTTGCCGCCGGCCAGCTGGCGCAGCCCGGCCACGAACTCCAGCAGCCCGATCGGCGAGCCGAACGCCGAGTGCTGCGCCGGTGAAATGCAGTCCACGCCCACCGGCACCCCGCGCGCCAGCGCGATCTCCGGCGTCACCTTCGCGCCCGGCAGCATGCCGCCATGGCCGGGCTTCGCGCCCTGCGACAGCTTGATCTCGATCATCTTCACCTGCGGATCGGCGGCGTTGTCCGCGAAGCGCGCCGGATCAAAGCGGCCCTGGTCGTCACGGCAGCCGAAGTAGCCCGAACCGATCTCCCACACCAGGTCGCCGCCATGCTCGCGGTGGTAGCTGGAGATCGAACCCTCGCCGGTGTCGTGGTGGAAGCCGCCGCGCTTCGCGCCCAGGTTGAGCGCACGGATGGCGTTGGCCGACAGCGAGCCGAAGCTCATCGCCGAAATGTTGAAGACGCTCGCCTCGTAGGGCGCACTGCTTTCCTCGCCCATGCGGATCCGGAAGTCGTGGTCGGCCAGGTGGGTCGGCACCAGCGAATGGTTGATCCACTCGTAGTCCTTGCCGTAGACATCGTGGATCGTGCCGAAGGGCACCGTGTCCTGCTCGCGCTTGGCGCGCTGGTAGACCAGCGCCCGCTGCTCGCGCGAGAACGGCACCTCTTCGGTGTCGCGCTCGATGAAGTACTGCCGGATCTCCGGCCCGATCGATTCCAGCCCGTAGCGGAAGTGCGCCAGCACCGGATACAGCTGGCGCAGCGTGCTGGTGCGCTGCATCACATCGGCCAGGCCGAGCAGCGACAGCGCGCCGGCCACGACCGCCAGCCACCACCAGCCCGATGACCAGGTGAAGGCCAGGACGATCCCGGCAATGGCAAGGGCGATACAGGCGAACCAGGCGGTGTAGCGGTAGGTCATTGGCAACAAGGGGTGCGCGCCGGCGCGACGCGGGCCAATCATCACATAGAGCGCTGTGGGGACGTGACTTCGAAAGGTGTGCCCGGGGTGGGAATCGAACCCACATGGCCTTGCGGCCGGAAGATTTTAAGTCTCCTGCGTTTACCTGGTTTCGCCACCCGGGCAGTGGCGGCCGCAGCGATCGCGACACGCAAACCGTCAAACGCGCGAAGGCCGCGGAAGCGGCCTTCTAAGATGGTGCCCGGGGTGGGACTCGAACCCACAATGGCCGCAAGGCCCGGGGATTTTAAGTCCCCTGCGTCTACCGATTTCGCCACCCGGGCAGGTGTCGGGGCCAGTGTGGCCCCGGGGTCAGGCGGCGTCGCGTAAGCGCTTGCGCTCGCGGGTGGCTGCAAGCTCTTCGGCCGCCGACAGCGTGCCGTCTGCGCGGGCGTCGCTCGCCGGGGCGGAGCTCGAGGCCGGCCGGGCCGGCACGGGGCCGAATACAGGCAGGCTGCGGAAGGCGGCGAAGAAGCGCAGGGTGCGCGCGCGGTTGCTGCTGAGCGCGTACCAGCCCAGCGTCAGGACGACAAAGCCGGCCAGGATCACGGGGTTGGGCACGTCCAGGCGCATCATCTGGCCGGCCACCAGGCCGGTGAACACACTGAACGCGGCCAGCGCCACGGCGGCCTGGGTCGGGCCGAAGCCGGCGTCCTGCATGAAATGGTGGATATGGTCGCGCCCGGCCGAGAACGGCGAACGGCCTTCGCGGCTGCGGCGCACGGTCAGCACCAGGCAGTCCATCACCGGGATCGGGATCAGCCACAGCGCCAGCACCGGGTTCACGGGATGGCCGGTGTTCTGCGTCAGGCGGAACACCACCCACGCCACCACCAACCCCAGCCAGGCGCTGCCGGCGTTGCCCATGAACGTCTTGGCACGCGGCTGCCAGGGAAATCGCATGTTGTAGACAAGGAAGGCGGACACCACGCCTGCAATCACCAGGGCGACCTGCGCCAGCGACGGGTTGCCGGCGTACATCGCCGCGGCGGCCAGCATGACCAGGCAGACGGCGACCAGTGAGCCGGCCAGCCCGTCGGCGCCGTCGACCATGTTGATGGCGTTGATGATGCCCACCGTGGCGAACACGGTGAAGGGCACCGAGAGCCAGCCCAGCTCGCCCATGCCGAACATCCCGCCCACGTTCTCCACGCGCACGCCGGCGCCGTAGATCATGATCAGCGCGGCCACCACCTGGGCCAGGATGCGCCAGTACCAGCGCAGATCGAAGCGGTCGTCGTACAAGCCCACGCCCACCATCAGCACCGAGGCGGCGACGAACGAGAGCGTCGTCGCAGGGGCGTATCCGGGCAGGAACAGCAGCATCACCACCAGGCAGCCGACCGCCATCGCCAGGCCGCCGATGATCGGCGTCGGATGCGCGTGGTCCTTGCGGCCCAGGGGGAAGTCCAGCAGGTTCAGTCGCGGCGCCAGCGGGTGCAGGATCTTGAGAACGCCCCAGGAGATCGCCGCGGCAAGCAGTGCATAGCCCAGTCCGATCTCCAACACCCAGTTCATCCCTGACTCCATTGATTTGATCGCCCTTGATCACTCATGCATGGCTGGACCAGATCAAGCAACAAACGGGCCAACACTGTCGGCACCTGCGGACGGGGACGACGTACGAAGCCCGGCAACCCGACCAAGCTGCCATCCCGGCGATGCACACGGCGTGAGAAAGCGCGCCAAGTGCTTCATGCTACAGCCTTGCTGCGCCGCAGCAAAGCTACCGACGCGTATGGGCACCCAGTGCCGCCAAGCGCGCCTGGCGGGAAAAAAAAACGGCACCGGCCGGCGCCGCCACAGGCGCCAGCCCCCGCCTCCGGCCGCGGGCGCACGCGCTGCGTTGGCATGCTTCCTGCTGAAACCCCGTTGGGCCAAGAGGGCCCGCCGGGGATACGGCCGATGTCGAACGGAAGCGACCAAGGGCAGGACACTCCCAAGGGGAAGGCGCGCGCGCCGCGGCGGCCGGGTCGCCTGCCGAGCGGCCTGCGCCGCCGGCTGCATGCGCTTGCCCGGCGCTGCCTCCCGCGCGAGCCCGCTGCCGACGGCCTTCGCGGCGTTCCGGAGATGGTCGCCGGCTGGCTGGGGACCCTGGACGCATGGCTCCAGCGGCTGACCGCGGGTCCGCCCCCGCGCCAGGCACCACTGCCACTGCCGCCCCACGACCCGCAGCCGCCGCACGAGCGCGCGCACGCCCTCGCCGCGCTCCGCCGCAACGTCTCCATCGCGCTCGCCGCATTCCTGGTGATGTTCGTGGGCGCCGGGATCCTCAGCTGGCTGGACCCCTTCGGCCTTGAGCGCAACTCGCAGGCCTATTCCGAACGCCTGAACGCGCGGCTGGAGGCGCCGTTCTACGACTCCACCGCCCAGGGCGACATCGTCGTGGTGCTGGTCACGCGCGATACCCTGGAGCAGCGTGGCTTCGCGTGGCCGCCGCGCTACGAGTACTACGCCGAGGTCGTGAACCGCATCCTCTCGCACGCGCCGCGTGCGCTCTATGTCGACGTGCTGGCCCGCCACGAGCGCGACTACGACAACAGCCTGGACTATGCGAAGAAGGAGATCTCGCGGGCCAGCGACGCGTCCGGCGTGCCGGTGATCTTTGCGACCGAAACGCCCGGAGCGCCCTCGCTGTTCTCCAACAGGCGCGGCGTGAGCGTGGCCCCGATGGCCTGGCAGGCCGCGGACAGCGATTACCCCCTGCGCCTGGCCCGGGGAAACGTCGTGCCCTGGGGGACCGCGCAGCCGGCCGCCGATGCCTGCGACTTCGATTCCGTGGCCCTGCGCCTGTACCGCCACGCCTGCCCGGGCCTGCTGCCGGCGGCCCGGGCCTGCCCCGGCTATGGCCCGCAGGCCGCGCTGCCGCCCCTGCCCGGCTGCAACATCGCCGCCGGTACCGCCGCGCTGCCCGAGCCCGTCCCGCACCTGGTCGTGCGGTGGGGCCTCCAGCGCCCATGGCACGACGCCGCGCCGGACGGCTGGCAGCCCGCCTGTGCCCGGACGGAGGCCGCGCCGGGTGCGGGCTGGCGCATCGGCGCCGCGCTCAAGGCGCTGCGCCACAGCTTCTTTTCCGGCCGCGACAGCGAAGCCGAGGCCAGCACGCGCGAACGCTGCCCGTACACGCTCACCGTCACCGAGCACGAGCTCGAACACCTGCCCGCCGACGTCCTGTCCGACCGCATCGTCATCCTCGGCGTCAACCTGCCCGGGCTGGAAGACAGCGTGGCGACGCCGGTCCACGGCCGCCTGCCCGGCGCGTACCTGCACGCCATGGCCCTGGACAACCTCATGCACCAGGGCGCCGGGTACCGCCACCGGGACGGGCGCACCGCGCGCTGGGTGAGCATGCTGGCCGGCTTCGCGCTGTGCCTGCTGCTGGCCATGGTGCTGCGCTCGCGCATCGGCGGCCGGCCAATGGCCCGGCGCCTGGCCCTGGCCGGCCTCGCGCTGCTGCTCGCCGTGCTGACCAGCTACCTGCTGGGCACGGTGTTCCACCTGCCGGCGCCCAACTGGCTGGCCGGCTTCGCGCTCTTCGTGCTGGCCGCGCGCAGGGTCATGAAGACGATGACCACGCCGCCCGCGCCAGCGCCGCCCGCAGTCCCGCCCGCATCCACCACACCGCCCTGAGAGGACGCCATGGATACCAGCACTTCGATCCCTTCGCCGACCCTGCCGCTGTTGGCCATCGCGCTCGCGCTCCTGCTCGCGGCACCCGGGCCGGCGCACGCCGCCGAACCATCCGCTGCACACGACGCCGCGCTGGGCTCGCCGCCTGCACAGCCCACCAACGTCATCCGCCTCCGCCGCGCCCAGGCCAGCCGCTTCAACGTCGAAGAGGGCCGCTTCCGGCGTGGCGACGCGCTCGATCCCGCGCAGCTCCCGCTGCCGGCCCGCGTCGCCCTGGTGTCGCCGCGCGGCTATGTCCAGGTGGAAGGCCCCTCCGGCCCGCTGTGGCTCGACGCCATGGACGTGGTGCAGGACCCGCCGCCGGGAGTGAAGGCGCGCTGCCTGGGCTCGGTGTCGGCGCACCCCACGCGCAAGGTGGCGGGCGTCTCGGGCGCCGGCGAGGACTGCTGACATGCGCCGGCAGCGCGCGTTCGCCCTGGCCCTGGCCGCCTGCCTGCTGCTGCCGGTGGCGGCGCAGGCGCAGTGGAAGATCGGCGGCAAGACCATCACCCGCGACCAGATGGCCCAGGCCAGGGCGCTGTGGATCACCGGCAGCGAGGTCCTGAACCCGCAGGAGATCCCGGACACCTGGCAGGCCATGCGCCAGACCTACGGCGTGCTCGGCAACGAGCAGCTGGACGCGCAGCTCAACGGCGTCCTCGAGCGCCTGCAGTCGACCTGGCACGAGCCGCCGCCCCCGGCGCGCGTGTACGCCACGCCCGACCCCGCCTTCCGCGCCTTCGCCACCACCGATGGCGGCATCATCATCGCCGCCGGCATGCTCGCCAGCATGGAGTCGGAGGACGAACTCGCCGCCCTGATCGCGCACGAATACGCCCACCTGCTGCTCGGTCATAACGCGCCCAGCCTGCTCGAAACCACCGCGCGCAAGTTCGGCGGCGCCGCCGACACCTACCTGGGCATGCGCCACGGCGCGCTGCGCGGCGACCCCAGCCAGGCGCTGGTGCGCGACATGCTGGCAAGGCACCTGGTGGCCGAAGGCATGCAGACCGCGCTGGCGCCCGCACGCAGCCGCAAGGACGAGACCAGCGCCGATGCGCTGGCCGCCGACCTGCTGCTGGCCGCGGGCTACAGCCCCGTGGGCCTGGCCGACATGCTCGGCCGGATGGAGGCTTGGGAGGCGCGGCTGCAGGCGACCCGCGAGGAGCAGGAGCAGCGCCAGACCTCGCTGCAGGTCGTGCTGACCGCCCATGCCACCGACAGCCGGATGGACGGCACCGCACGCGGCGACCGCAACCAGCTGATCGCGGCCGGCCTGGGCGACGCGTTCAACAAGCTCGGGCAAGGCATCAAGCGCCTGCGCCGCCAGCACGACACCGCCGACCTGCGCCTGGACAAGGTCCTGGCGCACCTGGACAAGGCCCATCCCGACCACGAACGCCCCGAACTCCGGCCCCTGCCCTGGGCAGGCAATGCCGGCATCGCCAGCCTGCTGTCAGGCGTCGACGAGGTGCACCAGCTGATGCGCCAGGTCGAGGAAGGCGACAGCGGCGCCGCCACCGCCACCGCCGCGCGCGTGCGCAGCGGCCCGGCCGCGAACACGCCCTATGCGCGTTCGGCGCTGCTGTTCCTGCCGGATAATCGCCGGCGCGACTGGGAGGCCAGCGCGGTCGCCGAGCTCACCCGGCCCGATTCGCTGTACCGGACCCATTTCATGGCCCTGGACCGCATGGCCGAATCGAGCAGCCAGCGCGCCCTGGAGGCGCTGGAGGTCAGCCGCGCCAGCCTCGGCGATACCGATGAACTGCTTCCGCACAGCGTGCGCCTGAACCGCAAGGCCGGGAAGCGCGACGCGGCCTCGGACTATGCGCTGCGCTGCCAGGCCACCGGCGACGAAGCCCTGCAGCGGGCCTGCGCCGAAAGCGCTCAGTAGTAGTCGCGGTACCAGCGCACGAAGTTGGCCACGCCCTCTTCCACGCCGACGCTGGGCCGGTAGCCCACGCCTTCCACCAGCGCCGACACGTCGGCCTCGGTGTCGGGCACGTCGCCGGCCTGCAGCGGCAGCAGCTCCATCACCGCCTTCTTGCCCAGGCAGTCTTCAAGCACTTCGATGTAGCGCAAGAGCTCCACCGGCTGTTCGTTGCCGATGTTGAAGATCCGGTACGGCGCCACGCCGCTGGTGCCCGGATCCGGCGCCCTGCCGTTCCAAGCCGGATCGGCCGCGGCCGGGCGGTCCAGCACGCGCACCACGCCTTCAACGATGTCGTCGACATAGGTGAAGCTGCGGCGGTGGTGGCCGTGGTTGAAGACCTTGATCGGCTCGCCGGCCAGGATCGCCTTGGTGAACAGGAACAGCGCCATGTCCGGCCGGCCCCAGGGGCCGTACACGGTGAAGAAGCGCAGCCCGGTGCAGGGCACGCCGTACAGGTGCGCATACGAATGCGCCATCGACTCGTTGGCCTTCTTGGTGGCCGCGTACAGCGTCAGCGGGTGCTCGGTGCCCTGGTGCTCGTTGAAGGGCATGTCCAGGTTGGCGCCGTAGACCGAACTCGTGGACGCGAACACCAGGTGCTCCACCCCGTGGTGCCGGCAGCCTTCAAGGATGTGCAGGGTGCCGGTGACGTTGCTGGACACGTACACGTGCGGGTTCTCTGCCGCATAGCGCACGCCGGCCTGCGCCGCCAGGTGCACCACTCTGTCGGGCCGGTGCCTGGCGAATGTGTCTTCCACCGCCGCGCGGTCGGCCAGGTCGGCCTGCACGTGGGTGTAGCCCGGATGGTCCTTGAAGCGCGCCAGCCGCGCCTGCTTCAGGGTGACGTCGTAGTAGTCGTTGAGGTTGTCGAAGCCGATGACCTCGTCGCCGCGCGCCAGCAGCACCTGCGCGACATGACTGCCGATGAAGCCGGCAGTGCCGGTGACGAGAATCTTCATGCCCGATACCCGGAGACGGAAAGCCGAAATGATACCCGCGCATGTGCATCAGCGCTGCGCCGTACCGGCGCCCGCTCGCGCGCCAGCGCAGCCGGGGCCGACCAGGCAGCCCCGGGCCACGCCGCGATCGCTCACGGCGTCAGCACCACCTTCCTGCAGTCGTCTTCCTGCGCCTCGAACATTTCGTAGCCGCGCGCCGCATCGGCCAGCTTCATGCGGTGGGAGATGATCACCTCCGGCGCCAGCCGGCCCTCGCCGATCGCGTCCAGCAGCTCCGGCATGAAGCGCTGCATGTGGGTCTGGCCCATCTTGAAGGTCAGGCCCTTCTCGAAGGCGTCGCCGAACAGGAAGCCGTGGATGAAGCCGGCGTACACGCCCGGCACGCTTACCGTGCCGCCGCGGCGCGTGGCCGCGATGCACTGGCGGATGGCCTTGCCGCTGGAGCCTTCCAGCTTGAGCGTGGTCAGCACGGTTTCGGTCGGGCTGCCCTTGGCCTCGAAGCCGACCGCCTCCACGCTTGCGTCCACGCCACGGCCGGCGGTGGCCTCCACGATCGCTTCGGCCGGGTCGTCGATGTCATCGAAGTTGATCGGGATCACGCCGTAGGTGTCGCGCGCAAACGCCAGGCGGTGCGCGTTCTCGTCGACCATGAAGATCGTCTCCACGCCCAGCATGCGCGCGCAGGCCGCCGACATCAGGCCGACCGGGCCCGCGCCGAAGATCGCCAGCGTCGAGCCCGCGGTGACGCCGGCGTTGAGCACCGCCTGGTAGCCGGTGGGCAGGATGTCGGACAGGAACAGCACCTGCTCGTCCGACAGCACGTCCGGCACCACCAGCGGGCCGACGTTGGCCTTGGGCACGCGCACCAGCTCGGCCTGGCCGCCGGGCACGCCGCCGTACATGTGGCTGTAGCCGAACAGCGCCGCCGGCGGCTTGATCTTCTTCGCGTTCATGATCGCGCCGCGGCCGGGGTTGGTGGTCTCGCAGGCGGCGTATTCGCTGAGCAGGCAGTGGAAGCAGGTGCCGCAGGCAATCACGAAGGGGATCACCACCCGGTCGCCGCGCTTCACCCGGGTCACCGCCGGGCCGGCGTCTTCGACAATGCCCATGAATTCGTGGCCGAGGATGTCGCCGTCTTCCATCGCCGGGATCTTGCCTCGGTAGATGTGCAGGTCCGAGCCGCAGATGGCGGTCGCGGTCACGCGCAGGATGATGTCGTCGGGCGCGACCAGCGCGGGATCGGGGACGGATTCGACGCGGACGTTGCGGGATCCCTGGTAGGTGAGTGCCTGCATGGGGACGGCCTTTCGGGGGGAGGAAGGGCCGAGGTTGCCGGATGGTTGGTGATGCGCGTGTTTTCGTTTTGAAGCGCGCCCGCGCAGCTGTAGCTGCTCCTACAGGATGTTCACGGCGCGGGGGCGATGGTTCGGGGACCTCCAGAACCGGCGCACCGGCATGAGCCTGGTCGAATACCGCCGCAAGCGCAGCTTCGACAAGACCCGCGAACCCGAACCGGGCAAGCCCCTGCCGCGCGGCAAGCGCGCGATCTTCGTGGTGCAGCTGCACCATGCCAGCCGGCGGCACTACGACTTCCGGCTGCAGGTCGGCGACGCGCTGAAAAGCTGGGCGGTGCCCAAGGGCCCGAGCTACGACCCCGCGGTCAAGCGCATGGCGGTGGAGGTGGAAGACCATCCGGTCGACTACGCCGGCTTCGAGGGCGAGATCCCCAAGGGCGAATATGGCGGCGGCCACGTCGCCCGCTTCGACCACGGCATCTGGTCCACCGAGGGCGATCCGGAAGCACAGCTCGCCAAGGGGCACCTGCGCTTCGAACTCTTCGGCGACAAGCTCAAGGGCGGCTGGCACCTGGTGCGCTCCGGCAAGCCCGCGCGCCAGCCGCAGTGGCTGCTGTTCAAGGACAAGGACGCCTGGGCCGGCGAGCTCGAGGCCGACGACCTGCTGGCCGACGTCACCGCCGCGCCGGCCGCCGACGTCAAGCGCGCCGGCGCCGGCAAGGCCGCGAAAAAGAAGCTGGCCGCGGTTCCCGCTGCGCGCAAGGGCAGGCGCAAGGACTGGGCGAAGAAGGCGCTCGCGCTCACGAAGGCCAGGCGCGGCAAGGCGCCCGACGGCCCCTTCGAACCGCAGCTCGCAAAGCTGCATGACTCACCGCCCGAAGGCGAACAGTGGCTGCACGAGATCAAATGGGATGGCTACCGGATCCTGGCCACGATCGCCGGTGGCGAGGTGCGCCTGTGGTCGCGCAATGCGCTTGAGTGGACGCAGAAGCTGCCCGAGATCCGCGCCGCCATCGAATCGCTGCGGCTCGAGTCCGCCGCGCTTGACGGCGAGCTCATCGCCGGCGGCGGCACCAAGGACGACTTCAACCTGCTGCAGGCCACCCTGTCCGGCGAGCGCCAGGGCAGCCTCGCCTATGCACTGTTCGACCTGCTGCACCTGGACGGCGTGGACGTCTCCGCCGCGCCGCTGGTCGAGCGCAAGGAACTGCTGAAAGCGCTGCTGCAGGGCGCCGCCGGCCACCTGGCCTACAGCTCGCACACCCTGGGCGACGGCGAACGCGCGTTCGAGCTCGCCGGCGACAACGATTTCGAAGGCATCATCTCCAAGCGCGGCGACCGCCCGCACCATCCCGGGCGCAGCGACGAGTGGCGCAAGGCCAAGCGCCTGGAAAGCGACGAGTTCGCGGTGGTCGGCTACACCCAGCCCAAGGGCAGCCGCACCGGCTTCGGCTCGCTGCTGCTGGCCAAGCCCGATGCCGAACACGGCTGGCTGTACGTCGGCCGCGTCGGCAGCGGCTTCAACGACGCGTTGATGGCCGAGGTGACCGCCAAGCTGCCCAAGCGCGGCAGCAAGGAGCCGACCGCACACGTCGGCACCACCGACACCGACCTGCGCAGCGCCACCTGGTTCGCCCCCCGCTTCGTGGTGGAAGTCTTCTACCGCGGCATCGGCCGCCAGCAGCTGCTGCGCCAACCCTCGCTCAAGGCGGTTCGCATGGACAAGGACATCGAAGACCTGGCCGACAGTGATCGCGGCACGGGCAAGGACAAGTCCAAAAAATCCCCTGTGGGAGCGGGTACAGCCGCGAGCCCCCCCACCCTCTCCAGCCCCACCAAGCTCATCTACTCCGACATCCGCGCCACCAAACAGGATGTCTGGGACTACTACAACGCCGTGATGGACCACATCCTTCCGGAGGTCGCCGGCCGCCCGGTCTCCGTGATCCGCTGCCCCTCCGGCACCGACAAGACCTGCTTCTTCCAGAAGCACCTCACCGCCGGCCTCGAACTCGTCTCGACCCAGCGCCTGAAGGAAGAAAGCGGCAACAACGCCGACTACCTGGTCATCGAAGACGCCGCCGGCCTGCTCGAACTCGTGCAGTTCAACGCCATCGAGTTCCACCCCTGGGGCGCCTTCGCCGAGAACCCCGACACCGCCGACCGCGTCGTGTTCGACCTCGACCCCGGCCCCGGCGTGTCGTTTCCCGAAATCAAATCCGCCGCCACCCACATCCGCAAGCTGCTGCTGCAGATGGAGCTCGAATCCTTCCTGCGCGTGTCCGGCGGCAAGGGCCTGCACGTGGTGGTGCCGCTGAATCCCGGCTGCGACTGGGACCTGACCAGGCGCTTCGCCCAGGGCTTCGCGCAGGCGCTGGCGCAGAGCGAACCCGAGCGCTTCGTCGCCACCGCCACCAAGAGCAAGCGCAACAAGCGCATCTTCATCGACTACCTGCGCAACGGCCGCGGCGCGACCGCCGTGGCCTCCTACTCCCTGCGCGCCCGCCCCCGCGCGCCCGTGGCGATGCCGATCATGTGGAGCGCGCTGGGCAAGCTGAAGCGCCCCGACGCCTTCACCCTGCGCGACGTGCCCGCGATGCTGAAGCGGCGGCGCAGGGACCCATGGGCGGGGATCGACGCAATCAAGCAGAACCTCGCGCGCTGGAGCGAAAGCGCAGAGTAACGAGGAGCCCGCAAAAAAAAGCGGGAAAACTACGCGATTCTTCGAGCGGACACGTGCAGGTTTCCCGGGACATGGAAGCGCCAGGGCAGTTCGATCGCCTTGCTGATCCCGACACGCGGCCCCATGGCCGGTTCCTGCGGCGGCGGCCTGCCATCGTCCACGATCGCCACGCCCTGCGCGCCCGTGACCAGGTCGGCGCCGTCCTGCTCGCGGGTCAGGCCCATGGCCTGCGAGAGCTTCCCCGGCCCGCTGGCCAGGTCGCGGTCGCGGCGCGCCGCCGGGCGCAGCGCGCGCATCGCATCCAGCCCGCGCAGCGGCTCCATGCCGCGCAGCAGCACGCCCCAACCCACGCCAGGCTCGCCGCAGACCGCGTTCGAGCCCCAGTGCATGCCGTAGGTGAAGTAGACATACAGATGCCCCGGCTCGCCAAACATCGTCGCGTTGCGCGCCGTCTGCCCGCGGAACGAATGCGCCGCCGCGTCCTCGCTGCCGGCGTAGGCCTCGACCTCCACGATGCGCCCCGCGCGCCCGTCGGCCCGTACCAGGATCTTGTTCAGCAGGTCCGGCGCCACCAGCGCCGGATGGCGCCGATAGAAGTCCCGCGCGAGTGTCTTCCAGGATTCTTCCACGTCACCATTCTGCCAAAGCGCCGCCAACCAGGATCCGCCCTTCCAGGAGCAGCTATAGCTGCTCCCACAAAAGCCGGTGTCGGGCAGCCTTCGGTCATGAGGAATCGAACAGGCCGGCCTGCGCGGGCGGGTAGATCAGCAGATCGCCGCTGGGCCGTGCGTCGGGGTGCATCGGATGCGGCTGGACGTGCGTCGCATCGATGATGTGCAGCACCTCGCCGCCGCGGTGCGTCAGCACGTCCGACACCAGCCGCCGGTGGCAGCGCCACCACACCGCTTCCGCGCACATCAGCGCCGTGCGCGTGCGCGACGCCATCTCCAGCGCCAATGCCAGCCCTTCGGCGAATTCCGCGCTGGCCAGATGGTCCGCATAGCCCTGGAAGGACGCATTGCGCCAGGCGCCGTTGGGCGAACCGGGCTGCACCTTGCGCCGGCCACCCAGCTGCGGAAGCCACTGGTAGCCAAACCCTGCGGCGGGCAGCGCCCTGGCCATCTCTTCGCTGGCGAACCACGGATACCGGCGTGAGCCTGGAAAGCGCCGCACGTCGGCGATGGCAGCGATGTCCTGCGCCGCCAGCACGGCCAGGAAGTCTTCCCAGCTGCGCGTCGAGTGGCCCACGGTCCACACCGTGGGCAGGGACGCGGCATCAGTCATTGGCCCAATGGCGTCTTGCATGGCGCCATTACACAAAAAGCCGCGTCGGCATCGTGTGTGGCTGCCCGCGCACCCACTCAATGGGCAAAGCCGCCTGCCGGCCCACTATCATGGCCGGGCACCCCCACCGGACGAGACGACATGGCCAAGGCGAATCCATTGCAGGAACAGCTGCTGAAAGCGGGCCTGGTCAAGAAATCCAAAGTGGCCGAAGTCGCGCGCGAGCAGCACGTGGCCCGCCACGCCAGGGCCGCCGCCGCGGCCGCACCCAGTGACGCCGCGCTCGACGCCGAACGCACCCGTGCCGAGAAGGCCGAGCGCGACCGCAGCCTTGCCGCCGAGCGCAAGGCCCAGGCGCGCACCGCCGAGCTCCGCGCCCAGGCGCGGCAGATCGTCCAGGACAAGAAGCTCCCGCGCGCGGGCGACAGCGAATACCGCTTCAACGCCGACGGCGCCATCCGCACCCTGCTCATCAACGACGAACAGCGCCGCCTGCTGGCCTCCGGCGCGCTGGTCATCGCCCGCCTGGGCGATCGCCACGAACTCCTGCCGCGCACCGCGGCCGAAAAGGTCCGCGAACGCGACCCCGACATGATCGTGCTGGACCACGGCCAGACGGCCGGCGCAGAGCCCGCCGCCTCAAGCTCCGAAGACGACGCCTACTACGCGCAGTTCCAGGTGCCCGACGACCTGGTCTGGTAGGCCAACGACGCCAGCGAGGCCGCCTCCACCACCGCGCGCACGCGCGCACGCCCCAGCGCCTCCGCCAGGTAGCGCGCGTTGGCGCCGCCAAGCCAGACCGGCACGCCCGGCGCCAGCGCGTCGTCCAGCTGCCGCAGCTCATCCAGCGCCACCCGCGCCTGGCCCGGATCCACCGAGCTCACCGCCACCGCCGCCGCACCCAGCCGCCCGGCCACGCGCGCAAGCTCGATCGCCGGCAGCTCCGTGCCCAGGTACAGCACCGGCATGCCCGCATCGCAGGCGTGCAGCGCCGCGCCCAGCAGGCCCAGTTCGTGGCGCTCGCCCGGCAGGGTGGCGAACAGCACGCGCGCCTGGCGCTCGCGCGGGTACTGGTTCAGCACCGACAGCAGCCGCGCGCGCAGCAGGCTGCTGATCAGGCGCTCCTGCGCGATCGCCAGCCGACCGTCTGCCCAGCGCACGCCGACCTCGCGCAGCAGCGGCGTGACCACGCGCGTGAGCAACACCGAGAGCGGCAGGCTGGTGATCGCCACCGCCAGCTCGCGGTCGAACACGTCCACCTGGTAGTCGGCGATCGCATCCAGCATCCGCTCCGGCAGGGCTTCCACGCCGCCGTAGGCCGCGTGCCGGCTGTCCTCCAGCAGCCGGTCCAGCGCAGCGTCGTCCATCGCCGCGATCTGCCCGATCGGATGCCCGCGGTCGGTCAGGCGATGCAGCCGCGCCAGCCGCTCGATCATGGCCACGTCGTAGACACGGCGGCCCTTTGCGTCGCGCTGCGGCGTGACCGCCGCGTGCCGGCGCTCCCACGCGCGCAGCGTTTCGGGGGTCAGCCCACTGAGTTCGGCGGCGGCTTTGACGGGAAACATGGCGCAAGCGTACAACTCTTGTACATGCATGTGTTGTACACGTATCTAACACCCGCCACCGGACACTGCACACCCGACCCAACCCGACCCACCGGAGACCGCAGATGTCCACCCGCACCACCACCCCGTCCACTCGCGCCGTACGCCCGCTGCACACTGCGGCCCTCGCCCTGGCGCTGGGCCTCGCCGCCCCGATCGCCCTTGCCGCCACGCCCACCGCCGACGCCAGCCGCGCCAGCCAGTCCAGGGCCAGCGCCGACATCGTCGACACCGCGGTCGCCGCCGGCCAGTTCAACACCCTGGCCGCGGCCCTCACCGCCGCCGGCCTGGTCGACACCCTCAAGGGCGACGGTCCGTTTACCGTGTTCGCGCCCACCGACGCCGCCTTCGCCGCGCTGCCCGCGGGCACCGTGGACGAGCTGCTGAAGCCCGAAAACAAGGACCAGCTGGTCGCCATCCTCACCTACCACGTCGTTGCCGGCAGCTACCCTGCGGCCCGCGTCGCCACGCTCACCCAGGCGCCCACGGTGAACGGCGCCAGCGTCGACATCGCCAGCAGCGCCGGCGGCGTCACCGTCGACGGCGCCAAGGTGGTCAGCGCCGACATCGCCGCCAGCAATGGCGTCATCCACGTCATCGACAAGGTGCTGATGCCATGAAGGTCCTCGACATCGTGACCCTGCTGCTGGTGATCGTCGGCGGCATCAACTGGGGCCTCGTGGGCGCCGCGCAGTTCGACCTGGTGGCCGCGATCTTCGGCGGCCAGGACGCGATGCTGGCGCGCATCGTCTACGTGCTGGTGGGCCTCTCGGCGCTGTACCAGATCGTGCCCCTGCTGCGGACGATCAACCGCCCCGGATGACGGCTACCGCGCTCATCTGGTTCCGCGACGACCTGCGGCTGCGGGACAACCCCGCGCTGCAGGCGGCGCTGGACGCCGACCTCGCGCCGCTCCCGGTGTACATCCACGCCCCGCACGAAGACGGGACGTGGGCACCGGGCGCGGCGTCGGATGCGTGGCGCCACCGCGCCCTGCACGCCCTCGACGCCGATCTGCGCGAGCGCGGCTCGCGCCTGCACGTGTTCGCCGGCGACAGCCTGGCCGTGCTGCAGTCCATCGCCGACGCCACCGGCGCGGCCGCGGTGTTCTGGAACCGCCGCCACGAACCCGCCATCGACGCCCGCGACACCCGCATCCGCCGCGCGCTGCGCTCGGCCGGCCTCCGTGCCGAAGCCTGGAACGGCAGCCTCTTGTTCGAACCCTGGCAGGTCGAAACCCGCGGCGGCGAACCCTTCCGCGTCTTCACCCCGTTCTGGAACGCCGCCCAGCGCGCCTGGAACCCGCGCGCGCCCCGGCCCGCGCCCGACACCCTGCCACCCGCCGCAGCGCTGCGCGGCGAAACCACCATCGACGCCCTCGCGCTGCAGCCCACCCGCGGCTGGGACGCCGGCTTCTGGCAGCGGTGGACGCCCGGCGAACGCGGCGCCGATGCCGCCCTGCGCGCCTTCATTGCCGACGGCCTGCAGGACTACAGCGCCGGCCGCGACCTGCCCGCCGCCAGCCTGACCTCGCGGCTCTCGCCGCACCTGCACTTCGGCGAAATCAGCCCTTGGCGCATCGTCGCCGAACTCGCCGCCGCCGGCGCGCCCGAAGAGCGCAGCGCCTACGTCCGCCAGCTCGCCTGGCGAGAATTCGCCCAGCACGTGCTGCACCACTTCCCACACACCACCGACGCCAACTTCAACCTGCGTTTCAACGACTTTCCCTGGGCCGCCGCCGATCCGCAGCTGCTGCAGGCCTGGCAGCGCGGCCGCACCGGCGTGCCCCTGGTCGACGCCGGCATGCGCGAGCTGTGGGCCACCGGCTGGATGCACAACCGCGTGCGCATGGTCGCGGCCAGCTTCCTGAGCAAGCACCTGCGCATGCACTGGCTGCACGGCGCGCGCTGGTTCTGGGACACCTTGGTCGACGCCGACCTCGCCAACAACACCCTCGGCTGGCAGTGGGTCGCCGGCACCGGCGTCGATGCCGCACCCTACTTCCGCATCTTCAACCCCGTGCTGCAGGCACGGAAGTTCGATCCCCAGGGCGAATACATCGTGCGCTGGATCCCGGAGCTGCGCGGCCTGGCGCCAGGTGCGCGCCATGCGCCGTGGCTTGCGACAGGGGCCGGGCGCGCCGCCACGGGCGACTACCCCGCAAGCCCCATCGTCGACCTGGCCGAAGCCCGCACCGCCGCGCTTGCCGCGCTGAATCCCGGCAGCAGGTCGTGAAGCCATACTGCCTGTCAGCAGCCGTGGACCATCAGGCCTCCATCAGCTCCCTGATCTCCGCCACGCGCTCGGCAACCAGCGCCGCATTGCCCCGTGACTCCACGTTCAAGCGCACCAGCGGCTCCGTATTCGAGCTGCGCAGATTGAACCGCCACTCGCCAAAGTCGGCCGACAGGCCATCGGTATGGTCCAGCACCGGATCCAGCGCCGCGTAGCGCGCCAGCACCGCCGCAATCGCCGCCGGCGCATCGGCCACGGTGAAGTTGACCTCGCCGCTGCACGGGAACTTGCGCATCCGGTCTTCCACCAGCTCCGCCAGCGACAGCCCGCTGCTCGAAATCAGCGACGCGATCAAGAGCCACGGCACCATGCCCGAGTCGCAGAAGGCAAAGTCGCGGAAGTAATGGTGCGCGCTCATCTCGCCGCCGTAGATCGCATCCTCTGCGCGCATGCGCTCCTTGATGAAGGCATGCCCGGTCTTGCTGACCACCGGCACGCCGCCGGCCTGCTGCACCATCTCGATGGTGTTCCAGACCAGGCGCGGGTCGTGGATCACCTTGCCGCCCGGATGCTTGGCCAGGAGCGCCTTCGCCAGCAGCCCCACCAGGTAATAGCCCTCGATGAAGCGGCCGTCGGCATCGAAGAAGAAGCAGCGGTCGAAGTCGCCATCCCAGGCCACGCCCAGGTCAGCGCCGTGTGCGCGCACCGCATCGGCGGTGGCCGCGCGGCTGTCGGGCAGCAGCGGATTGGGGATGCCGTGCGGGAAGCTGCCGTCGGGCTCGTGATGCACGCGGATGAACTCGAACGGCAGCTGCGGCGCCAGCCCGTCAATCACCGCGCCCGCGCCGCCGTTGCCGGCGTTGGTCACGATCTTCAGCGGCTTCAGCGCAACGCCTTCCACGTAGCCCAGCAGGCGCTTGAAGTAAGCGGACTTGTCGCCCATCGCACGCTCGCCGCCGCGGGTGGCCGCGGCCGCCGGCGCATCGGCGGCCAGCGCCGCATCGCGGATCGTGAACAGCCCGGTGTCGCCGCTGATCGGCCGCGCGCCCTCGCGCACCAGCTTCATGCCGTTGTAGTCCATCGGATTGTGGCTGGCGGTCACCATCACCCCGCCGGCCGCGCCCAGCGCATCGGTCTGGAAATAGACCTCCTCGGTGCCGCACAGGCCGATGTCGATCACGTCGCGGCCCGCGTCGCGGAAGCCGCCGGCCAGCGCGGTCTGCAGCGCGGGGCTGCTCAGGCGGACGTCGCGGCCGAGCACGACCGGGCCCGGCTGCAGCAGGTCTGACATGGCCATGCCGATGCGGGCGGCCAGGGATTCGTCGAGTTCATCGGGTACACGGCCGCGGATGTCGTAGGCCTTGAATGCTTGCTGTGAGGTCAAAAGGGGCTCCTTGGTGTCCGGGGTATGGCCGTGAATGCAGCAGGTAATGTTGGCATGACGAGTGGCCGGCCACCCCTACGTGCGCCGTCTGGCAGGGCGCTTGCACGCCGCAAGCCACCTTTGAGCGATCAAGCGGGTGCCAGCCGCCTCACCATCTCCTGGATCACCCCGTAGGTGACCGTGCGCAGGCAACGGCCTTCACCCGCAAGCGTGGGTCCGATCCGCAGATCCGTGGGCAGCGCGGCGTTCTCCGCTTCCGTAGCCGACAACAACGCCTTCGCCTCGCCCATGATGCGGGTTCGCATCCGGTCCAATTGATCACGGGCGCGCCTTTCCGTCAGCCCCATCCCGATGCCAGCCTGCACCATCAGGGAAAAATCCAGGTCGGAGAATCTGGTAGCGCCCAGGACCGGCCAGGCCAACGTGGACTCCGAAGGCCACACGTCCATGTCGTAGGCCCGGGACTCGTAGCAAACCGTGCAAAGCAGGTCGTAGTGCGGGGCCAAGGCCACGCCGCCGGGACCAATCAGGAAGCTGAGATTCTTCAGGTGGGCATCGCTGTTGCCCGTCAGCAGATTGAAAACCAGCCAGTCGTAGAGCCGCCACCGCGTCTGCAGCCGGGCCCGGCACAGACCCGCGATCCTGCCCAGCACTTCGATGCTGCCTTGCTGGTACTTGAACTGGCGATCGAGGTTGAGCAACTGGCAGGCGTCGATCGCGTGCAATCGATGCACTCCGTCGGCTGAAATCGCGCGGTCGAAGCGCTCGATCAGGTAGACCGGCTCGGGCACGTAACGGCGCTCGACCCGTGGAACATCCAGGCCCATCCGCCTGGCCAGCTGCATGACGAACCATTCGTTCGCGACGCTGTGCGGGTATTCGGCCTCCGGATGATCCGGTTTGAGGATGTGCGTCGAGGGCGCCGACCCCACGGGTTGCAACAGCTGCCGGCCTGCCACGACGACTGCCAGCTTGTGCTGGGCACCGGCGAGCGACATCCTCTTCGGCGCTCCCGCGGCCAATGACTGTCGCGGCAGCGCGCGGATGCGGGCGGAGAGTTCGGCGTCCGAGAGTGCAACCGTCCCCCCGGCCGCCCTTGGCGTATCGGGTGGCAGCAACGTCAGCGAGCCGGCGGACTCGGATCCGTAATAGGCCAGCAGGCCGAACGCGTCGGCAACCCTGATGCCAGCTTCGCCCGCCATCAGCTGCCGCTGTGCTTCCTCCGGCAGCAGGTTGTCGAAGTACCACTGCACCGGACGCAGCGAGCTCCCATCCTGGACGGGCTCCGTCACCAGCGGCAGTGATGGGGACAGCGGGTACCGGTCCGGGCGCCGCAACCACTCGGCACTGTAGGTGAACGTCCACACGCCGGCGGATTCAGCAAGCACGCCCACCGGGTCGCCGTCGATGCTGGCGACCAGGGCACGCAGGGGATACCTGAAGCCATCGAGGTCGACCACACCGGGAGGCGGTTCGCTCATCACCGCTGAGCTTTGGCCTGGGAGTCGATGCCTGCCGCTACAGGGGCCGGGATATCGATTTCCACGTGCATGCCCAATTCAGCCAGCACCGCGAACAGCTTGCCCCACTGCACGGTTTCACTGCCTCGCTCGACCTTGGCCAGGAAGTTCTCGCTCACCCCGACACCTTCAGCCGTGGCGTCCTGGCGCAAGCCCTGGCTCCTGCGTACGGATTTGACCAGCGGTCCCAGCTCGCCGGCGGCGTCAAGCCTGACTCTCACGGCACCGTCCTCACGATTCCTTACGAACTTGAGGATTATCTGATATTTCCTTACGATTGCAAGGACTTTTACGCAGAATCCTTTCGATCGTGCGGAAAACATCATCCAGACCACGACGGAGACACGAATCCTCACGAATGCAAGGAAAAACAAAAAGAGGCCGCCGAACTCCAAACGCAAGCAGGCCGGGAATTCCCGGCCTGCTGTCCTGCTGTGATGCCCGCTGGGATCAGAAGTCGAAGCGCACCTGCACCTGCGCCAGGTCCACGTCGACGTCGTCCATCTCGAAGCGGCTGTACTCGCCGCGCAGCGCGAAGGTGTCGGTGAAGCGGTACTGCAGGCCCAGGCCGTAGGTCGGGTCGGTGCCGTCGTCTGAGGCGCTGCCGATGCCGGCCGCGCGGGCGTCGGCGTCCCAGCTGTGCATACCAGCCTTCGCGTAGCCCGAGAACTTGTCAGTGAAGGGCACCGTGCCGACCGCGACCAGCGACACCGTGTCGGCTTCCAGCGAAGCCACGTTGCCGTACTCGATCTTGCCGAAGTCGGTGTAGCCCAGTTCGAAGCCCCAGTTCGGGTGCAGCTGGTAGCCGCCGAAGACCTGGAAGCCGGTTTCTTCTTCGTCAATCACGCCTTCGTCGATCGACGACTGGCCAACGCCGGCGCCGGCATACCAGCCGACGGGCTCCGCGGCCTGGGCGCCGAAGGACAGCGCGCCGAGGGCGGCGGCAAGGACGGTACCGGTAAGCAGCTTGGTGGTGTTCATGGTTGGAGCTCCTGTGTTCTGTGAGTCACATCCCAGAACATGGAGGCCTCACATCCGGAACGAAGTCATGAAATCGTCACGAACCGTTCCACCAGTCGACTTTCCTTTTACCGCGGCGTTGCGTCTACCTGCCGCGATACGGCTCGCATCCCACGCCATCGTTGTCGCGGTCCAGATGCGGGCCATAGCCGGGCTCGCCGCGCCGGACCAGAGCCGCGCCCGCGGCCTGGGGCTTCTGTGCAGTTGGCCACTCACGCCGCTTCGCGATGCGCGTAATACGGCCGCTCCCGGTCATCCAGGATCGCGTGCAGCGCGGCCAGGTTCCCCGCGTCCGGCGTCAGCCAGGCCTCCAGGTTCTGCCGCCTGATCGGCACGATGCAGCGGTCATGCCCCGCCGCGGCCACTTCGGCCGGCGGCTCGTCGGTGATGGCGGCGAACGAGTACAGCTCCGAGCCGTCCCGTTCCGTGGTGCGCGTCCACAGGCAGGCGGCGATCATGTCGCGGCCGTCGCTGGGGCGGAACTCAAGCACCTGGTCCTGGCCGCCGCGGTCGACGTGCTCGTAGAAGGCGCTGGCCACCATCACGCCGTGGCCGTGGCCGAAGACCTTGCCCCAGGACGTCTCCAGCTTGTCGCGGCGGGCGTTGTAGGTGCCGGGATACTTGCGCTCGATGGCCTCGGTCCAGTCGGGCAGCCGGCACTGGTAGCGCATGAGGCGCGCAACGTAGCGGCCGTCCTCGCGGATGACGACCGGACACCAGTAGCCCGGATAGATGCGGCCGACGCCCGCATCGGCCGGCGGCTTGCGCAGTTCGTCCAGGCGGCGCATCGCGGCCTCCACCTTGCCGGTGCCGATGCGGATGTCTTCGCGCGCCTTTTTGGTCTCGCGCGCCTGCAGCGACCGCTCGGCCTCGGCGACGCGCGTGCGCTGGGCGAAGACGAGCCGGGTGAGTTGGTCGATCTCGGCCTGGTCGGCGGCACGCACCGCGGCGGCGATGCCAGGCGGTGCAAGCGCCATGGCCTCGCGCTCGACCGCGCGGGGCATCCTGCGGCGCTTGCCGGGGTCCTTGCCCTTGCGGATCCAGAATTCCTCGACGTACCAGTCGGGGTCGATCCTGACGCCGAGGGTGCGTTCGAGTTTGCGGATTTCGGTGTAGACGAGGGCGGAGTAGCACATGGACGCCACCACGTTGGAGGTCATATCGCCGCCAAGCGTACCGGTCTCGTCGGCAAGCCAGTGGCAAGTGCCTGATGGTCAACGGCAAGCAGCGCCGCCGTTGCGGGAGATCCTGGCGCTCTACGCGGCGTTCTTGCGCCGCGCGTACGTGCCCGCCAAGCACACCAGATGGGCAAGCAGCACCCCGGCCAATCCCCCGATGACATTCAGCGCCGCGTCCTCCAGCTTCGGCTGCCGCCCATCCGTCAGCCACTGCGACAGCTCCGCGGCCACGCCGAAGGCCGCGACCAGCAGCACGCCCCAGCCGTTCCTCACGTCCTTGCGCGCCAGCCAGACCAGCAGGCCCAGCCAAGCGAAGGCGAAGAGGTGGATCCATTCCGGCGGGTCCAGCGGCGTGTCGCGTGTCAGGCTGTACAAACGATGCACGCGGTCCATGCCGAACCACTCGCTCAGCATCGCGGTGGGCAGGAACAACATCGCCGACACCGCCAGTGCGGACGCGACCAGCAACACCGCCACCGCCGGATGGCTGCCACGGGCCAGCAGCATCGCCACGCCCAGCGCCAAGACCGCCAGCAATACGTCGGCACCGGTCATGGCGGGGGCAGCAATTCGCGATTCAAGGCCATGGTGCCTTTGATGACGATCTTCTCGCCGAATTCCGCCAGCGGCTTGGCGCGCGCGGCCTTACCGAGGCATGCCACCAGCCCCACGACTGCAAGCGGCGCCATATAATCCGAGTTCTGCTGCACCAGCTGCGGGTTGTCGCCGTACAGCGCGGCAAGCAGCAACGCTCTTACCAGGGGGCGCAGCGTGCGCGCCCTAGCGTCATTGCTGCCGAGCACGCCGGCTACTGCGCGGCGCGCGCTGCATCTTCGAGTTTGCACTTCCATGAAGATAGGGGAGAACTCATTTCTCACCCACAAGAACCCCTATTCCCAAACGTCGCATTGTCGCGCCTAACCCAAAGCCTGCAGCAATCGCGAAGCAGGCGGCCAGCAAGCGATTGACATCTTCACCCCAAAGCCATCGTGCAAGCGCCAAGAAGAGGACATTGCTGACGAAAATCACAAACGTATTTCGGCCAAGAACTTCCACTCCGGCCTTGGCATAACCCAGTAGTCTGGATTTAGACCATTTCGCGGCGACGCCTGACAACCCATGGTGCGGCAACAAACTCGGCGCAACTGCTGCAAGCAGTAGCACTGAAGCCACTGAGACCGTGGGTGCAATGTAGGACGCGAACTCGTCGAGGCGCGCCAGCTCGATCGGCGCAAGGGCCAGAAGGCCGAGAGCAGGAATGAGGAGACGGTGGTTTGGCGCTATATAGCCTCGGGCCAAGGCAATACCCATGAACACATAGGGAAGCCAGTATATGAAAACGCGATAGCCTAATTTCACCACCACTTCGTTTGATGAGAGAATGTAAGTGGCGATGACATTGAATAACAAGCCGATCACTATCAGCATCCAGACGGTCTTTGCATTTATAGCCGCCCTTATGAGTGGGAACAAGAACAGCATCTGGAACAGCAGCACGAAAAAATACTGCCCCGACCAGCCAAACCCACCCAACTGCCCCCCAATTAACGTATGCACGGGCATTGCCATAGCTTCATCGATCGTATACTTGATCGACAAGTAAAGCAGGGTCCAGAGGGCATAGGGGATAAAAAGCCTACGAAATCGCATGTACATACGCTGATGCGTTTCACCACGCATCCACGAACGTTCAAGGTAAAAAGCCCAGAGGCCCACGAATACCGGGACCGAGAATCTGAATATTCCTGCAGCTGGTAGACCTGCATGAATCCAAACGACACCGATAATTGCCAGTCCTTTGACCAGATCAACAAGCTGATTCCGTCGGAGTTTACTGTCCTCTGAGGCGGGTCCGTGCATGCCAATTGCTGGTTGCGCGTTGGCATTCAATTCGCTCATGACTCACCTCCCCCGACTGCCATCAGATGTGAATCCATTCTTGGCATGCGCCCCCTTGCCACACCCAACGCCAAAAACGCCAGCAGCACATCGGTGCCGGTCATGGCGCGGGCAGCAAATCGCGATACACAGCCATGGTGCGTTCGATGACGATCTTCTCGTCGAATTCCGCCAGCGCCTTGGCACGCGCAGCCTTGCCTAGGCGTGCGGCCAGCTCCGGATCATCCTGCAGCCGCGCAATGGCCTTCGCGAGCGCACCGGCGTCGCGCACCCGCACCAGCAGTCCGTCGACCCCGTCGCTCACCACTTCGCGGCAGCCGGGCACATCGGTAGTCACCAGCGGCAGCCCGCAGGCGGCGGCCTCGATCAAGCCCTTCGGCAGGCCTTCGCGATAGCTGGGCAGCACCACCACGTCGACCGACGCGAACAGCGCCGACATGTCATCGACGTGACCGAGCCACTTCAGCACACCCTCTTCCGCCCATGCGCGCACGGTGGCTTCCGGCACCGCGGCGGGATTTCCCGGGTCGGGGTCGCCGGCAAGCAGGAACTCGATCGCCCTGCCCTCGTCCCGCAGCCTCCGCGCAGCCTCCACGAATTCCGCCAGCCCCTTGTCTCTCAGCAGGCGCGCGGCCAGCAGCACGCGCAGCGGCCGCGAGGAATCGCGCTCGCCTTCGCGTGCAACAAATCGCGAGCAGTCCACCCCGGAACCAGGAATCAGGCGGACATGCTCGCGATCCACAAGCCCCGCAGCGCCGAACAGCGCCACGTCATCCGGGTTCTGCAGTATCAGCCGCGCGTTGTCACCATCCAGCGCGGTACGCAGCAACGAGCGTACCAGCGGGCGCAGCACGCGGGCCTTGGTATCGTTGCTGGTGAACACGTAACCCATGCCGGCCACGGCGTTGACGCGCGCCGGCACGCCAGCTAGGCGCGCGGCAAGCGATCCGTACACCGCGCACTTGATGGTGAAGCCGTGCACCAGCGCCGGGCGCTCCCTGCGGAACAACGACACCAGCCATGCCAGCAACTTCGCCTCGCGCAGCGGGTTGAGGCTGCGGCGGTCCATCGGCACCGGCTCCCACCGCAGGCCGAGGGCGCGCAGCTTCTCCCCGTACGGACCGGGTGGTGAAATCAGCAACAGGTCATAGCCATGCGCCTGCAGCGCCAGGGCCAGCGAACGGCGAAAGTTGTAGAGATACCAGTCGGTGTTGGCGAAGAGGACGATCTTGCGCCCGGTCATATCACGGCCAGACATCAATTCTCGTCTCCACTTGCAGCTGCAGTCAGTGGCCGAACTAAGACGGCCCCGGGATTACGCCTCATTGTGGCGCAATTGCAATCTTGTGGCGCGATTATGGCAAAGCCCATCACCCGTAACGCGCCACTCAGTGAATTGCTCACGGGAGCGAACCATCACCTACGCCCGTACACATCCTCGAAGCGGACGATATCGTCTTCGCCGAGGTAGCTTCCGGACTGGACCTCGATCAATTCGAGCGGCAACCGACCAGGGTTCTCCAGCCGGTGAGTCACGCCCAACGGAATGTAAGTGCTCTGGTTCTCAGTCAGCAGGATCACTTCTTCACCCCGCGTTATGCGACCGGTGCCGCTGACGACGACCCAGTGCTCGGCGCGATGGTGGTGCATCTGCAGGCTCAGTTGCGCGCCCGGCTTCACGGTAATGCGCTTCACCTGGAAACGCTCGCCCATGTCGATCGAGTCGTAGCTACCCCATGGCCGGTAAACCTTGCGATGCACCGTCGGCTCAGCGCGGCCGGCCGCTTTGAGCTCGGACACTATCGCCTTGACATCCTGCACGTGGTCCTTGTGGACCACCAGCACCGCGTCGGCGGTGTCCACCACCACCACGTCCTTCAGCCCTAGTAGTGCAACCAACCGGCCGTCACCCCAAGCCAGGGTGTTGCGACAGTTCTTTGCCACCACGTCACCGTGGTGGGCGTTGCCGTCATCGTCCTGCTCGGCCACCTGCCACAGCGCCGACCAGCTGCCGACATCGTTCCACCCCACGTCCATCGCCAGCACCGCGGCATCGGCCGTCTTCTCCATCACCGCATAGTCGATGGAGTCCGACGGACACGCTTCAAACGCCGCCTTGTCCAAACGCACAAAATCCTCATCGCGCTTGGCCCCGGCCAACGCGGCACGGCAGGCAGCCAGCATCGCCGGTTGGTGGCGCTCAAGTTCCGCAAGATACACCGAGGCCCGGAACAGGAACATGCCGCTGTTCCACACGTGTTCGCCCGAGGTCACATAGGCCCCAGCAGTCACGGCGTCGGGCTTCTCGACGAACTCCGCCACGGCGCGCACGCCGGACTCCATTGACAACGGTGTGCCCGCACGGATGTAGCCATAACCCGTTTCCGGGCCGGTCGGGACGATGCCGAAAGTGACGAGTCGACCGGCCTGCGCCGCCGGCTCAGCCACGCGCACCGCAGCGCGGAAGCCCACGTCGTCGTTGATCACGTGGTCAGATGGCAGTACCAAGAGCAAGGGGTCGGCGCCTGCTGCCGTGGCCTCCAGCGCTGCAATGGCGATGGCCGGCGCGGTGTTGCGGCCGACGGGCTCGAGCAGAATCGCGGCCGGCGCGCAGCCCACCTGGCGCAATTGTTCCGCGGCCATGAAGCGGTGGCCCTCGTTGGCGACAACCAGCGGCCCGAGGGGGGGGGGGGGGGGGAAGGGCTGGACCGTTACCCGTAGCATGGAGGTCGTACCCACCAA
>NZ_JBCLVB010000007.1:0-46676 GCF_039548455.1 Luteimonas sp. MJ250 | reverse complement strand
TCGGGCGGATTTGCTTAGCGGCCGGGAATGGTTGTCCCGCGCCGACCACACCCCCCCCCCCCCCCCCCTCCACCCCCGCGACCCGCTGCCACGTTGCCTGCAGCATGGAGGTCGTGCCCACCAACGGCAAAAACTGCTTTGGGAAGTCTTCGCGCGACAAGGGCCACAGGCGGGTACCCGACCCGCCTGACAAGATCACTGGAATCATTATCAACACCGTCTCGAAAAGCGGTCACTGTCGGGGAACAATAAGCACACATCAACCATGAACAAATCCGTGCTTCTATTGATTACTTCGGCCCAAGAATCGAGCGAAGGCGAAACCGATCGATCAAGTAAAAGGCGCACGAAACCGGCAACAGAACAAGCGCCATGAAATCCCAAACGACGAGTTTGCCCCCACCATGCAATGCGAATCGATTCATATTCGCCGTAAAATTGAGCCTGCAACGAAATCTGAAACGACGGTCACCATAAAACTCGCTATAGTATCTATAGGTGCTCACCGGGCTATTAACTCTGTTTCTGATGTTATTTGCCGAAATGCCATCAGCTTGATATTCAATGAGCCCAAGCGGCTCATTAATAAAAGCCGTTAGGTGGTGACGGGCAATGACCAGCCAAGAATAGCTAGGAGCCATATACCTTTCTCCGCTCGCCAAGGGATATGGATGCGCCCGCACCAGGTCAGTTCGAATGATTTCCCATTTGTCTCCAGCGACTCCAAGATTGCTGCGCTCGATATATGACGCCTGAGCTCTCTCCAGTAACTCATAACCGTCCCCAACCAAAACACCATCAAATGTGGCCTTTAGCGCTGACATGCCCGCATAGCGATCTCGCAAACCCGTATCAGCCAAGTCGCGCCAGACTTGATCGAACTTTTCCATCGCGTTACTGCTAGCAGCGTCGTCACTGTCAAGAACCAGAAACAGTTCCCCATTCGCCAATTCAGCCCCGGCATTCATGGCTGCAGCTTTGCCTCGATTCTTGGATTTTATATAGTGAATCCTGAAGTCAGCGCGATCGAGCCAGCCCCGAACTACCTGCTCAGTCTCATCTGTAGAGCCATCGTCATAGATAATCCATTCAAAATTCTTTTTCGACTGGATCAGAAGCGAATCAAAGGCTCGCGAGAGCAGATGCGCCCTATTCCAGGTTGGCGTGAATACAGTGATCAGCGGATGTCCACCAACCCCATGCAAATCGATAATCCCACTCTTGTATTCCTCTGAAGTGTAGCGCCGTGTTCCCATCACCACTCCAAGGGCGGAATGAAATTCCCGGTATAGACCTGCAACATCAGGACGTTAATCGTTGAAATACCGACGATGAACAACGAGCGAAGCCAACGATTTTGGGCATCGCGGACTTGCAGGAACAGGACCAGCGGTAACAGGAACCAGGAAAAACTCGAGAAGCGGTCGGCGAAGGGTGCGAATGAGAACAGGTGGTAGACAGTGTTCAAGCTCAGGTACACGGCCAGCCACCAGCCCGATGCGCTGAAGCTGAACATCTCACGGTTCCTGCGCAGCAGAAAGGCACTGATCAAGGGCAGCAGGGAGAACAAGGCGAAGTCGGGGCGGAAGCCGGTGCGGTAGGCCACGCCCATCTGGGATGGATCCATGAAGTAGACCTGGTGCCGGGCTTCGATGTCGAACACGTCGGGGAGCTGGCCGAGGATGGCGGCGTTCAAGCCGGTCAGTGACAGCAGGATTGAAAAACCATACACCGATAGGACGAGGGCCCAGCGCGAGCGCTCCCGTGGGACCCAGCGGTTCATCAACTGGAATACCGCAACCACGATCGCGCCGATCACCGAGCCACCGTGCCAGAACGGAATTGGCAGCAGCCACAGCCAGCCGCTGCGCTTGCCCCGGTTGAACTGCACCAGCGCCATCAGCATGCACACCAGCGCAAGCCCCTGGCGCAGGCCGTTGGCGCCATAGGCAATGAAGAAGGGATAGGCGGCATAGCACATGAGCAGCGCGGCCACCTGTGCCGGCGGCAGCAGGCGGCGCAGGGCCCAGACGAACCCGCCGAAGTACAGGACCAGGGTGGTGCCGAACAGCCAGAGATTGCTTTCGCCGGCCTGGCCGGTAAACCAGTTGAGCAGCTTCCACAGGAGATCGCTTTGTTCGTCCTGCAGCATCCCCAAGAAGTCGACATTCCTGATCGACAGGAAGTACTGGTAATAGCGCCAGCCATCGCCTGCCACTGGCCGAAACAGCATCGCCAGGAACAACACCAGCATGGTGATACCGGACACGACGACCAGCCCGGCATTCCCGGTCCTGCGATCCTGCTGGTGGTAGTGCAGCACGAACATCGCGCTCAGCACGATGATGGGGATCAGGAGGAAGTGCATTCCGTCGCCCGAAGTTCGCTCTTGACCGGTGGCCGGGCCGCGGCCTTGCGGCCGGCAGCCAGGCCGGCAAATGTGGACTTGAGCGGCCGCAGAGAGCGGTCCGCGCGGCTGTAGGACAGGCCCAACAGCAGCAGCCGCGCGATCGCGGTGGGCCGGTGCCAAGGCTTGAGGTGGCGGAAGATCAGGATGCCGCGGTTGTGCGCCAGTCCGTGCATGTAGCGCGGCACGTCGCGCTGCACGCGGCAGCCGCCCATGGGGGCGGCAAGATGGGTGAGGCGGGCCGCTGGTTCGAACCAGGTGCGATGACCCGCGGCCTGCATGCGCAAGGCGAGTTCCGATTCCTCGTAGAGCGCCGCGCCGATGCTGAGCACTTCATCCAGGCCGCCAACACCGGAAAGCACGTCGCGACGCACCGCAAAGTTCCCGCCTGGCGCATGGAGGCACCATCCGGGCTGGTCGACGCTGAAGTTCCGCACCGCGGTGCCGGTCCACCAGTTAAACGAACCCGGCGAATGGCTGGTGGGATGGTCGCCCTTGGCCTCGTCGATGCCACCGGCCACCATCATCGCGCCGGTCCTGCAGAACGTGTCGTAGTGCGTGGACACGAAGGTGCGGGTGGTGCGGATGTCGTCGTCGATGTAGAGCACGATGTCGTGCCGCGCCTGCTGCCAGCCGAAGTTGCGGGCCTGCGGCAGGCCGCGGAAGTTGTCGGCCTTGAAGTACCGGGCCGGTACCGGGCTTTCGCGCAGCAGCTCAACAACGGCCTGGTTGGTCTCGTCGGACTGATCGACCACGATGATTTCGTAACGGTCGAAGTCCTGCGCCAGCAGGTCCTTCACCGTATCCACCAGCACCTCGGCTCGGTTGATCGTCGGGATCACGACCGACACGCCGCTGGGCCGGGATCCGGAAGTGTCGACGCCATTGCTGGCGGTTGCCACGGTCATTGCCTTGACTCCTGTCGATTCTCTTGTGGCCCGCCGGCTACTGCCGGACGCTGCCCAAGAACAGCACGGAACCTGTCCACGTAGATGCCCCAGCCACATTCGGTTTCGGCACGCTTGCGCGCGGCCAGTCCCTGCGCCGCAAACAGCGCTGGCGCCGCCACCAGCCGCGCCAGATGATCGCGCACCGCGGCCACATCGTCCTGTGCTACCAGCCAACCACCGCGCCCGTCTTCCACGGCGTCCGGGATACCGCCGGCGCGAGTGCCCAGCACCGGCACGCCGGCCGCCTGCGCTTCCAGGAACGCCAGGCCGAAGCCTTCCACTCCGCGCTCGCGCTGATCCTCTCGCGAACAAAGCGCAAATAGATCTGCCGCAGCGTAAAGCATGGGCAGTTCATCTTCCCTGACATACCCTAACCAACGGACATGTTCATCAACGCCAAGCTCAGCTGCAAACGCTTGAAGATTCGCAGCATGCTTGCCTCTTCCGGCTATCACGTAACAGACCCTATTACGCTCGGCAATCGGCAATGCGGCTAATGCCCGCAATACCGTGTCGTGCCCCTTGTGTGCATTGAGCCGCGACACGCTCAGCACCACGCGCTCCTGCTGCGGCAGTCCGAAACGCGCGCGCGCCTCAGCCTGGCCCAGAGGGCTCTGGAAGCGTTGCGCATCCACGCCCAGCGGAATGGCAACGGTGCGCGCCTGCGGAGAGGCCGCGTTAACCAGCCGCTCGGTGTAGCGGCTGTTGCACACCACGACCCGCGCCGACGCCAGCATCCGTCTGCGCAACCAGCGCTTGAACGTAAAACGCAGGCCCGGCGGATACGGCATGACCTCATTGCCGTGCGCCATCACCCACAGCTGGCGCGAACGCCCGGCGAGCCAAGCGAGCGTGCCCTCGGGATTCCACACCGCCGCCACCAGCGCGGCATCGCGCGGCTGGCGCAGGATGAATCGCAGCGTGGCCAGATCGCGCCGCCAGCCGCTGCGCGGCACCGGCGTGGTCGGCACCTGCGGCCGCGCCGGGCCGACGCGGTCGTCATTGTGCAGGGTCAACACCTCGACCGACTGCCCTTCGCGCGCAAGGCCCTCCACCAGCGACGCCGACAGGCGGCTGATGCCGCCGTCGTTGGGGGGATAGTCGTAGCCGAGCAGGACGAGCTTGCTCATTGCTTCCTCGCCGGCCGCACACGCTCAATCATCGACAGCGTATTGCCAACGACCGCGTCCCATGAATGGGTGCGCAACAGCATGTCCCGCGCCGACGCGGCCTTCTGCTCCCACAGGATCGGCTGCTCCATCACGCACTGGATCGCATCGACCATGACCGGGACGTTGTGGGGCGGAACGCACATCGCATGCTCCGAAAGCCATGAGGGAACATCCTGTGCCGCGTCAACCGTTTCGATCACCGGCCGGACACAAGCCAAGTACTCCATCGTTTTCTGTGCGTTGCCGTTGCCATGACCCAGCTTCTCCATCGTCATCGCATTGATGCACACGTCGGCTGCGGCGATGTAGTTCGACAACTGCTCAACTGCCACTGCACCGGAAAATTGCACTGCGCCACTCCGGATCAACCCCGAGGCAGACGCCTTGATTTCGCCCTGACGTTCACCATCACCCACGAGGATCAACTGGAAGGCCGGATTGTCCCTCGAGATTGATTCAGCCGCGCGAAGCAGCGTGTCATAGTCATGATGCGGCTGAAAACCAGAAACGTGAAGGGCCAGCTTAGCGTCCTCACGCAAACCCAAGAACCTTCTAGCGCGAATCTTATCCTTCGGGCGGAAATGAGCTCCATCAAGTCCAATGTTCGAGTGAATGAGGGCTTTGTGACCAGAAAAAGGAAACATCTCAACGAGACCTTTCCTCGTCGACTCCGTCCCCACCAGCACAATATCCGCAGCATCCATCATGTCTTTGAAGTTCGGATGTGCAGACACCTCAAGACCGTTTACTTCCATCACTTTGGTGCACGTCATACCGCTCAGGGCGCGGGCAATGATCCGAGACGGTGAAGTTCTGAGGTAGACAACGTCGCCTGCTCCGCATCCTGACCTTTTCAGAATCCAGGATACGCGCCTCTCGAAGTACCGCCACCCCCCATTGATCCCCGGAAAAGCAATGGGGATATGGGTAACACCGTCCACAAGAGGATGGCTCTGGAGGATCCGCCTGCGGGCAGATATGAGCGTCACGTCGTGCTGCTTCGACATGACGCATGCGCATTCCTTGACGTGATTTGCCGGAGCGTTGAACTCCGAAACATCAACACTGGCCAGATACACGATCTTCATGCCGACTGACCCTTCCTCAATCTCGCAGGCAGCATTGGATACAGGTCACGCCGGAGCACTTGGCTGAGCAGAACGGACGCCAACAAACCGTAAACAAGCACCCCCACAACGATCTTTGCGGACAACACCCAGCCCCAACCAAGTTGCGCCTGTTCGGCGAACTTTCCAGCAAGCACTGCGGCCACCCCCATTCCTGCAACTGCAACCATGATCGGCAACAATTCTTTGACGGACTGAATCAGCCGCAGGCCTGCCGCCCTGTGTGCGACCCACATCGCCGGCCAAAGCAAGACGAGGCCCATTGTTACCCCGTACGCCATCGCCACTCCTACCGCTCCCTTCTTTACCCCCCAGTAGAAGGCGATAGTCAAAGCAATAGCATTGAGCAGCGTAACTGCGAAGTAGAGCTTCGCCTTGCCTGCAGCTGTGAACAGCCAGCCAGTCGTGTTGTAGATGGGCTGTGTAATTCCCGCCAGTGAAAGCCATACCAGAATGGGCACGACCGGCAACCACTTCTCACCGTAGACGAGCCGGACTGCTTCCGGTGCCACCAAAGCCAATCCGGCGGCCATCGGACACCCGACAAAGGCCACCATCCGCAATGCGCGGCGGTAGGCATCTCCGAACCGTTCGCGCTCATCCTGCAGCGCAGACAGTGACGGCACCATGAGGTTTGCCAATGCACCAGTCGCCAGCATGCTGGGCAGCAGCATAAGAAAGTAGGCCCGATCGTAGTAGCCGAGTTGCTCTGTCCCCCAAACCTTTCCGATCATCACGCTGTCGAGGTTGCGGGACAGATAGATCAGCAAGCCATTGACGGCCAACAATCCACCAAAGCCAACCATGCTCCGCGTTCCGCTGTCTTTGGCAGGCGCCTGCAGTCGGATGCGGCTTGCCGGAATCGACAGTGCGGCGCGCGCCAGCTGTCCAGCCAAACCCTGAATCACCAATGCCCAGTACCCGAGCCCGGCAAGCGCGCATGCAATCGCAGTGACGGCGGCCACCACGCCCGCGGCAATCTCGATACGGGCGACCGTGCGGAAATCCATGCGCCGCTTGAGCAGCGCGAATGGCTGCACTGACAAGCCACCGACCAGGAAGCTGGCGCCCAGCACCATCGTCACCAGTCGCAACTCTTCCCGCTCGTAGAATTGGGCCATCACGGGCGCAACCACGCTGCAGGCAAGCCAAAGCGCCAAGCCGGCCCCGACGTTGATCCAGAACAGGTTGCTGACCTGCGCTTGCGTAAGCTCGCGGCGCTGGATCGTGGCCCAGCTCAGGCCCATGTCGGAGAACACCAACAGCAGCGCCGTGAGCGTCGCCACCATTCCAATCAGGCCGTAGTCGTCCGGCGCCAGCAGGCGCGCCAGCATCGCCGTCGAGCCAATGCTCACTACATTGCGCACGACGATCTGGATCACCGACCAGACGGCGCCCTTGCGTGCCAAGGATCCAACTTTGGAGGAATCCACATGGGCAAGCTCTTCGTTAGAACGGCCGATAGTCACATTTAGTTTCTTGAGGTCGGCTCTGTCGTGAACAGCGCCGCCAATGCGTCGCCGAGTCGGTTCGAGAAATAGACTGCGCCGGAGATGCTCAGGTGATCATCGTCACGATAGAACACCTCGGATGCCTGGCCCACCACACAGTTCGGCGTACAGATCCATTCGGCGGGATCAATAACCTTCACTGAAGCTGGAAGCCCCCTGGCTACAGAGAAAAACTCCTGACTCTGGATGAAATGTTCCACCACTGACTTCCCACCGGTATCGAACTGGCCACTCATTGCTTGAGTGGCATACATGTAGGGAACACTCAACTCGTACGTCGGTACAGGTCCGATCAAGTACACATCAACTCCTTGGTCCAACAACGCTCCTGTTGTCCGGGGAAGACCAGCCGTTAGTATGCCCGTCGTGCTACTTCCGAAACGAACTCGGCCGTTATTGACTTTGTCTTCATATGCGTTCCAAGCCGCAGTCATAACAACAGCATCAAAACTGCGCATGCGGGCGGCCAATTGGAGGTTCTGCTTTTCACAGGCCGGAAACATGTCATTTGCCACGCCGACAAGAGGGGGGCAGGATGAAGTCACAACAAGCGTTCCCGCAACGCCGCGATCCTTCAGGATCTTGTCGATGGCCGGTGCCCAGGCAAGCATGTGGCTATCACCCAAGAACACGATTTTTTTGCCAACCGTCTGGCGCTCTTGGCTGCCGATGGGACACCCCTCCAGCTTTCCGTCGCAATGGATAAATGGAATGTCCGGCCTGCGCTGACGATCCAGCGCCAGGACCTCCGCGCTCACCCGGCTTTCGAATCCCTGCTGCTGGTTGCCCAGGACGGAAACGGAAAGAAGCGCAGCCATCGCCACGCCCGCGGCCGCGAAGACTTTCGACCGACGTTGCGCCGCGCCGGCGCGAAACGGCTTCTCGATAAAGCGATGGCTCAATGCTGCCACCGCAATCGACAGCGCCAACAGCATAAAGAGCCATTCGTCCAACGGCTGCAAGCCGTTCTGGAACCGTGCGAACACGATCAGTGGCCAATGCCACAGGTACAGCGAGTACGAAATGAGCCCTATGTAGACGACGGGCCGAAGCTGTAGAAGCCTGCTGACGGCCGTGGGGACCCCCCCCCCCAGCCAGATGAGGGCAGCTGTGCCCAGCACGGGAAGCAGGGCCGCATGGCCCGGAAATGGGGTCTGCTGCGTGTACTGGAATGCCGGGACCAAGATCGCCAGCATGGCTGCCAATGCCAACAGCTCCCGCCAGTATCGCCCCGGCTGACGCATCGGGATCACGGCCAGCAGGCCGCCCGCCAGCAGCTCCCAAGCCCGGGTCGGCAGCAGGAAATAGGACGCCACGAAGCTGGTGGGCGTGAACACGATCGACAGCGCCAACGACAGGCCGAACCCGGCCAGCATGGTCGCCACGACCCATCGCGGCATCCAACGATGGATTAGCAGCAGCACCACCGGGAACACGAGGTAGAACTGTTCCTCCACGCCCAGCGACCACATGTGCAGCAGTGGATTGAGTTTGGCGTCAGCCGCGAAGTAGTCGGTCTGTACGTGCCAGAACAGGATGTTGGCGGAGAACAGGAGCGTGGCCGCCGATCCGCGCAAGGTGGCCAGGTAATCGCTGGGCAACAGGACGAACCAGCCCACCACCAGCACGAAGGCCAGCACGGTGAACAGCGCTGGAAACAGGCGGCGGATGCGCCGCTCGTAGAACCGCGCGAAGGTGAACGTGCCGTCCGCGATCTCGCGGGAGATGATCTTCGTGATCAGATAGCCCGAGATCACGAAAAACACATCCACGCCGATGAACCCTCCTGGCACCCACTTCGCCGAAAGGTGGTGCAGGACAACGGCCATGACTGCGATCGCCCGCAGGCCATCAATGTCAGGACGATAATTGCTGTTGGGTGGGACGGGTGCCCTCAGGTGCGCAGATTCGACCGTGGTCACAAACGACCGTCCACCGCTTCCCGCGGCAACACATACTTCACGTCATACAGCACCGCCCCCGGCTTGCCATGCGCGCGGATCCCCGCCGCACCCAGCTTCCGAAACTCCTCGTGCCCGACCGCCACGATGATCGCGTCGTACTCGCCCTCGCCCGGCTTGCACAGCGACAGCCCGTACTCATGCTTGGCCTCGGCGGCATCCACCCACGGGTCGCACACATCCACGCGCGCGTTGTAACCCTGCAGCGCGCCAATAATGTCCACCACCCGCGTATTCCGCAGGTCCGGGCAGTTCTCCTTGAACGCCAGCCCCAGGATCAGAATGCGCGCGCGCACGGGGTTGATCCCGTTGCGCACCATCAGCCTGATCACTTCGCCCGCCACGTACGCACCCATGCCGTCGTTGGTGCGCCGCCCTGCCAGGATCACGTCCGGGTGGTGCCCCACTTCCTGCGCCTTGTGCGTGAGGTAGTACGGATCCACGCTGATGCAGTGCCCGCCCACCAGGCCGGGACGGAACGGCAGGAAGTTCCACTTGGTGCCGGCGGCTTCCAGCACTTCCAGCGTGTCGATGCCCAGCTTGTTGAACAGGATGGCCAAGTCGTTGACCAAGGCGATATTGAGGTCGCGCTGGGTGTTCTCGATCACCTTGGCGGCCTCGGCCACCTTGATGCTGCTGGCCTTGTGGGTGCCGGCGGTGATGACGCTGGCGTACAGCGCATCCACGAAGTCCGCGGCGGCCGGCGTGGAGCCGGAGGTCACCTTCATGATGGTGGTGACGCGGTGCTGCTTGTCGCCGGGGTTGATGCGCTCAGGGCTGTAGCCGCTGAAAAAGTCGACGTTGAACTTCAGCCCGCTCACCTGCTCCAGGATCGGCACGCAGACTTCTTCGGTGCAGCCGGGGTAGACGGTGCTTTCGTACACCACGGTATCGCCGGGCTTCAGCACTTTGCCCAGGGTTTCGCTGGCCTTGCGCAGCGGGGTCAGGTCCGGGCGGCGGGCGCTGTCGATCGGCGTGGGCACGGTGACGATGTAGACGTTGCAGGCGGCGATGCCGTCGGCCTCGCTGGTGAACGTGAGGCGCGTGGCCTCGGCCAGCAGCTCCGGCTCCACTTCCAGCGTGGCATCGCGGCCGGTGCGCAGCTCTTCAACGCGCGCGGCGTTGATGTCGAAGCCCACGGTGTCGTACTGCTTGCCGAACTCCACGGCCAGCGGCAGGCCTACGTAGCCCAGGCCCACCACGGCGATGCGGGTGTCCTGCGGCGTCGGAAAATCACTCATTGAATCCTGTCCTTTGCATGATTGGCGCGTCCCGCGAGGTGCGCTGGACCTTCGCCCTTGAACGTCCCTTGTCGCTGCCTGCGGCCTGCGCCGCGGCGATGCCCGCCAGCGCCGCCGCCACGGCCAGCATGGCCGGGGTGCGCAGGGGATAGTCCACCAGCGAGTGCGCCAGTATCGCCGCCAGCGCCACCAGCGCGGTAATCCCCAGCCCGCGCATCTGCGCCGGCTGCCGCAGCAGTCCAAGCAAGGTGAGTGCCAAGGCCGCGGCGCCCAGCAGCATGGCGATCAGCGCGGGCACGCCGGCCTCGAGCCACCACTGCGCGTATTCGTTATGGGCGTGGTTGATGTATTCGCCCATCAGCAGGTCGCGCGGGGCTTCCTGCTCGAACACGGGCACGTAGCTGCCAACGCCGGCGCCCATGGGCGCGAAGCGCGCGGCGATCTCGCCGGTGAGCGCGCGCAGGGGACCGCGGAGTTCATCAATGGCTTCGACCTGCATCCAGCGCAGGGCCAGGAACAGGGCCAAGGCGGCCACGGCAAGACTCGCGGCAAGTGCAACGCGACTGCGGGTGCCGCCGCGCCAGGCGGGCCAGTGCGCGGCCACCACCAGGGCGCAGGCCAGGATGATCAGCACCACGCCGGCGCGCGAGCCGGTCAGAGGCAGAGCTACGGCGGCCAGCAGCATCACCAGCGCGGCCACGGTGCCGTGCATCAGGCGGTGCGGGCGGCCGGGCGGCCAGGCGCCGGCCACCATCGCCAGGCGCGCGCAGGCCAGCGTGGCCGCAACCACCAGCAGGGTGGCCTGGTGGTTCGGGTTGGCGAAGAAGCCGTTCATGGCCGCGGACCATTGCGGATACGGGTTGAGCGGGCTTTCCTGAGGGGCACCAAGCTGGGCCACGCCCAGCAGCAGGCTGGCCACGGCCAGCACCACGATCAGCTGCGCCAAGCGGCGGTGGGCGGCGCGCGGCAGGGCCAGCGCCATGGCGAAGATGGCCAGGGCCGGCAGCAGCTGGAAGCCCGCGGCGCGGGTGGCGGCCGGGGCCAGGCTCCAGTGCGCGGGGGCATCGACGCCGAACAGCGCCAGGTCCTGCACAAGGGCCGCCCTGCCCTCGCCACCGGCCACGGCGGCGGGCAGCACGGCCTGCAGCAGGGGAATGGCGACCAGCGCGGCGGCAAAGGCCAGCCAGGCGAGCTGCACCGCGCCGGCGGGGCGCTTCAGCAGCAGCCAGCCGGCCCAGGCCAGCAGCGGCAGCGCAAGCAGCTGGGCGATGAAGGTGCCGGTGCCCGACTCCTGCGAGCTGCCGCCGGACATCATGCACAGCACCAGCAGCGCGCATGCGGCCACCAGCCCCGCGCGTGCGGGCCTGTCTGCGTGCTGGTGCTGGTGTGCGTCGGCCGCTGCGCCGTGCATGTGTTGCGCCCCTGGAAACGAAAACGGGACGGGGGTTACCCGTCCCGCAGTGCAACCTGTGTCAAACCGCCAGGGTCAGCGGCTGACCGGCGGCGGCGCCACGTAGGGCTGCTCGTCCATGCTGTTCAGGCCGGCGGCGCCAAGCACGGCCGCGCCGCTGATGATGCCCACGGCGCCCATGTCGACGCCCGCGGCGGTGGAGCCGGCGGTGGCGCTGCCAGCCGAGCTGCCGGCTGCGGCAACGCAGGTGGCGGGCACGCCGTGCACGCCGGCGGCGCCGAGCGCCTGGGTGCAGCCGTTGGGATAGACCAGGGTGGCGCGGCTGCCTTCGGTCAGCATGACGCGGCTGCCGGGGGCGAGCTGGGTGCCGGATGCGGCGCTGGTGAACTCACCACCGGTGCTGACCATGGCGCTGCCGCTGTCGATGCGGAGCGTTGCGGATTCACTCTGCGCCAGGGCGGGCGCGGCGAACAGCGTGGCCAGTGCGGCGGCAATGAGGAGGCGGTGGGTTTTCATGGAGTCCTTCCAGTGGTGCGTATGGGGGTGGCGCATGCTGCGCCGCAATAGAGACTACTGAAAACGAACCGTCGATGCAAGGATTTTGATGTGACAGTTGCGTGAATTTTGTGTGTAATATCAGCAAGATGCGACGCTTATATGAATGCGGCGCGCAGCTCAGCGGCTCACCGGCGGCGACCCGCCGCCACCGCCACCGCCGGCCGCAGCGGCGATCACCGCAACACCGCCCACGATGCCTGCCAGCACGCGGCCATCCACGCGGGGGCCGCCGGCCGCCACGCAATCGGGGTGACGGTGTAGACGCCGGGCGTGCTCAGGGCCTTCTGGCAGCCACCCGCATACGCCATGCGGGCACTGCCGCCTTCGGCCACCAGCACGCGATGGCCCGGGGCAAGCGCCTGGCCGCTCGCGGCCTGGCTGAACTCACCGCCGGTGCTGACAAGCACCGAGCCGCTGTCGATGCCCAGCGAGATGGCGGGTTCGGCTGCCGGGGCGGTGGCCTCGACGGCGTTCTGGGCAGGCGCCGCGAAGGCGACCAGGGCAAGCGTGGTGAAGCTCAAAACGGCGACAAGCTGGCGCATTCGGGATCCTTCCGCGGGTGTTTTCCAGGCCGCGGCCGGGACTCGGCGGCGGAACCGTGAAGTATGTCGCAATTACCGTGCCAGTGCAGCTGCTGGCGTGCGCGGCTCCGCGTCCGGCGCTGCCGCCGGCGGCTGGGTGATGGCCACGGCGGTGATGTCCAGCTCGCCGCGCAGGATCTGGGCGACGCCGCGCGGGGCCGGGTTCACCAGCCGCAGCCACTGGCCCTCGCAGCCCTCGCCCTCGGGCACGGTGAAGGGCAGCTCCAGCGCGGCCCAGTCGCGGGATTCGCGGATGCGGGCGCCGCTGGCGATGCGGGTGCGGCCATCGCCGCAGCTCAGGGTCCATTCCAGGCCCTGGTCGGAGCGCAGGTCGCGGGTGCGGGCGCGGAGCTGCAGCAGGTGCTGGCCGGGTGCGAGCAGCAGCGGCACTTCAAGGCCAGTGTTGGCCACCGGGCGGCCGAGAAAGCGCAGGCGGGCGGCGTGACGGGCGGGCTCGGCGGGCTCGGCGGGACCGGTGGCGGTGGCGGGCACGGGCCGGACGAGTTCGATGCGCTGGACCAGCACGCCCGGCGTGCGGCGCACGCGCCAGTCGAAGCCGGCCGATGACGGCGGGCGTCCGAAGCTGCCGTTCCAGGGCACGGGCAGGCGCGCGGGGGGGTCGGCAAGGCCGCTTACCCAGCGTGCGTAGGCGCTGCCCCAGCGGCCGTCGCGCAGCATGCCGTCGATCCAGCGCGCGGCTTCATCGCCGGCCAGGCCGCCCTCGGCACGCAGGGCGCCGTGCAGGTTGTCGGCGGCGGTGGACAGGCCGCTGGCGGTGGCTGCGCGCAGGATCGCCTGGCGCCACTGCGGCCGCTGCAGCAGGTGGCTGGCCAGGGCATCGGCGAAGTCCTGGTCCTGGGCGAGCTCGGCGATGAGCTTGAGCAGGTCGCTGCGCTGCGCCGGGGCCACGGTGAGCAGGGCATCCAGATGGTCCGCGGCGGCGGCGAAATCGCCGGACTGCAGGGCCCGGGTGGCGAGCCAGCCGCGGACCTGGGGGTCGCGCGGGGCGCGGCGGGCGGCGGCCTGGTAGCGGGCGCGGTCGGCGGCGGCATCGCCCTGCCCGTCCTCGGCGCGGGCAAGGATGCCGAAGGCGCGGCCAAGCGCGGGTTCGCGCGCAAGCACGCTGCGGGCGATCGCTGCCGCGCGCGGGGCGTCGTCTTCGCGAAGGGCGGTTTCGGCGGCGGCAAGGTCGGCTTCGAGCGCGGCCTGATCGCCGTGGGTGTTGACCAGGCCCACGCCGGCGGCGAGCAGTGCGGCCAGAAGCGCGGCAAAGGCGATCCAGCGTGCGGTGCTCATCGGGCAGGCTCCAGCTGCAGGCCGACCACGCGCCAGGCCTGGTCCATGCGGATCAGCTCGACGCGCAGCACGCCGGTTTCCACCGTGCCGCGGCGGTCGTCCAGGCGGTAGGCGCCGAGCATGGACGCGGCCATGGCATCCAGGGTCCAGTTGGGCGAATCGACCAGCATCCGCGGCTGCGCGGTGCGCGCATGGCGCGCCTGCAACTGCGTGCGGATGCCCGCAGCCTCGAGGCCGGTAGGCAGGTCGAGCCAGGCAGGCTCCGCGCCGTCGGCAGCAAGGTAGTCGGTGACGCTGCGCACGATGTCTTCCGCCTCCATGAAGAGCCCCAGCGGATCCCCCGCCCCCGCAGGAGCAGCCTTTGTAGGAGCAGCTATAGCTGCGATTGGTATGGGTGTGATCGCGGCAGTGACCGGTGCGATGGTTGGGGGTGGGGGTGTGGCTGGTGGGGCTGGGGCGGGGGGTGGGATCGCAGCTATAGCTGCTCCCACGAAGGCCGGGGGTGCCGGGGGTGCAGGAGTCGCCGGACTTGCCGGACTTGCCGGGTCATTTGCCGGCTTGGTGGCCGAGTCATTCGCCGGATCATTTGCCAGGTCATTCGCCAGGTCATTTGCGGCTGTGTCGGCCAGGTCATTTGCCGCGGTGTCGGCCGGGTCCTTTACCGCGGTGGCGGCGAGGTCGTTCACCGGACCGTTAGCCGCCGGGCTCGCGGCGGCGATGCGGTTCGGCGCGATAGCACCGCTGCGCACGTCCTCGAAGTTGTCTTCGCGGGTGAAGGCGAGCCAGGCGAGGACGATGCAGGCGAGGCCGAGCAGGCCGACCAGGATGGGCGCGGGGGCAAGGCGCTGGCCGGCGGCGGCTTCGCCTTCCGGATAAAGGGGCGCGGCGTTGGGGTGCAGGTAGCGCGGCGTGGCAGACATCGCGGCTGTCGCCGCTGCCATGGGCGCACGGGTCGCAGCTGCAGCTGCTCCTGCAGGGGAGGCTTCGGGGGAGGAGACGGGGTTGGTGGCGTCGTACTGGATGCGGGCGGCCGGGGTGCGGAGGAGGTTCCAGGCCTGGTTGACGCGGCTCGAGAGGGCGGAGTCCCACTGGGTGCCGGGGCCGGTGCGGTCCGGGTGCAGCCAGCGCAGCAGGTGGCGGTGGTGGTCGCGCAGGGTGGCGTGGTCGGCGCTGCGGTCTGCACCGAGGACGCGGTAGGCGTCGGCGTCTTCGGCCAGCAGCACTTGCTGGACGTAGAAGCGGCTGGCCTCGAGCAGTTCGGCTTCGTCGTAGCCTGTGTGCTGCGCGGCGCGGCGGCACGCCTCGGCCGAACCGGAGGCGATCGCCAGCAGCGTGTCCATGCCCTGCGGCAGGCGCCGAGCGCGGAGGGCGCTGCGGTGCGCCGGTGCGCGCAGCAGGCCCATGGCCAGTTCAAGTGCCTCGCCCGCGTTCGCCATCATCCCCTTGCGGGCCCCCGCCCCACCGCTACTTCCCGGCCAGTTTCGGCTGGGTACCGTAGGAATAGTACGAGGCGTAATCGTAGCCGTAGCCGGCAACCTTGGCGTCGTAGTGGGTCATGAGCCCGCCGATCACGCGTGCGCGCGCGGCGGCCAGGCGCTTGAGCGCGGCCTGCGCGGTCTTGATGCGCGTCTCGCCCGCCTGCACCACCAGCAGCGTGCCGCCGGCAACGTTGGACAGGATGGGCGCATCGGCAATGCCCAGCACCGGCGGGCCGTCGATGATCACCTGGTCGTACTTTTCCGCGGCCACGGTCAGCATCGAGAGCAGGCGGCTGCCCGACAGCAGCTCGGCGGGATTGGGCGGCAGTGGCCCGGCCAGGATCACCTTCAGGCGCTCGTCGTCGGTATCCATGATCACCTGGTTGGCACTGGCGGCGCCGGCCAGCAGGCTGGACAGGCCGGTGTCGGAGCGCAGGCCGAACGAGCGGTGCAGCGAAGGATTGCGCAGGTCGGCCTCGATCAGCAGCACGCGCTTGCCGAGCTGGGCGAAGTTGCGCGCAAGCGTCTTGGCCGTGGTCGACTTGCCTTCGGACGCGCTGGGGCTGGTGACCAGCAGCACTTTGGGCACGCCCTGGTCGGTGGAGAACTGCAGCGCGGTGCGGACCGAGCGATAGGCCTCGGCAAAGGCCGAGCGCGGATCGGCCATGGCATCGGCCACGCTCTGCTTCTTCAGGTGCGGAATGATCCCGAGCACGGCCAGGCGCAGGTGCTGCTCGATGTCTTCGGGCGCCTTGAGGGTGTCGTCCAGGAACTCGAGCACGAAGGCGACCAGCACGCCCAGCATCAGGCCCAGCATCAGGCCGATGGCGAGGTTCAGCGGCAGGTTGGGCTTGAAGCGGCCGGTGGGCGCGATGGCGCGGTCGACGATGGAAATGTTGTTGGTGCCGACGCCGGCGCCGGCGGCCACGCCCACTTCCTTGTAGCGCTGCAGCAGGCTGTCGTAGAGCTGGCGGTTGGTGTCGGCCTCGCGGCGCAGGATGTTGTAGTCGATCGAGCGGTTGTCGACGTCCAGCGTGCGGTCCCGGAGGGTGTCGAGCTGGGCCACGAGCATGTTCTCGCGCGTCTGCGCGGCGTCGTACTCGGCCTTGATGCTGGCGCGCACCGACGCGCGCTCCTGCGCGATCTGGCGGTCGACTTCATCGACCTGGCCCTTCAGCGCCTGCATGGTCGGGTATTCGGGCTTGAAGGTCTTGAGCTGCTGCTGGTACTGCGCGTTCAGCGTGGCCCGCTGCTGCTGCAGGGTGTTGAGGATGGAGTTGCCGATGGCACCGGCCGGCAGCTGGCCGCCGCCCGAAACCTGGCTCCACGCGGCCTGCGCGCGGATGCGGTCGTCCTGCGCCGCGGCCAGCGCGGTATTGAGCGCGCCGAGGTTCTGGCTTTCCAGGCTCTGGCTGCCCTCGCCGCTGGTGACGATGTTTTCCTTGGTGGCAAAGGCCACCAGCGCGCGCTCGGACTGCTCCAGGCGCCCTTTGGCCAGGGCCAGCTGTTCTTCGATGTATTTGCTGGCGTAGGACGAGGCGTCGAACTTGCGCTCGATGGCGTGGGCGATGAAGCCGTCGGCCACGGCGTTGACCACGCGCGCCGAGAACGCCGGCAGCGTGGAATCGAAGTGCACGCGCACCAGGCGCGAGTTGCGGATCGGCTCGATGGTCAGGCCACCGCGGACGATGCCGACGGCCTGGCGCAGGTCCACCAGCTGGTCGGCGGTGTCGCCCTCGCCTTCGGCCGCGGCATCGGCGCCGGCGTCATCGGCCTGGGCCTGCTGCTCGGGACGCAGCGCACCAGTGGCGCGCTGCCACCAGCCGGTGGAGTCCAGGCGCTCGAGGGTGTTGCCGTCGATGTTGAGCTCGTTGGCGACGCGCTCGGCCAGGGCGCGGCTTTTCAGCAGCTCGTACTGGGTGGTGAGGAAGTCGGGGGCCGCGGCCTCGGCGTTGCCCATGCCTTCGGCCTGCAGGATCTGCACCGACTCGCGGTCGATCTGCAGCACCGCGGTGGCGCGGTACACCGGCGGCATCATCAGCGTGGCGATCAGCGCCAGCGCCACCACCGTGCCCAGCACGCCCAGCACCAGCCATTTGCGCTTGACCAGGATGCGCCAGTAGGCAAGCAGGTCGATCTCGTCTTCGTCGCCGCCGCGCCTGTCGTCGAACATCTCGATGGCAAGCGCGCGCGAACCGGCCGTGGCGGGCAGGTTCGCATCGGCGCGATGCGCCGGAAGCTGGTCCCTGTCGCCCTCCGGGCGGATCGGAAGATTGTCGTCTGGCATGTCTGTCTGTTGTCCGTAACCTGGGGGCTTGGAGCGTGGTGGCTTACAGGGCGAGGAACAGGCCGAGTGCGGGCACCGAGCGGATGAACTCGCGGAACGCCGACTTGCTGCCGGAACGCTCGATCACGATCACGTCGTCGCCGAAGACCTGCGGATCGTCGAGCTCGCCGCGGCGCACCAGGGTGAGGTCATAGGCCGCGGCCATGCGCTCGCCGTTGACGTGGCGGAACAGCACCACGCCCTCGAGATCGGCGAATTCGTCGGTGCCGCCGGCCATGGCCACCGCCTGCAGCAGCGAGGTCTTGCCGGTCAGCGGATAGATGCCGGGCTTCTTCAGCGCGCCTTCCAGGGTGACCCGCTGGCTGGTGTATTCCTTGATGAAGATGGTGACCTGCGGGTTCTGCAGGTAGCCATCGGCGTACTTGGCGGCGAGCTCCTTCTCGAGCTCGGGCACCGTCTTGCCGCCGGCCATGACGCCGCCGATCAGCGGCACGTTGATCATGCCGTTGGAGTTCACGCGCGCCTGGTGCGCGAGTTCGGACACGCCGAACACGCTGATTTCAAGCAGGTCCTGCGAACCCACGCGGTAATCGGTCGCGCCTTCGTAGGCGCCCGATGCGGAGGTGGTGTCCGGCGGCGGCAGGTCAATGCCGTGGGCGACGTTGCTCCTCCCGCCCGAGGCGCAGGCGCCCAGCAGCAAAGCGAACACGGCCGCGATCAGGAATCGGCTGGCTTGTTTCATGGGGGGGGACCTCGGAAAGCGGGCGGATCGGGGCGAGTCGGCGGATCGGGGCAAATCAGGCTTGACGCAAGAACCGGGCCAGCAGGCCGCGGTGCGGGGCGACGGGCGCTGGCGCCTTCAACGGGGGCAGTGTATCCGGTGCAGCATTGGCCACGATGCCCGCGGGCCGCGTATTCACCATGTGATCAGCCTCTTCAGCGCCCACCAGGACGGCCGCGGCCTCGCGTGCTTCGGCCAGCAACGGCGGCCGGCGCGTGGGGTGATGGGCGTCGGTGGCGAGGATGTGGCAGTGGCCTTCGCCGACGAACTTCTCGCCCCAGTGCTTCGCGCGGCGGCCGTAGCGGCCGGTCAGGGCGCCCGCGGTGACCTGGATCCAGCTGCCGCGGTGGGCCAGGCGGACGAAGGTCTCGTAGTGCTGTTCGACCCAGGTCAGGCGTTCGGGATGGGTGATCACGGGCACGTAGCCGGCGGCCATGAGGTCGAACAGCGTCTCTTCCAGCCGCGGTGGGGCGACGTGGTGCGGCGGTTCGAACAGCAGGTAGCGGGAGCCGGCGATGGTCGGGATGTGCCCGCTGCGGATGCCGACGACCAGGTTGTGGTCCATGTGCACGTCGGCGCCTTCAACCAGCCTGAGGGCGATGCCCTCGCGGTCGAGTTCGGCCTGCAGCGCGGTGATCGCGGCGCGGATGCCGGGGCCGGTGTTCTCGTACAGGCCGGGGTAGATGTGCGGAGTGCAGGCGGTCAGCGTGATGCCGTCTGCCACGGCCATGCGCGCCATTTCAAGCGACATGGCGAGGTCGGTGGCGCCGTCGTCGATGGCCGGCAGCAGGTGGCAGTGGAGGTCATACACGCGTGCACAATCCGTTGGCGGCGCGGTGGGGGCGGCACTTTACCACCGCCCCGTGACGCCGCCGCGACAGGGTTTTTGTGGGAGCAGCTATAGCTGCTCCCATAAAAGCTGTTCCTAGAGGAGTTCGGTGGGGGCTGGGCCGGGGGGGATGTGGCGGGGGTCGACTTCGAGTTTGATGCGGACGGGGACGGTTTTGCCGGCCGGTACGTGGCTGTCGATGGCGTGGTGGGAAGCCGGCAGCAGCGGGTTGCACTCGGGGTAATAGGCGCCGATGCAGCCGGGCGGGAGGTCGTAGGGGGTCACCGCCAAGCCGCCGACTTCGCGGTGTTCGCAGTCGTCGACGTCGGTGACCAGGCTGATCTGCTGGCCGGCGGCGAGCCCCAGCCTGTCGATGTCGCCCTGCCCCATCAGCACCACGCGGCGGCTGCCTTCGATGCCGCGGAAGCGGTCGTGGTAGCCGTAGACGGTGGTGTTGAACTGGTCGTTGCTGCGCAGGGTGACCAGGCGCAGGCGCTCGGGGGCGTCGTCGAAACCGGCCGCGTCAAGGCAGGCGGTGGCGTGGAACTGGGCCTTGCCGCTTTCGGTCTCCCAGATGCGCTCGCGGGCGGGCAGCGGCCGCGGCATGCCGCCGGGGGTGCCCATGCGGGCGTTGAACTCGCGGAAGTCCTTGGGGTACGTGGCCTCGATGGCGTCGCGGATGCGCGAGTAGTCGGCCACCCAGTCGGCCCAGGGCACGCGCGGATTGGGGTCCAAGGTGGCGCGGGCCAGGCCCGCGACGATGGCGGGTTCGGACAGCAGGGTGTCGGCGGCCGGGTCCTGCACGCCCACCGAGGCGTGGAAGCAGGCGGTGCTGTCCTCGGTGGTGACGGTCTGCCCCACCCCGCCCTGCAGGTCGCATTCGATGCGGCTCAGGCAGGGCAGCAGCAGCGAGGTGGCGCCGGGCACCAGGTGGGTGTGGTTGAGCTTGGTGGCGACGTGCACGGTCAGCGGCAGGCGGCGCCAGGCCTCGGCCAGGCGGGTGGTATCGGGCGCGGCGCGCAGGAAGTTGCCGCCCAGGCCGATGAAGGCTTCGATTTCGCCCTTGATCACGCCCTCGACGGTGCCGACGGTGTCCAGGCCTTTTTCACGCGGCGGCTCGAAGCCGTACTGCTCGGCCAGCGTGTCCAGGGGCACCAGCTCGGGCTTCTCGCTGATGCCCACGGTGCGCTGGCCCTGCACGTTGGAGTGCCCGCGCACCGGCAGCACGCCGCCGCCGGCGCGGCCGACGTTGCCGCGCATCAGCGCGAGGTTGCAGAGCAGGCGCACGTTGTCCACGCCGTAGCGGTGCTGGGTCAGGCCCATGCCGTAGATCAGCAGTGCGGATTCGGCGCGGGCGTAGACCTCGGCGGCCTCGCGGATCTGCTCGGCGGACAGGCCCGAGGCGCGTTCTATATCGGGCCACTGCAGGGCGCGCAGCTGGCGCTCCAGCGCTTCGTAGCCGGTGGTGTGGTTTTCGATGAAGTCGGTGTCGAGCACGCGCGGTGCATCGGCGGCACGGGCGGCGTCGTCGAGTTCCAGCACCGCCTTGCACAGGCCCTGGAGCACGGCGGGATCGCCGCCGGCGCGGCATTGGTAGTACCAGCCGCTGATGCGGGTCGAGCCCGGGGTGAGCATTTCGGCCGGCGCCTGCGGGTTCTTGAAGCGCTCCCAGCCGCGCTCGCGCAGGGGGTTGAAGGTGAGGATGGGCACGCCGCGGCGGCTGCAGTCCTGCAGCGGATGCAGCATGCGCGGGCTGTTGGCGCCGACGTTCTGGCCGAAGGAGAGGATGCAGGCGGTGGACTCGAAATCGTCCAGGCGCACAGTGCCCACCGGCACGCCGATGCTCCGCGGCAGGCCCACCGAGGTGCTTTCGTGGCACATGTTGGAGCTGTCGGGCAGGTTGTTGTTGCCGTACATGCGCGCGAACAGGGCATACATATAGGAGGTTTCGAGCGAGGCGCGGCCGGAGGCGTAGAACACGGCGCGCTTTGGGTCGGCCAGTGCGCGCAGACCCTGGCCAGCCAAGGCGAAGGCTTCGTCCCAGGTGATCGGCAGGTAGCGGTCGCTCGCGGCGTCGTAGCGCAGCGGTTCGGTCAGGCGGCCGGCGGCTTCGAGGTCATGCTCGGGCCAGGCGGCGAGTTCGGTGACGGTGTGTTTGGCGAAGAACTCCGCGTCGGCGCGGTCGCTGACAAGATCCCAGAACGTGGCCTTGGCACCGTTCTCGCAGAACTCAAAAGGGTGCGGCTTGGCCGGCTTGGCCCAGGAGCAGCTGACGCACATGAAACCGTCGTGCTTGTTCTGGCGCAGCAGTTCCGCGGCGGCATCGGTGGTGCGCACCTCTCGGCGCAGTCCGTGCCGGGCCAGTGATTTCACCGAACCCCAGCCTCCGGTGGGTCCGTCGTAGGGCTGCTGCTCTCTGCCGGTGGGTGCGTTGTGGGGCTCCTGCTTCCTGCCCATCGTGCTCTCCTTCCGCGCGTGCCTGCGGCCGAGCATCGCGCAGGCCCGGTGATGCCTCCGTGCGGACTGCCCTGCCCTCGCCGCAAACGCTTCACTGTAGGAGCGACGATCTTATGGAGCGACGATCCTGTGGGAGCGGCCATAACCGCGATCAGAGGTCGGATCCTGCCGGACAGCAATCGCAGCTATAGCTGCTCCCACAAAGAGCTGCTCCCACAAAGGCGATCTGCAAACAAAAAAACCGCCTCGGGGGCGGCTTTTTGTATGGAGGCCTCAGTCGGAATCGAACCGGCGTACGCGGATTTGCAGTCCGCTGCATGACCACTCTGCCATGAGGCCCACGTAAAACTGGCGCCAGGCGAATTGCCGGCCCTGACACAACAAGACCCCGTTTCCGGGGCCTTGTCAAAAACTGGAGCGGGAAACGAGACTCGAACTCGCGACCCCGACCTTGGCAAGGTCGTGCTCTACCAACTGAGCTATTCCCGCGTTGAGCCGGCTATTTTAGGCAGAAGAAAAAGTCTGTCAATACCCAACCGGTGGGAGCCGCCACAAAAACACTTCAGCTGTGTTCGCCTTCTTTGAGGGCGGGCCAGGCGGCGCGGAGATAGAGGACGGCCGACCAGAGGGTCAGCAGCGCGGCCACGGCCAGCATCCAGTCGCCGATGTGGAAGATGGGGTTGCCCAGCCAGGGCTCGGGCCGCGGCGGGTTCTTGTCCGGGGTGACGGCGTACAGCAGCGCCAGCAGCGCGATCATCTGCGCGACCGTCTTGACCTTGCCGATGGCGGCGACCTTCACGGTGGCGCGCTGGCCGAGTTCGGCCATCCATTCGCGCAGGGCGGAGACGGCGATCTCGCGGCCCACGATCACCGCCGCCCAGAACGCCATCCACGGCGTGGGATGGCCCTGCACGATCAGGAACAGCGCGGTGGCGACCATCAGCTTGTCGGCCACGGGATCGAGGAAGGCGCCGAAGGCCGACGACATCCGGTAGCGACGCGCGATCCAGCCGTCCAGCCAGTCGGTGATGGCGGCCAGGCCGAACACGCCGGCGGTGGCGAAGTTGCTCCACTGCCAGGGCATGTAGAACGTCGCCACCATCACCGGGATCAGCAGGATGCGGAGCAGGGTCAGCCAGGTGGGAAGGGTGAGCTTCATGGGTCCTTCTGGGGTCGCGTTGCAGCTGGCGCGGGGGCGTCCAGGCCGTGCAGTGTGGCGTAAATCCGTTCGGCGAGCGCGAGATTGACGCCCTCAACGCGCGCGATTTCGGCCACGCCCGCGGCGCGCAGGCCACCCAGGCCGCCGAAATGCTTGAGCAGTGACGCACGCCGGCGCGGGCCGATGCCGGGGATGTCTTCCAGCCGGCTGGTGCTGCGCGCCTTCTGCCGGCGCCCGCGATGGCCGGTGATGGCGAAGCGGTGGGCTTCGTCGCGCACCTGCTGCACCAGCTGCAGACCGGGCGACGCGGCGCCGGGCTTCACTTCGCGACCGTCGGGCAGCAGCAGCGTCTCGTCGCCAGCCTTGCGCGCTTCGCCCTTGGCCACGCCCACGATCGTGATGCCGGCAATGCCGAGCTCGGCCAGCACCGCCCTGGCCTGGGACACCTGCCCTGCCCCGCCATCGATCAGCAGCAGCTCGGGCAGCACGGCGTCGTCGTTGCCGGCGGCGCGCTTGAAGCGGCGGGTCAGGGCCTGGTGCATGGCGGCGTAGTCGTCGCCGGGCTCGATGCCGCTGATGTTGTAGCGGCGGTACTGGCCGCGCACCGGGCCTTCGGCATCGAACACCACCTGGGAGGCGACGGCGGCCTCGCCCATGGTGTGGCTGATGTCGAAGCACTCGATGCGCTTTGCCGGCTCGGCCAGGCCCAGCAGTTCGCGCAGCGATTCCGCGCGCGCGGCCTGCGCGGCCTGGCTGCCAAGCTGCGTGGCCAGCGAGTTCTCGGCGTTGCGGCGGGCCAGGTCGAGATAGCCGGCGCGCTCGCCGCGGACGCTGGTCTTGAGCGTGACCTTGCGGCCGGCCTGCAGGGCGAAGGCTTCTTCAAGCAGCGCGACATCGTCGATTACGCGGTCGAGCACGATCTCGCGCGGCGGCTGGTGCGCGATGTAGTACTGGGCGACGAAGGCGGCCAGCACTTCGGCGGGCTCATCGACGCCGTTGGTTTTCGGGAAGAAGGCGCGGGTGCCGAAGTTGCGGCCGTCGCGGAATGCGAGCAGCAGCACGCAGGCATTGGCGCCCTGCATGGCGATGGCGAGCACATCGAGATCCGCGGCGTGGCCGTCGACGTACTGGCGCGCCTGCATGCTGCGCAGGCTGGCGAGGGTGTCGCGCAGGCGGGCGGCGTTTTCGAAGTCCAGGCGTTCGCTGGCGGCCTCCATCGAGGCGCCGAGTTCGTCCAGCAGCTCGTCGCTGTGGCCTTCAAGGAACATGCGCACGCGGCGCACGGCGGCCTCGTATTCGGCGGCCTCCACCAGGCCCACGCAGGGCGCGCTGCAGCGGCCGATCTGGTACTGCAGGCAGGGCCGCGTGCGGTTCTTGAAGACGCTGTCCTCGCAGCTGCGCAGCTTGAACAGCTTGTGCAGCAGGTTGAGCGTTTCGCGCACGGCGACCACGCTGGAGTACGGGCCGTAGTAGCGGCCGGGCACCGACTGCGGCCCGCGGTGGAGTGCGATGCGCGGCCAGTCCTCGCGCGTCAGCAGCAGGTAGGGGTAGCTCTTGTCGTCGCGCAGCAGCACGTTGTAGCGCGGCTTGAGCGACTTGATCAGCTGGTTTTCCAGCAGCAGCGCTTCGGCCTCGGTGCGGGTGACCGTGACCTCCATGCGCGCGACCTGGGACAGCATCGCGGCGGTGCGCGCGTTCTTGGGGCTGGCGCTGAAATAACTGGCCACGCGCTTCTTCAGCGCGCCGGCCTTGCCGACGTACAGCACGCTGTCGTCGGCGGCGTACATGCGGTACACGCCGGGTGCGGTGCTCAGGCCGCGGACGAAGTCCTTGCCGTCGAAGGCGGGCGCGGCGGGGTCGCCGGCCGCGGTCATTCGCCGATGGGAACGTGCTTCAGGCTTCCGTCCCGGGTGTCATAGCGAAGCACGGCGTGCGCATCGGTGTCGGCGATCCAGACCACGCCGTCGGCCACGGCCATGCCGCAGGGTGCGTGCAGGCGCTGCGGCAGGATGACGGTGGTGAGTTCGCCGCCGCCCAGGCGCAGCGAGCGCAGGGAGTCGTTGCCGCTGTCGGCGATCCACAGCACCGGCGCATCGGGATCAAGCGCGATGGCCTGCGGCTGCTGCAGCCGCGCGCTGGCGCGGGCGCCGTCGTCGCTGCCGTGGGTCCAAGGGCCCTGGCCCACCAGCGTGCTCACCTGGCCGCTGCGGACGTTGGCCGAGCGGATCGCGGAGCCTGCGGCATCGCAGACATAGACCAGCTGCTGCACGGCGGCGAGCGAGGCGGGTTCGGCGAACGAGGCCTGTTCGCGCGTGCCGTCGTACACGGCCAGCGCGCCGGAGCCGGCCAGGAGCGCCATCGCCGGGGCGCCGAGGTCGAAGGACCAGACGCGGTTGTCGCCGGCGGTCGCGATGTGCAGCTTGCCGGCGGCCAGCGACACCGCGCGCGGCTGGTCCAGCGCGACCATCCGCGGATCGGTCACCGGGCCTTCGCTCGGCACGCCGGGGCGGCCGGCGCCGACCACGGTGTCGATGTCACCGCTGCGCAGCTGGATGCGGCGCACGGCGTGGTTGCCGGTATCGGCGATGTAGAGCGTGTCGCGCTCGATGCACAGTCCCTGCGGCCGGCTGAAGGCGGCAAGCTCCATGGGGCCGTCGATGAAGCCGGCGCCGCCGCTGCCGAACTGGCGCAGCACGCGGCCGCTGAGGTCGCATTCGAGCACGCGGTGGTGGCCGCTGTCGGCGACGTACAGATAGTTGCCCGACAGCGCCAGGCCCACCGGGAAGCGCAGCGGCAGGAGCGGTTCGCCGCCGCGGCGCATCTCGATGCGTTCGGCGTTGAGCGAGCGCGGGGTGGCTTCGGCCTGCAGGCGGCTGATGGCGGAATCGATCTCGCGCAGCTGGCCGTCGCCGACGAAGCGCTCGCGCACCTGGCCTTCGGCATCGATCAGCACCACCGTGGGCCAGGCCTGGATGCCGTAGTGCTGCCACAGCGTCCAGTCGGCATCGTGGCCGACCGGGAATTCGAAACTGTTGCGCGCCAGGCGCTTGCCCACGCGCCGCGGCTCGCGCTCGTGGTCGAAGCGCGGCACGTGCACCGCGACCACGTTGAGGCGGTCGGGATGGCGGTTGCGCAAGTGGTTGAGGTCGACCAGGGTCTGGCTGGACCAGGCCGAGCCGGCATTGACGAACGCGAGCGCGGTCACCCTGCCGCGCAGATGGGACATGCGCAGCGGCTCGGTGGTGTTGAGCCAGTCGATGCCTGGCGGGAATTCGGGTGCGGCCTGCATGTCTGGATCTTACTTGAAGCCTTCGGGCAATTGAGGCGTGGCGGGCGGTGGGCAGCGGTGAGCGTAAGCGGTCAGTAGTCGCTGTGGTCGGCATGGGCCGAGTGGGCCGCTTGGGCGGCGGCGAAGTGCAGTTCGGCGCGCGCCAGGTCTTCCGGCGTATCCACGCCGGGCGGAAACGGCTCCGGCGACAGGGCGACGGCGATGCGGTGGCCATGCTCGAGGGCGCGCAGCTGTTCCAGCGATTCGGCCTGCTCCAGCGGCGTGGGCGGCAGCGCCGCGAAGCGCTTCAGGAAGCCGGCGCGGTAGGCATAGATGCCGATGTGCCGCAGCCAGTGGCCGCCGGCGGGCAGCGCGGCCCGGCCTTCGGCGGTGGACCAGGCGTCGCGCGGCCAGGGGATCGGCGCGCGGCTGAAGTAGAGAGCGTCGCCGCTGGCGGCGCGGACCAGCTTCACCGCGTTGGGATCGGCGAGCGTGGCGGCGGCGTCCACCGGCGTGGCGAGGGTCGCCATCTCGGCCCCGGATTCCACCAGCGCCGCGGCCACGGCGCGGATGCCGGCGGCGGGCGCGAAGGGTTCGTCGCCCTGCAGGTTCACCACCACGGTGTCGTCGGACCAGCCGGCGATGGCGGCGCACTCGGCCAGGCGGTCGCTGCCGGAGGCGTGCCCGGGCGAGGTCATGGCGATGCGGACGCCGCTGTCGGCGAGCGCCTCGGCGATGCGCTCGTCATCGGCGGCCACCCAGACCGCATCGGCACCGGCGGCCAGCGCGCGGCGGGCGACGTGGAGGACCAGCGGCTCGCCCGCGAGCAGGCGCAGGGGCTTGCCCGGGAGGCGCGAGGCGGCAAAGCGCGCGGGAATGGCGACGACGAAGGATTGCCTGATCATGCCCCCGATTGTGCCCCGCTTCGACCCGCAGGAGCGCTTTTGCGGGAGCGGCCATAGCCGCTCCCACAGACTCAGGCGGGGGCGAGCCTGGCCAGCAGGGCGACCCAGAAGGCTTCGGTGAGTTCGGCGCGCACGGGGACGGCGTAGTGCTTTTCGGTGACGAAGGCGGCGCACTTCACGGCGTCCTTGGCGGTCATCAGCACCGGCAGGTCGCTGCCGAAGCGCAGGTCGCCTTCGACATAGGCGTGGTGGTCGGGAAAGGCGTGCGGGACCACGGCGATGTCCAGCGCGCGCAGCATGTCGAAGAAGCGCTCCGGGTCGCCGATGCCGGCGACCGCGTGCACGCGCCGGCCGGCGAAGGCCGACAGCGGCAGGCCGCGGCCGCCAAGCAGGGGCACGGCGTCGCCGGGGGCGAGCCACATCGGCCATTCGCCAAAGCCGGCGGCGATGTCGGGATCGCTGCCGGCGTTGAGGATGCGGAAGTCGCAGGCGGCGGCGCGCGCGGCGGGCTCGCGCATGGGGCCGGCGGGGATCGGCAGGCCGTTGCCGTGGCGGCGGCGGCCGTCGATGACTTCGATCTCGATATCGCGCGCCAGCGCGTAGTGCTGCAGGCCGTCGTCGCAGACCACGATGTCGCAGCCGGCGGCGGCCAGCGCGCGCGCGGCGGCGACGCGGTCGCGGTCGACGCGCACGCGGGCTTCGGACTGGCGCGCGATCAGCACCGGCTCGTCACCGCCCTGCGCCGCGGGCGTGTTGGATTGGACCCACAGCGGCTTCGACGCGTCCGCACGGCCGTAGCCGCGGGTGGCGACGCCGGGATTCCAGCCTTCGGCGCGCAGGCGTTCGACGATGGCGATGGTCAGCGGCGTCTTGCCGCTGCCGCCGGCGACCAGGTTGCCGACCACGACTACCGGCACCTTGATCCGGTGCTTGCGCAGCAGGCCGATGCGGTACAGGCGCACGCGCAGCGCGACCAGCGCGGCGTACACGCGCGACACCGCGTGCGCCCACAGCGGCACGCGGCCGCCGTCGTACCACCAGCGCGGAGTTTCGCGACGACTCATGCGGCACCGCCGTCGCGGAACTGCATCGCGTGCAGGTGCGCATACAGCCCGCCCTGCGCCAGCAGTTGGGCATGGGTGCCCTGCTCCACGATCCGGCCCTGGTCGAACACCAGCACCTGGTCGGCGTGCTCGATGGTCGACAGGCGATGCGCGACCACCAGCGTGGTGCGGTCGGGCATCAGCCGCTGCAGCGCGTCCTGCACCAGGCGTTCGGACTCGGTGTCGAGCGCGGCGGTGGCCTCGTCGAGGATCAGGATCGGTGCATCGCGCAGGATCGCGCGCGCAATCGCCAGCCGCTGGCGCTGGCCGCCCGACAGCAGCGAGCCGTTCTCGCCGATCGGCGTGTCCAGGCCCTGCGGCAGGCGTTCGATGAACTCCCAGGCGTTGGCGGCCTCGGCGGCGGCGCGGATGGATTCCAGCGGCGCGTCGATGCCGTAGGCGATGTTGGCGGCGACGGTGTCGTCGAACAGCGCCACGCGCTGGCCGACGAGTGCGATCTGCCGGCGCAGGTCGGCCAGCGGGTAGTCGCCCAGCGGCACGCCGTCGAGGGTGATGCGGCCGGCGCTGGGCTCGTAGAAGCGCGGCACCAGGCGCACCAGGCTGGTCTTGCCGCTGCCGGAGCGGCCGACGATGGCGGTGACGGTGCCGGGCGCGGCACGGAAGCTCACGTCATCCAGCGCGCTGCCCTCGCCGCTGCGGTAGCGCAGGCCGACGCCGTCGAGCACCAGCTCGCCGCGCACGCGCTCGACCTTGTGGCGGCCGCGGTCGTCCTCTTCCTCGTCATCGAGGATCGCGAACAGGCGCTCGGCGGCGGCCACGCCGCGGCCGAGCACGCTTTGCACGTTGGTGATGCGCCGCAGGGACGGGATGATGCCCATCATCGCCGTCATCAGCTTGATGAACTCGCCGGGATTCAGCTGCCCCGCCAGCGATTCGCGGATCGCCACCCAGACGATCGCCGCCAGCGCCAGCGCCGCCAGGATCTGCACAAGCGCCGAGGACGCCGCGCGCGTGGCCTCGACCTTCATGTTCAGGCCGAGCACGCGGTTGGCGAGCTTCGAATACCGGCCCTGCTCGAAGGCCTGCGCGCCGTGCACCTTGACGTCCTGCTGCGCGGCCAGCGACTGCTCGGCGCTGTGCGCCAGGTCGCCCATGCCGGTCTGGATGCCGCGGCTGATGCGCCGGTAGCGCCCGCCCACGTACCAGACCAGCACCCCGATCAGCGGCGCGATCAGGATCATCGCAAGCGTCACCTTGACGCTGGTCCAGAGCATCAGCCCGAACAGGAAGACGATGGTCAGGCCGTCGGCGATGAGCATCTTCAGCGCGTCGGCGCTGGCCTGGGTGACCTGCTCGGTGTCGAAGTTCAGCCGGCTGACCATCTGCGGCACGGCTTCGGTGTCGAAGCGGCTGCTGGGCAGGCGCAGGTACTTGCCCAGCACCAGCTCGCGCAGGTCGCGCACCACGCTGCGGCCCACCCGCGCGATGCCGTAGTCGGTGCAGAACGTCGCCGCGCCGCGCAGCAGGAACAGGCCGATGATCGCCAACGGCAGGATCAGCGCCATGTCCGGGTCGGGGTCGACGAAGCCCTGGTTGGTGAGCGGCTCCATCAGCCAGACGAAGGCGGCGCCGGCCGCGGCCTCGATCACCATGCCGACCATCGCCACGATCAGCAGCGGCCGGTAGTTGATGGTGTGGCCGAGCAGGCGGCGGTAGGTCTGCCAGACCGAGGGCGCGGGTGCAGCCGGCCTGGTGGCGGACGGCGCGGCAGCCGATGCGCCTTCGGCGGCCGGGGCCTGCGGCTGTGACGGGTCCCGTCCGCCTGCGCGGCTCACCGCGCGGGATCCTGCACGACGGCGCCGCCGGCCTCGGGCGCGGTCGCGATCGAAATGCGGCGGAAGCCGAGCTGGCCCAGCGCGTCCATCGCCGTCACCACCGCCTGGTGCGGGGTGCGGGCGTCGGCGCGTAGCAGCACCGGGCGCTCGCGGTCTTCGCCGGCGACTTCAAGGATCGTGGCCTTGATCGACTCGACGTCGGTGCGCAGCGCCTCGCGGTCATCGATGAAGTAGCGGCCCTCGGCATTCACCAGCACGCTCAGCGAAGGCTGCTCGCTGTCGGCGGCGCGGGCGTCGGCGCGCGGAAGTTCGAGCTTCAACATCGAACGCGTGTCGAAGGTGGTGGTGACCACGAAGAAGATGATCAGCACCAGGATCACGTCGATCAGCGGCACCAGGTTGATCTCGGGGATGTCCTCGGCGCGGCGGTCGCGGATGCGCATGTGTGGCTCAGCCCCTGGCCGGGCGGTTGCGCGGATCCAGCGCGTCCATCAGCGCGATCGCCTCGTGCTCCATGGCGACGATGTAGCCGTCGATGCGGCCGCGGAAGAAGCGGTGGAACATCAGCGCCGGCACCGCCACCACCATGCCCGCGGCGGCGCAGACCAGGGCCTTGCCGATGCCGCCGGCGAGCTCGTTCATCTCGCCCATGCCGACATCCATGATGCCGAGGAACATCTGGATCATGCCGACCACGGTGCCGAACAGGCCCAGCAGCGGACCGATGCCGGCGATGGTGCCGAGCGCGTTGAGGTAGCGCTCCATGCGGTGCGCCTGGTGGCGGCCGACGTCCTCGACGCGCTCGCGCATTTCCTCGCGCGGGTGGTTGCGCATGTCGAGCACGCTGGCCAGCAGCGCGCCCAGCGGCGAGTTGCCGCGCAGCGATTCGATGTGCGCCGGATCCAGCTGTCCGCCGCGCCCGACCCAGTCGCGCACCTCGCGGCCGAGGCCGGCCGGCAGCATCTGGTTGCGACGCAGCGTCCAGAAGCGTTCAACGATGATCGCCAGCGCCACCGCCGACAGCAGCAGCAGCGGCAGCATCGGCCAGCCGCCCGCCTTGACCAGTTCCAGCACGCATCACTCCAGGGGCCGGGGGGCCCGGGAAACAGGGCCCATAGGATACCGCCACAACCCCCGCCCGTAGGAGCAGCCCGCTCTTGTGGGAGCAGCGATGGCTGCAACCTCCAGGAGCAGCTACAGCTGCTCCCGGAGGCGGGCGGCGGCGGCGGCGTCCCAGAGACGGCGACGGCGGTCACGTTCCGCTACGGCCTCCAGCCCGGCCCCGCCGATGCGGATGCGCAGCGCACCCGCGGCCGGGGTCTCGAGCACGCGCGCCCCCGCGGCCTGCCAGCGCTCGACCACGTCCGCATCGGGATGGCCAAACCGGTTCCCGTGCCCGGCCGATACCAGCGCCAGCCGCGGCGAGGTCGCGGCCACGAAGCCCGTCGTCGACGAATGCCTGGACCCGTGGTGCGGCACCACCACCACGTCCACCGGCAGATCCTGCGGCACGCGCCCCACCAGGCGCTCCTCGACCGGCTCGCCGATGTCGCCGGGCAGCAGGGCGCTGCCGTGGGCGGTCTCGATGCGCAGCACGCAGCTGGATTCGTTGCGTAGGTAGGGGAAGTGCAGCGGCGGGTGCAGGAAGCGGAAGCTGACGCCGTCCCGCTGCCAGCCGCTGCCGGCGAGGCAGGTCGATGCGCCGTCGATCTCCACGCCCTCGGGCGCCAGCAGTCGCTTCGCCGGGAAGCGCCGGCGCACGGCGTCGAGTCCGCCGGCATGGTCGGCATCGCCATGGCTCACCACCATCGCATCGATCCGGCGCACGCCCAGCGCATGCAGCGCCGGCACCACGGCGCGCTCGCCGGCATCGTAGCCATCGCGGATGGCAGGGCCCATGTCGAACAGCATGGCGTGGCCCGCGGTGCGCGCAAGCAGCGACATGCCTTGCCCCACGTCCAGCACCACCAGCTCGACTTCGCCATGCCGCGGCAGCTGGCGGTCGGGCCACAGCAGCGGCAGCCACAGCAGCAGCGCCAGCGGCTTGCCCGGCACGCCGCGCGGCAGCAGGATCCAGAACGCGGCGAACATCGCCATCGGCAGCGCGAACCAGCGGGCCTCGGGGAGCCACCACAGCGCCAGCGGGCTGCTGCCGAGGCGCTCGAACAGCGGCCACGAAAGATCGAAAGCCCAGGCCGACAGACGCCAGGCGCCGCTGCCCCAGCCGGCGTGCAGGCCTTCCAGCGCCGTGCCGGCCAGCGACAGCGGCACGACCACCAGGCTCCACCACGGGATCGCCACCAGGTTGGCGAACGGCCCGGCCAGCGAGGCCTGGCCGAAGAGGATGGCGGTCATCGGCAGCAGGCCGAGCGTGGCCACCCACTGCGCGGAGAGGAAGTCGCGCAGCGGGCGTCCGCCGGCCTGCGGCAGGCACCACAGCAGCCAGGCCACGCCGCCGAAGCTCAGCCAGAAGCCCGGCGACAGCAGCGCCAGCGGATCGACCAGGACGATGGCGATCGCGGCCAGCGCCAGCGACTCGGGAATCCGCAGCGGGCGGCGTGACAGCCGCGCCGCGACCACCACCGCGATCATCAGCACCGTGCGCACCGTGGGCAGGGCGAAGCCGGCGACGGCGGCGTAGCCCAGCGCGCCGAGGAAGGCCGCGGCGGCGGCGGCCTGTGGCCTCGGAACGACGGTGCACAGCGCCGGAAACAGGCGCCACGCGCCTGCCCCGAGCAGGGCGAAGAAGCCTGCGACCAGGCCGACGTGGAAACCGGAAATCGCGATCAGATGGGTCAGCCCGGTCGCACGCAGAAGCTCCCAGTCGGTGTCGGCCAGGCCGCGGGTATCGCCCAGTGCCAGCGCGCGCACGTAGCGTGAGGAAGCGCCGGGTACGGCCTGGTCGATGCGGGTCGCGATGCGGTCGCGCCAGGCGTCGATGCCGCGCGGCGGAGCCAGCGGCTCCGCCGTCGCCTGCTCGCGGACATAGCCGGTGGCGGCGATGCGCGCGGCCAGCGCGTGGCGCTCGCTGTCGAAGCCGCCGGGGTTGCGCAGCCCGCGCGGCGCACGCAGGCGCAGCTGCAGCCGCCAGCGCGCGCCGGGGCGCAGCTCGTGGCGCCGCGTGGGTTCGTCCGACCAGTCGTTTTCGTACCAGGACAGGCGCAGCTTCGCTCCGCGCAGGAATTCAGGAAGCGCCGGATCGTCATCGACGCGAAGCTGGAAGCGCGTGCGCCGCGGCTCGGTCTCGGGCAGGCCGATGACGCGACCGCTGACGCTGAAGTCCGCCCGCTCATGCTCCGCCGGCAGCTGCGCACCCAGCGACGCCGCGGCATGCAGGCCGCAGAGCGCGAACCCGGCCAGCGCCGCCCCGGCCCAGCGCCAGCGGCTTCGCAGGCCCCACCAACCGGCAAGCCCCACGAGCAGCAAGGCCGCAAACAGGGCCGTCGCCGGCAAAGCCGGAAGCCGCAGGCAGGCAAACGCCCCCAGAACCAGCGCCCCCGCCACCCCCACCCCGAATGGAGGAGCAACCATCGCTGCGACCCCGCCCCTGATGCGGGCGAACCACGGGCGGCGCATGGCGGTGACGAGAGTGATGAGGTAGATGCCGCCGGGCTTGGACCAGCGGCCGCGGCGAAGCGCATGGGAACGTTGGCCAGGCATGCCGCAATGATGGAATGGCGCCCCGCGGGTCGCAGCGATGGCTGCTCCTGTATTCGCGTCGGCCAACCCGCCCCGCACCTGTAGGAGCAGCTACAGCCGGCGACCCGTCACCCCGGCATGTTCAGGCAGGGCCAGCCCGCGACAGGTGTGCCGGTCGGGGTCGCAGCTGTAGCTGCTCCTGCATGGGGGTGGTTCGGGGCTTTCAGGCGGAGGCGGGGGCGATCTCGCGGAGTTTGCCTTCGTGGAGTTCGAGGACGCGGTCGAGCCTGCGGGCGAGGCGGCGGTCATGGGTGACCAGGACCAGGCTGGTGCGTTCGGCGCGGTTGAGTTCGAGCATCAGTTCGAACACGGTGGCGGCGGTCTTTTCGTCGAGGTTGCCGGTGGGTTCGTCGCCGAGCACGCAGGCCGGGCGGTTGACCAGGGCGCGGGCGACGGCGGCGCGCTGGCGTTCGCCGCCGGAAAGTTCGCCGGGCTTGTGCTCGAGGCGATGGCCAAGGCCGACGGACTCCAGCAGTACGCGCGCGCGCGCGGACGCCTCCGCGACGCCGGCGCCCGACAGCAGCACCGGCAGGATCACGTTCTCGAGCGCGGTGAACTCGGGCAGCAGGTGGTGGAACTGGTAGACGAAGCCCAGCGCGTGGTTGCGCAGGCGGCCGCGCTCGGCATCCGACAGCGCGCTCATGCGCTGGCCGGCGACGTAGACCTCGCCGGCGGTGGGCGTGTCGAGTCCGCCAAGCAGGTGCAGCAGCGTGCTCTTGCCGGCGCCTGATGCGCCGAGGATCGCCACGGTCTCGCCGGCCGATACCGACAGGTCGAGGCCGTCGAACACCGGCGTGTGCATCCGGCCTTCGGCATAGGTCTTGCCCAGCGCCCCGGCACCGACGACTTCGTCGGCATGGCGCTCCGCCCGCTCACTCATAGCGCAACGCCTCCGCAGGGTCGGTGCGCGCCGCACGCCGCGCCGGGTAGATGGTGGCCAGGAAGGCCATGGCCAGGGCGACCAGGGCCACGATCACGATGTCCTGCGGACTCAGGTCGGTTGGAAGCCCGGTGATGTAGTAGACGTCGGCCGGCATCAGCTCGGCGCCGGTCACGGCCTCGATCAAACGCAGGATGCGCTCGAGATTGAGCGTCAGCGCCACGCCGCCGACCACGCCAAGCACGGTGCCGAACACGCCGATCAGCGAACCCTGCACCATGAACACCTGCATCACCCCGCCCGGCGTCAGCCCCAGGGTGCGCAGGATGGCGATGTCGGACTGTTTGTCGGTGACCAGCATCACCTGGGATGACACCAGGTTGAAGGCGCCCATGGCGATGATCAGCGACAGCAGGATCGCGATCATGGTCTTTTCGAGCTTCAGCGCGCGGAACAGGTGCGCGTTTTCCATGGTCCAGTCGCTGACCATGTACGGGCCTTCAAGCTTCAGCGCGAGCTCGCGCGCGACCGCATAGGCCTGGTCCATGTCGTGCATGTGCAGGCGCACGCCGGTCACGCCCTCGCCCATCCGCAGCAGGCGCTGCAGGTCTTCGATGTTGACCACGGCCAGGCCCTTGTCGAACTCCTGGTAGCCGGCCTCGAACACACCGCTGACGGTGAAGCGCTTGAGCTGCGGCACCGCGCCCATCGGCGTGGCCTGGAAATCGGTGGTGACCACCACGCTGTCGCCGGTGCGCACGCCAAGCCACGCAGCCAGCTCGCGGCCAAGCACGATGTTGTAGCTGCGCGGGGTCAGCGAATCGAGGCTGCCTTCGACCATGCGCTCGCCCAGCACCGAGACCTTGGCCTCGTCGGCCGGCGTGATGCCGCGGACCATGGCCGGCTCGCGGCGCTTGCCCGAAAGCAGGCCTTCGGTGGAGATGTAGGGCGCGGCGCCGGCGACGCGCGGATCGGCCATCGCCGCATCGACCGCGCGCTGCCAGTCCTGCATCGGTTCGCCGTGGGCGCTGACGGTGGCGTGCTGCGTCATCTGCAGCATGCGGTCGCGGATCTCGCGCTGGAACCCGCTCATTACCGCAAGCGTGGTGATCAGCGCGGTCACGCCGATGGCGATGCCGAGGATGGAGGCCAGCGAAATAAAGGAGATGAAGCCGTTGCGGCGCTTGGCGCGGAGATAGCGCAGGCCGATGGCGACAGGCAGTGGTTTGAACATCGGGTCTCGCCGGCTTTAAGACCGCTATGGTGCCACCGATGGCCCCGCGCGCGCAGCGGGCAGCCTGTCGACGGCCAGCCGGAGTTCACGACGCCAGCGCGGCGGCAGGGTATCGGGCCACCAGGCCAGGCGCCGGCGGCGGCCGGCGGCATCGCGCCAGGAAAGGAAGGCGAGCGGGCCGCGCCAGTGCAGCTGGACGCCGGTCACGTCGACCTCATCGACCAGCAGGCCGCCATCAGCGGTGAACAGCAGGCTGCGCGGGACCCGTCGCCACTCGCGCATGGCCGAATGCAGGCCCTGCAGCCCCGCGGCCGCGGCCAGCAGCCAGGCCGCCGGGCGCGGCATCTCGCTGGCCAGCACTGCGACCGGCGCAAGCACGCCCAGCAGTATCAGGATCGCCGGAGGCCAGCGCGATGGCCGCCAGTCAATGCGGCAGGGCGCGGATCCTGCCGACCAGGGCGTCGAGGGCGTCGTCATCCGGGCGTTGGTGGCCGAGGAACCATTTCCACAGCCTATCGTCCTCGCTGTCCAGCAGCCGCAGGAAGACCTCGCGCTCGGCCGTCGGGGATTGACGCCATTCGCGGTCGAGCCAGCGCTCGAGCAGCTGGTCCAGCTCGCGCATGCCGCGCCGGCAGCGCCAGCGCAGGCGGCGGAACTCGGCTTCGTCGTCGGCGATGGGCGTGTCGACGGGCCTGCTCATACCTGGAACAGGTACCAGGCCAGGCGGATCCAAAGCAGCGCCAGCACGAAGAAGCCGGCAATGAAGACCTGGAAGCGATGCATGACCTTGTTGTAGCCACAGTGGATCGCGCTGTGCACGATGCGCAACGCGACAAAGCCCCAGGCCAGCCCGAGCACCCATGGATCGCGCACACCGGCGGCGATCGCCACGGCGACCGCGAAATAGAACAGCACCGGCAGTTCGAACAGGTTGCGGTAGTTGTCGGACGCGCGGGTATCGGTGAGCCGCTGCGCGATCTGCGCCGACAGCGCCACCGACTGCGGATGCACGCGCTCGCGCTTCATCACCGCCACGCGCCGGCGGTACATCACCACGGCCACCACGAAGGTCAGCGCGACCAGGACCACAGCGGGCCACAGGATCAGGTTGCTTGTCATCGCTCCCCCGGATACGAACGCGCCGGCGGCTGCCGGCGCGGTGTGGATCAGACCTGGCGGGCCAGCATCAGCTGCTTGATCTCGCTGATGGCCTTGGCGGGGTTGAGCCCCTTCGGGCAGGTCCGCGTGCAGTTCATGATGGTGTGGCAGCGGTAGAGCTTGAACGGGTCCTCGAGGTCGTCGAGTCGCGCACCGGTGTCTTCGTCGCGGGAGTCGACGATCCAGCGGTAGGCCTGGAGCAGGATCGCGGGGCCGAGGTAGCGATCGCCGTTCCACCAGTAGCTGGGGCACGCGGTGCTGCAGCAGGCGCACAGGATGCACTCGTACAGGCCGTCGAGCTTGGCGCGGTCCTCCTTCGACTGCAGGCGCTCGCGGTCCGGCGGCGGCGAGCTCTGGGTGCGGATCCAGGGCTGGATGGAGGCGTACTGGGCGTAGAAGTGGGTCAGGTCAGGAACCAGGTCCTTGACCACCTCCATGTGCGGCAGCGGGTAGATCGGCACCTCGCCCTTGCCGCAGTCGTCGATGGCCTTGGTGCAGGCCAGCGTGTTGGTGCCGTCGATGTTCATCGCGCACGAACCGCAGATGCCCTCGCGGCAGGACCTGCGGAAGGTCAGCGTCGGATCGATCTCGTTCTTGATCTTGATCAGCGCGTCGAGAACCATCGGCCCGCACTTGTCGAGGTCGACCTCGTAGGTGTCGGTGCGCGGGTTTTCGCTGTCGTCCGGGCTCCAGCGGTAGACCTTGAACTCGCGCACGCGTGACGACCCGGCGGGTGCGGCGAAGTGCTTGCCCTTGTGGACCCTGGAGTTCCTGGGGAGGGAAAATTCAGCCATCTGCTTCGATCCTAGTAGACGCGCGCAACGGGCGGGACGACTTCGACCTCGTCGTCGAGCGTGTACATGTGCACCGGGCGGTAGTCGATGCGGGTGTTGCCCGCCTCGTCCACCCAGGTCAGCGAGTGCTTCTGCCATTCGGCGTCGTTTCGGTCCGGGAAGTCCTCGCGTGCGTGTGCGCCGCGCGATTCCTTGCGGTTTTCCGCAGACACGATGGTGGCCAGCGACAGGCCGAGCAGGTTCTGCAGCTCCATGGTCTCGATCAGGTCCGAGTTCCAGACCAGCGAGCGGTCGCTGACCTTGACGTCGGCGAACGAGGCGTGGATGTCGCGGATCTTCGCCACGCCCTCGGCCAGGGTCTCGCCGGTGCGGAACACCGCAGCGTCAGCCTGCATGGTGCGCTGCATGTTGTCGCGGATCACCGCCGTCGGCGTATCACCGTTGGCATGTCGCAGCTTGTCGAGGTTGGCCAGCGCCTTGTCGCAGGCATCCGTGGCCAGGCGCTTGTGCGGCGCGCCGGGTTTGATGGTCTCGGCGCAACGGTTGGCCACCGCGCGGCCGAACACCACCAGGTCCAGCAGCGAGTTCGAGCCCAGGCGGTTGGCGCCGTGCACCGAGACGCAGGCGGCCTCGCCGATGGCGTACAGGCCCGGCACCACGGAATCCGGGTTGCCGTCCTTCAGCTGCACCACTTCGCCGTGGTAGTTGGTCGGCACGCCGCCCATGTTGTAGTGCACGGTGGGGATGACCGGGATCGGCTGCTTCTCGACGTCGACGCCGGCAAAGATCCGCGCGGACTCCGAGATGCCCGGAAGCTTCTCGTGGATGTCCTTGGGATCGAGATGGGTCAGGTCGAGGTGGATGTGGTCCTTGTGCTCGCCGACGCCGCGGCCTTCGCGGATCTCGATGGTCATCGAGCGGCTGACGACGTCGCGGCTGGCGAGGTCCTTGGCGTTGGGCGCGTAGCGCTCCATGAAGCGTTCGCCGTTGGAATTGCGCAGGATGCCGCCTTCGCCGCGCACGCCCTCGGTGATCAGGCAGCCGGCGCCGTAGATGCCGGTGGGATGGAACTGCACGAACTCCATGTCCTGCAGGCCAAGCCCGGCGCGCAGCGCCATGCCGCCGCCGTCGCCGGTGCAGGTATGGGCGGACGTTGCGGAAAAATAGGCGCGGCCGTAGCCGCCGGTGGCCAGCACCGTGCCCTGGGCGCGGAACAGGTGCAGCGTGCCCTCGGCCATGTCGATGGCAAGCACGCCGCGGCAGGCGCCCTCCTCGTCCATGATCAGGTCGAGCGCGAAATACTCGATGAAGAACTCGGCCTTGTGCGCCAGCGACTGCTGGTACAGCGTGTGCAGCATGGCGTGGCCGGTACGGTCGGCCGCGGCGCAGGTGCGCTGCGCGGTGCCCTTGCCGTAGTGCGTGGTCATGCCGCCGAAGGGACGCTGGTAGATCTTGCCCTCTTCTGTTCGCGAAAACGGCACGCCCTGGTGCTCGAGCTCGATGATCGCGGGGATGGCCTCGCGGCACATGTACTGGATGGCGTCCTGGTCGCCCAGCCAGTCGGAGCCCTTGATGGTGTCGTAGAAGTGGAAGCGCCAGTCGTCCTCGCCCATGTTGCCGAGCGCCGCCGAGATCCCGCCCTGCGCCGCGACCGTGTGCGAACGGGTCGGGAACACCTTGGTGATGCAGGCGGTGCGCAGGCCCTTCTGGGCCAGGCCGAAGGTGGCGCGGAGGCCGGCGCCGCCGGCCCCGACCACGATCATGTCGTAGTTGTGTTCAGTGATCTTGTAGGCGTTGGTCATTTCGGGCGTCTTGTCAGGCCAGCAGCGCGATGCGGGCGATCGCGTACAGCGATCCCAGCGCGCCGAGCACGCAGAGGAGGATGTTGAGCACCAGCAGCGCGAGCTCGACGGCGCGGTTGTGCACGTAGTCTTCGATCACCACCTGGAGGCCGAGCTTCGCGTGCCAGAACAGCGCCATCACGAACAGCGCCATGAGGATGGCGTTGTAGGGGCGCGAGAACACGTCGTACACGCGGGCCAGGTCGGCTCCGACCATCGATACCAGGGTGCCGACCAGCCACGGCACCAGCAGCGCCAGCACCACGGCGGTCACGCGCTGCCACCAGAAATGGCCGGTGCCGGACTTGGCCGAACCCAGGCGGCGCGCGCGCGACAGCGGCGTGCGGTAGTCGGGGGTCACCTTGACGTCGCTCATGCCGATGCTCCCAGTGCCACGAACCAGATCAGCGCGGTCAGCACCACGGTGAGCCCGAACACGGTATAGCCGGACCGGTAGACCTCGGGAATTTCCATGCCCCAGCCGGCATCCCACAGCATGTGGCGGATGCCGTTGAGCAGGTGGAAGACCAGGGCCGCCGAGAACCCGAACAGCGCGACCTTGCCCAGGGGCGAGGCCAGGCAGGCGGCGGCGGAGGCATAGGCCTCGCCGCCGGCGGCGACGGCAAGCAGCCACCACGCGAGTCCGAACGCGCCGACCACCAGCACGATGCCGGTGGCACGGTGCAGGATCGACATGAGCATGGTGATCTGCCAGCGGTACACCTGGAGGTGCGGCGACAGGGGGCGGTTGGAATGGGTCATCGCGGCAGGCGTCTCTTGCTGGGCGGCGGCAGCGCCGCGTTGGCTTACGAAGGTCTTGCTGTGGCCGCGTCCGGCGGCTCCGCATCAGAAATCGATGCAGCGTCCGTTCTTCTCCCAGTCGCCGTAGCGCGTTGGATCGGGGCCGTCCCGCCCGCCGTACTCGCGCGCCGGCGGCGATGCCGACGCGTCGCCCGGGGATGTCACCGGGGGCGTCTCTTGCGGCGTTTCGCCTATGATTGCGGGATCTTGCACGAGTCGAAGTCTACGTCCCGGAGCACAGTTTGGACAAGCCAGCCGCCGCGCACGCACGGTTTTTCGCACTTTCCGACCATGCCCTGCTCGCGCTTGAAGGCCGCGATGCGATCGCCTTCGCGCAGGCGCAGTTCATGGGTGACCTTTCGAAGCTGGCAGACGGCCAGTGGCAATGGAGCGGCTGGCTGACGCCAAAGGGTCGCGTGCAGGCCCTGTTCGCGCTGCTGCGCGTGGGGCCGGAGACGCTGTGGCTGCTGCTGCCCGATGGCGATGCCGGGGCGCTGGCGGCGGCGCTGGGGCGCTTCGTGTTCCGCAGCAAGGTGAAATTGCGGGTTCCCGAGGAGCTGTCGGTCTGCGGGGCGTTTGCTGCGCCGGGCGACGCGGTTGGCGCGGTTGGCGCAACCGCGCCTGGGGCGACCGTAGCGTCCGGCGCAGCGGCAAGGATCGATGCCGATGGCGACGTGGAGCTCGATTTCGGCGACGGCACGACGCCACGCACCTTGCGCATCGCGTTGTCCGGCAGCGCTGGTGCGCTTGGAGCCAACGCAGGCGACGCCGCGGCCGCTGGCCCCCGCGTCGATGCCGATGCCCTCGCCCGCTGGCGCGCCTTCGACATTGCACACGGCCTGCCGCGACCCGGTGCCGCAACGCTCGAAGCCTTCACTCCGCAGCAGCTCTCGCTGGACCGCCTGCGCGGCTACAGCGTGCACAAGGGTTGCTACCCGGGGCAGGAGATCGTGGCCCGCACCCACTTCCTCGGCCAGGCCAAGCGCGGGCTGGCGCTGTTCGGCTGCGCGGTCGCGCCGACTGCCGGTGCATCGGTGATGGCGGGCGATCGCGTGCTCGGCACCGTGGTCGCAGGCGCTTCGGCTGCCAACGAAGCGCCCGGCCACGCTGCATTGGCATTGGCGGTGCTGCCGCTTGATCGGGCGGAAGACGCCCCGGCGCTGCACGTCGATGGCGCGGCCCTGGCGCCCCTGCCGCTGCTGGACGGCCTGGCGCGCTGACCGCCGGCACCACTCCCCCGCCCCCAAGGTTCCGGAACCGCGACCGCGGTTGCAGCATGGACATGCTCCGGCGTTATGCTCGGGCGCAGGGGATCCGGAGGGGGACGCCCGGCATGGGGCCAGGCGCCGCCGCAACGAACCAGGGGAATTAAATGTATCGCCAGTGGAAGCCGACCTTGGCCGCGCTCGCGGCCACCTGCCTGATCGCCGCCTGCGCCACCGCGCCCGAACCTGCACCTGCGCCGGAACCGCCGCCGCCAGCCTCCTTCAATCACACGCTGTCCGGCGATGCGCTGTTCGCGTTCGGCAAGGCCAGCGTGGAGAACCTGAGCGATGCGGGGCGCGCCGAGCTCGACGACCTGGCGGCGCGGGTCCTTGCAACGCCCGACATCGAGGCGGTGCACGTGATCGGCCACAGCGATCGCATCGGCAAGGACGCGGCGAACGTGGAGTTGTCGCGCAAGCGCGCGGCGGCGGTGCGGGATCATCTGATTGCCGCCGGTGTTCTGGCGGAACAGGTCACGGCGGTGGGGCGCGGAAGCGTCGAGCCCGTGGCCGCGTGCGATGGCGAGAGGGGGCAGGCGCTGATCGACTGCCTTGCTCCGAACCGGCGGGTTGAGGTGCGGGTTGTGGCGCGCTGAGTGACCGGGGGCGGAGGATGGGCGGTTACTCCGCCGGCGTCGCGGTGGGGCTGCTCCTGATTGCCGGCGGAATACCCGCCCACCCTCCGCTGCCATCAGCGCGGTGGGGCGGTGGGAAAGGCAGGAGCGTCGCGCCTTTGATTTTCCCTGCGGCCCGCGGGAAGGCGCTGCAAGGCGGGTCGGGGGGTGCGCAGCGGGCATAAAGGCCCGCGCAGCGGGACAGCCCACGGAGTACCCACCGACCCGCCGTACCGCGCGCCGGTCCACCAGCGTCAGGTGGCGGCGAGGCGGTCGGCGGCGGCGAGGATTTCCTCTTCGGACGGGATCACGAGGAAGGCGGCGCCGGCCAGGGGGGTGAAGGTGTCGGCGCCGGTGACGCGCAGGAAGGGGCGCGCGGCAAAGCCGGCCTCCACGATGGCGGTCACGATGCCCTCGCCGACGCCGGCGCTGCGGCGGCCTTCGTCGACGATCAGCATGCGGGTCGCGGTCGCGGCCTGTTCGCGGATGAAGTCTTCGTTGAGCGGCACCAGCCAGCGCAGGTCGACCACGCGCACCTTCCAGCCGTGCCTGGCCTCGATGGCGCGGGCGGCGCGCAGGCTCATCGGCACGCCGTTGCCGTAGCTGAAGATCACCAGGTCCTCGTGGTCTTCGTCGTAGACGCGGCCTTCGCCGAGCTCCATCGCTTCGCCCGGCGCCGGGAACGTGGTCAGCCAGCCGCCGTCGCCGGGTTCGTGCAGATCCTTGGTCATGTACAGCGCGATCGGCTCGAGGAAGGCGCAGACGCGGCCGTCGACCTTGGCCAGCGCCATCATCGTGCGCAGCATGGTGGCGGCGTCGTCGCCACGGCTGGGGCAGCCGACCACCAGGCCCGGGATGTCGCGCAGCGCGGTGATCGAGTTGTCGTTGTGGAAATGGCCGCCGAAGCCGCGCTGGTAGCCGAGCGAGGCGATGCGCATCACCATCGGGTTGCGGTACTGGCCGTTGCTGAAGAACTGCAGTGACGCCGCCTCGCCGCGGATCTGGTCGCAGGCGTTGTGGAAATAGGCCAGGTACTGGATCTCGGGCATGGGCAGCAGGCCCATGTTGGCGTAGCCCTGGGCCAGGCCGAGGATCACGGTTTCGTCGAGCAGGGTGTTGAACACGCGGCGCGCGCCGAAGGACTTCTGCAGGCCCTTGGTGACGGTGTAGACGCCGCCCTTCTGGGCCACGTCCTCGCCGAACAGCAGGGCTTCGGGGTACTTCGCGAACAGGTCGTGCAGGGCCTGGTTGATCTGGACGGCGAGGTGCTTCGGCGGCTGGTTCTCGGGCAGCTTGGCTGCGCCGCCGAACACGTCCAGCCGACGCTCTTCGTAATCGGCGCGCCCGGCCTCGGCGGCCACGGCGTCGGGCGTGTAGGGAGCCAGCGGCGCCATCACGTCTTCGAGATTGTCCAGGCGCGGGCGGCTGTCGGCGTCCTCGGCGGCGGCGAAGCACTTCGCGCGCGTGGCCTCGTACAGGTCGATGACGTCGTCCTTGGACATCAGCCCGGATTCGAGCGCGATCGCGGCCGAACGCAGCAGCGGGTCGGTGGCCTCGACCGCGCACAGTTCTTCGATCGAGCGCCATTCGATCTCGAAGTCGGTGCCGGCGTGGCCCATGATCCGGGTGGTGCGCAGGTGCAGGAAGGTGGGGCGGCGGGTGCGGCGGCAGTGGTCGACCGCGCGCTGCACGTCGCCATAGCCGGTCGCCAGGTCCAGGCCGTCGGCGGTGAAATAGTCGAGGTCCGGGCGCTGCGCGAAGTTGCGCGCGATCCAGCCGTCGGGCGTCTTCACCGAGATGCCGATGCCGTTGTCTTCGCACACGAACAGCACCGGCGCCGGCAGCTTCTGGTAGGCGGTCCAGGCGGCGGCGTTGAACGCGGTCTGGGCGGTGGCGTGGTTGCTGGATGCATCACCGAACGAGCAGATGGCGATGCTGTCGCCCGGCACCGGCAGCGGGTGGCCGATGCGCCTGCCCTGCTCGATCGCAACCGCGGTGCCGAAGGCCTTGGGCAGGTGCGATGCGATGGTGGACGTCTGCGGCAGCACCCACAGCGGCTTGCTGCCCCACACCTTGTGGCGACCGCCCGAGGCCGGATCGTCCTTTGACGCCGCGAACGACAGCGCCGAATCCATCACCGGATCCATGCCCGGAAGCTTGCGGAAGCGCTCGGCCATGAAGCCACCGGAGCGGTAATGCAGGAACGCGGGATCGGTGTGGCGCGTGGCGCGCGCGACCATCGCGTTGCCCTCGTGGCCGCTGGACCCGATGGTGTAGAAGACCTTGTTCTGCACCCGCAGCACGCGCGCCATCAGGTCCAGGTGGCGGCTGATCAGCTGCGATTCGAACAGCTCCATGAAGCCGGAGGCGTCGAGCGCGCTGCCTGGCAGGATGGCGTCGCCGGCGGCGGGCGCGTGGCCGACGCCGCCCTCCCAGCCGCGCACGAACTCGCTGAAATTGACGTCGCAGATTTCGGCGCGGTTGAGGCCGCGCATGCGCGCGGGGATCGGGGACGGAACGCTGGAACGTGTCATGGCTTGCGATGCTCCGGACGGGGCTGGCATGAAGGCTGGGATCGGTGGCGGGACGGGATCACAGGACCCCGCCCCTTGAGAAATAGACGACGGCGGCGACCAGCCCCACGACCAGCGCCAGGCCGACCAGGAACAGGAAGGACAGCGCGAATGCGCCGAACATCTTCGCGCGCCCGGTGGATGCCGCCACCGCGCCCGCGTTGACGCTGGTCACGAGGCTCCAGCACAGGCCGGTGAGCACCAGCAGCACCGCGAGCAGGACGCCGGGAAGGTCGGACGGCTGCATTTCATGGCCGTCGGCAAAGACCTCGATCCGACCACCGAGCGCCATGCCGGCAAGCAGCAGGAACAGCAGGTAGGGCACGCATGCCCAGGCGGCGGCCAGCAGCAGGTTGCCGTAGCCGGCGCGTACTGAAAGCATGCGCAGGCAACCCATCAGCAACAGCGTGTAGAGCGGGAACCAGGCCAGCGACGACACAAGGCTCACGATCGCCAGCACCAGGTTGCCGCCGAGGGACTCGTCGACGAAGTCGGGCGCCGCGCCCAGCACGGCGGTCAACGCCATCAGCGCCAGCGCCGGCCACCACGCGCGCGGGCGCTGCAGCAGCGTCGCCATCGTCGGCCTGGGCGCGAACAGCATTCCCGACAGCCGGTCCCTGCGCCTGCGCCTCCATGCCAGGCCCAGCAGCGCGGCCAGGGCGACGGTGGCCGCCGCCGGCCAGGCCCAGTCCGCCGCGCGCGCGGAAAAAACGGCCGGCGTTGCGTCCAGGTCGACCTGGTACGCCAGCAGGTCCCTGGCGCGCTCCATGTCGGTGCGGAAGCGGGCGTAGTCGGCGGCCGGGACGTCGTCGGCGTGGCGGCGCCAGCTGCCCGAGACCACCAGGTCATCGCCCTCCACGTCCACGCGGCGTTCGAACGTGAACCACGGGTTCTCGACCCGATCTTCGCCGGGCGTGATGGACCAGCCGCGCGGATAGTCGACGCGGATCGTGTGCGTTGCGTACTGCGGCCCTGCGAGCAGCCGCGGCGCGGTCCTCGTGCCCTGCGCCAGGGTCGGCAACCAGTCGCCAAGCTGGAACAGGACGATGCCGAAGGCCTGGCCGTCCCGCTGCAGGTTCCAGTCCAGGCGGTAGCCCTCGACCGTGCGCATCACGCCCGGCGCCGGCGGCTCGGCCGCATCGGGCCTGCCGGCGGCGGCAATGCCGTCGTAGAACGAGCGCATATAGGACAGATAGCGTTCACCGATATCGCCGCGGGCGCTGTCCTCGTACTGCACGCGCCGGTCCTCGGCCTCGCCGCGGCGGTAGTCGGTCACGACGCCGAACAGCGCCCGGGCCTCGCCGCCGGACGCGTGCAGGCGGATCCGCTGCGTGACTTCGACGTCCGGCAGTGCGGGCTTCGGCGCGGGGATCTCCACCAGGCCGCCGCCCGCATGTACGGGCAGGCCGTAGCGGAACGGCAGCGGCTCGCGCGCGTGCAGCGGCGCACGCTCGCGGCTGCGCGTGGCGTCGATCCAGACGTCGCCGGCGTCGGGGGGGGGGAGCACCACACCACAAAACACAACCAAAAAAGAAAGAA